>CAJTFH010000008.1 GCA_910575545.1 Bacteroidales bacterium
TGACTTTGCGTTCAATCTTTCCTTCACAGCCCTCAATGTCTGCAAAGAGGTCATAAGGAAGGATTATCCGGATCTTTCGGTAGCGCAGTTCAAACGGCTTATGTTTGAATCTTATCTCGCCTCAACGATTATTTCGACTTGCGGAAAATCTCCGCATCTCAAAATAATTCAGAAAATAAATCATCGGTTGGCTCAGTTAGCGGCTTAGCCAAGGATGAAAAACCTCAAATTTTACCGAATCATTGTATTATAGGTATCACATTAGATTTCTCTGAAATAGATATTTGGTGGTTATTGTCAAGAAGAGCAAGATTACTTAAAAGTGGTCTTGCAAAGAATCAAATCTACTATTATCCAACCTTTCCTCTTTCAGAAATTCATTTACATCTACCCAAGCTAAGATTATTAGAACGTATGGGAGTCAATGTTGTATATCATAGACAAACGATTGATATCGAGACGGGATATGCAGATTATCCTAAAATATACAATGAGCAAATAGACAACATACAAAAAATAATTAATGATTAATTCTCAATTTCCTATAATGCTATTATATCGATATTATTTCGTACCTTTGTAATAACCCAATGGAAACAATGGGGAAGAACATTGAAATAATGCCGTGTACAATTCGTGAACAACGGAAAGCGAGGCATTACAATTTTCTGAATACTACTTAGTTACAACGATATTCCGCAGCTCCAGGCGGATTACCAATAAAATAAGTTTATAAAAAAACTTATGATAAACGAACCACCTAAAGTAACGGAAGCTGGGCTGTATAGTGTGAAAGAGGCCGCAAAGCTTCTAGGAGTTAGTTGTAGCAAATTATACAATGCAGTAAAACGCGGAGCAAGATGTGGTGGAATTGACGGCAGAGTGCGACGCGATAACGGACGGTTACAATTTACGGGCAAAGAAATTCTCCGATACTGGCGAGGATAGTGTTTTGTGTGTTGATTTTAACTCAGTGCTATCAACCAATTCACTGCAGTTTGGCTTATCTCTTTCCTCAAAATTGTCTGCAAATTCAAAATTTGTGTCAACATTTTGTCAACGAAGCTGCACCGTCAGCACCGTGGCATCGTGGTGTATGGCGTCAGGAGTTATGATTTTTTACCGCCGAGACGCTTTCTTTCAGCTTCTAAGGCTTCAAGGAAATGGATTTCGACACACGGTCATAGATAACCTCTGCAGCTGTATGTCCGTGGGCGGCAAAGTGCATCTTGTTCTGCACTGTCTTGAAGAACTGCTGGGTTGTTTCCGTCCGAGGGTCATAGTCGATACTTAGGGCGTATATTTCAAGAATCTTACGGTAGAACACCTTTTCCGAACTGCGAATGTCGCGGATTCTCGCAAGCAGCTCATCAAAGTAATTCCCATGTCCTGCATTTTTAAGTAGATCATCGTTCAGGGCAAACCCCTTGATCATGTATTCTTTCAACACTTGGGTAGCCCACTGCCGGAACTGCACACCCCGATGCGAATTGACACGATATCCGACACTGATAATCATGTCGAGGTTATAGTAAGAAACGGTGTAAGTTTTTCCGTCGGCAGCAGTTGTTGCATTTTCTGCAACAACTGAATTTCGCTGTAACTCACCACTTTCAAGTATATTCTTTATATGTCTTGAAATGGTCGACTTATTGCGTTGAAACAGTTCCGCCATCTGGTCGGCCGTAAGCCACACCGATTCATTGGCAAGCCGAACCTCAATCTTCGTCTCGCCTCCCTGCGTCTGAAATAGTATTATCTGTCCGTTATCCATATTTAAAAATCATCGTCCATCATGTCGTAGCCGTCCTGCTCGTCATGAAAATCGTCATACGATTGTGAATAGCCATAATCATAGTTGTCATAACGAGAGTAACTATTTTCATGGCGGCGACTAAAGCCTGTGTGCGTATCATTGTTACCAATAATATCCTTGTGGCCAAAGTTGCTGGGCGTATCCGATAGATTACGTTTTGATTCATTATGCTTGTGAAAGCCAAACAGCCAACGAAACAAGAAAAACTCTCCTATGTAATTCCAAAATGTCATATTTGTAGAAGATGATTAATTTATCATATCTCTATATTTAAGATATACATTCCCAGTCTGAGCGGCTTCTCTTCTTTTGCGAGAAAGTAAGTCTGATAACGTAATACGTTCATCAAGCACCGCAATTAAATCTTCTCCGTCCATTAGTAAAACCCGTTTATCAGGGGAAATTCTAAACTGGACAATACCTTCTTCAGAAAAGCCTGAAATCGAAATGAAAAGGCCTAATGTATTCTCAAATTTACGACCTATTTTGCTCGAAAATGAGTCCAAATCAGATAGTGGGGTCTGTTTGTTTCTCCATTTAGCCTCAAGTAGATATTCTTCATAATTAAAAGAGAAGGCACCGTCAATCTGCTCCCCAGTAACCTTAAATGAACCTTTGGGGTCTAAATCTGACAATTCAAATAGACGATATAATATTTTTTCTAATGCGAAACCGCTTCCTTGACGGTCTGATGAAATAGACCAAGAGTAAAAGTCGTTTTTTAATTCCGATAAAATCTGTTTTGTTCGGTTAAGCTGGTTTTGACGAGCTTGAGCCTTCTCCCTACGTTGTTTAGCTTCTTCAAGTTCTTTTTGAATATTTTGATGACCACAAACATGGGTTCTTAATGCTTTCACAGCTTCCTTAGCTGCTTTAGCCTTGTCTTTGCCTCCATCCAAAATGTCCAAATGTGAAAAATCAGAAAAATCAGAAACAGAGAAAATTAATTGCATTAAAATATCGTGAGTCCTATCTCCATTTTTAACGAGCATGTCTATCACGCGAGCAGCTATGTTTTTCTTTAAATCAGTCCAATCAATTACTGCTAAAATGCCGGTTTCATCACCAATTATTTGGTATAGAAATCTTTTAAGATCTCTTTTATACCAATATATCACAGTTAGAGCTTTTTCCAAAGCGACAATTGCTTGTGGCGATATTTTTTTGTTCTCTGACATAGTATCACATAGGTTTAATCATGGATTCGATGAAAGCGATTTCATCCTTGGAAAGATTGTATTTGGCGTAGAGCTGAATGTCGATTTCTTCGATGCTCTTGCTCCAGTCGATGTCGCTGTTAGCCGTGAAGTCCTGCATCGGGACATTCGCCCAAGTATCCTTAGGGTTGTGTTGCGTTGCCTTGAGGGTACCTAATAAACACCTGGCAAATTTTGACTTGACGTATTTCAAACACGCGGACGCCTCCTCAGCTGAGGCAAACTTGCCGATGCTGAGGAAGGTGTCCGTGTGTCCGATTACCGGCACGCCGATTACCGGCGTGCTGAGCACCTCGCCGATGGCACCTGTGCCATTGGCCTCAGGCACAAATACGTTGTAGTAATTCAAGAAATCGCAAGGTTGTAGATATTTGGCGTTTATCCATCGTGTTTCACGATAGCCCTTGATCCTACCCATTATCTGAACGCCTTTATCCGAGAGCTTATCTTCTGAATCAACAAAGATTTCAGTGAGATTCTCAAAGGCATTAGATGTAATTTTAGCAGCAGTTCCCTTTCCTTGAACCTCATATATACGTGGCACTTCGGTTAAAGCTAAATCTGAGAAACGATATATGCCTTGTGATGAAACAGTTTCAGAAAAAGCCCCTCGAACAAAGTCTTTATGAATCCCTACTTTGTCCATTATAGAAACAAGTTGAGGAAATTCCGAGAAGAATCCAATTGCCCCAAACTCTTTGTTTGCATTTCTAAGACCAATAGCAACTCCGCCTTTAATATCTACTGTCGGGAATACTTCATTGGATTTCTGGAAGTAGTCTACGACCTTAAAATGAGGGTCTGCCAACATTCTATCCATCCATTCGGCTGGTGTCTGACCGGCCTTGAAAAGATAACGTCCGGGGGTAATCAGAGATACTATAGGTGAAAGTTTAAACGCGGCATCATAGAACAGGTGATAAATTGGAGCTTTACGAGTGCTTTCTCCTTCCTCCTGATACGGCGGGTTTCCGACAACAGCTTTTATTTTCACGTTCTTTCCAACTAAGTCGCCCACTTTTTTGATGAAAAGTTCGGGCTGGTTCTTGATTTTGTTTATTAGGTCTTCTGGAGCCCACATATTGGTATTCCCTTTGCGGAAGCCGAGGAGTGTCCGCTCTGTGATGCGCTTTGCCATTGGGGTTTTGCAGATAACAAAGATGTTTTCTGCAACAGCAGCGTCCCAAATGGCTTGATGTTCTTCGAGGGATTCCGGCGAGAACATCTGATTACGCAGCCGCGAGCGGTAGATGTTATAAGCGAGGTACAGCGGATAAAGACCCGACTTTGAATTTATTTCAAGGAGGTGGCTATCCGGTGTAAATACCTCTGCGGTAACATCTCCACGGTCGACAAAGCGCGGTTCTTCGATGGTCTCTGAGAAGTCCTCGTTGAAGAACGTGTAGCCGCCGAGACAGTCGCTCATGTGCATATTCACCACGCGCCACGGAGTCAAGACCGTTTCTTTATCAGGATTGCGGAACGTGGCGAAGATGGCAGCAATGCGTTCGATGCGTTCCTCGATAGAGAGACGGTCGGCAGCGCGAGCCATAGCGCGTATGCGTTTGGCGGCGGCGGTGAAGATGTCGGGGTCGTAATACTTCTTGAAGGCGTTGAAGCGTTGTTTTGTAACGCCTTTCGGCATAAATTCTTCCCACGATTGCGGGTCGACAAGTTGAGTGAAGTTGTCGATTGTCAGTTCTTCGTCCTCGTTTTCAACCTTGGCTCCGTAAATCATTAGCGGCATACGGATGGAGATACCACGAAGAATTGAGATAGCGTCCTCTTTGACTTTCTTCTTTTTCTTCAATTCTTCGAGACGAGCCTTTTCTTCGGGAGTAAGCTCGCGTTTCTTTTTCTTTTCGAGCTTTTCCTTTTCCTCGTATTCCTCGTTGGTGAGGCCCTGGTCGTTTACGGTAATGTCGTTAGACTTACCCATCGCCTTAGTCTGACCGATAATGCCTTTCAGCTCGTTGAACTCTTTGATGTCAACATCGGTCAGGCGCATCAGCTTGTCATTGTAGAGGTAGCCGTCCTCAAAACCGTTCTGCACCACGCGCTCAACGTAAACACGTTTGAGCTGTTGAAGCATATGCTCGGTATCGAGCTGCTTCATTTGGCTACCCTCAATCGAGATGATCGGGCAGAAATTCAGGAACTCGCCGAGCTGCTGGCGCTCGCCTGAAGATTGCTTTCCTGCCTTGGTGGAAATTTTCGCGGTTTCGGCCAGCACTTTGAGAGTGCGGTCGGGAGCGAAGTCAAACACATAGCAATCTTCCTTGACGCGGCCATTGAAAGTGGCAGGTGTCTGCACACGGAAAATGGTCTGCATATAAGCAGAGGCGGCAGTGTTGAAGCTGCCCGACAGCATGAACACGCCCATCCACGGCTTGACGCTCACGCCGGTAGTCAGTCGACCGCAAGAGAGCGTAATGGTGCGCGTCTTGTCGGGGTCAGGGCCGATAGCGTCGGTAACCTTTTTGAGAGCTTCCTCGTTGGCTTCTTCCTCGTCGCCGTCACCGGCCACGTTGACGATTTCAAAAAGCCCGAAAACGGGGTGATTGCGCAGCATGGCGGCGAGAGCCTTTGCCGACTTAACGCCCGGCACCATCCAAAGGGTGTGACGGAAGATGTCGCGATAGCGTTTGTTGGCAAAAGGATACATACTTTCCTCGTCAGTCTTCGTGAGAAGGTCGAGGAAATTCTGAACGTGGCTGCGGTGAACAAATTCGCCGCTGTCGTTCACGCGGAAAAACTCGCGGAAGTTGAACGCTATATCCTCGTCGACATACTCGTTTATGAGTCTGCCGAGGTCGTAAGTATAGATGTTCAGCCGTGGCAGACCCGCGTAGGGATTATGGTCGCCCGGGTGCTCTTCGTCCCACCGGACCTTGGCACGTTGCTCCATGACATAATCCCAAGTGTAGATTTCTTCCTCCTTGAAATCGTCGAGCAGATTGAACGGAGTGCCGGAGAGACGAAGCACTTTCGTTTTCTCCTTGGTAAGCTCTTTCATCACAGCCTTGCCAAGTTCGGTCTGCGTACCCTCGTGGGCTTCATCTACAATGATGAGATCCCACGGGGTCGAGAAAATATCGTTGTTCTTGTCGAAGTTGCCGCCGACAAGCTCAGAGCCTCGGAGGTCTTGTATCGAGGCGAAGTAGATATAGCGACATTCCTCACGACGGGCGCGGCGTTCGAGAGAGACGAAAGTATCGCCGTTGGTCTTTGAACCATAGGCGTATTCGTCGTTATCGTAGAATATCTTTCCGAAGTCCTCGAACCAGCCCGCATCGACCACCGGGCGGTGAGTGAGGATAAGGACGCGGCGGAAGTCGCCACTTTCCTTAACGACTTGCAGAGCCGAGAGCGTTTTGCCAAAACGCATTTTGGCATTCCATAGCATCTGATTGCCTTTCTTGAACTGTTTGAGAGTTTTATCGATGGCTTCGCGCTGCTCCGGACGGAACTGTATGGGCGACTGCCCGACAGTGATTTCAGAG
Source organism: Bacteroidales bacterium (assembly GCA_910575545.1). GTDB lineage: Bacteria > Bacteroidota > Bacteroidia > Bacteroidales > Muribaculaceae > UBA7173. The sequence goes on from CAJTFH010000008.1 coordinate 6,537, forward strand.
CCTTTCAAGGCTTTGCGGCCCTCCTTTACAGCGGCGATAGCTCGTTTGGCAGTTTCGAGGTCGCAGCAGAACCACTCGTTTGCACCGTTCACCTTATCAAATACTTTGCGTTTGATACCGCTGCGGAGAAGCACATCGTGAACCTCCTTGTCGTTGACGGCGGCAATTTTGCCGTCGCGCACGAAAATTGCGATTTCCGTGTGCAAGAGTTCATAAGTGATTCCGGCAGTCTTGGTGTACTGGTCAATACGAGCCTTGGCCGCTTTATTGAGCGCACTGCTGTTGGGCGGCAGCGTAATGTTGCCGTCCTCAAAAGTGGCTTCGCCAATTTTGAGGCAGTCGCTGTGTGCCGCATCGGGTATGCGGAACACATAGATTAGTTTGGCTTTAAGATTAGAGAAATATTCCATGGCCGATTATTTGATAAGGTCGATGAATCGGATTTTTTGTTTGGATTTTGATGCGCTCCAGTCTTTGATTAGAGCGTAAGTGCCGTTATGGGCGCGGATGTCGCCGGTCTTGCAACCTTGACATTGGGTAATGGTTTCCGTCTCACCGAAAAGGTCAACAACAACGGTGCGACGTTCGCCGCACGAGTTAGGAATAACCCCTTTGAGGCCGTCCATCTGCCAAATGTTCCAAGAGATAATGTAAGCGATATATTGCAAAGATTTCAGTTGCGGTTCTTTGCCGAACTTGGCACGGAAATAGTCGAGGAAAGTATAAAGAAGCGCTTCGCGAGCGAGCACGAGATTGTCGCCCTGCCACTCGAAGCCGTAAGTGCTCATAAAAGCGGATTGTGCCGCTTTGAGCCATTCGCCGGTTGTCGAAGTGTTTTCACTGACAACTCGGAGTTTGCGGTCAAGCATACCGATACGACGTTCAACTGGGATAGGCTCGCCTGTCACGGTGTCGTACCGGCTGACGAGATAAGGAGCCTCGCCGCAGGTGATTTCAAGGCGGTTCTCATTCACATAGTCGCGCCAGTTTTTGCCCTCAGGGAAAACGACGGGTTCGGCATTGACAATCCACGAGTGGGAACCGTCGGGATTGTCGACCTCGGTATTGAAAACGCCCTCGCGACCAAACCAGGCATTATCGACGAGGTTGTTCTGCTTGTTGCATATCCACGAAGGAGTGAACACCTCTGCCATCTCGCGGCTGCGCTGTTGCTGCTGCTCGCGAGACTTGACGGCTCGCGGCACGATTACGTTGCCGTTTGAGCCGGTGATAGCCTCAATGGTTATTTGGTCGCCGTACTGAAAACCGTCGCCTCGGTCGGCATAGTTATCCGTCGCCCAGAAAATATTGACTTGCTGCTCATCAGTGCTCAACGTGTGGTCCTTGAGCAGAGCATTAAGCAATTCGGGCGAAAGCTCGAATATTTCAGTTTCTTTTATGTCGACTTGAAAATCCAATTCTTAATAGTGCTTATTTAAATTAAAACTTTTTATCAGTAATGGCGCTACTCACTTTTGTAATTGAGTCTACGATTTCTCGGCCAATATTGGCTTTCTCAAAAGACATATAAGCATGATTGCTTGGATATAGCTGAAAAATGCCAAAATCTTTATCTTCAGATTTTAACGATACTCTAATAAAACCCTTTGGCAAGCTCTCAATATCTTTATAAGCAGTTATCAGAATGTCAAAATATATACTTTCAAGTGGAGGTATAACAAAAGATTGATTCGATAAGAATTCTTTAAGAATACCAAATCGGTATATGTCCTCATTCTCTAAACAATTCTCAATGTTGATAGAAACATCTTTGGCCACAACATTTGCAGAGTTAAGAATGCGTAATTTAAACCAACTATTAGAGGGGATTAGCTGGCAAGAAAGATAAGGTGAATGTTCTTCGCCCCATTGTCTCTTGAGCTCTTCTAATTGTAGTTTATTCTGTTCAAGTGTTTTTGCAGTGAAGAATATCATTACAAAAGAAGCAAGAGCACCAATTAGGGAACCAAAGAATGAAAGCCATACGGTATTGTCTCCTACAATAGGGGTAAATGCAGGAATTAAAAGAACTGCGTTTAAGATTATTGGAATGGCTATGAATGCAATAATAATCCACCACCAATATTTCTTTAGAATATCCATATTTTTATGCGACTTTGCCGGTTTCGATTTCGGATTTGAGGAATTGGAAGATATAGACGGCTCCCTGATAGTAGAGACCACATTCGGGGTCATTTAGCTTGGCGAAAGTGGTTGATGAATATAGTTCGTCGAGGGCACGGTGTATGTCCCAGCCATATTCTGCCATAAGCATCTCGGCAAGTTCTGCTGCAAGGCATTCTATCTGAAACTGTATGTCTTGTGTCATAATTCGATGCGTTTTAAGAGTTGTATGGCTTTGGGCGTGCCGAAAAAGTATTGTACAGCATGGTCGCCCTTGAATCTCAGTTCTTCGACCAATGCCGATGCCGACAGATAGCCCATTATGAAACGGCGAATCTGAACGCCAACAGTATCGTCGGCAATAGGCCCGATAACAATGTCGTAGGGATGAGCAGGAATGTCGGAGTTGTTCTTGCGGTTCATCACCACAAATTCCGCCCATTCTTCTGAATAGTCAGGGAAAACCTTTATGTTTAGCCTGATCCTTTTCACTTCGTCCTCATCGAACTCAAAGCACGATAAAGTGGCGGCTCCTTCGCTGAGAAATCGAGTTGTCCGGACTGCCATTTCCATAGCTTGGTCGGGATTGGCATTGAGATAGAAGCCTTGCCCGAAGTCCTTGCCGCGCTTGCTGCGTGAGAGGTCAATATGCTCAATGGCTACGTTTGAACCGTGATAGAGGCGTATCATATCTTGCCTCCTTCCCGTTGGCAAATGACCTGAAGGTCTGAAACAGCGTCATCAATGGAAAGGGTATGTTCGGCGGCATAGCAATCAAGAAGGAAATCTATGCCCGTGAAACGGCGCAGATATGCGTAGGCCTGCATGTTGGAGAGCTGATACAGTTGTGCGAAAGCTCCGACACAAGCCACTACATATTCAATTCTATCAAATATTTCTTTCTTGTCCATAGCTATGCTTTATTGCTTACAATTAAATCTTTAACATCAATATCAAGTAATTCAGAAATCCTTACAAGAGTATCAAGAGAGGGCTGCATTTTATTGGAACACCATCGGGAAACCGTAGCTTCATTTTTACCGACCTGTTCGGCGAGCCATTTGCCGGTTTTACCGTTCTCAACCAATGCAATCTTTATCCTGTTTATCTTCTGTGATTCCATTTTCTGCTTGCTTAATAAATACAATTCTTTGATGTTATACGCAAAATTACGAATAAGTTCTGAGATTACAATCGAAATCAGTATAAAACTCAGTACGGACGTATCTTAAATACTTACAATGGCATAATTTTTAAAGCATAGATTGCTTGTTTTTTGTTTGCGGGAGATACGTTAATATTCTAAAAAATAATTCATCGTCGACTGTTAAAGCCCCGTTTTTGCTGAGACGGTTTCATCATACGGTGAGCCTGCATCATGCAGCGGTAGGCGAAGCAGCGGTCGTCTTCATCCGGATTGCGTCCCCATGGGAAGTCTGATGAGGTGCCACCGCCTCCGCATGACCGGGCGAATTTGGTTGCACCATCGAGGTAGCCGAGGAATAGATACATTGCACACTTCAGAATCTCGTTGTGCTGCTCGGCGATGGCAGTCAGGAATTCTCCGTCTAAATCAGCCTTTTGCATCGGGAGCATCGTTGCAAGTAGATCACGCACATCTACCACAAGTCTGCCGAATACGGCATCGGTCAGCCTCATACGCGCCTGCTCCTGATTCTTTTTCTGCCATATGATTTTTGCTGAGCCATTGGCGGAAATCTTTTCGATTGGTGATTAAAAGGATGTTTTTAGGTGTCATATCAGATTTGCTGCCTGTAAAGTTACGGAATTTATTCTGACCGGCTGTTTCTGATGTGATGATTTTCAGGCTGGTGTGTAGGGGTGCGGCTGCCGGAGGCGGGAAAATGGTTGTTAAAAATGTAATTCTGGTACATATCAAGCAGACAACAGTTTATAATTTTGCATCAGACAAATGACGGTGTTATAATAATGCGTTTTTTCAAAGTTGATTTAGCATGAGAAAGACTGTTGGTCTGGTTGGTCTGTTTTGTATGGTTATCTCTATGCAGGCAAAGACATTGGTGGCATATTACAGTTACACGAGCAATATACAGCGGATTGTTGAGGCGCTCGTTTCGCAGATTGAGGCGGATGTGGTGCGCATAGAGCCGGCTGAAAAGGGGGTGGATTATGCGGCTGACAACTATGCGGTTGGCAGTGCGCAGATTGCCGCGCTGCTGACACAGGCGGCTTTCTATGCCGGATGGCCTAATGCCTGGGCGGGGTTCCGGATTGCCAAGGAGGTGTGGGCCGACGCTGCCGATGCCGCTACGGAAAAGGAGCGTTTCCAGCAGCAGATGATATTCCCGGTCGGTGAGCCGAACTCAGCTTATGCCAGATATTTCACCGGCAATAGTTATCTTGCCCGTATTTCAGATTCGCAAATCCCGTTTTCAAATGTGACATTCGAGCCGGGATGCCGTAACAACTGGCATATACACCGCTCTTCAACAGGTGGTGGCCAGATGCTGGTTGGAGTTGCCGGCCGTGGATGGTATCAGGAGGAGGGGAAGCCGGCTGTTGAAATCCTGCCGGGAACTGTGGTGCATATCCCGGCCAACGTCAAACACTGGCACGGGGCTGCAGCAGACAGCTGGTTTGCCCATCTGGCCTTTGAGATTCCAGGCGAAAATGCCTCGAATGAATGGCTTGAACCGGTCAGTGATGAGGAATATGGCCGTGTCAGATAGTATTGGTCTAAAAATGTAACGGTGCTGTGTCGAATGCCGACACAGCACCGTCTGGTCATTTGTTATGGCGTTTATCCCATGCCGGATGGGCGGGATCTTCAGCCACAAGAGCCTCCTGGAGGTTGATGCCTAAAGCCTCGGCCAGCTTTGAACCGTATGTGGGGTCGGCATTGTGGCAGGCTCTCACATGCCGTTGTTTGATAAACAGTGGCACACCTTCCATCGCCCTTGCCGTATTTTCACAGGTGGCGGTCTGTTCCTCCGGCGGCATCAGGCGCCATAGCTTCCCAGGCTGGGTGTAGTAATCGTCGTCATATTGCCGCTCATCGTAATCATATGCGTCGCCTTCGAGAGGCAGGGGCGGTTCTTTGAGCTGCGGAGAGTCTTTCCATTCGCCGAAGCTGTTGGGCTCATAACCCGGAGCTGCGCCGTAATTGCTGTCGGTGCGCATCTGCCCGTCGCGGTGGTAGGCATGGAACGGGCATTTTGGCTTGTTGACGGGAATGAGATTGTTGTTGACCCCGAGCCTGTAGCGTTGTGCGTCGCCGTATGAGAACAACCGTCCCTGAAGCATTTTGTCGGGAGAAAATCCTATTCCTTCCACGATGTTCATAGGGTTGAATGCCGCCTGTTCAATCTCGGCAAAGAAATTCTCCGGATTGCGGTTCAGCTCCATGATTCCGACGTCGCGCAAGGGAAAATCTTTGTGATACCACACCTTTGTGAGGTCAAACGGGTTAATGCGGTATCTGCGGGCTTCCTCTTCTGTCATAATCTGCACCTGCATCAGCCAGCGTGGGTAGTCGCCTCGCTCAATGGCTTCAAAAAGGTCGCGCCTGTTTGAGTCGCGGTCTTTTGCAATCACTTTCTCCGCCTCTTGGTCGGTGAGGTTTTTGATTCCTTGCAAAGTTCTTAGGTGGAATTTCACCCACACCCGTTGGTTGTCTTTGTTATAGAAGCTGTATGTGTGGCTTCCGAACCCGTGCATATTGCGGAAGGACGCAGGTATTCCTCTTGGCGACATTGTGATGGTCACCTGATGGAGCGCTTCGGGCAGCAGTGTCCAGAAATCCCAGTTGCTCGTGGGGCTGCGCAGACCGGTTTTCGGATCGGTTTTTATGGCATGGTTAAGGTCGGGGAACTTGAGAGGGTCGCGCAAGAAAAACACCGGGGTGTTGTTTCCAACGAGGTCCCAGTTCCCTTCGTCGGTATAGAACTTCATGGCGAACCCGCGGATATCGCGCTCGGCATCTGCGGCGCCACGTTCTCCTGCCACGGTCGAAAATCTCACCAGGCATTCGGTTTTCTTTCCGATTTCGGAAAAGATTGATGCCCGGGTGAATTCGGTTATATCGTTTGTTACTGTGAAAGTGCCGAATGCCCCTGAGCCTTTTGCATGCATACGTCTTTCCGGAATGACCTCCCGGTCGAAATGGGCGAGCTTTTCTGTGTACCAGGGGTCTTGAAGCAACACCGGCCCACGCGGCCCGGCTGTTTGGATGTTCTGATTATCGGCAATTGGCCTGCCGTTTTCTGCAGTAAGTCTTTTGTCCATATAAAACAAATAAAATGATTTTGTCATTAAAAACCATGACCCGGTGTGATTTGTTCACTCCCCTCTGTCATACAGGGGTTTATATGGATGCGTTGACAAATTTTTGGTTAAAAACCGTTTGTATTACGGATTTAAGGTGTCATAAATAAAAAGAGGGTGTGTCATAATGGCTCATCTGGGTCGTCGCCCGAGGGCTTCGGGTTCGGTCATTGACCTTAGTCAACTCCCTTCACCCTCACCCTCAGGCTCCTACCATCTGAACCATTCTGACAGCACCCTCTCCATCCGGATGCAAAAAAGGCGTTGGTCGAATTTCGACACAGCGCCTTTTATGTAAAGTAGTCGAAGTGGGACTCGAACCCACACAGCCGCAATGGCCAAAGGATTTTAAGTCCTTCGTGTCTACCATTCCACCATTCGACCAACCTTGTATGCAGCGGCAAAGTTAGCAATTATTTGCGGTTTGCGCAACTATTAGCCGAATTAGACTTGTCTGCCTAAGAAGGAGGGTTGACCAAACCGGCCGGCCGGTGTGCTTATCGGGCAATAAGCAGGTAGTAGTTCTTTTTGCCTCTCTGCACCAGGATATATTTGCCGTTGAGGAGCATTTCTTGTGTGGCGGGTGCGTATGGGTCTGTGTTTTTTTCTTTGTTGACCGACAGACCTCCCTGCTGGGTGAGTTTGCGCATTTCTCCTTTGGAGGGGAAAACAGGCGCGTTGTCGGTCAACAGGTCTATTAGTTTGGTCTCGCCATTGATCAGCGAGGCTGGAATTTCAAATGTCGGCACACCCTCGAAAACGGCCAGCAGGGTTGCCTCGTCTATTTTATGGAGGGTCTCGGCGGCATGGTTGCTGAAAAGGATCTGAGAGGCTTCAATGGCAGCTTCAAGTTCTTTTTCGCCGTGCACCATACGGGTGATTTCCTCTGCCAGGCGTTTCTGCAGTGGGCGTCCCCCGGGATTTTCTGTCTGCTGGGCCACAAGAGCCTCAATTTCCTCTTTAGTGAGGATGGTGAAGATTTTGATATACTTTTCGGCGTCGGCGTCGGAAACGTTGAGCCAGAACTGGTAGAATTTGTAGGGTGATGTGCGGGCCGGGTCGAGCCAGACGTTGCCGCTTTCGGTTTTGCCGAATTTTCCGCCGTCGGCTTTTGTTATCAGCGGGCATGTGAGGGCGAAAGCGTCGGTTGCACCTTCCATGCGCCTGATGAGTTCGGTGCCGGTGGTGATGTTGCCCCATTGGTCTGAGCCACCTAACTGCAGCCGGCAGTTATTGGCGCGGTAGAGGTGGAGGAAGTCGTAGCCCTGAAGGAGCTGGTATGAAAATTCGGTGAACGACATCCCTTCTCCGGTTTCGCCGTTAAGACGTTTTTTTACAGAGTCTTTTGCCATCATGTAGTTGACTGTCAGATTTTTGCCGACGTCGCGTATGAAGTCGAGGAATCCGTAGTCTTTCATCCAGTCGTAGTTGTTGACCAGCAAGGCGGCATTTGGGGCGTCGCTGTCGAAGTCGAGGAAGCGGGCGAGCTGTCTCTTGATTGCCTCCTGGTTGTGGCGTAGGGTCTCCACGTCGAGGAGCTTGCGTTCCTGGCTTTTCATCGACGGGTCGCCAATCATGCCGGTCGCCCCTCCTATAAGTGCGATAGGTTTATGGCCGGAGCGTTGGAAGTGTTTCAGCATCATCACCCCTACAAGGTGGCCTATGTGGAGTGAGTCAGCCGTTGGGTCGATGCCGAGATATGCGGCGGTCATCCCTTTTTTCAGCTGCTCATCGGTGCCGGGCATCATCTGGTGGATCATGCCGCGCCATGTGAGTTCTTCTATGAAATCCATATTCTGATTCAAGTTGTTTTTTGTTGACATCATATGTTGGAGCCTTGGCGGGGCTTCAACTGAGGCGGGAGAGGGCTTGGGCTATGCGTTTGAATGCTTCGACGAGTGAGTCGTCGGAAGCTGCATAGCTCAGGCGTATATATCCGGGCAGGCAGAATGCGGATCCGGAAACGGTGGCCACATGGGCCTGTTCGAGCAGGTACATGCACAGGTCATTGTCGTCGGCGATTACTTTGTCGCCGAAGCGCTTGCCCAGGTATGCCGACACTTCGGGGAAGAGGTAGAAGGCGCCGTCGGGGCGGTTGACTTTCAGCCCGGGGATTTCACGGGCGAGACCCACCACCAGGTCGCGGCGGCGCTCGAAGGCCAGACGCATATCTTCCACACACTGCTGCGAACCCTCATATGCAGCGAGGGCTGCGCGCTGGGCTATGGTTGAGATTCCAGAGGTTGTCTGCCCCTGGAGTTTGGTGACGGCTTTGGCCACCTCTACAGGGCCTGCCATGAAGCCTACGCGCCATCCTGTCATGGCATATGCTTTCGACACGCCGTTGACCAGAATCACCCTGTCGGCAATTTCGGGGAACGAACCCATTGAGGTTACTCCGCCGATGTAGTTTATATGTTCGTAGATTTCATCGGAGAGCACCATCACATGCGGGTGTTTTGCCAGCACATCCACCAGCCCTTGCAGTTCCCGGCGCGAGTAGACGCTCCCTGACGGGTTGGAAGGTGAGCAGAGCATCACCAGGCGTGTGTGCGGTGTGATTGCGTCGTCGAGCTGTTGGGGTGTGATTTTGAAATCCTGTTCGATTCCTGCCGGCACGAGCACGTTGACCCCTCCGGCGAGTTTCACCATTTCGACATAGCTGACCCATGCCGGAACCGGTATCACCACTTCGTCGCCCGGATTGATTACGGCCATTAGCACATTGCTCAGCGACTGCTTGGCGCCACCAGAAATCACCACCTGAGCCGCTTCGTAGCTGAGGCCGTTCTCACGGCTGAGCTTTGCGGCCACGGCCTGGCGGAGATCCATGTAGCCCGGCACGGGGGGGTAGTGGGTATAGTTGTCGTCTATGGCCTTTTTGGCCGCCTCCTTGATATGGAGGGGGGTGTTGAAGTCGGGTTCACCCACCGAGAGGTTAATCACATCAACGCCGGAAGCCCGGAGTTCGCTGCTTTTCTGCGACATGGCCAGTGTCTGGGAGGCTGCCATGCGCTTGATGCGGTCGGAAATTTGTATTACGTCCATATCTCGAAATAATGATATGGCAAAGATACGAATAAGTAGGGTGCAAAAGCAAATAAAATGTGATTTTACCGGCATGGATTCTGTGGGAGGATTCAAATCCGTTCCCTGCCATGGTTTGGGTCATAGCAGGTTCTGCAGGTATTGTTTGGGTGGGATTCCCATTTTGCGTTTGAATGTCTCGCGGAAGGTCTTGGGGTCGCGGAAACCGCATAGCTCCCCTACGCGCATCACAGAGGTGTTGCCTTGGCGGAAAAGCAGCACGGCTTTGCAGATGCGGTATTCGTTGATGAAATCCACCAGTGACAGGCCGGTCATTGTCTTCACTTTCTTATACAGTGCCGAATGGCTCATGGCCAGCGATTTGGATAAGGTGTAGAGTGTGAAGTCGGGATTCTGTAGATTGTCGTCGATGATGCTTCGGCACCGAATCAGGAATTTCTGTTCTTCGAGGCTGAATGTTTTGTGGTCAAGTTCATCTGTGGAAATGGCATCAGGCGTGGGGTCACTGGCGGCATCGGCTGTGATGGCATGGTGTGTGATGGCTGCGATTCCGGCCCCAGGGGTGCTGACGAGCTTTCTGAGCTGCAGCGAGAGCACTTTGAGAGAAATAGGTTTGGTGAAATATGCATCTGCGCCTCTGTCAAGAGCTCTCAGCATGTCATCTTCGGTGTTGAGGGCTGTCAGCACCGCGATTTTGGCGGATTTCAATGCTGAGTCGGCGCGTATTGCCGAAATAAGTGCATGTCCGTCGAGGTCCGGTAGCATCAAGTCGGTCAGTATTATGTCTGGTATTTCCTGACGGGCGATTTCAAGGGCAGCCTGTCCGGAAGAGGCATGGAAAACTTTGAAGTCGGCGGCGAAAGCGTGTATTAGCAGTTCTGATATTTCGCGCTCGTCTTCAACGATAAGCAGTGAATGTGTGGCCATGGGGTTATTGGGGGCGCTGAGGGGCGCTGAGGGCACATGCGGTGTGTCGAGGCGCGATGATGCTGCTGTCTGGCCGAATTCCGTTGTTGCCGTAGCCGGCTGTTCGGATTCGGGGGCGTTGCGTGCCGGATCTCCTGGGGTGCGTTTGGGTAGCAGCACCGAGAATGTTGAGCCGTTGCCTTCCCGGCTGTCGAGGGTTATTCGTCCGTTGTGGAGTTCCACGAGTTCTTTGACGTATGCAAGTCCGATGCCGTCGCCGTCGCCCTCTTTGCGTCCGCGATCGGTGCGGAAATATTGCTCGAATACCTTTGTCTGCATTTTGTCGGAAATGCCGATGCCGTTGTCGGCGACTGAAATGATAACGTTCTCGGGGTCTTCTGTGAGCGACATGACCACGCGTCCGCCCGCACGGGTGTATTTGAACGAGTTCGAGACGAGGTTTGTTACTACCAGCTCGAGTTTGTCGGGGTCGAAGGCTGTGTAGACAGGCATCGGGCCGTGGCGGTATGCGAATGCTATGTCTTTGTGCAGGCATAGATTCTCATAATCGGGCACAAGCGACTGCAGGAAGGCGGTTATGTCGGCATAGCGGAGCATCAGGGAAGTCTGGCCGAGGTCGACCTTTCGCAGGTCGATTATGTTGTTGACAAGCCGGTTGAGTTTCTTTGCATTGCGGTATATACCGGCGATATAGCTTTGGCGCACTGTTACGACATCTTTCCCTTTTGCAAGAAGCTCTTCCATCTGGGCGGTGATTATGAATACGGGGGTTCGCAGCTCGTGGGTGATTTTGGTGAAGAAGTCGAGTTTGGCGTTGGTCAGCCTGTTTTCATAGTCACGCTCCATCATTGCCGTTTTCATTTTCTGGCGGTTGAGGAGATGTTCTTTCCAAAGAAGCAACACTGCGGCGGCTGCCGAAATCAGTATGACCAGGGCGATTATCCGGGCCCACCAGGTGCCCCACCATGGAGGGGTTATCCGCAACGACATTTCTATGGGTGAACTCCATGTGCCGTCGGGTAGGATATAACGCAGCTGGAACCGGTAATTTCCGGGAGGCACCGATGTGTATTCAGCCGTCAGCGACTCGGTTGGTGCGCTCCATTCCTCTTCAAGCCCTAACAGCCTGTAGGAGAATTGTGTCATGCCCGGATATACAAGGTCGGGCTTGGCATAGCTGATGGTGAAGAAGTTCCTGTCGAAAGGGAGGGTCACCTCAGGGTAATCTGTGCTGTATAGAGATATTTCTTCGCGGTTTTTCCCGAGTGTGGCCAGCTCGGTGAAACGCATCCGGGCGTTGGTGTCGGCGGGCGTCAGCAAAACCGACGGGGCAAATGAAACCAGCCCTTCGGTAGAGCCGAAATAGATTGTGTTGCCGCATAGGGCTGCGCTTTTGTTGGTGTATGTGGCCGGCAGCCTCGGGTCTTTCATGCGGAAGAAAGCCCCGTTTTCGGGGTTATAGCGGAACAGGCCGTTGTCAGTGCCCATCCACAGAAAGCCATGGTTGTCTTCGATGATGGCGTTGACGTGGGTGTTTGTGATTCCGTCTTGTGGCCCGTAGGCCCGGATTCCTCCGGGTGTGCGTGGGTTGATTGAAAACAACCCTTTCTGTGGCATTGAGAACCACAGTGTGCCCTTTGAGTCGGCATGGAGGAAATCAACGATGTGGCCCGGTAGGTTAAGCCCCGGCTGTGGGGTGTCTGATTCTGCGGATTTCTGCAATATCGTGCGCGAACCCCGGTCGAAGTTGAGCAGCCCTGACTGGCGGCTGGCAACCCACATGTTTTTGCCGCTGGGGCAGATCGATGTGACGGAGATGTCTTTCCCTCCGGCCACGGCGGTGAATGATTCTGTGGCCGTGTTGAATATGTTGAGATTCCATCCCCCAACCCATATGTCGTTGTTGTCTCCCGGAGTGATGGCCCACACCTTATTGTCGGGCTCGAGCGAATCGGGCAGCGGGAATGTTCGGAATTCTCCTGTTGATGGGTTGTAGGATACGAGCCCTTTGGTGTAGACGGCCATCCATATCAGATGGCCGTCGGTGCATAGGGCTACCACGTTGTTGCCCGGCATACCGGAGTTGCGTGTGGTGAAGCTGAGCGATGTGCCGTTTTCGTGATCGTAGATTGCAAAACCGCCTCCGTCGAGGCCGAGATAGATAGTGTTGCCCACGGGAAGCACTGCCGTCACTATGTCGTAGGGGATTTTGCCGTTTTGGGTGTTGGCGAATGCGAACTGGTTGAGACGTGGGGAGAAAAGAGCCATTCCCCTGCGGTATGTGCCGATCCACAGGTTTTCCGACGAGTCGGTGTGGAGCGAATAGAGGGCGTCGCCCGGCAGCGAAGAGTTCGACATCGTGAAGTTTTCAACCGTGCCGTCGGGACGTTCCACCCACAGGCCGTCGCCGTCGGTGGCAAAACATACGGAACCGTGTTGCATCGAGGTCTGCATAAGGTTGTCGGGGACGAACAGAGTCGGGTCTTCAACGAGCCTTCCTGAGGCGTCGGCCATGCGGAAAGCGCGACCGGGATGGCCTATCCCCCTCCCCGCATATGTGCGCCCTGTCAGAGTGTCGCAGAAGATGTTCATATTGGCGTCGAATTTGGTGCTGAAAGGCGTATGTGCCAGCTCCTTCTCGCCATTTTCCGAGAGTATGTAGATTCCCCGGTCGGAATAAGCCATTATCCTGCCCGATGTGAAAGGGGTGATATCGGCATATTTGCGCCCTTGCTCATTGTTGATTCTTAAGAACGGGGGCTTAGAGCCGGAGGGTTCAAAGCCGTTGCGCCTGATTCGCAGAAGGTCGCCGTGGATTGTCAAGGCGAATGTGTAGCGGTTGTTAGAGATTATGCGGCTTATCCGGGTGGTGATCCTGGAGATTGAGTCGGGCTTTTCTTGTGAATATGCCATGCCATGCTCGAATGCTCCGGTGGCGAAGTTCAGGAAGTCTATGCCGTTGTCGGTGGCCACCCATATGCCGTCAGGTTCCGTTTCGAGAGCGCGGGTCACTGTGTTGCTCAGCTGGTGGGGGGCTGTTGTGCCGGGGGTGAAATTTTTAGTGCGCACCCCGTCGAAGCGGGTGAGGCCGCTCCATGATGCAATCCATAGAAAACCGTGGCAGTCTTCGGCAATGTCGCTGATGGTGTTGCCCGATAGGCCGTTTCGTGTGTCGATTACTTTGAAATACGAACTGTTGTCGGGCATCGGGAGTGACTGTACGCTCCAGCTTAGCGCCGTGCATGATATAGAAACAAGGATTGCAAATGTGCGGGAGAGGCGGCCGAAGAATGGTATTTTCATATCAAAAAAGAGCTGCCGCTATGCCCGGAGAGCCGATAGGGTGTGTCACAGGGCGCGTGCGGTAGTGATTTTGACAAAGTTCGAAAGATGGCCGCAGGGGCAGCGGACGAAATTCTGATAAAAACGGGCTTTTTTCGTATTTATGGCCGTAACGGTTGTTTGCTTCGGTGTGTAGGGTGCTATTTACGGGAAACGCCCTTTTTTATCCGAGAAAATTCCGCTCGCAGGGGCGGTCGTCGATTTACCTTTGCGGGTAAATTTAAACCAACGATTTATTTCTAACCTTATTTCTAATTTTAATGGACAGGAAAATTTTACCGGATTTCCTACGCTTGGCGACAGGCGCGTCAGTCTTGGCTTTTGCCATGCTCCTTGGTGTTCCTTCGCAGGCATCGGCGCAAGACACGGCGGCAACTGCAACCGCCCCGGCCGGGCCGGTTGTTACCGGCACGGTTGTCGATTCAGAAGGTGAGCCGATTATCGGTGCCACGGTTCGCACCCCCGATCCCAAAATGGTTACGTCGACCGACATCGATGGCCAGTTCACTCTCCGTATCAGCAAACCGACCCGTCTGACCATTTCCTATATAGGGATGGGCACACTGGAGGTGACAGCCAAACCGGGCGAAAACATCAACGTAACCATGAACGAGAATGCATCCGCCCTCGACGAGGTGGTTGTTGTCGGTTTCGCCGTCCAGAAAAAAATCAATCTCACCGGCGCCGTCGGCACCGCCTCCGGCAAAGATATCGCCGAGCGCCCCGTGCAGAACGTTGCCACTGCCCTTCAGGGTGTGATTCCCGGCCTTAACATCTCCAATGCCACCAACGGTGGTGAGCTTAATGCCTCGAAACAGGTAAACGTGCGTGGTATGACCACTATCGGGACAGGGTCAAACGGCAGCCCGCTCATCCTTATCGACGGTCTGGAAGGTGACCTCAATTCCATAAACCCGCAGGATGTTGAGAACATCTCGGTGCTTAAAGATGCCGCGGCGTCGTCAATCTACGGTTCACGCGCTCCTTTCGGCGTTATTCTTATCACAACCAAACAGGGCGCGGAGGGGCGCACCCAGGTTCATTATGGTAATTCATTCCGCTGGAACAAACCTTTGAACATGCCCAAAGGGATGGACTCATGGAATTTCGTGAATTATGTGAACGACTGGGCTACGGCCAAAGGCGGAACACCGCAATTCGACGATGACTATGTGAATAAAGTGTGGGACTATTACACAACAGTTCGGTAATTTTTGAGCAGGCATAGCTGTATCGCACTGATACACAATAGTTTGCATTGATATTGAATTGTTGCTGCATCTTATTGATATTCAATTGAATATGCAAATTTTACCGAACTATTGTTACAGCGGAGCCAGTGATTATTATGCCGACCAGACCGTGGTCACTGATGCCTCAGGCTCAAGCCATCTCATGTGGGGTGGCGGCTGGGAAGTGATGGGCTGGTATGCCAACACTGACTGGATAAACGAATATTATAAAGATACGGCATTCTCCCAAGAGCATAACGTGGCCATTAATGGCGGCACGGAGAAACTTAACTATTATGTTTCAGGTGCATTCCTGGACCAGGGCGGTTTCATGCGCTATGGTCAGGATGACTATAAGCGTTATAACCTTATGGGTAAGTTCAATGCCCAGGTGAAGCCGTGGTTGAAGCTCGGATTCACGTCGAAGTGGATTCGCTCAGACTATGACCGCCCCACAGCCCTAAACGGAGGGTTCTATGACAACGTGCTGCGCCGCGGCTGGCCCACTGTGCCTGTCAGAGACCCGAATGGTTATTACGTTTCGCGTGTGAATTATATCGAGCAGCTTGAAAACGGCGGCCGTTACAAAGAGCAGAACGATATCTTTGCCAATCAGGTGACCGTTACCATAAACCCGCTGAAAGGCTGGAATATCATTGGTGAATTCAATTCGCGGATTAACAGCGACTGGCGTCATACTGAGAATTTCACCACCTATGGGCATGACGCGGATGATTCTGAAAAAACCCATATCGCCATGGACTCTCCCCGCCTTGAAGACCAGCGTGTGTCTGAACGGTCATACAGATCTGTGTATCTCAATGCCAATGTCTACACAAACTATACCTTCAATTTTGCGAAGTATAACAACATGACATTGCTTGCCGGTATGCAGGTGGAAAACTATAAAGACCGGATGCTTGAAGGCAACCGAGCCAATCTGTATACCACTGATATCCCTGTGTTGGACCAGACCTCCGACAAGGAAGACTATGGCCTTGCGGGAAACTATGGGCATTGGGCGACACTCGGGTTCTTCGGTCGTATCAACTATGATTTCGACAGCCGGTATCTTGTTGAGGTGAACATGCGTTACGACGGTTCTTCGCGTTTCCGTCGCGGCAAGAGATGGGTGCTTTCGCCGTCGGCGTCATTCGGTTGGAATATCGCGCGTGAATCGTTCTGGAATGATCTGAGCCGGATAGTGCCGATTCTCAAACTCCGTTATTCGTTGGGTCAGCTTGCCAACCAGAACACTCCGAACTGGTATCCGACCTACCGGACTATGGTGGTCGGCAATAACAATTCAGACTGGATTGTCAATGGTGAAAAGTCAAACACAGCCGGTTTCCCCGCTGTTATCAATCCCAACATGACATGGGAGAAAATTGTGACCTCAAACATTGGTCTTGACTGGGGGTTGTTTAATAACCGTCTGACAGGTTCATTCGATTATTATTGGAGAACAACGCGCGACATGATGATTTACGGCGCTATTGCCTATCCGGCAGTTATCGGTTATGACGTGCCTCCGGAAAACGCCGGCAAATTGCGCACGCAGGGATGGGAGCTGCAAATCACCTGGCGTGACCGGATTGGAAAGGATTTCAGTTATTCCGTAGGTGTCAATCTGTCTGACGACCGAACCAAAATCCTGTCATATCCCAACCGTGAGAAATATCTCGACAGGTATATTGTGGGTGAGTGGGTAGGCGACATATATGGCCTTGAAACCGTTGGAATCGCCCAGACACAGGAGGAAAT
Organism: Bacteroidales bacterium; assembly: GCA_910575545.1. Taxonomy (GTDB): domain Bacteria; phylum Bacteroidota; class Bacteroidia; order Bacteroidales; family Muribaculaceae; genus UBA7173. The sequence goes on from CAJTFH010000008.1 coordinate 23,279, forward strand.
GAACGCCCACCTGGCCCATACCAATCAAAGCGAAATTGCAAATGACGACTTCTGGGGTGCTGGCGACATCATGTATAAAGATGTCAATGGCGATGGCAAGATTTCAAAGGGGACCAGTCTGAACGACCTCGGAGATCTCAGGGTAATCGGTAACAATATGCCCCGTTACAGAATCGGAATCAACCTTGCCGCCACATGGAAATGGATTGACTTCAGCGCTTTCTTCCAGGGCGTGTGCAAACGTGACTATTGGGTCAATCCGAATTCAGGCGGCGGATCTGCCGGAAAGGGTGGCGTGTTCTGGGGGCTGTGCCACAACCTCTCTGAATCGGTATTCCTTGACGGACACCTGGATTACTGGCGCGATGAAAGCAGCCCGTTGGGTGCGAACAAAGACGCATATTTCCCACGTCCGTTAGATGACTACCGCAACAAGCAGACTCAGACCCGCTATCTCCAGGATGCCTCATATCTGCGTCTGAAAAACCTCCAGGTCGGTTTCACATTGCCGCAGCAGTGGCTCGATGCAATAAGGTTCCGCAATATCCGTCTGTATTTCTCGGCAGAGAACCTGTTCACCATCACCAAGATGTCTAAGCTGATTGACCCCGAGACCATCGATGTCAACAAGATGGCCGCCGGAGCGACATATCCTTTGTCAAGGACGTTCTCATTCGGTGTGACAGCAGATTTCTAAAATATAAATCTAATATCTATCGCATTTTTCAAACGAGATGAAAATGAAAAATTACAATAAATATGCCGCTATGCTTATGGCAGGGGCAGCATCGCTTGCCATGGGGTCGTGCGATGATTATCTCGATATCACCCCCCCGTCAAATATAAGCCCCGAGGTATATTTCCTGGATGCCGACCAGCTGGCCAACTATACTATAAATTATTACACGTCGGGAAACACCTGGAGTGCCGACGACCGTGGTGGGGCGTTTCCATTCGAGGCGAAAGATTATAATGCCGATTCATATTATCACGACGACAACGGCACTGACAATGAAAGCGGTGATGGCGCGAAAAGTCCATTCAGCAATAGCATGGGGATGAGCGTGGGCGCCAGCGGGGGTCTGTGGTATTTCAACCGCATCAACGATCTGAACTATTTCATCCGCACAGTTAAGCCGAAAGTTGAGAACGGAGAGGTTTCCGGTGATCCGGAAAGGATCAAGCATTATCTCGGAGAGGGATATGTGTTGCGCGCAAACGAGTATTTCTTCCGTATGCGCAAATTGGGCGACCTTCCAATAATCACCCATAATCTGCCTATGGATCGCGACAAACTGGCGGAAACATCGAAACGTTGTCCGCGCAATCTTGTTGCACGCTTTATATTGTCGGATCTCGACACTGCGCTGACATTGCTTTCCAATGGCGCGAAAACCGGCGGCACAAACCGCATTACCCGTGATGCCGCACTGCTTCTGAAAGCCCGCGTGGCTCTGTATGAGGCAACATTCGAGAAGTATTTCGCCGGGACACCGTTTGTGCCTGATGCTGCCGCCGGATGGCCTGGAGCTACGAAAGCCTATAACGAAGGTTTCAGCTATGACAACCAGGCAGAGGTGAGCTTTTTCCTTGACCAGGCTATGGCTGCCGCCAAGGAGGTGGCCGATGCCCATCCTCTGGCATCGAACAACAAACGCATGATTGGCGGAAGCGAGTTCTCGACCACTCCCGCAAATGACTACTATAATATGTTTGCCGGAACAGATGCTTCTTCCTACAGCGAGGTGCTGATGTGGCATGCCTATAACACCGACCTCAGTGTCTCCCACCAATTCAACAAATATGTGAAAAGCTCCAGCGGCTATACCCAGGAATTCGCTAATGCATTCCTGATGGAAAGCGGACTTCCGATTTATGCCGCCAATGATTATATGGGTGATGATTATATTGCCGACACCAAGGAGAACCGCGACTGGCGCTGGCGTCTGTTCATGAAAGCCCCCGGAGAATACATATACGAAAACAGCGATATCCGTTATGGCGCCGAAGGTAAGAAAGTCAACGGTGAACCGTCCTATGTTCCGGCGGTATATTCCACAAGCCATACTTTTGCGTCAAGAACAGGTTATGGAAAAGGAAAGATGTTCTCTACCAATCTGGCTTTCGGAGGTGACAAAAGCGATATGACAAATACCGTGATATTCCGCTCGGCTGAGGCATATCTGATTTACATGGAAGCTGCATGGGAGAAATATGGAGATGCCCTTGACGGGACCGCCTGGTCTTATTGGAAAGAACTTCGCAAAAGAGCCGGTGTAGGCGAGCCCCAGGTAACGATAGATGCCACTGACCTTGATAAAGAATGGGCACTTACCAAAGATCTCGGGTTATATTCGGCCGGGACGCGCATCACTTCGAAGGTGCTGTTTAACATCCGCCGCGAGCGTCGATGTGAATTCATCAGCGAAGGACACCGCATGGATGACCTCATCCGCTGGCGTGCCCTCGACCAGCTTTGCTCAAGCGAGCCGGGATACATAGGAGAGGCCTATTATCTGCATGGCTGCAAGATGCATGGCCCGATGGCAGATAACCTTAAATCCAAGACTCTGTTGAAATATGATCAGGCCGATGACAGCAAAAACAATGTTTCGTCGCCAAACGACGCGACCGGATTGCTTGATAATGAACCTAAATATCTGTCGCTCTATAGAATCCATAGCACAAGCCAATGGTATCAGTATGGGATGTGCTGGCATCTTGCCCATTATCTTTCCCCGATAGCACAAAACCATTTCCTGGAGAGCTCTCCAACAGGTTCTGACATTGAAAATTCACCGATTTATCAGAATCCCTACTGGGGCACAGATCCTCAATCATATGCCGAGCGTTAACCGGGTTTGACTTAGACAATCTCTTAGATTAGACTTGCCGGAGGCTGCGCCTGGGGTGTAGTTCATTCATAAACCGTTGCAGGTGGCTTCCGGCAGGTACTAATCTGATTTTTGGGGGGCCGTGGGGTGGTTGGGCGATATATTGAATACAGTAACTATTTCAAAAATAATTAACCTTAAAATTTAAAACAAAATGAAGAAAATTCTACTTGGTGCAGCCTTTGCCTCAATGGCTATGGGCGCAGTGGCAGCCGGCGTTGAGATGCCTGCGAACCTGATTAAAAACGGATTCTTTGAAGAGCAGCTCGATGAAATCGTGCGCGGATATGAAGGGGACGGCGACTGCATCCTCGACACAAAGGACGACGTTCCTACAATCGGTGTTCCCCAATGGTCGATGAAATGGAATCCCTGGTGTGTGCGCATCGATATCCGTGAAAACGAAGCTGATTTCGAGAAAGTGTTCGAGGGTAACAACAACCTGCTCCATATCTTCCGTTTCAATGATAACGGCTGGGAGGACGGCGGTGTGACCCAAGTTGTCAAGGGTCTTGAAATCGGCAAAAAATACACACTCGGCGCTATCATGGCATATAACCAGGGCACATTGGCCGGCTCCTGGGACTCTGCTGAACATGGCTATATTGTTACTCCTTGCGATGCGGAAGGCAATGATATTGCTGGCGATCCTATTTTGAGAGACGATTATTTCCCTGTTACAGACGCATGGGAAGATCTCGCTGCCGAGTTCACAGCCACAACCTCTGCGGTAAAGGTGAAATTCTACATTGTCAACCACACATACGAAGGCAACCACAGCGAAGACCAATGGATGGATGTTGACGATGTTGTGTTGATGCCTACCGACGATTACAACTTCTTCAAGGAAAACCGCGAGGACATTCAGGCGTGGCAGAATGAGCAGGGTGCAGGTGTCGACAATGTGGCTGCCGATCTGAACGCATCTGAAATCAGCGCTGTCTACAACCTGCAGGGCGTTGAAGTAGCCAAGACCACCGAGGGGCTCAAGGGTCTCTATATCGTGCGCACCGGCAAAGGCGCAAAGAAGGTGATTCTCTAACCGGCCTCTTTCAATAAAATATGGCGCGGGGAGAGGGCGACCCTCCCCACGCTTCCTGAGGGATGCGACAGGCGGCCGGATTCGTTATTGACGTAAAGGTTACGAGGCATCCCGGTTAAAACGAATTATAAACTTATCTGACACAAAAAGAATGACAAGCTCAATCAAGCGCGTCAGCCTTCTCGCTGCATCGGCTGCTGTTTTGGCAGTGGCCGGTGCGGAGACGGCAGAAGAGATCGCAAAAAAGTATGCCGACCGGGGATTTTATCTTGCTTTCCAGGAAGAATTTTCTGAAGGATTCGTACGTGAGGACGGCAAAGTTGTGCCCAATCCTGATGTGTGGTGTTATGAAGAGGGTATGGTAAGAAACCATGAAGACCAGTGCTACACCAAAGACAACGCCATTGTTGAAGACGGATGCCTGGTGATAGAAGCACGCAACGAGCAGACCAAGAATCCAAGGTATAATAAATACGGCTCAAACTGGTATAATAAGAAACGTTATGCCGACTATTCGTCGGCTTCGATACAGACCATCCATAACGGTAACGAAGGCTATTGCTGGGGGCCGGGCATCTATGAGGTGAGGGCGAAGATTCCGGTGGGTGAAGGGTATTGGTCTGCGATATGGACATTGGGCACGAAGTATGAATGGCCCTACAACGGCGAGATTGATATAATGGAATATTACCGCGACGCCATCCATGCCAATGTTGCCTGGGGCGGATGGAACCGCTGGCAGGCGGTATGGAACAGCCGTGCCCCCCGTATGAGCGAGTTCGAGGATGATTTCGCCGATAAGTTCCACGTCTGGAAAATGGTGTGGGATGAGGATTATATCCGCCTGTATCTCGATGACCGTTGCCTTAACGAAACAAATCTGGACCGCACTGTCAATCCGCGCACCGACTGGAACCAGTATGACAACGTGAACCCCTACCGGGGCGACCACAAGCAGTATATTCTGCTCAACCTGGCTTTGGGTGGCGACAACGGGGGCGACCCGGCGAAAGCCGCTTATCCGGCGCGGTATTATGTTGACTATGTGCGCGTCTACCAGCCCGACAATGCGGGTGTGGAGGATGTTGCTGCAACATCCCCGCAGGAGCATGTGGAGGGTTATTACAATCTCCAGGGGATGTATATGGGCAACGATGCCGACACTTTGGCTAACGGGCTCTATGTTGTGAAGACCAACCTGGGCGCCAGAAAAATGGCGTTCAACCGATAAGATAACTATATATTTCAACCAAATCTGAATAGGAATTAGTGATTTGAATTTAATGAGATTAATGAGAGGTTTTCTAAGGTTAACACTCAAAGGTATTTGTTTTTAGGTATGTGGTTAAATCACGCCTGACCGCATGGTTCTGCGCGACGGCAAGTTTATGGAAGCGTAAACTGAAAACAGACCGGAAACAGGCAAGCGGCTGGGAAGCTGCCCAGAGGTTTCCGGTTCTTTTTGTTGGATAGTATTCAGACTGATAATACCAATAGGGGAATCCGGGATATTATCCGTAAATTTTGGGACAAAACCTTAAATTTGATATGATACAATGATTCGGTAAAAATTACCGAAGTAGGTGAAACTTAAGTTAATATATCGAATTGTCAAATACAAATGAATCGCCAAAGCGTTCATTATAAAAATCTTAGCGTATGAACGTATTGGCGATTCTCAAAGACTTCACCTTTCGGTGTAAGTCGGTATTTGAAAATACTACAACCAAGATGAGCAAAAGGTTCCTCAACTGGCTGATTTTAACAATACGCACTGTGGCGTTGATTCCGGGCAAAGTCAATTTTACCCGGCTGTCGCGCTATGGCGGTCGTACAGCCAAGACCTTTGCTTCCAATTTCAAGACATCCGTAGACTGGATGAAAGTCAACATAGGTATGGCGCAGGATTGTTTTGGGCCGGCCGATGACATGGCAGTGGCAATCGATCCGTCGTTCATTTCAAAGTCAGGCAGACTGACATATGGCATAGGCCGTTTCTGGTCTGGGGTGGCACAACGTGTAAAACGCGGTCTGGAGATAATGGCAATTGGGGCAATAAGTCTGAGTAAACATACATGCGTGATGCTCGGTGCTGTCCAGTCTCCGAACTTCAGGACTCTTGAATCTGAGAAACAAATGTCAATGCTTGACTGGTATGTGGCACTTGTCAGGTCAAAGGCGACAGAGCTGCTCTCACTGACGGATATTCTGGTTGCCGATGCCTTTTTCTCCAAATATGAGTTTGTAAATGAAGTGATTGGCATGGGATTTCGATTTGTCGGGAGATTACGTGCCAACTCATATCTGAGGTATCCGGCCATACCGGATTCCTCCGCCACGCGAAGACGCGGCAGAAAGAAAAAGTATGGAGAGAAAGTGGATTTCTCCAACCTTGACATGTCCGTGTTCACTTCATTCATATATGAGGATTCCAAAGGAAACAAAAACCGATGTCACACGGCGGTCGTACATTCGAGGGCATTGAAACGCGACATCCGTATCGTGGTATGTCCGGTTGAAAACGCAGAGCCTCTACTTTACTTCTCTACCGACACCGACATGAGGCCTGAAAAGATCATCGGTTTCTACCGCACCCGCTTTCAGATTGAGTTCGGTATACGCGATGCCAAGCAGTTTACCGGACTTCAGTCACAGCAGACCCGGGACAGGGAGCGGCTTGACTTTGCGTTCAATCTTTCCTTCACTGCGCTCAATGTCTGCAAGGAGGTCATAAGGAAGGATTATCCGGATCTTTCGGTAGCGCAGTTCAAACGGCTTATGTTTGAATCTTATCTCGCCTCAACAATTATTTCGACTTGCGGAAAATCTCCGCATCTCAAAATAATTCAGAAAATAAATCATCGGTTGGCTCAGTTAGCGGCTTAGCCAAGGATGAACAACCTCAATTTTTACCGAATCATTGAGTTTAGTTAACTTAATGTATTTGATTGATGTATTCTGTCGTGGCCGATGGCGTGCTTATGCTTGGCGGAATAGCCTGAGCGGATGTGCCGCGGCGGAGATTGGGCTTGTTGCTCATCACAAAGCGCAGGTCGGCGCCGTTGGCTATTTCGTCGTAGGTGATATAGTTGCGGTCGTGGCGTTTGCCGTTGACGTATAGTTCTTTGACATATACGTTCTCAGGGCTCCAGTTGTCGGCTGTCATCTTGAGGTCGCTGCCGTTGCTCAGATGCATTGTTACAGCGGGCAGAGCCGGTGAGCCGATGTTGTAGATGTTGCTCGAGGGCGCAGTGGGGAAGAATCCCATGCAGTTGAAGATATACCAAGCCGACATCTGGCCGCAGTCGTCGTTGCCGCTGAGTGCATCGGGCGTGTTGCCATAGAAGCGGTCGACGATTTCGCGCACGCGCTTCTGGCATTTCCAAGGCTGGCCGATGTAGTTGTAGAGATATGCTACCTGATGACAGGGCTCGTTGCCGTGCCAGTATGCGCCTATACGGCCCTGAATATCGTGCGCTCCGGGAATATCTTCGGGCAGGTCGAACATAAAGAGTGAGTCGAGCCGCTGGGCATAGCGCTTAAGACCGATCTCGTTGATGTGGCCCTGAACATCGTGGGGCACATACCAGGTGTATTGCACGGTAAAGCCTTCGGTAATGTCGCCCCAGCCGTTGACTGAGCCGGGTCCTTCGTAGGCTATGGGCGAGAAGGGAGTGCGCCACTGGCCGTTGCTGTCGCGTCCGCGCATGTATCCTGTACCTTTGTCGATAATGGTCTGGTAGCCGAGCGAGCGGTTGAGGAAGCGGCGGTATTCGTCGTCCTTACCGAGTTTTTTGGCTGCCATGGCTATGCAGTAGTCATCGAAAGCATACTCGAGTGTTTTCGACACAGATTCCTTTTCCTTGTCGAAGGGTACATAGCCGTTGGCGATGTAGTCGGGCACACAATCATAGTTGGGGTTGCAGGCCGTTTCAACCATGGCTTTGAAGGCATGCTCGCGGTCGAAACCGGGTACATCCTTCACAATCATATCAGCCAGAACCGATACGGCGTGGTAACCTATCATGCACCAGTTTTCGCCGCCGTAGAACGACCATATCGGCAGCATGTGCTCTACGCTCTGGTCGTAGTGGGCGAGCATGGAGTTGGCGATGTCGGCCTGTACGTCGCGCTGCACAAGATTGAACAGGGGGTGCAGGGCGCGGTAGGTATCCCAGAGCGAGAGGGTGGTGAGGTTTACGAAGCCATCGGCTTTGTGGATGTTTTTATCCAGACCGCGGTAGCTGCCGTCGGCATCCTGGAAGATAAATGGATGGAGAAAGGCGTGGTAGACCGAGGTGTAGAAGGTCTCTTTCTGCTTCTGATCGCCCTGGATCTCGAATTTGGCGAGCTGCCGGTTCCAGGCATCGCGGCCTTCGCTGCGCACCTGCTCGAACGAATTGTTTTCGATCTCCTTGAGGTTGGCCAGTGCACCGGCGGCGCTGACACCGGAGACGGCAGTCTTGACGGTGATCTGCTGGCCTGCCTTGGCATCGAATTCGAGGGCGAGCTTGATGTTGCGGCCGTATGCCTCGCGGTCGCTGCGGAATCGCGAGGTGTTGTATATCACGGGCTTGTCGTCCATGTAGATGACGGCATCCTTGATCGGGCACGAGAAGGTGGCGGCAAAGTACACGTGTCGCTCAGGTACCCATCCGCGCACGAGTTTGTAGCCTACGATGGTGCTGTCGTTGACGATGCGTATGTTGGCCCATTCGCAGGTGCTCCGCAGGGTATGGTTGAGGTCTACGAGCAGCCATGATTTTCCGGGGGTATCGTAAGTAAAGCGCAGCATACCTGAGCGCTGTGCCGCCGTGGCCTCGCAGTTGACGTTGGGGTCGGTCAGGCGTAGACGGTAGTAGTTGGCCGTGGCTTCCTCGTCGTCGTGGCTGTAGCGCGAGCGATAGCCTTCGTCGGGCTTCTCATGAGTGGAAGGAGTGAGCTGGAGCTCGCCGTGGCCGGGTACGAACAGGAAGTCGCCGAGGTCAGGAATACCCGTGCCGCTGAGGTGCGTAAGGCTGAAGCCGAGCATCGTGGGATGGTCGTATTTATAGCCTGCGGCTGTGTCGTAATCGTCGGTGTCGGTATCGGGGCTTATCTGTATACCGCCGAAAGGCACCTGTGCTCCGGGATATACGTTGCCGTAGCCGAGGGTGCCGATGAGCGGGTTGACATATTGCGAAAGGTCGACGTTGTCTGCCGCAGCACTCAGTGCCACGGCCGACATCAGATAAAGAATACTGCGCTTTGTTGCCATAATGCTTACTTATTGGCTACATCCGCACGCTCATTTTCGTCGCCGATAGCGTTGATGTATTCTTTCCAGAGGTTCTCGACAGAGTTTTTTTCATCGCGGCCGAGAATATGGTACATAGCTTCGTCCCACGACCAGGGCACTACGTCGAGGGCTGTGCGGTTGAATTTGCGAATGAAATCTTTATCTTTATTAAGGCTAAGCCAATAGAGGAAATAGCCTGTCTGACGGTAGCCGCTCATCCAGCTGCCGCCGCGGGGACGGTCGGTCGACGAGAAGTCCTGATTGAAGCAGCCGCAAGCCACGCGTACAGCGTCGGCGCAACCTTCGATAAACGACCAGCAGGGGCTTTTGCCGTCGTACACGCCGGCACCCTGAGGGCAGAGCTGGAATGCATGGGTGAGCTCGTGATAGATCACACCGCGGGTTTCATAGTCGACCTTGAGGGTATCGTTGTCGGCAAAGCTTTTTTCAACCCATCCGGTGCTGTAGTCGATGCGCACGCGGTTGCCGTCGCCGCTTTTGTAGGATATGCCGTCGAAATCGCGCACCACATAGTCGATGTCGGTGATATTGGGTATGCTGTCCTTGGGCGAGAAGTAGAGAGTCTGAAGCACGCGGCGTGCGTTGTCGGTAATGTAAGTGTCGGGGTCTTTGACGATCGATTTGTATATCTTGGCGCCTTCGGTCTCCGGCGACTCAATCACGAAGTTGATTTTGCCGGGATGGTATTTACGCCATTTCTTTTCGATTTTTATAGGCTTGTGGTCTTTCGCGGGCCTTGTGGTGGGATGAGCGGCGTTGATGGCAGGTGCCGCTATAAATAATGCTGCAGCGAGTGCAATGAGATTGGTTTTCATATCGTGTGGGATTTTAGATTTCGTCGCTCAGTGAGTATGGTTTCGTTTCGGGGGCTATGCCGCGGCTGCGGTTGGGTTTGGCTGCCATTTCGAATTCGATCGTACCTCCGGCCATGAGGTCGCTGTGGGTGAAGTACGTTTTATCGTACGGCTTGCCGTTGAGTTTCACCGATTTGATGTATCGGTTCTTGTCGCTGACGCCCGGAGCCTTGATTTCGAGGGTTTTACCCTCGGGAAGCTGTACGCTGGCGTATGGCATGTAGGGGGCGCCGATAACGTATTGGTCGGTACCGGGGCATACGGGATAGAAGCCGAGTGCCGAGAATACGTACCAGGCCGACATCTGGCCGCAGTCGTCGTTGCCGCAGAGGCCGTCGATGTTATTGCGGTACATGCGGTTGAGCACTTCGCGTACCCACAGCTGCGTTTTCCAGGGCTCTGACGACCAGGCGTACATATAAGGTATGTTCTGGCAGGGTTCATTGCCGTGGTTGTACGAGCCGATGAGTCCTTCGGCGGTTACATCTTCGGTCTCGGCGTAGTCGGCGGGGTCAAGATCGGTGTTGAACAGGCGGTCGAGGTTGGCGATAAACTTCTTGTCGCCGCCCATACTGCCGATGAGCCCTTTGACATCGTGGGGCACGAAGAAAGCATAGTTCATTGCGTTGCCTTCGAGGTAGCCTTCGCCCGAGCAGTTAGTGATGCTGTAGGGTTCTTTCCAGGAGCCGTCGCTGTAGCGCGGGCGCGAGAACGATATAGCCGGGTCGAATACATTGTGGTAGCTCAGGGCGCGCTTGAGGTATTCGTCGGCTTTGGCCTGGTTGCCCATGCGCTTGGCCTGGTTGTAGAGGCACCAGTCGTCGTAGGCATATTCGAGGGTTACGGATACGGCGCTACCGTTGTGATCGAAGGGTACGTATCCGAGATTGAGATAGTCGTTCATGGCCAGGTAACGCGGGTTGTTGGCCGTTTCATCCATGGCCTTGAAAGCTGCAGCGGCATCGATGGCATCACCTTTTGTCAGATAGTCGCCCACGACCGATACACCGTGGTAGCCTATCATGCACCAGTTCTCATTGCCCATGTGCGACCATACGGGGAGCATGTTGTGGACGCTCTGCTGCTGGTGAGCGAGGAAGGAGTTGACGATATCGGCACTACGCTGCGGGAAGAGAAGGTTCATCAGCGGATGCTCGGCGCGGAAGGTATCCCAGGTGGAGAATACAGTGTAGTTGGTAAAGCCATCGGCCTGGTGGATATTGTGGTCAAGGCCGCGATATTTGCCATCGACATCCATGTATACCGATGGATTGATCATGGTGTGGTAGAGTGATGTGTAGAACATTGCCAACTGGTCGTCGGTGCCCTCGATATCGATAATCGACAGTTCGCGCTCCCAGTCGTCGGCGGCATTGGCTGCAATCTGGTCGAAGTTGCGGCCATCGGTTTCGGCACGCAGGTTTTTGAGGGCGCCTTCGGTGCTGACACCCGAGAGAGCTACTTTCAGTTCTATCTGCCGGCTCTCGGGTATATTGAAGTCGAAGTATGCCACGATTTTGCGGCCGGCGATTTCGGGGAAGTTATGCTCCAGGTCGAATTTGCGCCAGAAGCCGGTGTAGCGCGGTGTCTCGAGGTCTTTGTAGCCGTAGTTGGCTATGGGCTCGGAGAACTCGATGGCGAAGTAGGTATAGTTTGTCATGGCCCAGCCGTTGGTGATGCGGTAGCCGGTTACAAGGGTCGGACTCTCGACGCGGATGAAGGTCCACAGACTCTTACCATCGTAATTATAGATGCCGTGATCCATATCGAGAATAATATGGGTCAGATCGGTGCCGGTTGCGTAGGTATAACGGTGGATGCCGGTGCGCAGAGTGGCTGTGAATTCGGCGTCGATGCCGTAATCGTCGAGGTGTACGGCATAGTAGCCGGGGCGGGTCACCTCGCTGTCGTGGCTGAATGTCGAGCGGTAGCCTTCGAGGTGCTTGTCGGCAGTCGAGGGCGTGAGGTGCAGCTGGCCGGTTGTGGGCATGATCATTACGTCGCCGAGATCGGAGTGACCGGTACCGCTCAGGTGAGTGTGGCTGAAGCCTACTATCGTGCTGTCGGCATGCTGGTAGCCGGCGCAGTAGGCGTAGGTATCGGTCTGATATCGGCCGTTGATGTTATGGGGTACGTTCTCCGTATCGGGGCTCAGTTGAACGGCTCCGAAAGGTGCGCAGGCCCCAGGAAAGGTATGACCCATGCCGTTGGTGCCTATGATGGGGTTGACGTAGTCGATGTGTCTGCCGGCAGAAGCCGCAAAGCTCAAGGCTGTTGCGACTCCTGCTGTGAGTATGGTTCTGAGTGTCATCGTTAATTTTCGTTGCTGAGCGAGTAGGGTGCGTCTTCGGGCATGATACCGCGGTTGGTATTGGGGGTATCCGACATGTTGTACTTGATTTTCGCGCCATTGGTAAGTGTGGCGTAGTCAAGATAGTTGTGGTTGTATTTCTTGCCGTTGACGCTCATTTCTTTGACGTAGCAGTTCTGTGTAGAGGGCTTGTCGGCTTTGATTTCTACTTCTTTGCCATTCTTGAGGTTGATGTTAACCTTGTTGAAGATCGGTGCTCCGAGGGCATACTGGCTCGATGCGGGGCATACGGGGTAGAAGCCGAGGGCTGAGAATACATACCAGGCCGAGGTCTGACCGTTGTCTTCATCGCCGCAATAGCCGTCGGGGGTAGCGCTGTAGAGCTTGTCGATGGTCTTGCGCGACCAGTACTGTGCCTTCCAGGGCTCGCCTGCATAATTGTAGAGGAATATCATGTGCTGGATGGGCTGGTTGCCGTGGGCGTAGTTGCCCATGTCGGCAATCTGCATCTCGCGGATTTCGTGAATGGTGCCACCGTAGTAGCTGTCGTCGAATACGGGCGGAAGCTCGAATACTTTGTCGAGCTGCGCGGTGAAGTTTTTGTTGCCGCCCATCAGATTGATAAGGCCCTGGACGTCGTGGAACACCGACCACGAGTAGTGCAAGCTGTTGCCTTCGGTGAAGGCGTCGCCCCACTTGAACGGGTTGAACGGAGTCTGGAACTTGCCGTCCTTGTTTTTGCCGCGCATGAGCTTGTTTTCCGGATCGTAAACATTGCGGTAGTTGAGCGCGCGGTTTTTATAGAGATCTATTTCTTCTGCAGGACGTCCGAGCTTCTTCGCCACCTGATAGATACACCAGTCGTCGTAGGCATATTCGAGGGTGCGGGCTACGTTTTCGTTGATGTTGACATCGTAGGGCACATAGCCGAGTTCGTTGTAGTATTCGTGGCCGTAGCGACCCGACGAGCCTACATGCGGATGTACGTTGTTTGCTCCGTGTACCATAGCTGCGAAGTATTCTTCTTCGTTGCCGGGAGTGCCGATACCTTTGAGTAGAGCGTCGGCAACTACTGATGCCGAGTTATTGCCTACCATACAGCCGCGGTGACCGGGACTGGACCATTCGGGGAAGAAGCCGCTTTCGCGCGAGAAGCTGAGCCACCCGTCCTGTATTTTGGCTGCTTCGTCGGGCCAGAGGAGATTGACCAGCGGGAAGAGTGCACGGAAGGTATCCCAGAAACCGGTGCCGGTATAGAAATAGCCGTCTTCGATTTTACCGTTGTTGGGGCTGTAGTGGACGGTGCGCCCGTCGGCAGTCACTTCGTGCATCTTGTGCGGGAAAAGTACGGTACGGTAGAGGCATGAATAGAATGTGCGGAGCTCGTCGAGGTTGCCGTCTTCTACATCGATGACACCGAGAACTTCGTTCCAGCGGTCTTTGGCTTCATCGCGGGTCTGGTCGAACGACTTGCCGTCGAGTTCTTTGAAGTTCTGGTAAGCCTGGTCGAGACTTATGAAGGATGTGGCTACTTTAGCGCCGACCTTTTCTTTATGGGCGGTCTTGAAACCTACGACAGCACCTGTGTGGTTGCCGTCGAGTTCGGTCTTGCCGTTCTGGATTTCATTGTTCTCCCATACGTTGCTGCTGTCGAAGGGCTTGTCGAATTTGATTACGAAGTAGTTGCGGAAGTTTCGGGTAACGCCGCCGCTGTTGCGGGTGGAATATCCGACTACGGTCTGTTCTTCCGGAATTACCTTAATCCAGGAGCCGCGGTCGTAGGCGTCGACAATTACATAGCTCTTGTCGCTGTCGGGGAAGGTAAACTGAAAGTAGGCGCAGCGGTCGGTCGGAGTGAATTCGGTTGTCACGTCGTAGTCGGCCAGATATACGCTGTAGTAGTAAGGGCGTGCGTCTTCGGCTTTATGCGAGAACCACGAGGCGCGTCGGTCTTCGTCGATAACAATATCGCCGGTAATGGGCATAAGAGAGAATTGTCCGAAGTCGTTGATCCAGGGGCTGGGACGGTGAGTCTGCTTGAAACCGCGTATTTTTTCGGCGTTGTAGACATACGACCATCCGTCGCCCATCTTTCCGGTCTGCGGTATCCACTGGTTCATGCCCCAGGGAAGAGCTACGGAAGGCACGGTGTTGCCGTTTGAAAGTGAAATTTTGGAGTCGGTGCCCATGAGCGGGTTGACGTAGTCGACGGGTGATGATACCGCCGCGGCGTTGGCGGCCATCATGATGGCGGTGCATGCCGTAAGGATTACTTTAGCTTCTTTCATGCTGAGCTGATAATGTCGGTATGGTTATAATTATTCTACTGCGAATTTAGATTCTATTTGTCACTGAGCGGTACTGTATGGCGCAAATGTGGTTATGAATATTGCAATATGGAGCGCTGACAGTGCTTTTGTCATTTTTTATGAATGATTGGTCGGGATTCTGCAATACGTCGGTATAAGCCTCAATGAAGATTCAAGAACGAAGTGCAAAATTTCGCTCTGAATAGCCCGACAAATTTTGACGTTCGAGACTTGATGGCGGATTGGGGGATGGGGCTTCATAAAGCCACAGCCCCTCCCCCAATCCGATATTAAGTCGCGCCAAGGATTAGTTTCAACTGACAATACAAAAAAAGGAGACCTAAGTCTCCCTGAGATTAACTAATTTTGTATTGCAGTATGTATCATCAATTAACCTCGCAGCAAAGGTCGCAAATTTTCGCCTTACTGCAAAGAAAGACCCCGAGAAAAGATATCGCCTCTATTGTGGGGTGCAGTCAATCAACACTCAGCCGGGAAATAAGCCGCAACTCGACAGAGAAAGGCAACTATCTGTGGGACAAGGCTCATGACAAGGCGATGGAACGCAGAAAACGAATCACGGCCAAACGCACGAACCACAAAAGTCAGGAACATCCCCGGGAGGGTAAGTATCCATGAACGCCCCGCGGAAGCCGATGGAAAACGGTTCGGATACTGGGAGATGGACACCATCGTGGGCAAAGACGGCAAGGGTGCCATCGTCACTCTTACGGAAAGATGCACGAATATGGTGCTAATGGAAAGACTGCCTCTAGGCAAACATCCCGAACCTCTGGCCAAAGTTGTAATCAGACTCCTGTTCCCTTACAGACACACTGTTCGGTCAATCACCACGGACAACGGATCCGAATTCTGCTGTCACCGGATGATTTCAACGGCTTTGGCTCCAAAGGGTTCCGGGAACCCCAATCTTGTGTTTTTCGCGGACTCATACTCTTCATGGCAGAAAGGTGCCATTGAGAATGCGAACAAGCTCATTAGGCAATATATTCCAAAAGGGACAGATTTTTCGGTTCTGTCGGATCCCTTCATCCGCAAAATCCAGCACAAAATAAACCGAAGACCTCGCAAAAAACTAAATTTCGATTCTCCTAAAAATGTTTTCTTTCGTCAAATAGCTAATTTTGCACTTGCCAGTTGAGAGTAGGGTATAAGCCTCAATGCTTCGAACTTCGGTATTCTTTCGGTGTCATACCGTAAATTTTCTTGAAGTCGGAGTAGAACACCGTCTTGTTGTTCATTCCTATCCGGTATATGATTTCCTGGATGGTGAGGTCGGTGGTGAGGATGAGATTGGCGGCGTATGAATAGCGGCATTTTTTGACGAATTCGCCGGGAGTATAGGGCGTATATTTTTTGAAGCGGCGGTAGAGTGTGCGTATGTCGGTACCTGTGGCTTCGGCCAGCCCCGCCGGCGAGAGTTTGTTTTCATTATCGATGTTTTCGCTGATGTGGCGGCGGATGGTGTCGAAGAATTGTTTTCCCTCGTTGGGAATTTTCAAGCCGGCTTCTACAGTTACGGCGCTTTCCGACGATAGATAGTAGTCTTTGTTGGCTTTCTTGCGTTGAATCAGACGGCCAACGATGGTCAGAAGCATGTCGGCGTTGAAATTCTTGGTAAGATAAGCATCGGCTCCGGCATTGTAGCCTTCGATTTTGTCCTGCTCGGAGATCTTGGCCGAGAGCACGATTACAGGCAGTACGCGGGTGTATTTATTTGCACGGATGTATTTTATGAAGTCAAGACCGCTTTCTCCGGGCATCATTATGTCGGTAATGATAAGCGCGGGTATCTGGCGTTCGATAAATTCACGAGCCTCGCCGGAGTTTGACGCAAAGCTCACTACATAGTCTTTCGACAGGATTTCTGACAGAATCCAGCAGATATCAGGGTTGTCGTCGACTACCAGGATTTGCGGTTTGTCGGTGAGTTGATTTTCACCGGCTGATTGTTTTGCCATGAAGCCAATTTCCTTTTCGTCGTCGGTATTGACTGTCATTTGTGGAAGGGTGACGGTGAAGCAGGTGAATTGGCCTTCGACACTTTCTACTTTTATGTCGCCGCCCAGTTTGACTGTCATCTCATGGCAGATAAACAATCCCATCCCATGGCGCGAAGCCATTTCGCGGTATCCGTTGGTGTCGACGTTGTTGAAGACGGCGAATTTGTTGAACAGCAGTTTGCGATCCTCTTCCGATATACCTTGGCCGGTGTTGTATACGGAGATTTCAAGACTGTCGTTTGATGTTAAATTTGTGCTCAGACGTATCTCTCCGCCTATAGGCGTGTATTTAAAGGCGTTGGACATCAGATTGTTGAGGATTTTATTAAGGCACGAAATGTTGGTGTTCCATACCAGTTCGGGCTGTTCCATTCTGATGGTGAAGATGATATCGTTCCGGCGGGCAATTTCTTCGTATCCGTGTACGCAGCTCTGTATTATATTTTCGATAGTAAAAGGCTGAACTTTAAGGTTTATCAGCCCATCGCCGTCCATATATCTGACGTCGAGTATTTCTTGCACCAGTTCGTTGAGGTGCAGGGTGTTTTTGCTGAGTATGTCGACGTAAGGCTTCATTTTCGCGTCTTTGTTCTCGGCTGCGAGTTTTTTTAGCGAGTCGCTTACGTTCATGATCATTGTCAGAGGCGTGCAGAATTCGTGGGTTATGTTGGAGAAGAACTCTTTACGGTCGGCGAAGAGCTGTTCCTGTTCCTTTGCATAGAGTTGGAGTTTGAGCTCTCGCCGCTTGTTGGTGTAAATCTGGCGGGAGCGGTGTACTATGCCAAGTATCAGAAGTATAAAAGCCAGAATATAAAGGCTGTAGCTTTGCCATGTGGCATACCATGCGGGCCTAATGTCAAGGGGGAGCATGAATGCTTTTGTAGGAGTGCGTTCGCCGTCTGTTTCGCAGCGCACATGCAATTTGTACTTCCCTGATTGAAGATTGGTAAATGTCACCGACGGATTGGTTCCGAGGTTGACCCATTCGTCGCTGAGACCCTCGAGCTTATACCAGTAGTTGATGAAGTCGCCCGAGATGTAGTCGATGGCGGCGAACGAAATGTTTATTACGTCGTCGCCATCGCTGAACACGAGTCCGTTTGTAAGATAGTCGTCCTGTGGAGTGCGTTCGATACCGTTGACTCTCAGGCCGGAGAATACAATGTCGATAGGCGAGCCGTCGCTGTTGACGGTATTATTGCTCCGGGCGTTTATACATACTATGCCGTTGAGAGCACCGAAAATAATGTCGCCGTTCTTTGGTGAGCGATAACCCGAGTTGTCGCAGAACTCGTTGATATCGCCTGCGATACCGCTGGTATTATGGAGACTCGACGTGCTGTAGTTGTATCGCGACAGTCCTTTGTTGGTACTGAGCCATACATCGCCGTTGTCGGCGGGAATGATTGAGTGTACCATGTCGTTGGGCATACCGTCCTTGACAGTAAGGAATTTAGTAAGCACGGCTTTTTCCGGATTACGGCAGTCGACTATGCCGCCTCCGATGCTCGATCCGAAGTAGAGAGTGCCGTCGCCCGAATAGGCCAGGCTTATGATATCGCCAAGTCCGGGCAGTGAATTGTTGATGCTCGATAATGGCTCGCAACTGCAGGTTTCAATATCGAAGCGTATGATGCCTATACCGCCGCGGCAGCCTATGTACAGGCTGTGGTGGCCGTCGAATGCCAGGGTGTATATTTCATCGCAGATGTTCTTGCCTCTTCGGAATGTGTAGTTTTTGGTACTGAGCACCTTGTCGTTGCCATTTGTTACGAGTTTTATAAGTCCGCGCGTAGTGGATGCTAACCACAGCAATGAGTCCCCCGCCTCATAGAAGTCGTGGATTTGGACTATATCCGGATGTATAAGGTTGTGTATTTCGCACGATTGTCCGTCCATATACGATATTCCCGGGCCCGCGCCGGCTATCCATATTCGCCCGGGCTTTATATTGCTTTCTTTGATGGCGAACACCTGATTTGTGGTAAGGTCGCCAGGGGCGCCGGGATGCTTGCCCAGACATCTTATTCGCTCAGCAGGGATATCTCCCTCTGATGACAAGGTTGGATAGTCGTCGAGTATGTACAGTCCATCCCCCTTGGTGCCGATCCACAGATTGTTGCGTGAATCGGTGAAGAATGTGCGGATGGGTTTGGTGAGGTCGGGCAACTGGCTTGAATGTATCGATTTGTAACGCGAGTTGATATCACACAGTTTATATAGGCCGCGCCCGTCAGTGGCTATCCAGACTAATGGCTGACGATTGTCGTGAAGCAGACTGAATACACCTGCGGTATATATCATCTCTGCTTCGTATGCATTGTCATCATGCAGACGTAAAAGACCACTGTCGAAAAAACCTATTATTATGTCATTGCCATACTGTTCAATTCCTGCTATTCTTCCCGATTTGGCTATTTCGGCCTTGAGATTTCGTATTAGTCTTACATTGTTGGAAATCTCGTCGTGATAGATGAGGTCGCCCTTATCAGTTACTATATAGAATCCGCGCGTTGATGCGAATACATCTACGATCTTATCTTCGCATATCTTAGATTTCTGCCAGGTGAATTTTGCCTGCTGAGGTTTGTAGCCATTTGAAAAATCAAAGTGAACTTTGTAGGCATGATTACCCGACGGAAAGAGCCATAGCGTATTGTTGCCTCCCATGAATCCCCGGCAATATGATAGTTTTTCGACCCATGCCGGCTGATTGTGTGAATGGAATATCTTAGCTTCGGGGTCGTAGTACATAAACTTGTTTTCGGGTGAAAGCGCGAAAGCATGGCCTAAGGTATCGCATACCAGGGTATGTCGTACGCCTTTGATCGCTTCATAGTGTTCAATAGCGCAGAGCTTGTCAGTAGAGAACTTATCAAGACCCATGGTCGTCAATACCCACAGATTGCCCTTCTGGGCCTTATGAAGTTTGGTTATAACGTTTCCGGTAAGGGAAGATCTGTTACCTATCTCGTGACGGAACACGCGTATATTCTTGCCGTCATATCGATTCAGACCGTCGTATGTTCCAAGCCAGAGGAAACCTTTGTCGTCTTGTTCCATAGTCATCACGGAATTATTCGACAACGACTCTATATTCGAGGCACGGTGGATGTCGGGAGCAGCCGCTGATATATTTTGCGACAGCGTCAATAATAATGTCAGGCTGGATAGCAGCGTCCGTGCGGTCGCGAATAATGAGGCGGCTTTGGTTTGGATTAACTTGAAATTGATAGTATTTTTCATGGCAATGTCGTATCTTGACAATGCAAAATTAGTGAAATTTTTCTATTTTGTCAATATACAGTAATAAGTATACAATACATCCTCGCAAAAAAAAACACTACAAGTTTTATTCATATTTTGTGACAAATTAGCACTGACGAGTGGTGATGAACCATTTTGGCACAAACCAATAACCTTATGACGTCATTTTGCCACACTATATCTACTATAAACTGTAATTTTACACCATCATAAGTTAACCAATAAAAGACCTCTCGCCCGAAACCATGAAAAAATTCGCAATCGGTATTACCTGTCTCCTTCTGCCTGCAGTCTCAGCGATAGCGCAGGCCGACAGTAAGACCCTGCTCTTTATCCCGAACTCACATCTGGACACTCAATGGAACTGGGATGTGGTGACCACTATCGACGAATATGTAAAAAACACACTCTGCGATAATATCGCATTGCTGGACAAATACCCCAGCTTCCGTTTCAATTTCGAAGGCGCCATCCGCTACAAGTGGATGAAAGAGTATTATCCGGTTCAATATGCCCGTTTGCAAAGTTTTATCGACTCCGGTCGCTGGAATATCTCGGGCTGCGCGGTGGATGCCAACGACGTGATGGTGTCGTCGGCTGAATCCATAATACGCAACTGGCTGTATGGCTCGGTGTACTACAAGAAAGAATTCGGCGTTCGCGGCGGTCACGACGTGATGCTTCCCGATTGCTTCGGATTCCCCTATACGCTGCCGTCGCTGGCTGCTCACTGCGGCATGACGGGCTTTCACACCGCAAAGTTGGGATGGGGTTCGGCGGTATACGACATTCTGCCACCTTTCGGTATATGGCAGGGCGTCGACGGCTCGCAAATCTATGCCGTATACAAACCTCATGCCTACGACTCTCACGAAGAGTACAACAAGGATATGGCCAATGATGCCGCCATTTCAAGAATAATATCCGACAACTACGAAAATTACGGGGTCGCAGCCGAGGTACGGTATGTGGGGCCGCGCAGCGATCATGGCGGCGCACTGCACGACCAGTCGGGCAGCAGCGGTGAGAATACCCCCTACTGGCTCAACTATAGTGTGGCTTCAAAGGGCCCTGTAAGCGTTAAACTCGCCACACCCGACGAGGTTTTCGAGCATCTTGCACTCTATAAGAACGATAAATACCACATTTATGACGGCGAACTGCCCATGCGTGTGCATGGTGTGGGAGCCTATACCTCACAAGCTGTGCTCAAGCGCTGGAATCGCCGCAACGAATTGCTGGCCGATGCCGCCGAAAAAGCATCGGTGGCGGCCGAATGGCTTGGCGTCTCAGCCTATCCTTCTGAGAATCTGCGCACTGCATGGATGAATAATCTATGGCAAGCACACCACGATGGCATAACGGGCACGTCGATACCCAAGGCATACGTCTATTCTCAGAACGAATATGCACTGGTAAACAAGACGTTCGGCGACATATTTATCAATGCTGCCGGAGCATTTACCGCGTCGCTCGACACACGCGCCGAGGGTAAGCCGATAGTACTCTATAATCCGCTGTCATTTGAACGCCATGATGTGGCTGAGGTGCAGATGGTATGTGCATCGCGCCCTACTGATGTGCGCGTATTGGGTCCTGACGGCAAGGAAGTTCTCGCTCAGGTAGCAGGATATGATGCGGCTACCTCGATGGCTACAATAGCCTTTGAGGCCACCGTGTCCTCGCTGGGTTATGCAGTATACGACGTGCGCATAGGCGAGAAATGTACGCTCACCTCTGATCTTAAGCTTGATAAGGAATCGATGCAGATTACAAACGGCTCTTATCGCTATGGACTGAATGCCAACGGCGACTGCAACATATACGATCTGACAGCCAATCGACTGCTTATGGGTTATGTGTCGATGGTGATGCTCGACGACACATCCGACAGTTGGCCGGCCTGGGAAATCACATACGAGACGGTTGCCGGCCCGGTTAAAGCCACAGTCGACGAGAATGTCGAAATAAGTGTAGCCGAAGACGGGCCGCTGCGCAAGTCGATTCGTGTATCGCGTCAAAAAAACGGCAGCCGCTTTGTACATTATATAATAGTGAACGCATTGAACGACCGTGTTGATATGGTCAACGAGGTCGACTGGAACACCCGTAGTACCCTGCTTAAACTAAACGTGCCATTGCGCTCGAGTGCAGATGCCGCGACCTACGATCTCTCACTCGGCACCATTACCCGCGGACTTAGCACATCACAGCATTATGAGATGCAAGGGCACCAATGGGCCGACGTGGCTTGCGGCGCCGATGCCGGAGTTTCGGTACTCAACGACTCGAAATATGGCTGGGATATGCCCAAGGCAGGTAACCTGCGTCTGTCGCTCATACATACTCCAAAAGCCTCGAATTATGCCTACCAGCAGTTTCAGGATATAGGCGATCATCGCTTTACGGTTGCTTTCTTCCCCCATAAAGGCAGCTGGGGCGTCCCCACACAGCAGCAGGCAGCAATGCTCAATCAGCCGCTGATGGCTTTTGAAGCCCCCGGGCACAATGGTGCTATGGGTAAGGAATTCTCATTCGCCACTGTTGATACTCCCGATGTCGCCATCAAGGCTTTGAAGAAAGCTGAGATGACCGACGAATATATAATCCGCGCGTATGAACTTACCGGCGAAGACCGCGCTGATGTCAAGATCGAATTCCCTGCTGATATCCTGAGCGCCCGCGAAGTGAACGGACTTGAAGAAGATCTGCCTGAGGCTCCTGCAGTAAATATAAGCGGTAAGACGATGACTTTCAACGTCGGCCATTATAGCCTCAGGACTTTTGCCGTGCGTCTGGCATCCCCATCTGCGAATGTGGAAACAGCAGCCCCGGAGTCGGCGTATGTCAATCTTGATTACGATACCGACATCATGAGTGGCGACAACGCCATCTCAGATGCTACAAGAGGTATAGTCAAAGCCTTCCCCGCCGAACTTATGGCCGATTACATCACCGCCGGCGATATCTCCTTCGCTATCGGCAGTCGGGCCACCGGCGCCAATAACGCATTGAGTTGCCACGGACAGACACTCGCACTCAATCGCCGCAACGGCCACAGCAAGCTCTATCTGCTTGCTCTGTCGACCGAGGCCGAAGGCAGCCAGGCCATTTTCACCATCGGTGACCAGACAGCTACCTTCGAGGTGCCTTACTACGGCGGCTACGTAGGCCAGGCCAAGTCGGCCTTCAATTTCGGATCGGAATATCGCCGCGATGAAGTAGCCTTCACCGCCACCCATAGCCACAACGTAGCCGCGCGCAAAAACGACACATTTGGTTTCCTATATATATATAAGTATGCATTGGCATTGCCGGAAGGTGTGGACGAAATTGTCCTGCCCGACAGTAAGGGACTCTATCTGATCGCCGCCACGCTCAGCGACAACAACCACGACGATGCGCGTGTGGCATCGGAAGTCCATACCTTCCCCGCCGCCAATGAACTAGCCACCGCCACCCAGAGTTTTGACGACGGACGACTCACACCCGACGTCATAACGGCCAGTGGCTATGTGAACAATTCGGAGAGCCCCGCCAAGGCCAACGACGGCGACTCGTTCAGCAAGTGGTGCTGCACTTCGGCCAATGGCTGGCTCGAATACAGCTTCGACAAGGACGTAGTTGTAAATCGTTGGGCGCTTCTCAATGCCGCCGTTGAAAGCCTCGATATGGTTACGAGAGACTTTACCGTGCAGTATTACGATGGCTCGACATGGAAGACACTCAGCAATGTCGCCGGCAATACCGACAACTATGTCAGCCGGTCGGTCAATCCCGTCACTGCAAGCCGCTTCCGTCTTCAGGTAAGTGTTGGCGGGCAGGGCGGAGACCGAACAGCACGAATCTATGAGTTTGCTCTCTACGGCCACTATGTCGATGGCTCCGGCATAGAAAACGTTACGGCCGTAAGCGCCGACTGCGCTATCGAATTGCTCGGCAACATGCCCAATCCTTGCAACGGCGAAGCCGACGTGCAATATACAGTGCCCGAAGGAATGTCGGACCTCGTACTGAATGTCTACGACCTCACCGGCAAGCTTCTTCAACGCACCAGTCTGCCTGTCAATGACGGCAATGCCGGAACATACCGCAGCCGTGTGGCTTTCGCCATCAGCGAAGGCATGTACCTCTATATCCTCGTTGGCACATGCAACGACATACAGATACAATCAAATTCGAAGAAATTATTAGTCAAATAATTCAGTAAACCAAAGTTATTAACAAATTTTATTCAAGCATGAAGAATTACTTACGTTTGAAAGGTCTTGCCATTCTGACAGTATCCTTTGCATCGTCGATGAGTGCCTTTGCGGCCACTCCGATCAGCGACGCTGCAGGGCTTGCCGCCATCGGCAACGATCTTCAGGGTGATTATGAGCTTACCGCCGACATCACCCTCACAGGTACATGGAGTCCTATCGGTAACAACGATGCTCCCTTCACCGGTACTTTCGATGGTAAGGGTCACACTATCAAAGGCCTTACTTACACCGAAAACGGCAACTGGGTCGGCCTCTTCGGAGCTGTCACCGGTGCTGTTAAAAACGTATGCATCGTAGAAGCCAACATCTTCGGTAATGAGCATGTAGGTATCCTCGCCGGCCGCGTTTGCGACGGCGGTACTGTCGAGAACGTGTTCACTTCGGGTTATCTCTGCGGCCGCGACCATGCCGGTGGTATCGTCGGTGACGCCGGCGAAGGCTCGGCTACCGTCAAAAACTGTCTCTCCACAGCATACGTATATGCCCGCGACTATCAGGCAGGCGGTATCGCAGGCTGGACCAAAGGCACCGTAACTATAAGCAACAACGTATTCCTTGGTGAAGCAGTCTGCGGCGGCTGGGCCGGTGTAGGCGGTATCGTAGGCTTCGTTGAAGACGGCACCACTACCGTAACCAACAATGTCTGCGCTGCCAAATGGCTCCAGGGTACTGCTTACAATCCCGACAACGACAACCAACGCGAAACCCGCGGTATCGTAGGTAGCACATACAACGATAACTCTATCCTTGTATCGACCGACAACCTCGTTTCGTCTGCTACTGTAATATATAACCAGAGTGCCGAAGTGGTTGATCAGAGCAACATGTCGGCCGACTTCAACGGTATCATCACCCCCGAAGCCAACCTTAAGCTGGCTGCCACTTATACCGCCCTCAACTTCGGCTCTGCATGGAGTCTGGCCGACGGCCGCTTCCCCGTGCTTGCAGGCATGACCCTGCCCATCGCCGGCGACTATATCTATGTGAGCGAAGTATCGACCGACGTATATGTCGACAATACCCTCGATCTCCATCCCATCAGCACCTTCGGCCGCACCGTAAGCATCACCACCAGCGACGCTTCGGTTGCCTCGATCGAAGGCACCGTAGTCAGCTTCCTCAAAGCAGGCAACGTCACCATCACAATGAGTACCGCCGGTGACAGCTTCAGCGCAGGCTATACACGCTCTATCGAATTCACAGTCACCGGCTTCGACGGCACCATCGCAACCGCTGCCGACATGGAGAAACTCTCGCTGAACCCCTCGGCAAACTTCACTCTCGCCGCCGATATCGATATGACAGGTGTTGAATACACTCCTGTACCGTACTTCTCAGGAAATATTGACGGTCAGGGCCACTACATCCGCAACCTCACCTTTAAGAACAGCGACCGCGACAAAGCCGCTCTCATCAGCGAATTCGCAGGTGAGTACATCAAGAACTTAGGCTTCGAAAACCTCACCATCGTGGGCAACGCCGACGTTGCCGCTGTTGCAGGTAAGACCACATCTAACGGCGTGATCAGCAATATTGTCGTTTCGAACTCTTATATCGAAGGCCGCGACCATGTAGCCTCGTTCGTAGGTAACCTCGACGGCAACGCCACTATCGTAAACTGTATCTCGAACGCCTCAGTAGCTACCCGCAGCTATCAGGTTGGCGGTATCGCCGGTGTACAGAACTACGGTACTATCGACAAATGTATCTTCGCCGGTACTGTAAGCAGCAAGGGCGGTGCCACCAACGTGTGCGGTATCTCCTCGCTTCTTGATAGCGATGGCAATCCCTCTGTAATCAGCAACTGCCTTGCAGCTGCCGCTTCTTACTCGAACTGCAACGACGCCAGCAACATCATCATTGCTCTTTCCGGCCGTCAGATGACCCTCGACAACAACTACGTTGCCGAATACTCGCTCCGCGACGGTGTACTCGTAAGCGGTAGCTATGCTGACACCCCCAACGGTGCAATCGCCACCACTGCCCAGATACGCAGCCAGGCATGGTACGCAGAAACCCTTGGCTTTGACTTCACCAACGACTGGAAATTCCTCGCCGGAGCCGATGGCAAGATGCTGCCCGTTCTCAAATGGATGGACGCTCCTCTGACCACTACATTCTTCAACCTTCCCACCACCGACGGTGTGAACCTCGTATACATCGAAGGTACTGAATTCTACAACTACACCACTATCTTAGGCTCTTGGGGCCAGAACGTGACTGTGTCGCAGATCAGTGGCGAAGACTATGCATGTGTAATTCCTGAAGAGGGCCGCATCTATGTAGGTAACGAAGACGGCGAGCTCGTCGCAGGTGCCGGTACCGCTACCTTCAAAGTAAGCGTTGATGCTGCTATCAGCAGCCTCTTCACCCTCGAAGGCCGCGACACATTCGATGTCAACGTATCTATCAATGGTGCTGAAACCGAAATCTCCACTGCTGATCAGTTCGTCAACATCCGCAAGAACCCCAGCGGTAAATTCGTATTAACCGCCGACATCGACCTCGCCGGTGTTGAATTCAACGGCTTCTGCAACGACGGTAGCTCTTCGTTCACCGGTACAATCGACGGTCAGGGCCACAGCGTCAAAAACTTCCACCTCGTATTCGACGAAGACGCATCGGCCAACAAGGGTCTCTTCGGCAAGACTTCAGGTGCTACCTTCAAGAACATCGGCTTCACCAACTTCTCTATCGACGGCTCAACCGCTAACCACGTTGGTCTCATCGGCCAGGGTTCGGCTTATTTCGAAAATATAGCTATCGTAGGTTTTGTTAAGGGCGACGACCACGTAGGTCTGGTAGCCGGCGACGCCGATGGCATCGAGATGCTCAACTGCTACGCTTACGGTATCGTTGAAGGTCGCTCGCAGATAGGCGGCTACTTCGGCTGCACCCTCGAAGGCGGCTGCACCCTTACCAACTGTCTGTCGAATGTTGAGGCAAGCGCCTCATTACGTGGCTGGGTCGGCGGTTTCATCGGCCTCATCGACAAAGATAACAGCATTGTAACCATCGAGAACTGTGTTTCGATCGGTAACTGCTCGGCTCAGGGTAGCGGTTCGCCCCTTGTAACAGCTCCCTTCATTGCAGGCAACGGAGCCGACGAAAATCCGAAAGCTGTGGTCAACTTCGCAGGTAACATCTACAACTCGACCGCAATTATGGACGCCGGTTCGGATTGGCCCTCGAAGAACGAAACTGCTGAAGGCGGTATCGTTGAGGCTGCCGCTCCCATGAACCCCAACGCACTTGCCACCGAAAGCACCTACACCGCTATCGATTGGGACTTTGAAAACGTATGGGTAATGAACACCACCGAAGACTACAAATATCCCGTCCTCAAGGGTGTACCCGTAGCTGACTTCACTGTCAGCGGTGAAAGCGAAATCGAAATCGCTGAAAGTGCTGTACGCATTGCCGCTACCAACGGTCAGATCAACGTTTACAGCCTTGGTGAAACTTCGTCGATCGCCGTTTACACTACAACCGGCATGAAGGTTGCCGCTGCCAACGTCAACGCCGCTGAAGCTGCTGTCAACGTACCCGCAGGACTGTATATCGTTGCCGTTGTTTCCGACGGCGCAACAACCACTGCCAAGGTGATTGTTAAATAACACTTGTCACACGAATCAATAGTGAGCCGGCGTCAGTTCGGCGTCGGCTCACATCTTTTACTTCTCCCGATGTAAAGGGATCAAATCAAACAATCACAATCTTATTATCATGGTAAAAATCAGTGCATCAGGCATCAGATATATCGCCTTGCTTATGGTGATGCTCCTTTCACTGCCTTGTTATGCCGAAATACTACAAGTCACCGGTCGTGTCCAGGATCAGGATGGCGAACCGCTTATCGGCGCAACCGTGCTTCAGAAGGACAACCTCCAAAATGCCGTTGTAACCGATGTCAACGGCACCTATAACATTTCTGTAAAACGTGGCGCTACACTTACCGCGAGCTACATAGGTTTCGAGAGCGCTGAGAAAAAAGCTAACGCTACAACTATCGACTTTATCCTCACTGAAACCGTCAACAGGCTTGACGAAGTTGTTGTTACAGGCTACACAACCCAGAAAAAGATTTCTGTGCTGGGAGCACAGAGCACACTGAAAATGGAGCACGTCAAGGCTCCTGTGGCCAATATGACCAACGTACTTGCCGGTCGCGTTGCCGGTGTGGTTGCCTTACAGCGTACCGGTCTTCCCGGCCAGGACGATGCCGACATCTGGATCCGTGGCCTTTCTACGCTCACAAACCGCAACGAAGGCCCGCTGGTACTCGTCGACGGTATCGAGCGAAGCTTCTCACAGCTTGACCCCGAAGACATCGAATCGATCACCGTGCTCAAGGACGCAGCTTCTACAGCCGTTTACGGTGTGCGCGGCGGTAATGGCGTAATCATCATCACCACCAAACCTGGTGTCGCCGGCACTCCCAAGTTCTCGTTCGACGTTTATCAAGGCATCACACAGCTGACCAAGGTGCCCTCGCTTGTCGACGGCGTCGACTACATGAACTATGTCAACGAGGCGTACATGAACTCAAAAGGTTCGATCTATTACACACCCCAGTACATTACCAACACAAAGATAGCCAACGGCTATCCTCTCAATGCTGAAGAAGCGGCTTACGCTGCCACCGTGGCCGGCGACCGCACCATCAACCCTTATCTCTATCCCAGTGTAAACTGGATGGACCAGATGTACCATAAGTACGGCTACAACGGACGTTACAACGTCAACATCCGCGGTGGTGCCCCCAATGCCACATATTATGTGTCGCTGTCGTACTATAACGAAAAAGGCCTGACCAAGACGGATCCTGCTCAGGACTACTCATCAGAAATCAAATATAATCGATATAACTTCCTTTCAAACGTCAACCTGAAGGCCACCAAGACCACAAAGGTCGACGTCGGCGTAAGCGGCTGGATTACAAATGGCAACTATCCCGCGCAAAGCATCACCGACATTTTCAGCAAGGCCATGCAGACCAATCCGGTCATCTACCCCGTGCAGTATCCCAACGGTGAAAACCCCGGTATCTCGGGCGACAACCGCGAACTCGATTCACCCTGGGTGACCCTTACCCGCCGCGGCTATCAGACACAGACCAACACTCAGGTCAACACCAACCTGAAGCTCACCCAGGATCTCGGCTTCTGGGAATGGTCGAAGGGTCTTGAAGTGCGTGCCTTAGTATCGTTCGACGTTAGAGCCAACCAGCGCATCAACTACAATGTCGATAACAGTACCTGGGGCCCCACCGCCACTCAGAATACTCAGACCGGTACTTGGGCCGACGACGAATTCCTCTATGATGCCGACGGCAACATCATCCTGACTGAAAAATACAAAGGCAACAAAAACATGTCGGTGGAATCCGACAAGTGGGTGTACCGCACATTCTACTTCGAAGGTGCCCTGACCTACAACCGCCGGTTCGCCCAGAAGCACAAGGTAAGCGCCATGGCCCTCTTTACCCTGCGCAATTATCTCGATGCCAACGACGGCGATCTTTTCAAGACACTGCCCTACAAACAGCAGAGTGTGGCATTACGTGCAACCTACGACTACAACAGCTGCTACTTTGCAGAATTCAACGGCGGCTACACCGGCTCCGAAAACTTCCTGCCTGGCAAGCGCTTCGGCTTCTTCCCCGCCGTGGCTGTAGGTTGGGTACCCTCGAACGAAAGCTGGTGGGCACCGCTCGACCCCGTTGTATCCTTCTTCAAGTTGCGTTACTCTTACGGTATCGTGGGTAATGACTCGTCGGACGGCCGCTTCACTTATTTTGCCAAGCTCAATGACGATGGCGGCAGCTATACCAACTACTGGACCGGTAACGGCGCAAGTGGCAGCTGGCACTATAGCTCGTACGGCTACACTCCCATGTGGTCGCGTGTACACAAACAGGACTTAGGTTTGGAAATGAATTTTTTCAATACCGATCTCAGTATCGTTGTCGACCTCTTCAAGGAACGCCGCGACCACATCTTCGTAGAGCGTACCGACCTTCCATTCCTCGCAGGCCTCGAGGCAAACCCATACGCCAATATCGGTATTGTGGAGAACAAAGGTTTCGAAGTATCTGCCGAATACACTCACCGCTTCGGTGACGACTGGCTGATTTCTCTTCGCGGCAACATGACATACAATAAAGACGTCGTGGTCGAGAACGCCCAGGCCGCTCCCGCTTATCCCTGGCTCGACCGTCGCGGTCACAATGTGCTCGCAACCTGGGGCTATGTCGCCGACGGACTCTACACCAGCAAAGAGCAGATCGAAGAGCGCGGTATAACACAGTTCGGCGAAACATATCCCGGCCAGCTCACCAAACCCGGCGATATCATGTATCGTGACCTTAACGGAGACGGCCATATCGACGACTATGACCAGACATGCATCTCGCGTGGCGACATTCCCGCAGTCTACTACGGTTTCGGAGGCGACTTCCGCTTCAAGAACGTAGGCCTCGGCATCCTCTTCCAAGGTACGGCTAAAGCCGACCGTCTGCTCTCCGGCAACGGTATCATGCCTTTCCAGAGTTCGAGCGGCGGCGGTACTCTGTATGCCAATATCGTTGACCGCTGGGATCCCGAGAACCCCGAGAATACCGACGTATTCTATCCCCGCCTGGCATGGGGTGGCACCGACCCGTCGAACGAAAACAACTACAAAGCCAGCACCTGGTGGCTCAAGGACATGAGCTTCCTGCGTCTGAAACAAATGACCCTATCCTATTACTTCCCCAAGTCATGGCAGAGGGCAGGTTTCAAAGGCGGACGCTTCTATCTTATGGGCGAGAATATATTTACATTCAGCAAATTCAAACTCTGGGATCCCGAGCTCAACACGTCCAACGGTATCTCGTATCCTAACGTTCGCACCTTCTCTATCGGTGTTAACTTCAATATCTAATCAGACTTGAATATGAAAAATAATAAAATAATCGGAATAGCGCTTCTTGCCGCCGGCATGGTGTCGCTGCCTTCTTGCGACAGCTACTTCGACGATGTGCCCAATAATGCCACCACTATCGACGACATCTTCCAGAACCGCGGCCTCACACTCGGTTGGCTCACCAACATCTATTCCTTCTATCCCGACTGCACTAACCGCTACGCCGAGAACACAGCCATGTATTGGAACGGTGGCTCCATCGAAGGTTACCTGCCCTGGGACTGGGTTGAGACTCACGACATCATTCAGGGCTCCCTTACCCCGTCGACAAGTTTCGTTACCCGTCTGTGGAAGCAGTACTATATCGGCATCACCAACTGCAACATCTACATGAGCAAGGTCGACGAATGTGCCCCCATGCTCGAAAGCGAAAAAATCATCACCAAGGCCGAGGCCCGCGCATTCCGCGCCTTCTTCTATCTCAACCTTATGAAGCTCTTCGGTCCCGTGCCCCTGATGGGCGACCATGTAAGCTCCAACGATGACGAAATCGCCATGTATCAGAAGCCTCGCAATACTGTCGACGAATGTTTCGACTACATCATATCCGAGTTCAAGGCCGTTCTCGACCAGAATGTGCTGATGTCGAGCTTCGATGGAAGCGGCGCCTACGACGACAAGAACAAGGGCAGTCTTACACAAGAGGCTGTGGAAATGCTCCTTTGCGACGCATACCTCTTCCGTGCATCTTACCTCTATAACGGCGATACATACTTCGCCGACGTTGTCAATCAGGACGGCACCAAACTCTTCCCCGCCGAGAGCGATGAAGCCAAATGGCGCGACGTCAAGACCCAGGCCCTGAAAATCATCAACAGCGGCAAATATTCGCTCGTCTACCGCGACGTTTACGACCATCTGGTCACAGACCTGTCGCAGGCCTGCCCGTTCAAGTCGGTTTTCTATGCCAGCATGGGTAGCGCAACCAACGAAGAACTCATCTATGGCCGTACCAACTCAAGCCTCGAGACATACGCGATGGTTCCCCGTTTCTCGGGCCTGCCTTCGAGCTACGACAAAGGCGCCGGTGCCCTCACCATCCCTCTGGAATTCGTCGACCTTTATTTCACCAACAAAGGTCTTCGCATCGAAGATGACCCCGACTATTTCAAATACGACACCAACGAACCTCCTACAGCCGTTCGAGGCACCAACGCCATCATCCAGACCACAGCTTACAGAGACCCGCTCTCGTCGTACGAATACTTCGTACCGGTATCGTCGGGTGGCTCGGTAACATATCCAGGCCCCACTTCGATAATGAAGCAGTTCTACAATCGTGAAGCACGCTTCTACCTCGCGGTTACCTTCCAGAACCGTCCGTGGAATTTCCAGGGAGGCGCCGCTGTACAGATGCAGTTCAACGGCAACTCAGGCGCCGACGGTCGTACGCACGACTATCCTGTCTTCGGCACCATTGTCCGCAAGAACTATTATTCCAAGCAGTCAGGCTGGGATATGACTTGTGAATACCGTCTGGCAGAAGTTTATCTCGACTATGCCGAAGCCTGCGCCGAACTTGGCGAATTCAACGAAGCCCTCAAGTATGTCAACGAAATCCGTAGCCGTGCCGGTGTGGGTCAGTATGGATTCTCGACAGGCGACAATGGCAAGGATATCCGCGGCCTCAAAAAAGTGATACTTCCCGCATACGACAAGGAAACCATCCTCAAGGCAATCTATCGCGAGCGTATACTCGAACTTGCATACGAAAACAAGCACTACTTCGACGTACGCCGCTGGAGCGTGGCCGACGGCAAATGGCGCAACGGCGCCGAGATGATCGACGGCTGGATATATCCTTCTTACCATAAAGGCGGTGAAGGCGGCACAATGACCGGTTTCAACATCAACAACGTAGGCCAGACCGACGAAAACAAGAACGTCAACTTCTACAAGCGTATCAAACAGCAGGAACGCGTATTCATAAAGCGTATGAGTCTCCTTCCAATTCCGCAGGGTGAAATCAACCGCAACAAGATGTGCGTGCAGAATCCCGGCTGGTAATTTGCTGCTATAGCATTTGTTTTTCCGAATTATTTCATTATTTTTACAATAATAAACCCCTAAAGAGGGAGTACTGATTTCCCGGTGCTCCCTCTATTAAAATCAAAATTGACCTTGAGAAAGATTCTTTACGCCCTATTTTTTCTGACCTTATTCTTAGAGTCGTCGGCTCTTGAAAGCGGCAAGACTTGCAGTATATCACTCGGCGATAAGGCCATATTTGTGCAAAATGCCAATATTCAAAACTCCAAGCCGGTAGTTTTGTGGAGTGATACGCGAGTGCCCGCACAACGTTGGTCTCTTGAACCGGGCGACGACGGTACCTATGCATTTGCCAATCTGTATACCAACTATTATCTGGGCGTTACCCGGCAGAGTGCCGGTGCGGAAATTTGTCAACGCGTCTACAGTATGTACCTGAGCCGATGGAAACTCGAGCAGTGCGATGGCGGCAATCGACTGCTGCTTGCCGGTAACGAGGATATGTGTCTGGCCGCCTCGTCAAACGATGAAGGCGCCGCCCTGACACTCGTCGACAAGAATGTGGCCGACCCTGCGCTGAGCGTGTTCACTATTACCGAAGACGACATCACCATACCGACTGCTTTCGATGCCGGTGTGCGCGACGCCATGTTGGACGGTTTTCTTCGGCAATACTATCACGATGCCCCAGTGGGCCATGTGCTCGGTGGCGGCGGATGGTGGGGCGATGCAGAGATGTTCGAGACCATTCTCGACGCTTTCGCCACTACCGGCGATCTACGCTATAAAGAGCTGTTCAACGAGCTGTATCTCAATTTCATCAGCCGTAATGGCTCTGACTGGAGCGACAACGAATACAACGACGACATCACATGGATGACTCTTGCATGTCTCCGTGCATATAAATATTTCGGCACTTCCGCTTATCTCAACATTGCCAGAGATAACTTCACACGCGTGTATAATCGTGCACATCAGCCTTTCGGTACCCTTATTTGGAAGCAAAGTCAGGATAATAAACTTGGCACCAACTCTTGCATCAACTGTCCCGCTACCATTGCCGCCTGCTATCTTGGGCAGCTTACCGGCGACAAATCGTGGTACACCAAGGCTTTGACCATCTATGCAGGTCAGCGCAAACTCCTGTTTAACGCCAACACCGGTGAAGTTTGGGACAGCCGCGCATGGAACAGCGACGGCTCCATGGCGTCGGACTTCAACTCTTGGGTATCGACCTACAACCAGGGTACCATGCTCGGAGCAGCAGTGGCCCTCTATGATTATACCAAGGATGATATGTTTATCAGCGATGCCAGAAAAATATACGAGCGTTCGCGCGACCACCTGACCAACAGCGACAAAATTATTAGTGTATGCCAGACCATCAATGGCGACTTGTGCGGTTTCAAAGGTATCCTGATGCGTTATGTACGCGCCTATGCTGAGTCGCAGCACCTCGAAGAACCGATGCTCTGGCTTGAAAAAAATGCCTGGCATGCATATCAGAACGGTAATTCCAACGGCGTGATCTGGTCGGCATGGCTCACCAAAACGGCCGAAGACCTGAAGCGCATCGAGGGCAACGACCTCAAGGACGTAAACAACGATGCTTTCGGCTCGTCGACAGCTGTGTCGGTTGCTTTCAACGCGCATGTAAACCGCATGTTCAGTAAGAATGCGGCCGAAGGTCTCGAAGCAATGTACTTCGACGACATCCAGTTTACCCAACTCGATGATCAGCATGCCGACGGCGACACACCCAACACCACGCCCACGTTTTTAACCAATGGCTACATCTGTTTCCGCAACGTTGATTTCGGTAGCGAAGGCCTCAACCGGGCCATCGCGCGTACGAGTGCGGCCGGCGGACGCTCCTATATCAAGCTTTATGTCGACTCCATATCCGATTCGGGCCTTTTGGGCCGAAGCACGGGATTTCTGGGCAAGCCCTGGCAGGAAGTAAGCATTGACACCGACCGCTCGCTCACCGGTGTCCATGATGTCTTTGTTCAATTTGTCGGCCCCGGCGTGCAGTTCCATAATATCCGATTCACCGGCGATGAAAGCGGCGTATTGAATATCTCCGCCCCAGGTGCCGCATCTATGCGTCTCAATGGGTGTGAACTCGTCATTGAGTCGACCGAAGATGCCATACTGAGCATATTTAATGTTGCGGGAGCGCTTGAAACATACACCAATGTAGTGGCAGGAACGACGTCGGTAACAGTGCAGACGGGCATCCATATCTGCCGCCTGAGCGGTAGCAATAGTGTTACCACTATCAAAGCAATCGTAAACTAATCACCTAAATAATTAGAAATCAGATGAAGATATATCCCACCCTACTTATGCTTGCAGCCGGTTGCTCAATGGCGTATGCCGACGCCATTACAGAGCAGCAGGCCCTTGCAAATGCATGCATGTTCATCGAGCAGAGCGGCCCGCAGACCTCCATGCGCCGAGTTGCCGGCAAAAAGCCTGTGCTTACCAAGGCTTTGGAAGGCCGCGGCTTCTATGCTTTCAATATCAACGGCGATGCCGGCTATATCGTCACATCCGGCAGCGACCGCACGCAAGCGGTTCTGGGCTATTCCGACCACGGATCGCTCAATCCCGACAATATGCCCGAGCCATTGAAATATTGGCTCGAAAGCCTCGACAAAGCCGTCGAAAGCATTGAGGCCGGCATACCTCAGAAAAAAGTCCTCACGGCCAACAATGTCGCACGCGTGGCCGACAAGACTGCCATCGCACCGTTGGTGACGTGCAAATGGAATCAGGGCGATCCCTTCAATATCATGACACCCTCGTATGTCGACCAGAACACCGGAGCCACCTACGCACATAGCGCCACTGGCTGCGTTGCTACCGCAACGACCCAGATAATGTACTACTGGAAATGGCCCCAGGACGCCTGCGCAGCAATTCCCTCATACACATACAACTGGTCGGGAAACGTCAGGACTACCGAAGCCCTGCCTCCGGTAGTGTTCGACTGGGATAACATGACCGATACATACGACAGCCGGTCGAGCCAAAAATCAAAAGAAGCCGTAGCACAGCTGATGCTATACGCCGGCCACGGCATGCAGTCGGGTTATGCCGGGGCTACAGGTGCCACATCCTATAATGCACTCAATGCCCTCAAAAACTACTTTGGTTACAACAGGGATGCATATATAGCCGATCAGCTCAACTACACCTACCAGGAGTGGGAAGATCTGTTCTACAACGAACTCTCTGCCGGCCGTCCGCTGCTGATGGGTGCCGACAACTATGAACGTACAGGCGGTCATGAGTTTGTGGCCGACGGATATGACGGCAACGGCCTCTTCCACATCAACTGGGGATGGGGCGGCTGGGACGACGGATACTTCGTCCTCACCGTTATGGCTCCCGATAATCAAGGCATAGGTGGCTCTACAGATGCCAATGGCTATTCCATGGGACAGAACGTGTGTATCAACCTGTGGCCGGCTAATGTCGCACCGAGTCAGGAAACCGTCCGTGCCTCGATCTCCAATATCAGTGCCGGTCAAAGCAAGATACGCAAGAACTCCGACGGTGTATTCTCGCTAAGTTTCACCTACGATCTGCGTACCCTCCTGATGAATCAGTATACCGTCGAGCATGCATTCCGCCTGACAGCCGACGACAATACCATCGTTGACGACGCCATTTCCGCTGCTAAATATGTAATGTATCCGTCGTACCGCTATAATTTCAATGCTTCGATAAAGCTGCAGAACCTTGCCGACGGCACTTACAAGCTGTCGGGCATTTCCCGACTGGCCGACAGCCAGGAATGGCTGGCCGACGACCATTCCGACAGAAACTATATACAGCTTGTCGTCAGCGGTGATGAAATGACCGTTGAAGTCAAACCCGGCATGGGCAGCAAACTTGTGGTCAATTCGCTCAATCTCGAGGGTGCCACCGAAGTCGGACAATGGCAAAAAGTAGTCTACAACATTACCAACAACGGCAATGATTTCTACGGCGAGACTTATCTCTTTGTTGATGGTAAACTTTCTTCAGGCAACACCATAAGTATCCCCGCCGGCGCTACCGCCGATATTTACTACAAATTTCAGCCTGCCAACAACCTGGGCGTACACAATTTCCTGCTGTCGTCTTCGACCAACGTCAGTGCGTCGAGCACAATAAGCGATATCGACCGCATGTTTAATCTCGACTGTATGTGGAAGGCCGACGGCACCATGATGGCGCTTCCCAAGATTGGGACTTCAAGTTACGAGGTTCCTGCAGATATTGCGGCACTGTATCTATACGGTTCGTCGCCCCGCTCCATCGCCGTTAGCAGCGCCAACCCCAACCTCGTGCTATATTACGACGAGAATGTTAAGATCTCAAACCGAATGGAAACGATCATGCGCAAGTATATAACCAATATCGTTATAGGCGGCAAGGCCGTGGAAGCCGGATTCAAAGATGGCTATAATGTATACATACCCATGGCGTTCACGGCCCAGACGGCAAGCTACACAAGAGAGAATATGCCCACATGGAGTACACTTGCGCTGCCCTTCGATGTCGACCGGATCGATATCGAAGGTGTTCAGGTCGATTGGTTTACTTCCAAGGACGACCTCGACAAGAAAATCTTTGTGAAACGTTTTGCAGGCAACCGTGCCGCTCAACTGCGTTTCTCACATACCTCCGAAATAAAGGCAAATACACCTTATTTCGTCGGTCTTGCGGGCAATCTCAACGGTTCCTCGTTCGACCACACAGGCAAGAACGTCACATTCTCAGGCTCCAATGTACTTGTAGAGATATCCGGAGAACACACCGACAACTTTGTGCCCAAGAACGTAAAGATGTTGCCGTGCTATTCTACCGGCTCCAAGGACAAGATGTTCGGCATCGACGAAAATTTAGAAAACTTTGTGCCGGTCGATAAACTCGAGCCATTCCATGCCTACGTCAACACCACCAGTAGCGCTACAAGCTATTCAATCTACTATGACGAAGGTGAAGGCCAAAGCGGCGTCGAAGACGTTGCCGTTGACATCGAAGGCATTTCGCCCCAAGCTCCTGTATATAATCTCCAGGGAGTGCCTACGGGTACTTACGCGGATTTTGACAGTCTCCGACCGGGCCTCTACATTGTGGCCGGCCGCAAAATCTTCAAGAATCAATAATTGCGGTCCGACACAACTTTTTGATTATACTGAAAATAAGGGCCGACGCCGATTCATGGACGGCAAGCCCTATATTCCGACTTATTTTAAATTAGATGACCTCAAATCAGGCAAACATATCATCATCAAGAAAAGCGCTAAGCCAAACCCTGAGTGGGGTAAGGACGAAAAAGATTATCCATACCCATTCTCTCGAAATAAATAACCATCACATAATATAATAACCATGTATAGAACTGATAAACGAATTGTCATTACACTTGATGCCGGCGGTACTAACCTGGTATTCGGTGCAATGCGTGGATGTGAATATATCACCACGCCAATAACCTATCCGTCAAACGCCCATGACCTTGATTTGTGTCTCGCAACTATCGTCAAAGGTTTTAAAGAAGTCATCGAGTCGCTTGATGAAAAACCTGTGGCAATAAGTTTCGCATTCCCCGGTCCGGCCGATTATCCCAATGGCATTATTGGCGGTTATCTGCCCAATTTCCCATCGTTCCGCAACGGAGTTGCCTTAGGTCCGTATCTTGAACGTGAGTTTGGTATCCCTGTATATATTAATAATGATGGAGACCTCTTTGCCTATGGCGAGGCATTGTGCGGCGCGCTGCCGGCCATCAATAAGAAACTTAAGGCAAGTGGTAGCGCCAAGCAATATAATAACCTCATCGGTTATACATTCGGTACAGGTTTTGGTGTCGGCATTGTTGTAGATGGCAAACTGAACCGCGGTGATAACTCCTGTGTAGAGACATTCTGTCTGCCTCATAAGACCAAGCATGGCATAATGGCAGAGGAGGGAGTGTCGGTTCGCGCTATAAAGCGTGTATATCGCGAACTTAGCGGTGACGAACGCACTGACCTTACACCTAAGGACATTTGTGAGATTGCTGATGGCAAACAGTCTGGTGACTCAGAAGCAGCCAAGAAGGCTTTCGCAGAAATGGGTGAGACCGCCGGTTTCTCTATGGCCTTGGCAGCCTCTCTTATTGACGGCATTATAGTAATCGGCGGTGGCATAACAGCAGCGCGCCATCTAATGATTGACGCAATTCTCAAAGAATTAAGAGGTACAGTATGCACGCTTGACGGCACAATGGTCAAGTGTGTGCAGCCGGAAGTGTTCTACCTTGACAATCCAGAAGAATTTGAAAAATTCTCAGCTGGCGCACGTCAGACCATAATGATTCCAGGTACGGATATCCAGGTGATATATGATCCCATGAAACGACTTGGCGTAGTGTTCTCTGAAATTGGAGCCAGCAAGGCAATATCAGCTGGTGCTTACGCTTTTGCATTATCACAACTTGACTCAAAGGACGTTGAATAATATAGGGAAGTTGCTTGTGGGTATAACATTGCCCCTTTTAGGAATATCGTGTTCAGATAGCCATAATAAAGACTCTGAAACGCACTTTACCGACTATGTGAACCCATTTATCGGTACTGGCGATCACGGCCATGTGTTTTTGGGGGCAAATGTGCCTTTCGGCATGGTTCAATTAGGCCCCTCACAATTTGTTAAAGGATGGGACTGGTGTTCAGGCTACCACGCTTCAGATTCAACCCTTCTCGGCTTCAGCCATACCCATTTAAGTGGGACGGGTATAGGCGACTTAGGCGATATATTAGTGCTGCCTGTCATAAACAAAGAAGATACCAGCTCAGCATTTACCCACGATAAAGAAGTGTGTCGTCCCGGTTACTATAGTGTTGTACTTGACGATTCTGGAATTAATGCAGAACTGACAGCCACCACACGCACCGGATTTCACCGCTATACCTTCCCGGCTGACGCTGACACAGCCTATGTCAAATTAAATTTGACCTATGGTATAGGCTGGGACAAGCCTACCGAAACCCAGATTGTGGTTGAAAACGATAGCACTGTTTCCGGCTACCGCTACTCAAAAGGATGGGCGAGAAACCAGAAAATCTATTTCACAGCTCAGTTCTCACAGCCGTTCGTCGCTCATTATGGCGACAATAGGGACATGACTTTTGCCTTTGACGCGAATTCATCACCTCTGTTTATGAAGGTTGGCGTTTCGCCTGTAAGTGTAGAAAATTCAAAGCTTAATCTCACGACCGAGAACAGTGGCTGGGACTTCGATGCAGTTGCCAAATCGGCTGATGAATCGTGGAACAAACAGCTCGCCAAGATTGATGTCAAAAGTAACAGCGATACCGACAAACGTAAATTCTATACGGCTTTATATCACACTATGTTTGCCCCGGCGGTATTCAGCGACGTAAATGGTGATTATCGTGGTGCTGATGGTCAGAATTATAATACCGATGGTAAATTCGCAGATTACACCATATTCTCTCTTTGGGATACATATCGTGCGGCTCATCCACTCTCAACTATCATACATCCTGATTTGCAAGGAGATTATGCCAACACCTTTATAAACATCTATCGTCAGCAGGGTAAATTACCCGTATGGCATCTGCACGGTAATGAAACAAATTGCATGATTGGCAATCCGGGAGTTATCGTTTTAGGCGACTTGTTGATGAAGGGCTTTGTAAGTGACTCAGCAGGGGCTTATGAAGCTATGAAGGTATCTTGTCTGCTTGACGAACGCTCGCTCGGCGCGTTGAAACAATATGGCTACGTGCCATATGATGCACCCGGATGCGATGAAAGTGTGGCAAAAGGTCTTGAATATGCCATTGCTGACAATGCCGTTGCCAAAGTTGCTGCCCTGCTCGGAGAGGAAGAAGACCAGAATTATTTTGAAGAGAGAGCCGCTTCATACAGCAAATATTTTGACAGTGAGACCAATTTCATGCGCGGAAAATCTATGGACGGAAAATTCCGTGACGAGGTATTTAATCCGTTTGCGACTACACACAGAGCCGATGACTATTGCGAGGGCAATGGTTGGCAATATGTATGGCTTGTACCCCATGACCCACATGGACTTATCAATCTGTTTAGCTCAGAAGAAGAGTTTGTCAACAAGCTTGATTCGCTTTTCACGGTTGAAGGACAGCTCGGTGACGATGCATCGCCAGACATCAGCGGCTTGATTGGCCAATATGCCCATGGTAACGAGCCGAGTCACCACACGGTCTATTTATATAATTATGTGGGACAGCCATATAAGGCTGCGCCTATCCTCCGTCAGATAATGAATGATTTATACAATGACGGTATGGCAGGTTTGTGCGGCAACGAAGATGTCGGACAAATGTCGGCATGGTTTGTATTGTCTTCTATGGGATTGTATCAAGTGGAACCGACAGGCGGAAAATTTGTGTTCGGTACTCCTTTGTTTGATTCTGCCATTGTTGAAGTGGGAGATGGAAAGAGGTTGGAAATACAGGCTCATAATAATTCGGCTGATAACATCTATATACAGGAAGTCAGATTCAACGGAGAGCCTTACGAAAAATCATATATCGAATTTGACCAAATAAAGAATGGCGGAACACTTGAATTTGTAATGGATGCAACTCCGTCAGAGACATTTGGAGTAAACAATGATGCAAGACCGTAGAAAAATCTCCCCCATCTCTTGGATTCCCACTGCATATTTTGCAATGGGACTGCCATTTGTGGCCATATCTTTAGCATCGGTCATAATGTTTGCCGACCTCGGCATTGATGAGGCTAGTATAACATTCTGGACGTCGCTGCTGATATTGCCATATACGATTAAGCCTCTTTGGAGTCCTTTATTGGAACTATATTATACCAAAAAGCATTTTGCCTTAGTTTGTGCTATGCGGTATCTGTTTCGGTTTGATAGCGTTTCTGTTGCCGGTTCCTGATTTCTTTGCGTTTGCCATAGCTATAATGGCTGTGATTTCAATAAGTGGCGCAACGAATGACATCGCTACCGACGGTATATATCTGACAGCAATAGATAAGAAAACACAGGCGAAGTATATCGGTTGGCAAGGTGCTTTCTACAATCTTGCAAAAGTGCTTGTCAACGGCGGACTGGTGTATCTTGCCGGAGCCATTATTACTCATTTTAAGGCCGAGGACCCGGATAATGCGGCTAAATATGCATGGATGATTATCATGGGAATTATCGCATGCGTGATGGTTGCCGTCGCAATCTATCATTGGTTCTTCCTGCCTACCGGCTCGAAAAATGAAGAGTCGCCGGCAAGTTTCCGAGGTGCAATGGTTTCATTGTTAGATGTATTCAAAGACTTCTTCACCAAGAAGCATATTTGGCTATACATATTATTTATATTATGTTATCGTCTGACCGAAGGTTTTGCAGTAAAGATGGTGCCATTGTTCCTAAAAGCGCTGGTTGATATGGGAGGCTTAGGCTTGTCAAATGAATCAATCGTAAAGATTGGGCATTGTATCTCACATTCTGACTTAAACGATGGCCGTGTATTGGAAATAAATTCAGAAAAATAATAATTAATTGATATTATGATATATAAATTCAATCCCATACTTAAAACTACAATTTGGGGCGGTGATAAAATCGCAACATTTAAAAATATTGCCACTGACTGGAAAACCCAGGGTCGGATGACCCCTTGAGTCAGGCTGATTTGCCCCCTTTGGCCAAAATTGCACTGACCCTTTTGCCCAGAATAAAAATGACCCCTGTCGACGAAATGTCAGCAGGGGATTTTATATGTATCTTTGAATTCCGTTTTGGCCGACGGGGATATAATTCAAAGAAACATGAATACAAAATTAAAAAACATTCTCCTGTGTTACGCATCAGGAATGGGAATAAAAAGCATCAGCAGTGCTTTTGACATCTCCCGGAACACGGTGCGACGCTACGTGAGGATGTATCAGGACAGCGGTATCCCCGCTGAGAAGCTGCCGTCGCTGAGCGACGCGCGGCTACAGGAACTGTTCGCCATACCCGGAGCGAGGGAGCGTCAGCCGTCAGAACGGCAGATCAGGCTCGAAGCCCTATTGCCTGAATATGCGGCCAGGCTTTCCCGCAGGGGCATGACTGTCAAGAAACTCTATGAAGAGTACCGTGCCGTACATCCCGATGGATACCTCAAGGCATCATTCGGAATGAAGCTAAGGCAGTTCATGCTGCAGACCAACGCCATTGGTCATGTCGAGCACCGCGCCGGAGACCAGATGTATATCGATTTTGCCGGAAACCGACTGGAGATAGTTGACGAAGCAACAGCGGAGGCGCGGAAAGTCGAGGTGTTTGTCGCGCTACTTCCGTGCAGTCATTACACATACTGCGAGGCCGTGTGGTCGCAGAAGAAGGAGGACCTCATCAAGGCGTGCGAGAACGCCATCCATTTTTATGGAGGGGCTCCGTGTGCGATTGTGCCGGACAACCTGAAGTCCGCCGTCACGCGCAGCGACCGCAACGAACCGGTAATCAATGCTGACTTCGAGGCTTTCGCCGACCATTACGGCTGTGCCGTAGTACCGGCCCGCGTGCGCCATCCCAAGGACAAGGCTCTGGTGGAAAATGCGGTAAAACTGATGTATCGGTCAGTATATGTAGACCTTGAGGGGATGGTGTTCCATAATCTGGAATCGCTCAACGAAGCCATTCTTAAATCCGTTGCGGCATTCAACGCCCGGAATCTTACCCGCCGCAAGGAATCACGCCGTCAACTCTTCGAGGCTGTCGAAAAGGACAGTCTGCATCCATTGCCGACAAACCGCTATCAGATGAGACAGCGGGCTGTCGCCACAGTCCGGCGTAACAGTTACGTCACCCTCAACAAACATCATTACAGTGTGCCTGTGCAATATGTCGGCAAACGTGTGGAGATAGTCTATGATGCTGAAACAATCGATATCTTTCATGGCTTCACCCATGTGACCACACATCACCGCAACGACACTCCTTACGAATATACCACCAAGCCGTCACACAACCTGCCGGGGCGCAAAGGGAGCTGCGAGAGTGACATTGAAGAACTGCTTTCACGCGCGGCTCAGATTGACAATATCGTAGTACACTATTTGCGGACGGTCATCGAAGACAGACGCTATCCGGAACTCGCCTTCAGGGCATGCCGAGGCATCATGAAACTGGAGAAAAAGTATGGACAG
The DNA here is from genome assembly GCA_910575545.1 of Bacteroidales bacterium. Classification (GTDB taxonomy): domain Bacteria; phylum Bacteroidota; class Bacteroidia; order Bacteroidales; family Muribaculaceae; genus UBA7173. Next base: position 67,701 of record CAJTFH010000008.1, read on the forward strand.
GAACGACTTGTATCAGGTTGTGCCGCGGCCATGGATGCGCGCCTCTACAGTGTCAGCGACATGGTTGACATCCTTGAGTCCGGGGCCGACGCGGATTATCTGCCGGGGGCTGATGCCGACGGCAACGAACGTCTGACACCGGCCTACTGCAATATACGCGGTAAAGAATATTTTGCCGCCAGCATCAAACAATCAACCAATAACGACAACGTACAGAATGGAAACAAACGATAAGACGACACCCATAACTCCTGAAAAGGACCGAAACACCATCTCTATGGACCTCATGCACCGCATGCGCCTGCACGGCATGGCGGCCGCGTTCACCGAAAGCCTCCAGTCCACTCTTGCAGAGATAATGACACCAGACAGCTTTCTGAACTGGTTGCTCTCCAGGGAATGGGACTACCGGGCTGCACGCAATATCGAGCGGCTGGTGAAAAATGCAAACTTCCGATATGGCGACGCTTCAATGGCACAGATAGACTACACCCTGCCGCGTGGCCTCGACAGCAACCAGATGGAGCGTCTTGCCTCGCTTGATTTTGTCCGCAAGGGAGACAACCTGTTCATAACCGGTTGTTCCGGCACTGGGAAAAGTTATCTGGCAACAGCATTGGGTTACGAGGCCTGCAAGGCCGGAATGCGAGTCCTTTACGCAAACGCCTCAAAACTCATGGGCACCCTGAAAATCGCAAAAAACGAGGGCACAATCGAGACCGAGTTGAAAAAACTCGAAAAAACTCAACTCCTGATACTCGATGACCTTTTCCTTGTTCCACTCGACGCAAAGGAACGCGCCCATCTGACGGAAATCATCGAAGACCGTCACGGACGCAAGTCAATCATCGTAACATCCCAGCTTCCCGAACTGGACTGGTACGATGCGATCGGTGACTCGACTGTGGCCGATGCCATACTCGACCGCATTGTCCACACCGCCCACCGCATCACCCTTACCGGTGAAAGTGTCCGCAAGCTCAAAGCCTTCAAAAACAGATAAACCAAAATAAAACTGACCCCGTCGGCCAATCTCTAAGGGGGTCAAAAATAAAATATTTTCAGGGGGCAAATCGACCTTAGCCAAAGGGGTCATCCGACCCTGGGTTTTCCATACTTTGACAAAAGTGCCGGAATGTCTGCAATCCGTTCCCTCGGAAGCTCCCTCTGGGAGCAGGAGAAATGCAATCACAATCGGCGCAAAATATTGAAAAGCAACCCAATAACCCCTAAAAAGGGAGCAAATTCAGTGTAAAATTTCTTGCTCCCTTTTTGCACACCGGATATTGCCGTATATTGCGCCGATTTGGGGTAGGAGGCAAAAAGCAAAACCTCTGAAAATCGTTGATTTTCAGAGGTTTTCTTCGATTTGATAAATCTTATCGTGATCCGCCTGGGGCTCGAACCCAGGACCCCAACATTAAAAGTGTTGTGCTCTACCAGCTGAGCTAGCGAATCATGGCTTTGGAAGCCCCATGGGCTTTTCCCTAAAAGCGATGCAAAGTTATGAAGTTTTTTTCAAATAGCCAAATATTGGGAGTCTTTTTTTATTTTGAAGAGTCAACAATAAAGTGCATGCAGGTTCAACTGGCAAGTGCAAAATCATCTAAACCGCCTTGAAGAACTCAACTTTTGGCGAGGAGAAATTCAGTTTTTCTCTGTGTCTGCGGTTGATTTTCGCCTGTACGCAGTCAAGCCCGGCCTGTTCAACCATTCTGAAGTCAGTCCCTTTGGGGAAATATTGGCGCAATAGTTCGTTTGCATTTTCCACCGCACCCTTTTGTCCCGAACAAAATGGATCTGCAAAATACACTACAGAATCAAGCCTGAGAGCCAGCCACCTGTGACACATGAAATCGCTGTCGTTATCAGTAGCTATGGTCAGTATGTGCCATTTATATTTTCTGTGCTCGCCGTTGTTGCGTTGTAAGCCAGCAGAGGGGGCGACGGGCTTGGGAGGGCTTGCCCCCCTCCGAATACAGACCAAACTTCACCGAAGTTTTTGCACTTCGGTTTTAAAGCTACAGTCTTTTTTTATTTAAGAGCTTGTTTAAAAACGATTGTTAACAGAAGTGAGTTTTCGGAGAGTAATAACAACAGCTGCGACTATGAGCATTTCGTTGGCTGATTCTGTCGTTTCCTCGTAATTCCTGCACAGTCTTCTGAAGTTTTCAAGCCATGCAAATGTTCTCTCCACGACCCATCTTTTCTTTGCCGGGACAAACTGACCGGAATAATTTGAATGTGTAATCTCTACGTCAATTCCAAAATCATGCCTGGCCTCCTCTATGAAATTACCGCGATAGCCTCTGTCGGCGTATATACGCCTTATCCAGGGAAATGCGACGACCAGCATTGCCACCAGAGCGTATGCGGATCTGGAATCATGAATATTGGCAGGAGTAGTGGATGCTTCCAGAATGTCACCGTCCTTGTCTGTTATTATATTGCGCTTCACGCCTTTGACTTTCCTGTTGCCGTCAATTACCTTTTGGGAACGCGGGAGGGCGGAACGGGAACTCCCACTGTCGACAGCTCCGATAGTGGGCTGTGGAGACTCGCCTCTTCTAAGCCTGACTTTCGCCACAAGTCCGTCCTCAAGTTCGGCAAAGGCATCCATCGCTCCCCGGCGTCTGAAATAGTAATAGACGGTCTGCCACTTGGGGTATTCTGCCGGAAGCAACCGCCATTGGCAGCCGCTTACATCGATGTAAATTATTGCGTCAAGTATGAGGGGTTTCCTGCTCGGAGAGAACCACCTGTATCACAAATCCCCCGTCGACCCCGAAGGGGTGGCCGCCACCATATCGGCACTGGCACACACAATCATCGGTTTCTGCTGCGGCGCGGTGGTCAGAAGCCGCAAAACGCTGGCCGACCGCACTGTGCGCCTCTTCGTCATCGGATTCACTCTGATGGCCGCGGGATTCATGCTGTCGGAATGGATGCCGCTGAACAAACGCATATGGTCGCCCACATTCGTGCTCGTCACAACCGGACTGGCATCAATGCTCCTGGCAACCCTGCTCTATTTCATTGACATGCAGAACCACCGGAGGTGGAGCCGCTTCTTTGAATCATTCGGTGTGAACCCACTGTTTCTATATGTGGGCAGCGAGATTCTCGCAATCATCATCAGTGTTCTCAGCTGCAAACCGGCCATATATGCCGGATTCCTGACAATCTTCCCCGACCCATATACGGCTTCGGCTGCCTATGCCGTCAGCTTAATGCTGCTGATGGGCGTCATCGCCTATCCGCTCTACACCCGCCGCATCTACATAAAACTGTAATCGAAGTTCAGCACCTATTTACATCCGGATGGAGAGGGTGTCGTCAGTAATCGCGAAGCGCTTTGCCTGGCAAAGAATAGTCCAGATGACAGAAGCCCTCAGGCGACGCCCCGGATGAGCCATTATGACCCACATTCTTTACAGCTCCCCTTGCTCCACAGCGATGCAGACCCGCTCTATGATAGCATCTTTCTCATCTTTCGAGGGACTGTAGGAACCCTTTAGGCTCACCCCGAACAGCCGGCCGAAACCCTGCCAGAAAGTGGCGCGGAATGAACCGAGAAAGGCTTTCAAGATCTCGTAGCCGCTCTGGTCGGTCTCACGCTGTATAAGCTTGACTAACATACGGGCCTGGTTGCGCGAGAATTTTTTCAACACCGGCTTGTATTGGTTGAAAACCGATGACTCCATCTCCTTGAGATACTGTTCCCGCTCCTGCTGTGTGGGAAAAGTCTCGATGTATTCATAGGTTTCGATAAGGGTCTCGCAGATGAGTTTGGCATAAGGGAGGGCTTTCTTCACATCGCGCACAGTGCGCCAGAAAAACTCTTTCTGCTTCTTGTTTTTGAACTTCATCGGGGGGTAGACGGTTATGTCGTTGAACACGAGCACCAGCACAGTATCGCCCTCCTCAGTCACTTTGTGGTATTTCCCCCGGAACACCGGCCGGCGACCGCTGCCGGGATTGTCGACCGTGTGCGCCCCTTCTCCCCCGGCACTCACCATCTCGGCGCCATAGTAGGCCTCCTTTTCAGCCTGTTCGAGCGTCAGCTCCCTGCCGCCGGCGGCAAAGACCGCCAACAGCGCCACAAATACTGTTATGAGATATCGGATTGACATAATGGCTGCTATGGGAATACGAGGGTTTTAGATATAACGTTTTGTAGGCGTTAAAATTGCCCTATACCCATGCCTCAGCCCAAAGGCCAAGCCCGCGCCTGAAACGGATCACTTCCTGGGCGGATAATCGATTGTGTAGTGAAGCCCGCGCGATTCCTTGCGCTCTTTAGCCTGGCGCATGATAAGATAGCCCACATTGATGATATTGCGTAGTTCGCAAATCTCACGCGACGCTTTCGAACATTTGAAGAGTTTCTCGGTCTCCTCATAAAGTATGTCGAGGCGGTTCCACGCCCGGTCAAGGCGCAAATCCGACCGCACGATCCCCACATAAGTGCCCATTATCTGGTTCACTTCGCGGATGCTCTGAGTGATGAGCACCATCTCTTCAGGGTGGCGGGTGCCTTCGTCGTTCCATTGCGGCACATCGGTGCGGAGAGCGTAGTGGCCGATTTGCTCCGAAGCATGGCGCGCGGCCGCATCAGCGTAGACAATGGCCTCAATCAGTGAATTCGACGCCAGACGGTTGCCGCCATGCAGTCCGGTGCAGGAGCATTCCCCAACAGCATACAGCCGTTTGATTGAAGACTCGCCGTTGGTGTCGACCTTTATGCCGCCGCAGAGATAGTGGGCAGCCGGAGCCACAGGGATATAATCCTTTGTAATATCGATGCCCAGCGAAAGACATTTCTGATAGATGTTGGGGAAATGGCGTTTGGTCTCCTCAGGGTCTTTATGGGTTACGTCGAGAAAAACATGGTCATCGCCGTTGAGCTTCATCTCGGAATCGATGGCGCGCGCCACCACATCACGCGGCGCAAGCTCCAGCCGCTCGTCATAGCGCTCCATGAACCGATCCCCTTTCAGGTTGCGCAATATCCCGCCGTAGCCGCGCATCGCTTCTGTGATAAGGAACGAAGGCCTGTCGCCGGGATGGAACAGCGCCGTTGGGTGGAACTGGATAAACTCCATATCCTTCACCGTGCCTTTGGCGCGGTAAACCATAGCGATGCCGTCGCCGGTGGCCACCAACGGGTTGGTTGTTGTGAGGTAGACAGCGCCCGCACCGCCGGTGGCCATGAGGGTCACTTTCGACAGGAATGTGTCGACCACCCCCTGAGGGTTGAGCACATACGCCCCGTAACATGTTATGTCGGGGGTGCGACGCGTCACCACCTTGCCCAGATGATGCTGGGTTATAATCTCTATGGCGAAATGGTTTTCGTAGATATCAATGCCCGGATTGCTTCTGACAGCTTCTATAAGGCTTTGCTGGATTTCATAGCCGGTGTTGTCGGCATGGTGGAGAATGCGGAATTCAGAATGCCCCCCTTCACGGTGAAGGTCGAATGTGCCATCATCCTTTTTGTCGAAATCCACCCCCCACTCAATCAGCTGACGAATCTGCCCCGGAGCCTCTGTCACCACCTTCCTGACAGCTTCCGGGTCGGAGAGGTAGTCACCCGCCACCATGGTGTCGTGGATATGTTTGTCGAAGTCATCGACTTCAAGGTTTGTGACAGATGCCACCCCGCCCTGCGCCAATGCCGTATTCGCTTCATCAAGGGTTGTTTTGCAAATCAGCGCCACACGGCCTTTTTCTGCCACTTTCAGCGCGAAACTCATTCCGGCTATTCCGGAACCTATTACAAGAAAATCATATTCCTTTGTCATGGCTGTCGATAGGTTTTTGCCAACCCCTCCCATCCGGACGCAAAAAAACCTCAGGTATTCTGCTCCACCGCAAAGTTAGGTGATTCCACTGTATCTGCCAAAAAAACATTTTTTAATGGTGCGGGGTGCTGAAAAATAGCTAACTTTGCAAGAACTCTCTCTCAATGTTGCCGTTAGAGACATTTTGCATACAATGAAACAGAACCTTGCCGAATCACTGCGCTGGTGCAGACGCTACATAACGTTCCCGTTGGTTGTGGCGGTTGCTTTCATTGTTTTCGTGCTGTTTTTCAACGAGAACTCTTATTCGCGAAGTGCCGCCCTGCAAGAGGAGATAGACCAGCTCGAAGCGGAAATCAAAGCCAACAACGACACAATGCACCATTACCGCGCACTCTATATGAGCTTGAACACCGACCCGTCGACCCTGGAGCGCCTGGTGAGGGAGAAATACCACATGCAACGGGTTAACGAAGATGTGTATGTGATTACCGACTGATTTTCAGCAAAACAATGGAAAAAAAGAATTATACGCTCGATGAACTCGCCGGCCGCCAACAACCGGCATGGGCAGTAGTGATGGCCCTCATAGGGCTACTGGCAATAGCGGCCGGCACGTTGCTGCCGATTCTTAACGTGCAGCTGGAGCCGCAGGCCGTTGGCCAATGGTGGAAATATGTCTATGCCGCAGGTGCGGTTCTCTTCCTTGCAGGGAAGCTGATGTGCCCCTACACCGGCAAACACCCCCGCATCCGCCGCCTATACCGAATCGAATCATGGAGCGGGATTTTCTTCTGCGTCGCAGCCTTTTTCCTCTTCTACAACGGGGAATACACACGCGACAGCTGGGCTTTCACCCTTGCCGGAGGCGTGTTGCTGGTGTTCACTACCATAGCCATCCCCCGTGTTGTCAAAAAAGAACTTAAAAACAATTCAACTTCCCGCTGATGAAAATCGCATTGATCGGTTACGGCAAAATGGGTCATGCCATTGAGCGTTTTGCCCTTCAACGCGGCCATGAAATCGTGTGCCGCATAGATGCCGGTGACTCCGGTGCTTTTGATTCACCGGAATTTGCATCTGCCGATGTTGCCATAGAGTTCACAATGCCCTCTGCTGCAGTCGGCAATTTCGCCTGTGCGCTGGAAAAAGGCATCCCTGTAGTGTCGGGCACCACCGGATGGACAGCAGAAATGCCGCAGGTGGAAAAAATGGTTGCCGATATGGACGCCACCCTTTTCTGGAGCTCGAATTTCAGCATCGGGGTGAACCTGTTCATGCGGGTCAACGCATTCCTCGCCGGGATAATGGAAGGATTCCCCCAATACGGCGTGTCGATGAAGGAAATACACCATATCCATAAACTCGACCATCCGTCGGGAACAGCCATAACACTCGCAGAAGGCATTATCGCCAATAACAGCCACATAAAGGGTTGGACAGAAACCGGCGGCGACGAGACCACTATGGTAATCGAACACCAACGCCAAGGGGAAGTGCCGGGCACACATATTGTCAGCTGGCAGTCGCCAGTCGATGCCATCACCATCGAACACCGTGCGTTTTCGCGCGACGGTTTCGCCTTGGGTGCCGTGGTCGCCGCCGAATGGGTGGTTGCCCATCCCGAAAGGAAAGGAGTCCTGTCGATGGGCGACATGCTAAAAGAGATGGGGGCATCCTGACCCGCTGCCAGATTGCCGTTTTAAATAAATATCATCAAAAGCAAACAAAGAACAAACAAACCATATGAGCCGTTCAAGCAACACATACCACCAGGATATCACCTCCAGGCGGAAAGAATCTTTCGGAGAAGACTTCAGCCGCCGCATAAGAGAAAACCGGCCTACACGCTGGGTGCGTTTCCTACTGGTGATGATTCTTTTTGTGCTGTGGGTTGCCTGGATGGGCAACTGGTGGCTGCTGCTCGGAGGATTACTCCTGTTTGACATCTACATCACCGGCTACATCCCCTTCACATGGTGGAAACGCACGAAAAACGGAGCTGTGAGAGGCGTCATGTCGTGGATAGACGCCATAGTGTATGCCCTGATTCTTGTCTACTTCCTGTTTGCCTTCATCGGGCAGAACTATCAGATACCGTCGTCATCTCTTGAAAAGACCCTCTACACCGGCGACTACCTGTTTGTCAATAAAACCGTCTACGGCCCGCGTGTGCCCATGACACCCGTTTATTTCCCGCTCGTTCACAACGAACTCCCTTTCGGCCTGGGCAAAAGCTATCTCGACAAACCATCAGTCACCTACAAACGCCTCAAAGGGCAACGACAGATCGAGGCCGGAGATATTGTGGTATTCAATTTCCCCGCCGGAGACTCTGTGATGAGCAAAGTGCCCAACCCCGACTACTACTCGCTGGTGGCAATCCATGGCCGCGACCGCGTGCTGGCCGACAAAGCCACCTTCGGAGAACTGATATACCGCCCCGTCGACCGCCGCGAGAACTATGTCAAACGATGCGTGGGGCTGCCGGGACAGCGGCTCCGAATATCAGACGGTGACATATATATCGATGGAGAAAAATTCCTGACCCCTGAAAATGTGCAGTTCAACCATTTCTACCAGGCAGCCGGAGCCCCTCTATCCGAAGAGGAGTTTGAAGAGTTCGGCATACCGGTCGACGACCGTTTCAGCGTGGATGTCTCAGCGACAGATATTCCGTCGCTGATTGAACTCGGTTTCAGAATCAGTCCCGACGGGAGCGTGCCGCCGATTTATGTGTCGCCTATGACACAGGCCATGGTAGCGAAAATGGAGGGTAGCAACCGCATAGCCAAGGTGATGAAGCAGATTCCATCACCTGAATCGATGGTGAAACTATTCCCGCAAGCCATATCCGACGGATGGACCCGCGCCGACTATGGCGGCACCGACGGCATATGGATTCCCAAGAAAGGGACGGCTCTGAAAATGAACCGCCGAGCATGGGATATCTACGGGCGTACGATTAAGGTTTATGAAAACAATCCCGACGCTGAGTGGCGCGACGGAAAGATGTGGATTGGCGGCAAGCCTGTCGGCTACTACACCTTCAAGATGGATTATTACTTTATGATGGGCGACAACCGCGACAACTCACTCGATTCACGTTACTGGGGTTTCGTGCCTGAAGACCACATTGTCGGAACCCCCTGGCGCGTGCTTGTGTCGTTTGACAAAGACAAATCGCTCCTGAAAGGTGGCATCCGCTGGAATCGCATCCTTAAAGACGCCAACCCCGATAAATAAACGCTGACACTGCCATGCAGTCGCCTCTGATGCTCTATCCGGACCAAGCGGCCATTCTTCCGTTGCGCTACTACGGAAGCATCTCACACTACGCCACCATGGCCGCCTTCGGGAAAACCGTGATTTGCGCAGGCGAGCTTTTCGACAAGCGCCGCAAATCGGTGCACCGTTGCGAAATCGCCGATACCCACGGGCGCATCCAGCTCACCGTACCGGTGGCAAAGCCCCACGGGATAGACCGCGCAAGGTGGTCTGATGTGCGTGTCAGCGACCACGGCGCGTGGTGGCATGTTCACCGTGTCACCCTTGAATCAGCCTATGGACGCACACCCTTCTTCGAGTTCTATATCGACCGGTTCCTCCAGTTTCTCAACCGCGGCGTCGTAGACCGTTATCAGTCAGTTGCCGACCTCGACATGGCCATTGATGCCGAAATCCGCTCAATTCTGATGATCGACACAGAAGTTGTAGCAGACTATCAATGCAACACACCTGCCCATACACCCGGTCTGACAGAAGCAAGCCAAATGCCGCCCTATTGGCAGGTACGCGGTTCTATCCACGGCTTCATGGCCGACCTCTCAGTCCTCGACCTCATCTTTAACCTCGGCCCCGAAGCACCCCTCTACCTCAAATCACTATTAAAATAGTTCTGACGATTTACTTATATGTTTCAGATAATAAAAAACGAATTTAATCTCTGAAATTTCGGGCGTTTTTCGTAGATTTGTTGATAAACAAATTGTCGGATTTCATTTCAGTTTCGCATCATGGATTGGAGCAGTTTCAGAGAAGCACTGAGCGAAGAGTCGGATTATATGCTGACCGATGAGCTTTTCAATTCTATAATAGACCATTCCGAATTATTATCATTCAACCGTGGCGATGCCATTATCGACATCGGCAAGATGGTGCCTGACGTCTATATAATAGCCGAAGGGGTGGTCAGAGGCTATCTGTTCCAGAACGGCACAGAAAACAACATATGCTTCGGACTGACCGGCACACTGATCACCTCAATGCACTGTTTTTCACGCAACGAACCGTCGATATTGAGAATCGAAGCCTGTTCACGCGTAAAAGTGCTGAGAATCAGAAAACGGGTGTTCGACACCCTTGTTGAGAAACAGAGCGGATTTGCCATGTGGGTGGCAGGCGTCTTCACCCGGAGGGGATATTTCAGTGAAGTGAAAGCAAAAATAATGAGCGGTGACGCCCTGTGGCGTTATAAAGCCCTGAAAAACATGCGTCCGGAACTGCTTGAAAATGTGCCTATGAAAGCCATCGCATCTTACCTGGGAATGTCGGAAGTACATGTAAGCCGCATAAAAAAAGCCATCAGCACAGAGCAGAAAGGGAAGCAAACCGATAAAAATCCTGAAGAGAAAAAGCGGTAAGTATTATACGCGGCCGTCAATTTATTAACATAGGTTATTTTTTTGCACTAACACTATTGGTATCTTTGCCGGTAAAGGTTGTTTTGCAAAACCTGAACGCGCATATTAATCACTTACCAAATTCCTATATTATGAACAAAATCATCACAGCTGTTATTTCTGCATTACTGGCGGTTGCCATTGCAGACGCAGCGCCCGCCACTCCTCGGGGGAAAGACACGGGTGTGCGCCATGAGTCAGCCAGGCCTTTGGCTTCTATCCAGGGCAATTCGGCCAGTGGCAAGGATACGCGGCACATATTTGGAACTCTGCCACCACGCAAGTTCAGCAATAAAGCCCTGAAAATTAGGAATCTGGCAACAGGAGGAATTGCCACTCCGGCCGATTTGTGCGGTAGCGTAACATATAACACCGAGTCCAACCGTGGCATACAGATTATTCCGCAGACCCCGGAAGGTGAGTTCGTGATGATTGCGCCTGACATCGTTGCAAACCGTGGCGCGGTAATGGTCGACGGAATCTATTATGTGGCCCGCAGCGAAGGATACCTGGATTATACATATTATATCGACACATACGATGCCACCAACTGGGAGCTGATTGAGTCCCGTGAGACATCAATCGAGCTGATGTCGGCCGACATGGCTCTCGATCCGGTAAGCGGAAAAGTCTACGGTTGCTTCTTCGCAAGCCTCGACAACATTTCGGGAAAAGAGACCTACGCATTCGGCACGGCTGACTTTGAAACACTGACAATGACCCCTATATGCTCTTTGGAAGATAAATTCTGGAGTGCGATGGCCTTCGACAACGACGGCACTCTCTACGCCATCGATATGGAAGGTAAACTGTTGGTAATAAACAAGGAAACCGGTGAAACAGTGCGCGAGGTGGGTTCTACAGGTCTAACCCCATTCTACACTTCCTCTGGTATAATCGAGCCCAAGACCGGCCGGTTTTTCTACACATTCGCCAACTACTATAACGGTTCACTCTATGAAATCGACAAAGCCACAGGCGCATCCACACTCCTTGTCGACTTCCCCAACCAGGATAATATCACCGGACTGTTCTTCCCACCCGCACCTGCGGCCGACAATGCACCGGCACAACCCACCGGCCTCAGCACCGATTTCAATGGAGCCTCCTTGCTTGGCAACGTGGTGTTCACCGTTCCTTCACTGACCTATGGAGGCTCCCAGATAGAGGGCGACATACAATATTCCGTAATCGTCAACAAAGAATCTTTAGCCAACGGCACAGCCCGGGCCGGAGAAACAGTCTCTGCCCAGGTTAAACTGCCTCAAGCGGGTGAATATGAGTTCATCGTGGTTCTGAGCAACGATGCCGGTGAAGGCCCGAAATCGAAAGCCAAGGCTTATGTAGGCAACGACACACCTTTATCTCCTGAAATAATATCATTCGAGCGGGTCGGCGGCAGCTTCAACCTGTCATGGAAACCCGTTGACGCCGGGGTGCATGGCGGATATGTCGATGCTGCATCCGTGACATACAAGGTTATCAGAATGCCCGACAACATAACCGTTGAAGAAGCCACCGCCGCGACTTCCGTATCGGATCCGGTGGCGCAACCCGACAATCTCACCGCCTACAGCTACACTGTCACAGCTTCAGCCGCCGGCCTTGCGTCAGAACCGGCCTCTACCGATGTCATTGCTCTCGGTGAAATTCACCCCCCGTATTTCCCCACATTCCTCGACGAGAATCCGTTGCAGCTCTACACCCTGATTGATGCCAACAACGACGGCCAGGTATGGGAAATCTTCAAATGGAACGAAACCACAGCCGTGTTGCGTTTGAAATACAACTCTTCCGAAGTCCTCGATGACTGGGTAATAACACCGCCTATCGCCATGGAAGAGGGCAAAAGCTACAAGGTAGCATTCAACACCTATGCCCAGGAAGCCTCCTACCCTGAGAAACTTGAAGTGAAATGGGGCAACGCCCCGACCGTGGAGGGTATGGCAAACACTCTGATGCCACCAACTGAAATAACCGCCTTAAAGAAAGAGCCTCTCCATGTCGAGGAATATATTACCCCGGCTGAAAGCGGAACCTACTATATCGGCTTCCACGGCATAAGCGGTGTCTACACATACTACCTCTATGTATCAGACTTTGAAATCTCCGCAGGTATGGGCCAAGGTGATATCGCTGCGGCTGTCACACAATTCAATGTAGCGCCCGACCCAGCCGGCGAACTCAAGGCCGTGGTCTCAATGTCGGCACCGGCTGTCGACACCGGCGGCAACCCGCTGGAGGCCGTAAAGAAAGTCGAGCTTTACCGCGATCTGGAACTCGTGCATACTTTCACCGACGTCACCCCCGGAAAACCTCTCGAACACACCGATAATGTCGGGGTAAAAGGCGTCCACACATGGCGGGCCATCCCCTACACCGAAGCCGGAGCAGGCATCGCCTCTGAAGATATCAGCCGCTATATCGGAATCAACATTCCAGGCAAGGTCGAGAACCTGGCCGGTGTGGAGACCGACGGCGACGGCATGGTCACGGTTTCATGGAATCCACCTTCAGTCGATATTGAAGACAACCTGATTATGCCCGGAATCATCACTTACACACTCTGCGACATATCAGACCCCGATAACCCGGTGGTTCTTCTTGAAAACACGAAAGAAACAACCCATTCTTACCGTGCACTTGAAGCCGGTTCACGCCAGACCCTCGCGCAATGGCAGGTGACAGCCCATACCGAAGCCGGTTCAGGCATTGATGCCAAATCGGTGTTCGTTCCTGTCGGACTCCCCTATGAAACACCCTTCCGCGAATCTTTCAGCGGCGGCAATGTGTCGTCTGTCGCCTATGCCAACAATATTGCAGGGCGCGGCATGTGGGACCTCCTCAATGACAATTATGGCATCAAATCGCAGGATGGAGATTACGGCTATGCCGGAATGACAGGCGTGCAGTCGGGTGATGCCGCAGCCCTCGGCCTCGGCAAAGTCACGATACCGCAGGAGAATCCCGGCATCTGGTTCTATGCCTACAACATCAACACCGGCACCGATAACGAAAACACCGTAAAGGTTGAAGCCAACACCGGAACGGGATGGGAAGAGGTGGCAACCATTGTGATGAAAGACCTCCCTGTAGTTTCAGCATGGAACAGGGTAACGCTCAAACTCGACAAATATGCCGGGAAAGCACCCCATTTCAGGTTCATCGCCACAACCCGCACCTATTCCAACACTCTCATCGACAATGTTAACATAGGTTCGCTTTCTGAAACTGACCTTGCAGCCGAACATATCTCTGTACCGGATAAAGCCGCCGCCGGCACCCAATTCCCTATCCGGGTGACAATCGGCAACTATGGAGCATCCGGAACTGAAGATTATACGGTGAAACTCTTCCGCGACGGCAACGAGATTGCCACTGCCAACGGTGTGGCTGTAGCCTCCGGTATGCGCGCCACCGTCGGGTTCAACGACACCCTTAACGCCATGTCGGGCAAATCATCGGAATATTATGCCGAGGTGCAGTCTGAAGCCGACGACAATGCGTCCAACAATATCTCGCCGAAAGCCACTGTGGTGCTCGACGTGCCGATACTTCCCGTTATCAAAGACCTCAGCGGCGAATGCATCGACAAGAAGGTTACGCTGACATGGGGCAATCCGGATATGTCGACCCTGCTCCCCGACCCCGCAACCGAAAGCTTTGAAAACGCAGAGTCGTTTGCCATAAACTCAGTTGAAGGCTGGTCGTTCATCGATGCCGACGGCGCCCCCACATGGAAACTCAGCAACAAGACATTCCCCAACGAAGGTCTCGAAATGGCCTATATCGTATTCGATGACACCCATGAATTCGCCGATGAATACCTGACGGCCAACACAGGCCACAAATACCTGGCCTGCATGTCGGCCAAAGTCTACGAACCCGAACACAACGACGACTGGCTCATATCGCCCCGGCTTTGCGGCGCATCCCAGCAGATTTCGTTCTTCGCCAAGAGCTATACAACCCAATATGGCTACGAGCTGGTTGAGGTCTATTACTCGCTCGGCGGCAAAGAGGTTGACGATTTTGTGAAAGTCGGCCATACCATCGAAGTGCCCGAAGGATGGACACGCTACACAGTCGACCTTCCTGAAGACGCCCTCTATTTCGCAATACGCTGCATATCAGCCGACCGCTGCGCACTGATGATTGACGACATCACATATATCCCCGATGCCGAACTCCCCGACCTCGGACTGAAAGGATATAACATCTACCGCGATGGCGTCAAGCTCAACGACTCGCCCGTTGCCACCAAGTCCTACTCCGACATCATATCCGACGGCGAGCCCCACCGATATGGAGTGACAGTGGTTTATGACCGTGGAGAATCTGCCATCTCCAACATCATTGACGTAGAGACAAGCGGATTAGGCAATGTCCTTTATGACAACGCATCTCCACAGTCCGGCGACGTCTATGACCTCCGTGGCATCAAAGTGATTTCAAACGCCACACCACGGCAGGTGTCAGCCCTCCCGGCAGGCATCTACATCCACAACGGCCGTAAAATCACAGTGAAGTAATCCTTCCATAACATAATCCCACCTGACCCACGGCGGCATGTCGCAACCCGACATGCCGCCGTGCATTTTATTATGACAACTAACAATCGGGCATGTTATGACGTTATCATCAATACATAAGTTTAAATTGAGATTTAACATGGATATACGGGAACTGACTGGCTTGAGGGGGAAGGTGGCGGTGGTCACCGGAGGTGGCGACGGCATAGGGCGCGGATGCGCTTTGGTGCTTGCAGCAGCAGGGGCTTCGGTGGTGGTCAGCAACCGCACATTGTCGAAAGCCCAGGATGTGGTGAAAGAAATAACCGGCAGTGGCGGCAAAGCCGTGGCCGTGGAATGCGACGTGGCCAATGACAGCCACCTCGACAGGCTGATAGACACGGCTGTCGACACTTTCGGCACTGTCAACATACTGGTCAACAATGCCGGCCTGGGGGGAGGGGGGCGTGAAAACCCGTTCAATATCGACCGCGCCTATGTTGAGCGCATTTTTGCCATAAACGTGATCGCCCCGTGGAAGCTGTGCCGCCTGGCAGCCCCGCATATGCAGCGTTCAGGCTACGGCAGCATCGTAAACATCACCTCGATGAGCAGCATCAACAACGACCCAAACATGGCCATATACGGCTCGTCGAAAGCCGCCCTCAACCACATGATGTCGAATCTCGCTTTCGACTACGGCCCGATGGGCATCCGCGTCAACAACGTCGGGCCGGGCGCCACCCGCACCCGTGCCCTCTCATCGGTGCTCACACCCGAAATTGAACGGCAGATGCTCGCCCACACCCCGCTGAAACGCCTCGGCGAAGTGGCCGACATTGCCCAAGCCGTGCTGTTTTTCGCCTCCCCCATGTCCTCCTGGGTCAGCGGCCAGACCTTGATGGTCAACGGCGGCGGGGTGCAGACCCTCTGACCGATTCGTCCGGCCTCATGCCAACATACTGACAGCGTTGTGCCGGAATGCGGCACAACGCTGTCAGTATGTTGGCAGGTTGATATTCTGCTTATCTTATTCTGCAGCGGGGGCAAGCTGAACGGTGAAGTGGCGCATAAGCGGCGCCTCCCAGGTGATTTTCACACCACGGGTGATTTCGTTGCGGCGGTCGTAGACATTCTTCAGAGCCACGGCTACAACATCCATATGGTTGTCGGTATAGGTGCGGCGCGGAATCGCCAGGCGCAGCAGGTCGAGGCCTCCGAAACGGTTTTCGCGCGTAACCGGGTCGCGGTCAGCAAGTATATAGCCGATTTCACAACCACGGATACCGGCCTCGCGATAAAGCTCCACAGTCAGCGTCTGCGCCGGGAACTCCTCTTTGGGCACATTGGTCAGGATCTTCGACGCGTCAACGAAAATGGCATGTCCGCCGGCAGGGCGCTGATAAGGGATGCCGAACTCGTCGAGACGTTTGGCCAGGTATTCAACCTGGTGAATGCGGGTGTGCAGGTTGTCGAATTCCGTGTTTTCGTCAAGACCAACCGCAAGCGCCTCCATGTCGCGGCCGTTCATGCCGCCATAGGTCAGATAGCCCTCGAAGGGGATGGCGAAACGGCGGGCGCCGTCGGCCCAGTCCTCATGGCGCGTGGCGAAAAAGCCGCCCATATTGACAATGGCGTCTTTCTTGGCCGACATGGTCATGCCGTCGGCCAACGCGAACATCTCGCGCACAATCTCCTTGATACTCTTGTCGGCATAGCCCTCCTCGCGCATCTTTATGAAATAGGCATTCTCGGCAAAACGGGCTGAATCGAAAATCACACGCAGGTTATGGCGGTCGGCAAGCTCACGCACAGCCTTCAGATTGGCCATCGAAACGGGCTGGCCACCGGCAGTGTTATTGGTGATTGTCACTATGATGAACGGCACACGGCCGGGATTTTCGCTCACGGCCTTCTCAAGTTTCTCGATATCGACATTCCCTTTGAACGGATGCTCGAGCTGGGTGTCTTTTGCTTCGTCGATGGTGCAGTCAACGGCAAAGGCCTTGCGGCTCTCTATATGCCCCTTGGTAGTGTCGAAATGGGAATTGCCCGGAACAATATCCCCCTCCTTCACCAAAGCGCTGAAAAGCACATTTTCGGCAGCACGCCCCTGGTGGGTAGGAATCACTATGGGGAAACCTGTGATTCTTTCAACCGCATTCTTCATATTGAAAAACGATCGCGCACCGGCATAGCTTTCATCGCCGGTCATCATAGCCGCCCACTGGCGGTCGCTCATGGCACCCGTGCCCGAATCGGTCAGCAGGTCGATATAAACTTGCTCGGCAGGGAGCTGGAAAACATTGTAATGGGCCGCCTTAATCCACTGTTCACGCTCCTCGCGGGTGCTCTTACGGATAGGCTCAACCATCTTTATACGCCACGATTCGGCAAAAGGTAGTTCCATGGTATGGTTTTAGATGTTAGAAATATTCTTGTGGAGCACACACTATGCTCCATCGGCAAAGATACAAAAAAGGACTTTCCCCCCAAAAAACTTTTCCGTATCTTTGATGCCACAACATCTGTAATCCGGCTAACCCTCACATTCCCCCATATCAGTTCTTATCCTATTGTTGAACTCTTCATCTTTACCTAACAATAATCTAACCAATTTAGAGTGTGTTTGGATTTAACTCAAATATAGATTGAAAGTATCTTTGGAGAAGTTTTCGCAAGTTGATGAGGGAGCGATGCAGGAATCGTGACCGAATATGAAGACAAAAAGGACAAAAACAATCAAAAAGCCCGCAGAAAAAGCATATTAAGAAAAAGTCAAGATGACTTCTACATAACATTATATACCCATCTAAAAATAAAACTACAAATCAACCGAATATGGATATTTCAGATTTTACATCAATGTGCCCATGGAGTGAGGAGGTCAACTGCGCGATAACGGTGTGCGACGCCGAGGGGGTGATACTCTACATGAACAAACGCGCCCGGGAGACTTTCGCCTCTCACGGCGACCTTATAGGCAAAAACCTGTTCCCTTGCCACTCCGAACAGTCGCAGGAGAAAATCCGCCACATGCTCGCCACCGGCGAAAGCAATGCCTACACAATCTCGAAGAACGGCCAGCGGAAAGTGATTTACCAGACACCCTGGCGCCGCGACGGCAAAATCGACGGGATGGTTGAATTCTCAATGGTCGTGCCGGAAGATATGCCACACTATATCAGATAATCCTTGATAACGAATATAAAGTAAACGGCGCTGTGTCGAAATTCGACCAACGCCTTTTTTGCATCCGGATGGAGAGGGTGCTGTCAGAATGGTTCAGATGGTAGGAGCCTGAGGGTGAGGGTGAAGGGAGTTGACTAAGGTCAATGACCGAACCCGAAGCCCTCGGGCGACGACCCAGATGAGCCATTATGACACACCCTCGTTTGCCTACTCTTTATAGCTATTATGGCTTTTAATCATTTGCCTCCCGGTCAATTTCTTTGAACAGAAGGCTTTTCACATATTCAACAACCTGTTTTTAGAAAAATTTCGTCAAGTCTCTTGAAATAGTCCCAATAAAAAAGTTTATTAACAAACTTTAACTAATGGGGGGGGTAAATTGAACACTTTTAAATACCTTTGCCATTGACTTAGCATAAATCTATCATTTACGGCAAAAAAGCTGTCCTTTAACAGTTAATTTGCAATTTTGAGAACGATTCGGGCTTTATCACACACACACACTACCATCCCCCCCTTCCAATTTGATGAATAAGCACATAATCACATTTCTGTTAACCCTTATCGTCCCCTTTGCGGCTTTGCCGCAATCTGTTGCGACCGATTCGGCAAAAGTCTATTTCAGGCTCGGACACAGACAATACGACCCATCATTTCAAAGCAATGACAAAGGGATGCAGCCTTTCCTCGATGAAATCCGACGGCAGAACGCGGCCTCTAACATCGAAAGCATCACTGTGCGCTCCTACGCCTCACCCGACGGCACTAACACAGCAAACAAACGTCTGAGCGAAAACCGCTGCAAATCAATAACAGGCTATCTTATAGAAGAAACCCGCATAGACCCATCGCTCATCAGAGCCGAAGCCGAAGGGGTGGCATGGGAAGAACTGCGCCGCATGGTAGCTGCCGATGCCCGCGTGCCATGGCAAGAGGAGGTGTTGGAGGTGCTCGACACCACCCCTCTGTGGGTTTTCGACAATAACGGGAAAGTGGTAGGTGGCCGCAAGAAGAGCCTGATGGATCTTCGCGGCGGAGTGCCATACAACTGGCTTTTCGCCAATATCTTCCCGCAGCTGCGCAACGCGGTTGCGGTGTCGCTCCATGTGAAAGCTGCCAACCTGCCACAGCCGCTACCCCCTGCCCAAGAGCCATCAGACAAGTCAGACCAATCAGACAAGCCTGACGACCAATCAGACCAATTCGTCAAATCAGACCAATCGGCCATATCCGGCCAGGCCGATACAAAACCTGCTGCTGACCATGACCCTTACCACCGCATGGCCTTGAAGACGAACCTCATCTATGATGCTCTGCTTATGCCGAACATCGAGCTGGAATACCGCTTCAACGACCGCTGGACTGTCAACGCCGAAGGGGGAGTTGCCTGGTGGAAAAACGACCCCAAGCACAAATATTACCAGATTATGAACCTCTCGGCAGAAGGGCGCTACTGGTTCAAGAACTACAACCGCCCCTGGCACGGTCACTATGCAGGAGTTTTCGGCGGCGGCGGCAAATATGACCTCGAAAACGGAGGAAGGGGCTACCTCGGCGAGATGGGCTATGCAGGAGTTTCCTACGGATTCATGTTCCCAGTGTCGCGCTGCATATCTTTCGAGGCAAGCATCGGTGTGGGTTATCTATACACACGATATAAGGAATACATGCCTCTCGACGGCCATTATGCCTACCAGCAGACCAGCCGCACCAACTATTTCGGCCCTCTGAAGCTGAAATTCGCCTTCGTGTGGCGCTTCTGGGACATCAACAAGCCAAAGAAAGGAGCTAAGCTATGAAAAGCATCATAACATTTAACCCCTCACTTATCGCCGCCGCCGCTGCCACGCTCTTTCTGGCTACAGGCTGCCGTAAGGAACTGTGCTACGACCACTACCTCCACGCTCCCGCCTGCCGCGTTGTAATGACCCCCGCCTATGAGCAGGAATGGGAACGAGACTACGGAGCAGAATGGCTCCGGAACTGGGACACCGAAAAATTCGGATATGAATATGCCAATCTGCGCCCCGCCGCTCCGGACGGCCTGGCTGTCTATGTCTATGATGTTACAGAAAGCGGCTCAACAGAAATCTCCGACGAGTTCCACATCGCCCCGGATGGTGAAATGATCGGCATCAGCGAGGGAGACCACCGCGTGCTGGTATTCAACGACGACACCCGCAACATCATCATCGACGGCATGGCCTCGCTACCCACAGCCCGCGCAACCACGCGCGCACGCTCGAGGGCATCATATGCCCAATACCACTCCGACGAGCAAACCGTAGGGCCACCCGACATGCTCTACGGTCATTACCAGCCATCACTCGTAACCGAAAAGAACTCATCATGGACTCCATATGAGTTCACTCTCCGCCCGTTGGTCTACACCTATCTGGTGCGCTACGAAGTGGTGCAAGGGCGCGAATATATCGCCCAAGCGCGCGGAGCACTGGCCGGCATGGCCGAAAACGTATATCTGACCGACGGACACACAGGCGACAAAGCAGCAACAGTGCTGTTCGACTGCGAACTCACTCCCTACGGGGCTGAAGCCAAAGTGATGTCATTCGGAGTGCCAGGGTTTCCCGACCGTTACTACGACCGCTCAGGCTTCCGCGCCCCCGGCGACGGCCACCGCTACGCCCTAAACCTCGAAATGAAGCTCACTTCAGGCCAAAGCTACACCCTCGACTTCGACATAACAGAACAGGTCGACCGACAGCCGCGCGGCGGTGTGATTACTGTTAGCGGAATACGACTAAACGGAGGAGAAGCCTCGGGCGACGGCGCTTTTGACGTCAACGTATCCGATTGGGGCGATTACGAGGAAATCCCCCTCAACTGACCCAAACTCCACGATAACCTCTACACCACACTCTCTCCAAACCCTAAACGCAAATAAATCAAACAACTATTATTTATCCATTAATTTTTCTGATTATGAAAACAAAAAGCTATCTCTTCACAGCAGCATCGGCAGCCATTCTGCTCGCAAGCTGCTCGGAAAGCGAAGTTGTCGAGATGCCTGCAAGCCGCGCTATCGGTTTCAGCACCTACGTGGGCAACACAACCCGCGCTGTCGCTCCGGAAACCACTATTAATTTCCTCCAGAATGACGGAAACGGGTTCTATGTGTTCGGCCAATACAAAGAAGGCTCAGAGACACGCCATGTCTTCGACGGCAAATCCGACGGGTCACACGTGACCTGGAAAACCAATTCTTGGGGTTACTCTCCCATCAACTACTGGCTCGACGGTAAAACATACAAGTTTGCCGCTTACGGTCCTGCTAAAGCCCTCAATAACGGCAATGCCTCATTTGACTACGACAGCAACGCCCTCAAAATTGAAAATTTCAAAGTTGACGGCCAGACCGATCTCGTTGCTGCCGAATATGCAAGTGACGGGAAAACCCCGTCTGCTGATAACTCGACAGAATCAGCTGTTCCCTTCAAATTCTACCATATGCTCTCAAAGGTGAAATTCACCCTGGTAAACGGTTGGAGAAACGACGTGACACTCAACCTTGCCGCATTGACCCTCAACGGAGTTAAAGCACAAGGCACTCTCACCACACAAGGCACAATGGGCAACGCAGGTTTCTCGGCTCCCGGCAACGACATCTGGAACAACATTGCAACTGACGCGACAACATATAAAGACACCGAATATACCGACATACAATCCAATCCATGGTCTAACGCCGTATTTGGCACTAAATATGAGTTTGAACTTTATCTTCTTCCCCAGTCTTTGGAAAACAACGATGACCTCAAGCTCTCATTTGCCGTATCTGTAATCAACAAATCAGGCAACGGCCCCGACCTTGGCAACGGCGCAGGAAAATCTGTTATCAAAACCATCAGCATTCCTGCTGAAACAGTAAAAACATGGGAACCCAGCAAAGCCTACAACTACACCCTCACCATTGACGGCGAAATCTTCGACCTCAAGCCCATTGTTTTCGACAACATCACTGTTGACGAATGGGAAACTGCCACCGAAGAAGAAGTTAACAAAGAGGATGTTGCCCGATAACAGTTCTACGTTTTAGAGATTATCTGGAATCTTCCCGTAATATTTCCAGGTAACCTCTTAAAAGCCAGCTTTACTTACATATATAGCGGCGGGTGAACCGCCCCGCCGCTATTATCCCCCATTCCAGCACACAAGCGACCACCTATACCAAGCACTTTAAACCAACATCTCTCAAAATATAACCCATCAACAATGAGAACATCCGGACTACAGATCTGTCTTACATTAATATCCGTCACCTCGCTGATGATGGCCTCATGCTCCGGCAATGAGCCTGACAGCCTGGCAGGCACGGACAACAGCAAAGGCACGCCCCTGCGCTTCGCTGTTAGCCAGCCACGGTCGAAAGCTGCGGTGACAACCGAATCGCTCCGGCAATTCTCCGTATGGGCAAACTACCGTGCTATCGGTGCCGGCCAGCAGGTGCCATGGGTGCCGGTGTTCTCCGGCAACGACGGCAAACCGGCACCTGAAGCCACAGTTACCAAAGACCCCGGCACAGGCGCATGGGGCTATGGCGACGTGCAATACTGGTATCCGGGCAATTCCTACTCATTCCAGGCTTTCCATGCCGCCACCGACGAAGGCGCAACGGCTGTGACACCCACATTCAACACAACCGCCAACAACGCCAGCCACTACCTCACACTCTCCGACTTCAACGGCACAGAGGGCACAGACCTGCTCTACGCGGTCGATGTGCGCGACTATGCCGACACAAACTCCCCCTCGGTGGTCAACCTCAACTTCAGCCATCTAACGGCAAAAGTCGTAATCAACGGGGTAATCGACCCGGTATTGCCCGATGGCCACACCGTAACAGTAACATCGGTTCGCCTATACGGCATGAATACACGTGGCTCATGGTCTGGGCTGACATTCAATCCCGCCAACGGTTCGGCAGGGGTGTGGACTCTCAACACAACCTCTTCATCGACCATCAGCAACCCGTATGCCGCCAACACAACGGCGCGCACAATCACAAAATCCACAACCCCGACCGACCTCATCAGGAATGCCGACAACTCCGGCCACGATATAATGATGCTCCCACAGGAAATCCCCGTTGGAAGCAGGGTCGAAATCAAATATTACAACAACAACGAAACTGAGACCATCCACACAGTGAACCTCAACATCTGGACGGCATCGACACAGCTTGCCGGAGGATGGAAGGCCGGGAACACCTACCGCTACACAGTCACATTCGGTGGCTCTGACTACATCATCTTCGACGCGCCACAAGTTGAAACCTGGACCGACGAAGGGGGCGGAAACATCATAATACAAAAACCGGCCTGACGCCGCCAGCTTTTCTCCACGTCTATGAAACTGAAACAGCATATATTCCTCATTCCGGTGATTGCCGCCGTTGTATCCGCCTCAGGATGCTCAGACAACACCATCCAGACGCCACTGCCCGACGCATCCTCGGTGATAACCTTCGGCCTGCCTGCAGTGTCGGTCGAAGCCGTCGGGCAGCCTGGCATAGACAAAGCCCCGGGCCGCTCAACGCTGCTCAATGCCTTCCCTTCGGGGGAGAGCTTCAACGTATTGGGCTACTGCATACCACGCAACGTGAGCAACACTGCCGAAGAAGACCGCTCACAGGCATCGCAAAACTGGAAACAGAAAGCGCAGTTCTCATGCGCCGACGTTTTCTATAATACCACAGTGACGGTCAACGGCAGCCAGGCCACCTACAGCGGGAATCTCAAACCCTGGTACACCACAACCGAACCGTCCAACGATGCCGCCAATTTTCTGTATTCGTTCATGGCATACTACCCCGTGGGGAATTTCACAGTGGCTCCCGACAATGCATCGACCGTAGGAGTTCCGGTGATAACATTCACCATCCCAGCCGAGGCTTACAACGACCACACCCGTATTCCCGACGCCATGATTGCGGCCAACTTCAACCACTGCCAAGCCGACGGAAAGGTCGACATGACATTCCGCCATCTCCTCACCGGATTCCGTTTCCGGATAAACAACTACGACACAGACCCGCTGCGCATCGAAAGCCTGAGGCTCACCGGCCGCTTCTACCGCTCCTCAAACTTCAGCTTCCCGACAGAAGCCGTGACGCAGACCACTCCCGAGCTTGCATCAAACCAATACAACGGCAACTTTTCATTCGTGTCTGCCGCCGACAACTTTGAAGTGGCCGGAGGAAGCGCGAAACTGCTCGGTACTGCTGCCGACGGAACAGACGGCACAACCCTGCTGCTGCTGACAAATCCCGCAGCCACCCCCGAGACCGTAGACAACGGCACAGACTATTTCATAGGAGCTGATAAAAAACTGGTAATAAACTACTCTATCGGCAACAGCGGCACAATCAGCATGGAAATCCCCTTCAGGCTGACATATAAAACAACACCGGCACACCGCTACACGGCCAACCTCAACTTCGTGGGCGACAAATTCGTGCTCATATTCATGGCCGATAACAACGAAAATTGGGAGTCAGGCTCCGACAACGACATAACCATCAATTGATTATGAAAAGCAACATATTCACCAAAATATTTCTTGGTTCAATAATCGCCCCACTACTGCTGCTCACCACAGGATGCACTGAAGAGGACTTCGGCTTCGACCAACCGCGCCCTGCAACCGGAAGACTCACACTCACAATGAGTTGCAACGACATGCTGCCGCAATATGTCGACCCGGCTCCCATATCACGTGCCGGAGGCCCCAAAGACGACGATGAGAAACGAATCAACACCCTCCATCTCTTCTTCTTCGATGCCGAAACAGGTAACTTGCTCGAACCTGACAAAGGCAACATCAACTTCCCGCCCTACCAGGTGTTGGAAACAAATGTAATAACCATCCCTGAGGATGCCTTCACCCAGATGACCAACGTGCGCATCGTGGCCATCGCCAATATCAACGGCACCGACAATCCGGGCCAGGAAGGCGACGGCAACAAATTCCTGACAGAATGGACTCCCGGAGGCAGAATCGAAAACGGCACACGCGACACAGGCACACCCTATCTGATTGATAATTATTCAAAACTCCAGAAATGGGTCTATGCCCCGAAACTGCGCACCGCAGAGGGCGTACCACTCAGCCAGCTCCCCACAGCCGGAATGCCGATGATAGGCTTCACCAGCGAGCCTATCAACCTCAATGAAGCATACAACGGCCAGAACCGCCGCGATATACAGCTCACAGCCCTCATGGCCAAGGTCAACATAACCGTAAAACTCACACCTAACCAGGAGAACCTCGACGGTTCACTCCCCTCCATGACCATCCGCAGCTATGGCATCAAGAACATGCCAACTACCGTATGCTTCGAAAAACCGGATGTAGAAAACCTCACCGAAGAAAGCCTCACAACCGCAGAAATGGAAGAGGAGATAGAGGTTACGCTCGATGCCCCCATAACTATCAACAAAGACAGCGAAAGGGTGAGCTTCACCTACTACACCTACGAAAACATTCAGTTGCCCGACTACTCGGCCACACGCCCGGGAGGCGGTGAGTTCTTCCCCGGCGGAACCACCAAACCAGTCTATCCCGAAAATGTCGACCCTGACGACTACCAGCGATGGAAACCAACCATGGCACGCAAAGACAGGGCATCGGCCATGATCCTACGCGGGAACTACATCACCCATCAGGGACTGAACTACAACGCCCAGTTCACCATCTACATGGGAGCCAACCCAAACGACGACTTCAAGGTTGAGCGCAACCATGAGTATAACAACAACATCACAGTGCGCGGCCTCGACTATGTGCGCAACTCCGACGACAACGTCTATAACTTCGACGCCCGCGTAAACGTAACCACCGACAATCCACTCTACCTTGCCATCGTAAACGAGCGCAAAGTCGACGCCCACGCCGCAGCCCTCCCAATGGATGTATGGCTGCTGCTGCGCGAACCCGCCGGAACCAACGGTGAAAACCCCGAAGGTGTGAACCACAACACCACCGTAACCATCGAAATCCCCGACGACTGCGACTGGATAAGCATGACAATGATTCCCCGCGCTGAAATGCAGCGCAAAGGTTTTACAGCCGGTGCCGGCGCAGAACCTTATTTCTACGAAAATATGATTGACTACTGCAACAACGGCACAGTATTCAATCTAAACACCAATCTTTCCGACCACGACCCCATAGGCCTTGATTATGGCCGCACCGTCACCATCACAAGCACCCCTACACTAAACAACTCACGCTCACGCGTCTATTTCTATATTGATGAAAACGTAAAGCCTGATGCCGATGGCAACGTACCCGACCGCTACGCCGACATCCGCATCACCTACACCAACGACAAAGACGGCGGAGACCGCCGCGAGCGTATCCTCCAGATCGAGCAGCGCGGCCTGGTTCATATCAACGGCAATTGGGAAGGTAATAATGGTGAAATGGCAGAAATCAATACCTACATGGAGTATTATGAGGAATACCTTGAACACAACGACCCGCTCGATCAACATCTCCAGCCAGGCGCTTTCTACGAAGGTCTGCCTTGGGGACTGAAAGGCATCAGGTTATACAATGTCACGGGTCTTATTCCCAACCCTCCGGGATTTGACGTCTATTACACTAACCAGGCATTCGCATACACACAAGCCGTACTAAGCCGCAATGGTGCCGATCCCCTTTCAAACTTGTATCTATTCAATGAAACCAAACCCACCTCAGCATTCCACTACTGCTATGGCCGTAACAAACGGAATACCGACGGTACAGTAGCATTTAATAAAACCAACGGATGGTATATGCCAGGCATCCGTGAGCTTGAACGGGCGCTTGTTCAATATTACCTGACTTTTGAAGATTTCCGTGGAAATCTCTATCTTTCTGCAGCATGTGGTAAAGGTAACGGCCTTACTGACCGATCTAAGGAACGCACAGAACTTGCCCGCGCCACACGAGTGGATATGGTTAACGGAAAACCAAAATACGTCGACAGCACAGAAGGCAATCCCGGCGCCGTATACCGCGACAATCCCCACCGCA
Organism: Bacteroidales bacterium; assembly: GCA_910575545.1. Lineage (GTDB taxonomy): Bacteria > Bacteroidota > Bacteroidia > Bacteroidales > Muribaculaceae > UBA7173. The sequence goes on from CAJTFH010000008.1 coordinate 94,935, forward strand.
TCCGTGCCTTCTACCGCATGTAATCCCGTCATCAATAACACATTGTCCGACGCGTCAGACCTGTCCGACGCGTCGGAATCGTGTTATCCCCCACCAAGTTGCACCCCACCCTATAAAATTCAGTAATAATATGGGAATAATCAGGTGTATTTTCCCCGGATGGCAATGGCTGAAATTCGACCTATGATATTATTTATCGGGGTTAAACTTTTCAGCCGTTAATATGCAGATAAGAGGGTGTGTCATAATGGCTCATCTGGGTCGTCGCCCGAGGGCTTCGGGTTCGGTCATTGACCTTAGTCAACTCCCTTCACCCTCACCCTCAGGCTCCTACCATCTGAACCATTCTGACAGCACCCTCTCCATCCGGATGCCAAAAAGGCGTTGGTCGAATTTCGACACAACGCCTTTTGTGTGGGATATAGGTCAGCCTCAGGCCGACGCTCTCAATTCAACCGTCAGGATTATTCAGCGGCAGGGGCGGCGGGTGCTTCTTCTGCAGGGGTTTCTGCGGCGGCCTCACCCTCTACGGGAGCGGCGGTTTCAGCAGCCGGAGCTTGCACGGGTGTGGCATATTCGGTGCCTGTAACGGTCTGCATCTCTGTAACCGCTTTCACACGCGAACCGCTCTGGACCATTGTGCGGGGCATAACGAAAACCGACAGAATCGACAGCACACCGATAACGGCTGCCAATGTCCATGTTGCCTTCTCAATGAAATCGTTGGTGCGGCGCACGCCCATAATCTGGTTAGAACCTGCAAACGACGACGACAGACCGCCACCTTTCGATTTCTGAACCAATACAACCACAATGAGAAGAATAGAAATTAAAACGGTTAAAATAATAATCAGTGTATACATCTGCTACTGTTATATTTCTTTTTTGTGTTTATTCTTTGTTGGTTTCCTTATCAATCCGTTTCCGCCTGATGCTCTCGGCTACCATCAGTTTGCGCAGAAACCGCAATTGGTCTGCAAAGTAAGCATTTTTTTCGGGGAAATCCAAACTTAAACGGTTAAGAATTTCATATGCACGTTCATAACGGCGCGTTTTAATGTAAATCTTGGCCAGGCTCTCACTCAGCAACGAATTGTCGGCAGCCGGAGCGGGAGCTTTGATTTCGGGCGCGGGCGATGTTTTCTGAGATTCCTCGCGCGAGCGCACCGACAGGATGAACCGGTTGATACGGTCGTCGCGCGAATTTCCGGTAGGCTCTGCCTGTGGCAAGTCGGCGGCCTCCCTGCGTGCAAGCTGCTGCGAATAATCGGCAACAGGGTTGAAAATAAGTTTCTCAAGCGTTTCGGTCTCCGAAGCGTCGGCAGAGCCGTATGTGGCCAGGAATTTATCTATCGTCTGCGTTGTTGATGGAGTTGTTTTCTCCTTCTGCGGGGGATAGAAGCCGTCGAAACGCCCCCCTTCACTCTCATCACCCATGACGCGGGCGGCGGCATCGCTGTCGGCCACCGACAACACCATGTCGGCAATGGCCTGTTGGCGCTCCTGAGGCGACATTTCGCCCCCTTCGCAAGCCGCCCGCACCCGTTCCATCCGGGGCAATGTGAAAAACGGATACCGCTCTTTCATTCGCTCAAGCCACGCGGAATCAGCCCCGGCGGAAGGATCTGCCAGATAAGCCCTCAGTTTTTCAGCATCGTCGTTCATATCGTGGAGTTTTACGGTTTTGGTATCAGTCAATGGCAACCGGCATAGCTACCAGTTTCCGAGTGTGGCGTTAAATATCAAGTCAACAAGCTCTTTTGAAATCTCCTGGCAGAGCTGTTCCTGAACATCGTTGAGCATCTGCGAGGAATCGAAGTCGCGATAGGCCGAGAAAGTCTGGCTCACATCTTTCCCCTCCTGCTTGGTGTCGGTATATTTAACCCTCACGGTAATGGTCAGACGCGTTTTCGAGGCATAGGCATCTTCAGTCACCGCCTGTGGAGTCAGGTTATAGCCGGTTATCTCTCCTTCGAGTTCAAGGTCGGAAGCCCCGTCGGTCACGGCCAACCGTGTGTTGCGGGTGATATAATCGAGCAGGTCGTTTTCAAAAATCTGCTGCAAAGGCGCATAGACCAGCGCCGCACGGATAGGGAACTCACCCACGTGGATTGTCTTGTAGACGTTATAGTCTATAGCAGCCCCGTTGAGCTTATAGCTTATGCGACACCCCTGCGGCACCAGCATTATCAACCCCACAACCACCGCCGCCAATATTCTTTTCATAGTCATAAATCGTAAGTCATACACCCCCCTACTCCAACCCGAATTCCTTGATTTTACGGTAGAGTGTGCGCTCGGAAATGTTTAGCTCGGCGGCAGTGGCCTTTCGACGGCCACCGTTGCGCTCCAACGACCGGCGGATGGTTTCACGCTCGGTCTCTTCAAGGGTGCGCCCTCCGATGCTCACATCCATATGCGGCACATCAACCGCCCCGTTCCCATCTGCGCTTTCATGGAGAGGACTTTCGGGATATGAGAACCGCCCCAAATCGCCAGGCAACTGATGCATACCCCTGACCACCACAGCGGTTGTCGACGCCACCGGCGCAACATCCTCTTTCGGCACGTGCCGGTCGGTTATCTCGCTGCGAAGCTCTGCAATCTCATTCTGAAGTCGCATAATCAGTTCAAACAGCAATTCCCGTTCACGCTCATAGCTGTGGGCGCCGGTAGAGGAGTTCTCATGCACAACCGGAGCATAACTTGTGGCCGCCTGGGGCAGATAAAGAAGCAGAGCCTCCATGTCTACCTCCCTTCCGGCCTCAAACAGGGCAATCTGCTCAACAACGTTTTTCAACTGGCGCACATTGCCTGGCCATCGGTAATGGAGCAGCGATTCACGCGCATCTTCAGAGAAAACTATCTGCGGCACTTTATATTTTTCGGCGAAATCACCAGCGAACTTGCGGGCAAGCAAAGCTATGTCGTTGCCACGGTCGCGCAAAGGTGGCACATGGATCTGGATTGTCGACAACCGGTAGTAGAGGTCTTCGCGGAAACGCCCTTCGCGCACTGCCTTCTCCATGTCTACATTCGTGGCGGCCACAACGCGGAGATTTGTTTTCTGAACCTCCGACGAACCCACCTTCATAAATTCGCCGCTTTCAAGCACACGCAACAGACGTGCCTGGGTTGTCAGCGGGAGCTCAGCCACTTCATCAAGGAAAATAGTGCCGCCGTCGGCCTCCTCGAAATATCCCTTACGCGAGTTGACAGCTCCTGTGAACGCTCCTTTCTCATGGCCGAAAAGCTCCGAGTCGATTGTCCCCTCGGGAATGGCGCCGCAGTTCACGGCGATATATTTTGAATGCTTGCGCGGCGAAAACGCATGGATAACCTGCGGGAAAAACTCTTTCCCACTTCCGCTCTCCCCCGTCACCAGCACCGACAGGTCTATTGGAGCCACACGCAATGCGCGCCCCACCGCCTCGATAAGCGCCGGAGCATTGCCCACTATGCCGAAACGGGCCTTGGCCTGCTGAATCTGCTGACTGCTCGATGTCATTGTATATTTTTTAGAAGTAAGAAGCAAACGTATCTCTTAGCGAATTATTTCTTTATTTTATTTATTTCACTCCACTTTTTACCGCTTATTGCTTTATTCATCCCATCCAACTTCTTGCTTCTTATTTCTTACGTCTCACTTTTTATCTCTCAACTCATAAGTGCGGCGGCGAAGGAAATCGGAGAATTCTTTCTCCGAACCCATATGGGCCATCTGCTCCTCGACAGTGATGGGATCGCCGACAGTGATGTGGAAAGTCTTGCCACGTTTGCGGAACACCTCTGCCGGATGGCGGAATGTGCGCAGCTGCCAGCATACCACTCCCAGGAAATTAAACCACCACGATTGCGATCCATGGAAAAAAATAGGTATCACCGGCACCTTCAGCTTCTCTATCAGCTGAATAACCGTGGGTTGCCATTCGCGGTCTTGCAACCGGCCGCGCCAGTTGACCTTGGCAACCGCCCCGGCAGGGAAAAATCCAACCGGATCACCCTGGCGCACCATCTTGATGACCTCACGGATTCCGGCCATCGACACCGCCCGCTTCTTGGGGTCATCAGAAGCCATGGCGTCGACAGCTATGAAATTGGGGCGCATGGCCTTGATATAGTTCAGGAACATGTTGACCATAACCTTATATCGCGGACGGCGCGAAGCTATCATATCAATCAGTATGATTCCGTCCAAAGCCCCGAAATGATGGTTGCTCACCGTTATGAAAGCCCCTTGGGGCAGATTGTCGAGCACCTGCCCGTTGTCGATTCTCAACTTTATGTCGAGTTCCTCAAGCAACCCGCGCACAAACTGAGGCCCCGGGGTGTCGGCATGGTTGGCATGAAGGGCGTTCACCTTATCGAGGGAGAGAAACTTCATAAACCGCTCCACCAGTTTGCGGTGTCCCTGCAACTTGGGCACCATTGCCATTATGTCGTCGGCATCGAGCACAGTTTTTTTCTGCGATATGTCTGTTTTTTGCGAATCCTGCATATTCCGGAAGTTTTTTCTGTGGTAGCCCTGCAGCCGCCCCTGTTGAATAGAGCCGGGCATGACATACTTCATGCAAATTTACAAAATTATCCCGATTTCCCACACTATGAAGCCAAACGTGCGAAAAATCGGGGAAATAGAATATGTGGCCGTTTCATGCGGCAATGGCGGTTATTGCGGCGTCAATAGACCAGGCCTATATTGTCGACCCACATGGTCAGGCCGATAGTGCCGATATAGGCAGTGCCGCTACCCGACGAAGCCATCACCATCAGATGGGTCGGAGTGGCGTCGGCATCGTCCCAGCCAACCTCCTGCACCGGCACCATCTTCCCCTTGCTGTTGCGGGCATAATAATTCTTATCGGCATGGATAAGCCCCATGAAAGGCTTATAGCCGGGATGTGAGGTTATGTCGCCATACCACACCGGAATCTCGTGGGCGTTGACCCACCCGGCCGTGCTCTTTCCGTAGCGCTCGCGCCCGGTTCCCACACGTTTGGCAAAGATATTCCCGTCGGCATCTTCCCAGCGGCGCTGCAAGATGATATACATCTCGGCGGTGTCGCTGCCGGGATAAGTCTTTTTCTTGCCGAAACCCGATGAATATATGCGGTTTGACTCTTTCGGCATCTCGATTTTATAATCGAAACGGAGTGCCTTGGGGCGGCGTGTGAACGGTATCCCCATCTCCATCTTCGAGTATGGGTCGCTCGTTGATTTTATAGGCTCGAAAATCTCCCCAAGGAATATCGAACCCGCCACAACAACATCGATATTGATAAGCCCAATGGCCTTGCAATGCTCCATTATAGTCTGCAACTTGCAGCAACGGTTCCCCGGGGCGCGCCGGTCGGGAAAGACCGCATTGCTGGTCTTGGTGATACCCACCACTTTGGCCATGATGTTAGACGTGGCCCATGGAGAACCGCCCATTGGTTTATAAACCGCATCGCCATTGACAGTGGCATTGGGGGCTATCTCATAAACTTGCTTGGTATCACCCCCGATAATCTTTGATTCGGTGATATTGCGTGTCACCCAATTCTCGAAATCGCCATATCTGATAAGTTCAAACGCCTGCCCGGCCGCAGCAACGGCAATCCCCAACACAGCTGCCCCCACAGTCAATATTATTCTCATAAAATTCCTCCTCTCATAAACTAAGATAAGTAGTTTACCCCTTCCCATCATGCTAATTTAAACAAATATCTAATGATTTGGTTGATTAGAGGCCATAGTTACCATCCTTCAGCGGAATTCCCCAATCAGACTATTTCCTCCACCACCTTCCGATTACCCAAAAACATATATTACAGGTTTTAAATTACAGTGTGTGATCAATTATCTGATATCTTATTTTTTATGAGATTATTTCAATATAGATACCGGGTATAAATAGTATGGAACTCTCTCATTAAATTGATTTTTATAAATTCTTATTTCTTATTAAATTTGCACATATGGAAGATAAAACTATGAATAAGAATCTTTTGGTTATCATACCTATGGGTGGACTTGCCAACCGTATGAGAGCCATAACCTCAGGTATTACCCTTGCAAAAGCAGCAAAATTCAAAAGCAAAATCATATGGCCTATAAATAAAGAGCTATACTCCCCTTATGAAAAACTATTTGACTATGGTAGTCTACCAACAGAGTTGAAAAATATTAATAATATAGAGGATTTATTCCTGTATGATTTACCACGCAAAAAGAATATCTTTTTATCGTCACTGCTCAGATTCGGGAGAAGTAATGCATTTTATCACGATATAAATACTTTCGCCAGCAATAATGAATATTCTCCGGAAAATTTTTATCACAGAATTATTTTAACCGGCGGGAAACAATTCATTCGCAGTGGATTGGATTTTTTCCCATTTGAACCTAAAACCTATCGTAATATATTCAAACCTTCAAAAGAAGTAGAGGAATTAGTGTGTTCTATCGGTAACGAAATGGATATAAATTCATGTTATGGCATTCATATCAGACGCACTGATAACAGACAATCAATAAGTAATAGTCCTGTTGAAATTTTCTTCTCAAAAATTGAAGAGGTTATTTCAGTTGAGCCGCAAGCAATTTTCTATCTTGCAACTGACGATTGTAAACTCAAAAAAGTTTTTCACGACAGATACGGCAACAGAATCAGATTCAATGACATTGAGCTTAGGAGAGACACTAATATCGGAATTAAAATGGCATTAGTGGAGATGTTATTATTATCCCGAACAAAGAAAATTTACGGTTCTTATTACAGCTCCTACAATGAAAGTGCAGCTATGTTGGGAAATATACCGCTTGAAGTTCTCACTCTAAAATAGCTGCTAAGAAAACACACTCAACGATAAATCAACGGCATCGGTTTTCAAAGAAGCTGCATCAACAACCGAATGAAAGATTATGTCGGTTGATGCACTGATATTGCGTTGCTCTTTCACAGCATTTGTTTTTTCAGGGAACGTGGCCGCATATGAATGTGAATACCAGACAAGCATGGCAGGATTATGCAATTGGGGGTAGTCTCCTCCATGCAGATAATTGCCGTTTTCACCATAGCACATGACATTTTTAGGCATTCGTCTCAAAGCACACATAAACAAGCATATACGCCTATTGCGAGTCAATTTCAAGTTAAAATGTCTTGCATCGCTTGCCTTTACCAACTGTC
>CAJTFH010000009.1 GCA_910575545.1 Bacteroidales bacterium
CCGAGGCCTCCGGAGCGCCTCCCGAACCGTCACTGTTTGACTGAGGGGGCTTGTAAAGTAAAAAAGAAGACTCGAACACCGTAAAATCAGCGTTCGAGCCATACTTTATTGCGCTATTTGAGTTTTATCGGACAGCAATAATATAATGTAAGTGGGAGCGCGCGATAGCTATTGTGCGCCTTGCAGGGAATATAGCCATCTGACTTCTTCAGGCCATATGGCCTCATCTGGAGTTTCGAGAATCAGCGGGATATTGTTCATGCGCTGGTCGGCCATGAGCATTGCGAAAAAGTTGCTGCCGAGTTCTCCTTTGCCGAGTGGAGCGTGGCGGTCGACTCTCGATCCGAGCCCTTTTTTTGAGTCGTTGAGGTGCATTCCTTTCAGATACGGAAATCCGATAATACTGTCAAATTCCCGCCAGGTGTTTTCGTATCCTTCAGGTGTTGCTATGTCGTAGCCGGCTGCAAAAGTGTGGCATGTATCCACACACACACCTACGCGGCTTTTGTCTTCAACCTTGTCGATTATTGCTGCGATTTGTTCAAACTTGAATCCGAGATTTGAACCTTGCCCTGCGGTTGATTCTATCACGGCCATCACTCCGGTTGTTTTGTCGAGGGTGATGTTGATTGATTCGGCGATTGTGCGTATGCATTCATCCTCATCAATAAGGTTGAGGTGTGATCCGGGATGGAAGTTGAGCATTGTCAGGCCGAGTTGCTGGCACCGCTTCATTTCATCGAGGAATGCCGCCCGTGACATTTCCAGTTTGGCGGCATCAGGGGCTCCGAGGTTAATCAGGAAACTGTCGTGTGGCAGAATCTTGTCGGGTGTGAAACCCAGCGATGCGCAGCGCTCGCGGAAATTGTCGGCTTCTTTAGCCGTAATCGGCGCTGATTTCCATCGTGACGGGTTACGGGTGAAGAGTGCGAATGCTTTCATATTCATTTCGGCGGCACGGAGCGGCGCGTTAGCAACGCCTCCGTCGACCGACACATGTGCTCCTATGTATTTCATCGGTTATTCTGTGGATGATGTAAGTAGATTGGCGCCACAATGCTTGGGCTGTCAGATTTGACACAAAGATACGAATTTTCCCTGGAAAGAGTGGATAATAAGGGTTTAAACAATGCAGGAGGGAGCTTTTTTCGTAACTTTGTGACTGATAATCTACACAAGGCCCTTTAGATATGAAACTTGTAGATTTGTAGGTGTTATTAGTGATCTGCTTATGAATAAAAACGAGATAGTGGGAATGTTGGAACAGGCCGGCATAAAACCCACGCCGAACCGCATATTGGTGCTGAGCGACATCGTGTCGAGCGACCGGCCTCTTAGCCTTTCGGATATTGAGGTAAAGCTGGAATCGCTCGAGAAATCAAGTGTTTTCCGGGTGCTGACCCTTCTGCTTGATGCAGGAATAATACATGCTGTGGAAGACGGGCGTGGGATTGTAAGATATGAAATATGCCGGGGAGAAGGGAGTTGTGCCTCAGAGAATCTTCATGTTCATTTCTATTGCGAATCATGTAATGAGGTGTCATGTTTCGAGTCGATTCAGACGCCTGTGGTGAATCTGCCGGAGGGCTATGCCGTCCATTCAATAAATTATATGATCAAGGGGATATGTCCGGCCTGCCGGAGAAAAAGCGGCGCAATCTGAATAGCGCCAAAGAGAATCCATGCAGTTTTTGACACCAGGTTGCACGACTGAATTCCTAACTTTGCGAAAAATCAAATGAAGGAAACATGAACAGACGATTTTTCATAGGAGTGGCCAGCGCCGTCATACTGACCGGGTGTCATCATAAGCATGAAGAAGGCCATGACCATAGCCATGACCATAGCCATGATACAGTTAAAACAGAAGAAGCCCGGGAGGGTGATGAACACGAGGAATCTCATGAGCATTCTTCCGATGTCATTGTTCTCGAACCGGAGAAGGCAGAAGCCGCCGGTGTCAAGGCCGATACAATAACTCCAGGCGCTTTCCATGGCGTTATCACCACAGGTGGGAAAATATTGTCGGCCTCAGGCGATGAAACCACTATTGTGGCAACATCAGCCGGTGTGGTTTCGTTATCAAGGCCTGTGACAGAAGGTATGGCAGTTGGTCAAGGCTCAACAATCTTCTCAATCACATCGTCGGGACTGCAAGACGGCGATGTTTCGCAGCGTGCACGGATTACGTATGAGACTGCAAAGAGCGAATATGAGAGGGCTCAGAAACTGATTGCCGACAAAATCATAACAGAAAAAGAGTATCTCGCGGCCAAAGCTGATTTTGAGAATGCGGAACTGGCATATAAGGCAGTCGGTGGCGGCAACGGTAGCAAGGGGGTTGCTGTGAAATCGCCAGCCGGAGGTTATGTGAAGGAATGTTTGGTTAAGGCCGGCGACTACGTTGAGGTGGGGCAGCCTATGATGGTGGTGACCCAGAACAGGCATCTGTATCTCCGGGCTGAAGTGCCTGAACGTGATTATGCGGCTATCAACCAGGTTTCATCGGCGAAATTCAAGACCTCTTACAGTGATAAGGTATATGATATCAAGGATTTGAACGGGCGTTTGTTGTCGTATGGCAAAACGTCAGGTTCGTCATCGTCGTTTATTCCGGTGACATTTGAATTTGATAATGCCAGCGGCCTTATTCCCGGGGCTTTCGCAGAAGTTTATCTTTTGACCAACGACCGCAGCAATGTGATCAGTGTTCCCGTGTCGGCTCTGACTGAGGAACAAGGGGTGCATTTTGTCTATATCCGTGAGGATGAAGAGTGCTACCGCAAGCAGGAGGTGCGTCTTGGTGCTTCAGACGGCCAACAGACTGAAATAACCGAGGGTTTGAAAGGTGGTGAGGTTCTTGTGACCGAGGGCGCCATACATGTGAAACTGGCTTCTGCCGGTAAGAGCATCCCCGGACATACCCACAATCATTAAAGCCCCATTTTGCCATGTTGAATAGAATAATCAGGTTTTCATTGCAGAACCGCCTGTTTGTGTTGATAGGGGCGGTGTTGCTCGTTATAGGCGGTCTATACACTGCCCACAATGCTGAAATTGATGTTTTCCCTGACCTGAATGCCCCGACGGTGGTTGTCATGACAGAAGCCAACGGCATGGCGGCGGAAGAAGTGGAACAATTGGTTACCTTTCCGATAGAGACGGCTGTGAACGGCGCGACCGGAGTGCGCAGGGTGAGGTCGTCGTCAACCACAGGATTCTCGGTGGTATGGGTTGAGTTCGACTGGGGGACGGATATTTATCTCGACCGGCAGATTGTGTCGGAGAAATTGGCGACAATCGGCGATGCGTTGCCTGAAAATGTTGGTCAGCCTACACTCGGCCCGCAGTCGTCGATTTTGGGAGAACTGCTCATTGTGGGGCTTACGGCCGACAGCACGTCGATGCTTGACCTTCGCACTTTGGCCGATTGGACTATACGTCCGCGTCTGTTGTCGACAGGTGGTGTGGCCCAGGTTGCCGTGATAGGTGGCGACCTGAAAGAATACCAGATACTGCTCGACCCCGACAAAATGAAGCATTACGGCATAAGCCTCGCTGAGGTTATGGCCGTTACCCGGGGAATGAACCGCAGCACCAACGGGGGGGTTATCTACGAATATGGCAATGAATACATATTACGCGGTGTGGTATCGGCTGATGCAGTGAACCGTATTTCAAAGTCGGTTGTGAAGATGGCCAACGGCAGCCCTGTGAAATTGGCAGATATAGCGGAGATTAAAATTGGGCCGGAAAGCCCCAAGTTAGGTGTGGCATCTGAAAGGGGGAAACCGGCTGTATTGCTGACCGTTACCAAACAGCCGAACACAGGCACAATCGAACTGACCGAGAAGTTGGAGGCCGCAATCGCCGACCTTAAGAAAAACATCCCGGCAGATGTGCATGTCTCGACCGACATATTCCGTCAGTCGCGGTTCATAGAGAGTTCTGTCGACAATGTGAAAGATTCCCTTTTTGAGGGGGCTATATTTGTTGTCATAATCCTGTTCCTGTTTCTTGCCAACGTTAGAACCACGGTTATCTCGTTGATAACCATCCCGCTGTCGTTGCTTGTGTCGCTGTTGGTGCTTTATTATATGGGGTTGAGCATCAACACCATGAGCCTTGGCGGCATGGCAATCGCTATCGGTTCGCTCGTCGACGATGCCATTGTCGATGTCGAGAATGTATGGAAGAAGCTTCGTGAAAACCGACAGCTGCCTGAGGCAGAGCGCAGACCGGTTGTGCATGTGGTCTATGATGCTTCAAGAGAAGTGCGTATGCCGATTCTCAACTCCACCCTGATTATCATAGTCAGCTTCATGCCGCTGTTTTTCTTAAGCGGAATGGAGGGGCGTATGTTGATTCCGCTTGGCATTGCGTTTATTGTGGCACTGTTTGCTTCCACCGTGGTTGCTCTTACCCTGACCCCGGTTCTGTGCAGCTATCTTTTAAAAGGGAAAGCGGTTGACAAAGGGTTGGCCAAAGAGGCTTTTCTGACCGTATGGATAAAGAAATACTATCGTGTAAGTCTGCTTTGGGTTCTCAGTCATAAGAAACCTGTTATCCTTGCCACCCTTGCATTATTTGTGGGGACGATAGGGGTGTTTTTCACATTGGGCCGCAGTTTCCTTCCGCCATTCAACGAAGGGTCGTTCACCATCAACGTCAGCTCGTTGCCGGGCATCTCATTGGAAGAATCCGATAAAATCGGGCGTCAGGCAGAAGAATTGCTGCTGACAATTCCTGAAATCAAGACTGTTGCCCGCAAAACCGGACGCGCAGAACTCGACGAACATGCCTTAGGGGTAAATGTTTCGGAGATAGAAGCCCCCTTTGAACTTGATGGCCGCAGCCACCAGGAACTGCTTGAAGAGGTGCGCCACAAACTGTCGGTGATTGTAGGTGCCAATATCGAGATAGGCCAACCGATAAGCCACCGCATCGATGCCATGTTAAGCGGCACGCAAGCTAACATAGCAATAAAGTTGTTTGGCGATGACCTCAACAAGATGTTTACCTTGGGCAATAGAATTAAGGATGCGGTTCAATCGGTAGAGGGTATAGCCGATCTTAACGTGGAGCAGCAGATTGAGCGCCCTGAGCTGAAAATCATTCCACGTCCTGAGATGCTGTCGCGCTATGGCATATCCGAACCGGAGTTCAACGAGTTCATATCTGTGATGCTGGCAGGGGAAACGGTGTCGCAGGTTTATGAGGGCAACAAGAATTTCAATCTTGTTGTGCGGGCTTCGGAAAAGAGCCGCAAAACGATAGAAGATATACGACGTATGCTCATCGATACTTCCGAAGGATTGAAGATACCTTTGGCCAATGTTGCCGATGTGGTTTCGGCTGCCGGCCCCAACACTGTAAACCGCGAGAATGTGAAGCGCAAAATTGTGATATCGGCCAATACGAGCGGCCGCGACCTGCGCAGCGTTGTCAATGACATACGCCGGCGGGTAGATGAACAGATACAGCTGCCCGAAGGTTATCATATTGAATACGGAGGCCAGTTCGAGAGTGAACAGGCTGCCAGCCGCACGTTGCTGCTGGCGTCGTTGGTCAGCATCCTTGTGATTTACCTGTTGCTGTATATGCAGTTTAAAAACGCAGTTGAGAGTGGTGTTATTCTTCTGAACCTGCCGTTTGCCCTTATCGGAGGTGTGCTTGTGTTGAGATTCACATCGGGCGAGATAAGCATCCCTGCAATAATCGGCTTCATATCGCTGTTCGGCATAGCCACACGCAATGGCATGTTGTTGATAACAAGATATGACAATCTGCGCAGTGAAGAGGGGCTGCCGGTGCATGAGAGCATTGTCAGGGGATCGTTGGATCGTCTGAACCCTATCCTTATGACGGCGTTGACCTCAGCTTTGGCATTGTTCCCGCTAGCGTTGAGGGGAGATTTGCCGGGAAATGAGATTCAGAGCCCCATGGCCACTGTCATATTGGGCGGATTGCTGACATCTACGCTTCTGAATGCGTTTATAGTTCCGATAGTTTATGAATGGATGCATCGTAAAAGCCCTAATAAAATAACTATAGAAGACAATATAGAATGAACAGAGCATATTTGGCCGTGGCTGTCGCGGCATTGTCATACGGAATGATGGATGCCGGGGATATAGACCCGGTTCTTCAGGAAATTGAACGGAATAATCTTGAGCTTAAGGCGCTCCGGAGTGAAAACCGGGCTTCGGTGCTTGATATGAAAGGGGAGAACAGTCTCGAAGCCCCGTCGGTTGAATATAGTCCGTTTTTCAGAAACGGGGTATCAGGGGTTGCAAGTTCCGAGCTTGTCGTGTCGCAGGAATTTGATTTCCCGACTCTGTATGCCGCCCGGAATAAATCGGTGAAGCTGCAGCAGGAGGCTCTTGACTATGAGTACCAGGCAGCAAGGAGGAATGTGCTTCTGACTGCGAAGCAGAAATGTTTTGACCTGGTGATGCTTGACCATATGCGAGGTGTTCTTGACGAGCGCATGGCCAATGCTGATGAACTGTTAGTGATGTATGAGAAGAAATTTGCCGAGGGTGGTGCCACCAGCATAGAGCTGAACCGTATCAAAATGGAGCGCATGGATTTGCAGGCCGAATTGCTGCAGAATGAGACACTGCGGAAGAAAACCGTGCAGGAACTGTCGCTTTTGAACGGTGAGCAGCCTCTGTCGGTCGGATCACTTTATTATCCCGAAATAAAAGCGGTAGAGAGTATTGAGGCATTACGCAAAGAGATTGTCGATAATGATGCCGGGGTTCATGCTGCAGAGGCTTCTGTTGCCCTGTCGCAGCAGGAAATCAGGGTTAACAAGCAGGGGTGGATTCCTAAACTTTCGGTGGGTTACCGTCGTAATACCGACATGAGTGAGGCGAGCAACGGTTTTCTGGTCGGTGCTTCTTTCCCGATTTTTTCAAACAGAAATAAAGTGAAAGCCTCCCGGGCGAAACATGCGGCCGCACAGCTGAATCTCGACAACACCCGTTTACAAGTAGAAAGCGAGGCAGAGCAACAGCTTCAGGAACTTCAACGTCTGCATAAGGCTATTGGAATCTATGATCTCGACCTGTTGAGGCAATCGCTCTTGTTGCTGAAGAAAGCGGTTATGGCCGGTTCGATGTCGCTGGTTGACTATTACACCGAAGCCGACCGCATCTATCAGAAATGGCAGACGTATCTGACGCTTGAAAACCAGTATCATAATTTGTGGGCTACGCTTAACCGCAACAGTCTGTAGTCGAAAACTGAGCATATCGGATTTATTGTTAGGTGAGGCAGCGCCTGTGTTGATTCTCCAGAACGACACAGGCGTTTGTTTTTATGCCTGATGGCTGCCGTTATAGACATAATTCCATATAATCGGGACATATTTGCTAATGCGGCAACTGATGTTTAAGTAATTTTGCCGACGTATATCAACAAATCATATTTCTGACCTTAAATCCTGCAGATGAAACTAAAACGACAGGCTATAGGAACTGTTATGGCGCTTACGGCCTCAATGGCGACACAAGCCCATGAGAAACCAAACATTCTGGTGATATTGGCTGATGACCTCGGGTATTCGGATCTGGGGTGTTACGGTAGCGAAATCCATACCCCTAATCTTGACCGACTGGCATACAATGGTGTGCGTTTCACACGGTTCTACAATGCCAGCCGCAGTTGTCCCACGCGAGCCTCATTATTGACAGGGTTATATCAACATCAGGCTGGGATAGGGAGAATGACATTCGATACGGGGCTGCCCGGATATCGCGGCACCCTTTCACGTGACGCAGTCACAATTCCGGAGGTACTGAAAACCGCAGGTTACCGCACTTCGATGGTGGGGAAATGGCATATCGCTGAAACGCCTTTGCGCCAAGATCAGCGTGACTGGTTGAATCACCAGGTTGAACATGACACTTTTTCCGACCTTTGCCATTATCCGGTTAACCGGGGATTCGATACCCATTACGGCACAATTTATGGTGTGGTTGACTATTTCGACCCTTTCAGCCTGGTTGAAGGTGAAGTGCCGGTGAAAGATATCCCCGAAGGTTATTATATTACCGACGCTCTATCAGACCGTGCGGCCAGGGAGATTGCAGCAAGTGACAACACTCCGTTTTTCATGTATCTTGCATATACGGCTCCGCATTGGCCTTTACATGCTTTGCCTGAAGATATAGCGAAATATGAAGACACCTATAAGGTGGGTTGGGAGGCTATCCGGCAGGCCCGTTATGAACGGATGCAGGAGTTGGGCATATTCGGCAACAGTCGTGATTTTCTGACAGACCGCCAATTTGATAGTTCGTGGGCCGATAATCCCACGGCAGAATGGGACGCCCGTGCCATGGCGGTTCACGCCGCCATGATAGAATGCATGGATCGCGGAATCGGCAGGGTTATTGACGCTTTGCGGGAGAGCGGTAAACTCGACAATACATTGATTCTTTTCCTATCCGATAACGGATGCTCGCCCGAAGAATGCCAGAAAATGATTCCAGGTGAGAACGACCGTCCGGATATGACACGCGACGGGCGACAGATTGTATATGCACGAAACAAGGAGGTGTTGCCCGGCCCGGAGACTACCTATGCCGCCCTTGGCCCGGAGTGGGCGAATGTGGCAAACACACCGTTCCGTTATTGGAAGGCCAAGGCATATGAAGGTGGAATTTGCACACCTTGCATTGCCCATTGGCCGAAGGGAATGAAAGGGGTGCGTGGCGGATTTTCGCAGGAACTGTGCCATGTGATTGATATAATGGCAACCTGTATTGATTTGGCCGGGGCGGAATATCCCGAATCGTTCAAAGGCCACAGTATTATTCCGCTTGAAGGGAAAAGCCTTCAACCGGTGTTTACGGGGATGCAGCGCGTTGGCCACGACTATTTGGGATTCGAGCACTTTAATGAAGCGGCTTTGATTAGCCGCGACGGCTGGAAGATTGTGAGGCCGGGAGAAAATGTTCCATGGGAGTTGTATGACCTGAATTCCGACCGCACCGAGCGTCATAATGTTGCCCGGCAGCATCCGCAAAGAGTGGCGGAAATGGTTAAAGATTATGAATCGTGGGAGCAACGATGCATGGTGCTTCCTAAACCAAAACATTGAAAGATAACAGATATTTTCCTGATGAGAAAGATAATATTCACTGTGGCCGGTCTTTTCATGGCTGTTCTGGCAGGAGGATGCCGGGGCGATAGGAAAACTGCCGCCACGCCACCGAACATTATAATCGTTCTTGCTGATGACCTCGGATTTGGCGATGTCAGTTTCTACGGGTCTAAAACAATTTCAACCCCGAATATCGACAGTCTTGCCCGCGGAGGAGTGTGTTTCAATAACGGCTATGCCTCTTCATCAACTTCGACCCCTAGCCGTTATGCGTTGCTGACAGGTATGTATCCATGGCGCAATGATGTTAAGATTCTGCCTGGCGACGCGCCGTTGGTTATTTCTCCCGACCAGGAAACTCTTCCGAAGATGATGCAGAAGGCTGGATATACTACCGGTGCTATCGGTAAATGGCATCTCGGTATGGGTAACGGCAATGTTGACTGGAATGACACCATCCGTCCGGGTGCCCGTGAAATCGGATTCGATTATTCGTGTATCATTGCCGCAACTAATGACCGGGTCCCCACAGTATTTGTGGAGAACGGCGGAGTGGTGGGGCTTGAACCCGATGACCCGATATTTGTTGATTATGAGAAAAATTTTGAGGGGGAGCCGACGGCTCTCGATCACCCGGAGATGCTGAAAATGCAGTGGGCGCACGGCCATAATAATTCCATCATCAACGGAATCCCACGAATCGGCTATATGAAGGGCGGCAAGAATGCACGGTGGATTGACGAGGATATGGCCGGTTATTTCGTGGATAAGGTGAAAGGTTTCATAAAGGATAACAGAGACAAACCGTTTTTTCTGTATTACGGGCTTCATGAGCCGCATGTGCCGCGTGTGCCGAATGGGAGGTTTGTCGGTGCAACCGGCATGGGGCCGCGCGGAGATGCCATTGTTGAAGCAGACTGGTGCGTCGGAGAACTCATCAAGGAGCTCCGCAGGCTGGATTTGTTAGATAACACGATGATTGTTTTCACGAGCGATAACGGCCCGGTGCTGAACGACGGATATAAAGATGGCGCTCAGGAACTTGCTGCTGAATGCGGGCATCTCCCGGCTGGTGGATTGCGGGGTGGGAAATACAGCCTGTTTGATGGTGGTACGCATATTCCGCTATGTGTTTATTGGAAAGGACATATAAAGCCGGTTGTCAGCGATGCTCTTATCAGCCAGATGGATATTTTCGCGTCGGTGGCTGAATTGGTAGGAGGTGAGGTCTCCGACACGCTCGACAGCCGCCCTATGCTGCCGGTGCTACTTGGCCGTGACCTTGCCGGACGTAATGAGCTGGTTATCGAGAACCAGGGTAAATTAGGCTTGCGTATAGGCGACTATGCATTTATGCCTCCCTACGAGGGGCCGCAGACGAACCTAACAGGCAACGAATTGGGGAATCTTGGCGAATACGGGTTGTTCAATCTGAAAAAAGATCCTGGTCAGCAGAAAAATATCGCTGAATCAGACACATCGGCTCTTTCCGAGGCCAAAAAGGTGTTTACACGCGAAACCGACGGTTTCTACCGCCCGTTTGTTGAAGAAGTAGAGCTTAAGTAATATTGCCGTATGCCGAACCCTGACCAGAATAAGGTGCCTTTTGACGGGTTGCCGGTTGGCGAGCCGTTTTCTGCTCCGCTCTATATCATGGCAAAGCCGGTGGGGGCTGCCTGTAATCTCGCTTGCGATTATTGCTACTATCTTGATAAGAAGCACCTCTATCCTGATGCAGGGAAGATGTTTATGAGCGATGCGACTTTGGAGAGGTATATAAAGGCATATATAGAGGCGCAGACGACCCCGCATGTGGAGTTTGTGTGGCACGGCGGGGAAGCTACCATGCGTAATCTGGAGTTTTTCCGCAAGGCTATGGCGCTTCAACGGCAATATGCCGCCGGGCGGGAAATCTCAAATTGCCTGCAGACCAACGGAACGCTGCTGACTTCGGAATGGTGCCGTTTTTTGAGGGAGAACCAATGGCTCGTTGGAATTTCCATAGACGGCCCTCAAATGTTCCACGACGAATACCGCCACACAGTTTCCGGCAAGCCTACCTTTATGAATGTGATGAGGGGCATCAATCTGCTGCGGCAGCATCATGTGGAATGGAATGCCATGGCTGTTATAAATGATTATAATGCAGATCATCCTATTGAGTTCTACCGTTTCTTCAAAAACATAGGATGCCGCTACATCCAATTCACACCGATTGTTGAGCGTGTCAAGGCTGACGGACGCCTGGCATCACCTCTTGACATCGAGGGGAGTGTCACATCTATGTCGGTCAGCCCCGGTCAGTGGGGGGAATTCCTGTGTGCCGTGTTTGATGAATGGGTAGAGAATGATGTCGGAAGCATTTTTGTGCAGCTGTTCGACGCCACATTGGCCAATTGGGTGGGGGTGCGGCCGGGAGTGTGCACAATGGATGCGAATTGCGGCCATGCCGCCGTTATGGAGCATAACGGAGATGTGTATTCATGTGACCATTTTGTTTTCCCTCAATACCTTCTGGGCAATATACATCGCGATTCGGTCATAAATATGATGGGGAGCAAGCGGCAGCTTGATTTCGGAATGGCGAAGAGCAATAGTCTGCCCGGACAATGCCGTAGTTGCAGGTGGCTTTTCGCCTGTCACGGGGAATGCCCTAAGAACCGGTTTGCAACAACAGCCGATGGTGAGAGGGGGCTGAACTACCTTTGTGATGGCTACCGCCGTTTTTTTAGCCATGCGGCTCCATACATGGAGTTCATGAAGTGTGAACTTGAAAACGGCCGCCCCCCGGCAAATGTGATGCGGGCGGTGTCTCTGAAGCCTGGAAGCCGTTGATTCTTATTAACGGTATTGAAAAATATCCCGGTAGGTTTTATGGAATCTGAAAAAAGTGTAACTTTGCGGGAAATCGAAGCCACCGTCATATTTAACTCTATAACCACTTTTGCCATGAAACCCCAAGATGAAAAGATTTACGGACTGATAGGTTTTCCGTTGACGCATTCGTTTTCTAAAGTGTTTTTCAACCAGAAATTCCAGGCGGAGGGAATCAATGCCCGTTATATCAATTTTGAATTGCCTGATATAGGCGATTTGATGGAGGTCTTTTCAGAATATCCGGCTATCGACGGGCTTAATGTCACCATACCCTATAAACAGCAGATTATGCCGTATCTCAGCGATATCGACCCGGTGGCGCAGAGGATAGGTGCTGTCAATGTTGTGCAGGTTATCCGTGGTAAATCAAGCAATGATTTCAAACTTGTGGGGTTCAACAGCGATATGGCCGGCTTTGTCAATTCAATCAGGCCGATGTTGAAGCCGTGTCATAAGGGGGCTTTGGTTCTGGGATCGGGCGGCGCGTCGAGGGCTGTGTGCTGCGGGCTTGAAGACTTGGGGGTTACCCCTCTTGTGGTGTCGCGCACCAAACGCGATGGTATGATCACCTACGATGAGATTACGCCTGACATTATGGATAGCCACAAGGTTATTGTCAACACCACTCCATTGGGCATGTACCCCCATGTTGATGAGTGCCCGCAGATTCCATATGAACTGATGAACGGTGATTTCTTGGCCTATGACCTCCTTTACAATCCGGATGTGACGTTGTTTATGAAACGCAGTGCCGAGCAAGGGGCTGAGACGAAGAACGGGTTGGAGATGCTGCTGCTGCAGGCGTTTGAATCGTGGGAAATATGGACGGCGAGGAAATAAGTCAGATGCCTGCGGAATGCTGTTATAGCAAGCCATGAGGATTGGCGGGATGAACCTCTCGGGTGTGCCTTTGCTGCCGGTTCTGGCAGCTATGGTGGCCGGGGAATTGTGTGCTTTGTCTCTTCCGGATCTGATTGTATGGTTTGCCGCCGCATGTCTGGTGCTGTGTGTTGCGGGGATTTTATCAAGACGGTATTTTGCCGCAGTTATGGCGGCTTTCGGTTGTGTGGGTGTAATGGCCATGTGGATTGCCACCCCCTATGTCAACCCTTATCTGGGGATGGAAGGCCGGTATTCCGGCCGTGTGACGGAGGTCGTGGCCAGGCCTCTGAGCCAACGGTTCGTGTTTGAGGCCTACCGGTGCAATGGCTCATATGGCAAACAGGAATATGCCGGAAAAACGGTGGTCTATCTCGGCAGTCCGTTGCCTGTAGTGGAAAAGGGGGATGTGGTAGTGGTTGACGGTATGATGTTAGAGGCTTTCGAGTCTCCAAAGCCCGGAGGTTGGTCGATGGAGCATTTCGTGAGGCGCAGGGGAATTTCAGGACGTATGAAGGTATGGGAAGATGATGTGGCTGTTGTTGCCCCGGCATCGGGACGGTATGCCGTGATTGATAAGATGCGGCGGAAATTTTCAGATGCGGTGTTTTATAGCGGCGTGTCATCTTCAGCTGCTTCTGTGCTTGATGCGCTGCTGCTGGGGAATGTGCAGGATCTTGACGAAGGCTTGCGCGACAGTTTTGCGAAAGCGGGTCTGTCGCATGTGCTGGCTCTTAGCGGTGCCCATGTCGGAGTGATAGCGTTGATGGTGTCTATTCTGTTTTTCCCGTTGCGCATGGCGGGGCGCAGAAAGTGGGGGATGGCGTGTGTTGTTGTCTGTCTGTGGTTCTATGCATTGTTGACAGGAGGCTCCCCCTCGGTTGTGAGGGCTGTTATTATGGCCACGGTGGTTTCTGTGGCTGGTATGTCGGAGCGAAACTATAATCCGATGAACTCATTATGTGCGGCTGCGGTGCTGATTCTGCTGTTTGACCCTCTGGCGGTTATTGCGCCGGGGTTCCAGCTGTCGTTTCTTGCAGTTGCCGGCATACTGATGTTCGCTCCTTTGCTGACGTGGGGGCGTGGCTTTGTCAGAACCATCACCCAGTGGGTAGGGGTGAGTTTCGGGGCAGTGGTCATGACCGCTCCTTTGGCCGCGTGGCATTTTCATATCATCCCGTTTTATTTTCTGTTGGCCAATATGGTTGTGGCTTTTCTGTTGCCGTGGTTTATGGGTGGAGCTGTAGTGTTGCTGATATTTAACCTCACACCGGTTCCTGCGGGGTGGCTGTGCCGGGCTTTAGATGTCATATATGGGGTTATGACGGATGCATCGTCGGTTGTCTCAGGATTGCCCGGAGCTTATGTGGAGGGTCTGGATTTTTCCGTTTGGTCGTTGCCTGCGTGGTATGCCGTTGTGCTTTCAGGATGGGTGGCATTGAAGACCCGAAGGATTGCTTATATAGCCGCATGTGGCATGTTGGCGTTGTTTGCCACGGGGGTCACCATCCTTCTATGACACATCAATCAGATGGCTCAACCCTTTTTTGAAATATGGCGCGGAGAAGTCTGTGGGGCGTAATACATTTCCGTTTAACACAACCAGGTCGAGGTCTATGGCAACCTCTTCATGGCTCCCATGAATTCGGCCATGTGCGGTTTCATAGTCTTTAAACATCTCATAAATCTGTTTCTCTTCGAGTGGGATGTTTCCGGTGGCCACCGCATTGAAATATTGGCGTGCAGCAGATGCATTCCCATAGGGCGTGGTTGGGTAAGGCCCGTAGGATTTGCATGTGGAAAAGAGGCTTGACAGCCACGATAGAGCCTCGTCGACTTTATCGTAACCATCGGGTGCGTTACTCCCTATACATACAGTTATGATGTTAGCCATTACTATTCCACATCTCTTAATGTCAGTGCAATACGTCCCCGTTTCAGGTCAACTTCAAGCACCTTGACTTTTACCTGCTGGTGTAGACGGAGCACCTGCGACGGGTTTGCTATCCGTTTGTCGGAAATCTGCGATATGTGAATCAAACCGCTTTTATGCACACCCAGGTCTACGAAAGCTCCGAAATCGGTGATATTATTGATGATTCCCGGTAGAACCATCCCCGGTTTAAGGTCGGTTATGTCGTTGACCGATTCATCAAACTCCATCACGGTGGCTTTCTGCCGTGGGTCACGTCCTGGTTTCTCGAGCTCGAGAATTATGTCGCTCAATGTTGATAGTCCGGTGTTTTCGTCAACATACCTGTTGAGGTCGATTTTTTTCAGTATTTCGGGATTGCTGACAATCTCCTGTATTGACAGTCCGAGATCTGAGGCCATCTGCCTCACGAGGGGGTAGCGCTCGGGGTGTACTGCCGTGTGGTCGAGAATGTCGGCACCGGTTGGCACGCGCAGGAATCCTGCGCATTGCTCGAAGGCTTTAGGTCCCATTCGTGGCACTTTCTTCAATGCATCGCGCGATGGGAAATCGCCGTTTGCGGCTCTGTAGGC
This sequence comes from Bacteroidales bacterium, assembly GCA_910575545.1. GTDB lineage: Bacteria > Bacteroidota > Bacteroidia > Bacteroidales > Muribaculaceae > UBA7173. The sequence goes on from CAJTFH010000009.1 coordinate 15,377, forward strand.
CACGATATTTCCGGCAAGGGTGTCGCCGATGCCCGACACATAGGCCAGCAACTGGCGCGATGCGGTGTTGACATCCACGCCCACAGAGTTTACGCATGACATGACCGTCATGTCGAGCGACGCTTTCAACCGCGACTGGTCAACATCGTGTTGGTATTGCCCGACCCCTATGGCTTTGGGGTCGATTTTCACGAGTTCCGCCAGCGGATCCATCAACCGCCGGCCTATGGATACGGCTCCACGCACAGTTACGTCGTAGTCGGGGAATTCATCGCGTGCGGTTTTAGATGCGGAATAAACCGATGCTCCGTTTTCGCTGACCACAAACACATCCACAGGGCGCGGGTAGCGCATGTTTTTAAGGAAGCGTTCAGTTTCGCGGCTGGCCGTGCCGTTGCCGAGCGATATGGCGTCGATTTTATATGCCTCCACCAGATATGATATCTTCCGGGCCGCTCCGGTTATGTCGCTTTTTGGGGGAGTGGGGTAGATCACATCGTTGTGGAGCAGGTTGCCGTTGGCGTCGAGACAGACCACCTTGCAGCCGGTGCGGAATCCCGGATCGATGGCGAGTATCCTTTTCGACCCGAGCGGCGGGGCAAGCAGAAGCTGGCGCAGGTTATTTGAGAATGTGTCGATGGCAGTTGTGTCGGCTTTCACTTTGGCTTCTGACGCCATTTCGTTTTCTATGGCAGGTCGGGTGAGGCGCTTGTAGCCGTCGGCCACAGCATCGCTGATGAAATCAGCAACATCTGCCGGAGCGTGGCGGCGCACGAACAGGGGGATAAGGCGGTTGAGTGTGCGCTCATCATCGACATCGATGCTGACGCGGAGCATTCCTTCGGTTTCTCCGCGCCTCATGGCCAGGTAATTGTGGGATGAGCAACGCGCCAACGGGACTGAAAAATCGAAATAGGTCTCGTAGTTTGCCGCGTCGTCAATCTTTGCTTTGACTGCTTTTGAACTTATGGTGGCGAAGCGGCGGAACTGGTCGCGGACTCGCGCGCGTGCTTCCTCGCTTTCGTTGACCCATTCGGCGATTATGTCGGAAGCTCCATTCAGGGCATCGTCGGCCGATGGCACTTTTTCAGATATGAATGAGGATGCGCGGCCAAGTGCACCGTCGCGCTGGGCCATGATGATTTTGGCAAGCGGCTCAAGCCCGTTTTCGCGGGCAATCTGTGCGCGTGTGCGTCGTTTGGGTTTGAACGGCAGGTATATGTCTTCGAGCGCTGCGGCATCGGTGCAATTTTCAATCCTTTCGCGCAGTTCATCGGTCAGTGAGTTCTGCGCATCAATGGTCGAGAGAATATATTCTTTGCGTTTCGCCATCCCGGATAGCTCTTCGGCTCGGGTTGAGATGTTGAAAATCGCAATTTCATCGAGCCCGCCTGTTGCCTCTTTGCGGTAACGGGAGATAAATGGTATGGTGGCACCGTCGGCGAGCAAGCCGAGTGTGGCTGAAATCTGCCGTGGAGATATACCCGTTTCACGGGCAATGACTGCAACGTCGTGGTTGTTACCGTCGGGTTGCCGTTCAGAAGTGGTGGTCATGGTCTGTTTTTGATTGTCCGTTGCAGTTTCAGCAAGGTGATTTCGGGGGTGGCACCTACGCGCATAGGCAGTCCGACTGTGCCACAGCCGATGTTGACATATAGTTTCTTACTATCTGGGGAGTTGCCGCTATCGGTGTAGAGGCCTCCCCATGTGGGGTAGCGCCATGCAGCCGGAGACACTCGTCCCGCCGCCATCTGCATGGCGTGGGTGTGGCCGGAGAGGGTAAGATGGATATTGGCATGGCTGTTGCCGGCGATTGAGTCGACCCAGTGCTGTGGATTGTGCGACAATAATATTTTTATATTCCCGTCGGAGATATCAGGATAGGACATAGGCAATGAGCCGTAGATTTTAAATGGCGGGTCACCGATATTCTCAACCCCGATGAGTGCAATTGAGTCGTTTCCATTTCGGAGCCACCTGGTTTCATTGAGCAGCAGGTCGATTCCCATCTTGGCGAATTCATCGCGTAAAAGGTCTGAATCAGCTTTTTTTTCGGCCGGTGAATCCCATTGGCGGTAGTCGCCGTAGTCATGATTGCCCAGTATGGCATAGACGCCCATGCGGGCGTGTAGGCGTGAAAGCGTTTGGATAAACGGTATGGCTTCGTCGGCCTGGCGGTTCACTATATCGCCGGTGAAGGCTATGCAGTCGGGTTTCAGGGCGTTTATTCTGTCAACGAGGCGGCCGACAAAAGCGGTATCGGTGCCGAAAGTTCCCGTATGTAGGTCTGAGAACTGTGCTATCGTCATGCCGTTGAATTCTTCCGGCAGATCGGGGATTTCAATTACAACCTCGTTAACGTTGATATTGAAGCGGTTTATCAATGCCCCCCACCACATTGCGCAAAAAGCTGTTGATGCCAGGATGATTCCGGCAGTTGTCAGCGGTTTGAAGCGGCGTTTGTGCCACAATTTAGGCACATTCGCCAACAGGTCGAAAATAATCCCGATATATTTGGGGATGTAGACTGAAAGATATGCGAATAGAGTCCACATCTTGGCCGCGAGCATCTGTTGCGAACCGCTCCTGGCCGGTAGTGCCATGGCAACGATAAGCACTGCCATGCATATTACCGCTGTTACTGCTTGTAGCCTTTTCCAGAACCCGTTGTGGCAACGGCGTGTCCGGCGGTAGATGTATATATCTGCCGGCAAGTTGACTACCAGCAGAATCAGCAGGATTATAAGCGGTGCTCTCATTAAGTAAGGGGCGTGTGTCAGGATGTTGGCTCTTGGCTGGAGGCCATGAGTTTATTATGCAAAGGATTTGAATACATCACCAGAATCTGCTGGCGCATGAATCCGCGTTCTTCTTCGGTTATATCTGGCAAATCCACTTTATCGAGCTGCCGGTTTATATATTCGTCGAACCGTGTCACATCTTCAGTGGTGTATTCTGAAGAGAATTTTCCGGTGCCGTTCAGTTCATCATATGCTATATAGTTGACCGGATAGATGTGGTAACCGGAATGTATTTCATTGTCAATCAAGGCGCATACACGGCGCACAATCTCAACCTTGTCAGTCATGCCGAGCATTTCGGCCAGTCGGGGGTTGATGCAATGGCCTATGGCGAAATGCACGCTTCCTTTGAACTGTAGAATGCCGGTTTCCATGCTGAACAGGTCGTCGCGTTGCGATTTCTTAAATTCAGGGTCGCGTCTGCGGGCAAGGAATTCACGTGCCTTCAGATAATCGTTGGGGTCGTATTCATATGAGATGGCTGTTGGCGTTATGTTTAGTTCCATCAGGCGCTCAACCAGCGATGCTTTCTCGCCACCAAGCCCAAGCATCTTTATCACGCTCTCCTGGGTTACATCGTTTGAGTCTTTTGCGCGTCCTTCGCGTTGGGCAATCCACACGCTTTCATGTTTCTGTGTTATGCAATAGTGGATATATCCCGATAATTGCTTGGCTGCTTCCAGGGCTTTCGTCAGCCGAAGGTTGCGTTTTACTATGATTCCTTTGTTGAGGCGAACCAGGTCTTCAATCCAGTCATAAATAAGTAGATTGTCGCCCAAGGCAACTTCCTGGGCAGGAAGGCCGCGCCTGATCATTGCCAGCCCGAGAAAGGATGCGTCGAGAACTATGTCGCGGTGGTTGGTGATGAACAGCACATTACGCGACGGATCGAGGTTTTCGAATCCTGAATCGGTCACACCTGATGTTGTTTTGCTCTCGAGCAATTTCAGAATCCCCAGCATTATTTTCTGCTGGAACTCGTTTTTACTCTCGATTTTCTGCAGGTTTTCAGCCAGTTGCTTGAAATCGGCATCGGGCATGACATATCTGATTGCGTTTTCAAAACCGGGTTCTTTGACCAGACGGGCCATAGCGGTTTGAAACGCACTGTCGTCGTAAGGGGCTATTTCCTTGAATTCTTCCTTCATCTTGATAACTCGCCTTGATTGGAAAATTCCAGACAAATTTATGATTGTGTTGAAACGATGACAAAACCCTCCACTCTGCCGGTTATGTATTGGCCGGCGGAAGCAGGGTTATGTTCTTAGGTAATTTAGGGCAAAGTTAGGCAATAAAACACAATCTGTAAAATTAAATTGGCCGACGTGCTCTATTTTAGGTTAAATTAAGAGTGCGTTTGAATTAAGAGTGCGTTTGGAAATGAAACGAAAGCCCGGACTTAACTCCGATATCGGTTGAGTCAAATCCGGGCATAAGCTTATTTAACCGAAATGGGGCGATTTTTTACATCATGCCGCCCATTCCGCCCATTCCGGCGGGAGCTGCCGGAGCAGGGTTTTCTTCTTTCTTGTCGGCAATCACGCACTCTGTGGTTAGGAACATGCCGGCAATCGAAGCCGCATTCTCCAAGGCTACGCGGGTAACTTTGGCGGGGTCGATGACACCTGCTGCCATGAGGTTTTCAAAGGCGTCGATGCGGGCGTTGTAGCCGAAATCATTTTTGCCTTCTTTCACTTTCTGCACAACAACCGCGCCTTCAACACCTGCGTTGGCAACAATCTGGCGCAGAGGCTCTTCAACTGCACGGAGCACGATGTGGATACCTGTTGTTTCGTCGTCGTTTGCACCAATCAGACCTTCTGCGTTGCTGATTGCGCGGATGTAGGCCACGCCACCGCCAGGCACGATACCTTCAGCGATAGCGGCGCGGGTGGCGCTCAATGCATCGTCAACGCGGTCTTTCTTCTCTTTCATTTCAACCTCCGAGGGTGCGCCGATGTGGAGCACTGCCACGCCTCCGGCCAGTTTGGCCAGACGTTCCTGGAGTTTCTCGCGGTCGTAGTCGCTCTTGGTGTTTTCAATCTGGACTTTAATCTGGGCAACACGGGCGGCTATGGCGTCTTTGTTTCCTGCACCGTTAACGATGGTGGTGTTCTCTTTGTTTACGGACACTTTCTCTGCATTACCGAGCATGTCGATTGTAGCGCCGTCGAGTTTCATCCCCTTTTCTTCAGAGATAACCACGCCGCCGGTGAGGATGGCGATGTCTTCGAGCATCTCTTTGCGGCGGTCGCCGAAGCCGGGGGCTTTGACTGCGCATACTTTCAGCGAACCGCGCAGACGGTTGACTACCAATGTGGCGAGGGCTTCCTGGTCAACATCTTCGGCGATGATGAGCAGACCACGGCCACTCTGGGCTGTGGCTTCGAGCACGGGAAGCATATCCTTGAGGTTGGAAATCTTTTTGTCGTAGAGCAAGATGAAGGGGCTATCCATAGTGCACTCCATCTTTTCGGTGTCGGTCACGAAGTAGGGGGAGATGTAGCCACGGTCGAACTGCATACCCTCAACGATGTCAACAGTTGTCTCGGTGCCTTTGGCTTCGTCTACGGTGATTACGCCTTCCTTTTTCACTTTCTTCATTGCCTCGGCGATGAGATGGCCAATGGCTTCGTCGTTGTTGGCAGAGATGCGGGCAACATCTTCGATTTTCTTGAAATCATCGCCAACCTCTTCGGCCTGAGCTTTCACGCCCTCAACGATGGCGGCCACAGCTTTGTCAATGCCACGTTTGATATCCATAGGGTTAGCGCCTGCGGCTACGTTTTTCAATCCGTGGGTGATGATAGCCTGTGCAAGCACGGTGGCTGTGGTTGTGCCGTCGCCGGCGTCGTCGCCTGTTTTCGAGGCAACTTCTTTCACGAGCTGTGCGCCCATGTTCTGGAAGGGATCTTCGAGTTCGATTTCGCGTGCCACTGTCACACCGTCTTTGGTGATGTGGGGTGCACCGTATTTCTTGTCGATGATTACATTGCGGCCTTTCGGGCCGAGGGTCACTTTCACTGCGTCGGCCAAAGCGTCAACGCCTTTTTTCAGTTCTTCGCGGGCTTTGATATCGAATTTTATTTCTTTTGCCATGATGTTCAAATTTGAGTCGGGAGTTTTTAGTTTGCTTATTCTCAGTTTGCTTATTCAAAGATGGCGAGAACGTCGCTTTGGCGCATTATGAGATATTTTTCGCCTTCAAGCTCGATTTCAGTGCCGGCATATTTGCCATAAAGCACGGTGTCGCCTTCTTTCAGAATCATTTTTTCATCTTTTGTGCCTTCACCAGCTGCGAGCACTGAGCCTTTGAGCGGTTTTTCTTTGGCTGAATCCGGGATGATGATACCTGACAGGGTTGTCTCTTCGGCCGGAGCGGGCTTGATGAGCACGCGGTCGGCAAGCGGTTTGAGTTTCATGTGTTGATATGTTTTAAGTTGTTTTTATTTTAATTTTCCTGGAAGACGGATTGCGTTTCCGGTCATAAGAAATAACACAATCCATGCCAATATCGGAAGAATGGCAGTTTCTGCCATTTATAAATGCCAAAAGTGACAAACTGGCATATCGACGCTCTCGGGCGTCAGTCTGTTTTGTCATTCTGTAGAACAAATCCCACCGTGAAAAGTTCTTCCATGTGTGATGGCGTTGCAAGAATTTCGTTAGCATAGCCAGGCCGGGGTGGCTGCTGACCTGGCTATGAAAAACAAGATGACTTCAGTGTCCTCCCGTTATGTAAGGGCATAAAAAACGGGGCATATTGAAGTGATGCCCCGTTTCTTATGTATTTGAAAGTGTCCGGATTACTGGAGGGTTCCGGCTTCGGCCTGCTGGATCATGGTTTTGTCGGCAGTAATGTAGATTTCAACGCGACGGTTCTGGGCACGGCCGGCGGCGGTGTCGTTTGAGGCCACATAGTCGGCCATCGGTATGCCTTGGGCGGAAAGACGTGTGGGAGCGATGCCGCTATTGGCAAGGAAGCTCTCAACGGCGGCGGAACGGCCGTTGGCCACTCGTGTGTTGACCTCCATGGAACCGGTGTTGTCGGTGAAACCGTAGATTTGCACGTCGGTGTTGGGATTGTTGCGGAGCGAGTTGGCGAACTGGGCGAGTTCGGTTTTAGCGCTTGCGCTGAGCGATGTTCCGTTGGTGGGGAATAGGATGCCGCCGGGGAATGTAACCTTGATGGCTTGCAGACCGTTCTGGTCTGTAACAGTTTCCACGTCTGCTTCGGCAAGCTGCTGTTTCAACTCGGCAGCCTGTTTATCCATTTTCTTGCCGATTAGTGCACCTGCGCCGGCACCAACAGCAGCGCCGACAGCCGATCCTATAGCAGCGCCTTTTCCGCCGCCGATAAGTGCTCCGATACCTGCGCCGAGTGCGCCACCGCCTCCACCGCCGATGAGTGCGCCCTTTCCGGTGTTGGTCATTGAGCTACAGCCTGTCATGAGCATACATGCGGCTATTGCCGCGCAGCATAAAGTCTTAAATGATTTCATCTCTTATATGGGTTAAGTTAATAGTGTTAATTTCTGTGTTACGGATGCAAAGATAGTATATTTACCCGAAACTTGTTCACATCATATTATACAACTGCATAAGATATATTGTTGTGATATGTCTGAAAAATTATGTATGGCGGGATTGCAAATCAGGAAAAAATATGTAAATTCGCAACATAATAGCATGGAAAATCTCGGCTATGAGGCCGACAACGGGTGTGGGGAGTAATAAAATGTGTCATTTATGGCTTATAGAATGTTAAAAAGCAATTCGCGTAAGAAGCTGTTGCTGTGCCATCTCGGGGCATTGCTGGTTGTGACGATGTGGGGGGGCTCTTTTGTGAGCACCAAGGTGCTTATCAACCATCATCTGGGTCCCGTGGAGATTTATATCTATCGTTTTGTAATGGCTTATCTGCTTGTATTGGCTATGTGCCACAAGAAGATTCTTGCCAATAACTGGCGCGACGAGTTTCTGTTTCTTGTTTGCGGGCTTTGTGGCAGCTCCATATATTTCATTGCTGAAAACAACGCGGTTAACTACACGAGGGTTTCCGACGTGTCGATGATAACCACACTTTCGCCTTTGCTGACGACGTTGCTGATCGGGGCGCTGTATAAGAATGAGCGTCCGGGCAGGTGGACGTATATCAGTTCTGTTATAGCATTTCTCGGGGTGGGGTGCATCATTTTTAAAGACGGATTCACTTCAATGGCAGATGCATCCGGCCCTGATGCCTTGAGCACGGCTATCGGAGACCTGCTGGCATTGGGCGCGGCTTTTTCGTGGGCGATTTATGCCGTTGTGCTGCGCAAGCTCAATGTGACTTATTCTGCACAGTTTGTCACCCGCAAGACTTTTTTCTATGGCCTGGTGACGGCTCTGCCGTTTTGGGCGATTTCGGCAGAACCGGTTTCTCCGTTATCGCAGCTTATGTCGGCCGAGGTTATCGGCAATCTGCTGTTCCTTGGATTGTTCTGCTCAATGATAGCGTATATAATCTGGTCGGCGGTGATGAATCCGTTAGGAGCCATAACGGCTAACAATTATCTTTATGTGCAGCCTATATGCACCATGATCATCGCCGCAATACTTTTCGACAATGATCCGATAACAGCCATGGGCTGTTTCGGGGCGGCATTGATTATCGGCGGCCTTTGGTTCGGTGATTATATGAACCGGCGTGAGTCTGCGCGTAGCTGACATCGGCTTTTTTAGTGAGGGTGTGTCATAATGGCTCATCTGGGTCGTCGCCCGAGGGCTTCGGGTTCGGTCATTGACCTTAGTCAACTCCCTTCACCCTCACCCTCAGGCTCCTACCATCTGAACCATTCTGACAGCACCCTCTCCATCCGGATGCCAAAAAGGCGTTGGTCGAATTTCGACACAACGCCATCTATCGGTTGATGCCGTGTAGGTTGTTTTTATGGTTCAGGGTTGCCGTATTCCCATTCGTAGTCGGTATCGTCGGGGAGTTCATCCGGGTCGAATCCTTCATCGTCTAGGGTTACAAATTCGTCGTCTTCATCAAGAGCCGGCACGTTCTCGAAGATGAACTCGTCTTCTTCGCGCACTCGATGGTGGCCGTCGAGCGGTCGGTGTGTGATAGGCATTTCTTCGGTGCGGTTGGCATCGTCGGTTATTGCTTTCCAGAGTGCATCTTTCAGCTCGATGAGGCCCTCACCTGATACGGCTGAGATGAACACGGCCGGAAGGTCTGTCGGGAGATGGGGGCGGATTTCGGCTTTAAGTTCCTCATCGAGCATGTCGCATTTGGATATGGCGAGAACCCGCTGTTTGTCCATCAGCTGGGGATTGAAACGGCGCAGTTCTTCAAGCAGGATTTCATATTGCGCTTTAATGTCGTCGGCATCGGCAGGAACCATAAAGAGCAACACGGCGTTGCGCTCGATATGGCGCAGGAACCTCAGCCCTAACCCTTTCCCTTCGCTTGCGCCTTCGATTATGCCCGGAATGTCGGCCATGACAAACGACCGGTTGCCACGATATTCAACGATTCCCAACTGCGGTTCCATGGTGGTGAACGGGTAATCGGCAATTTTAGGGCGAGCGGCCGACACTGATGACAGCAGTGTTGATTTCCCGGCATTGGGGAATCCCACCAGACCTACGTCGGCAAGGAGTTTCAGTTCAAGGATAATGCTTTTTTCTATGGCCGGTTCGCCGGGCTGGGCGTAGCGGGGGGTGCGGTTTGTGGGTGATTTGAAGTTCCAGTTGCCAAGGCCTCCGCGTCCACCGCGCAGGAGCTTTATCTCCTGGGAATCTTCGGTGACTTCGCAGAGATATTCTCCGGTTTCGGCATCGAAAACCACAGTCCCGCACGGCACTTCGATAATCTGGTCTTCACCGTCGCGTCCGGAGCTGCGCCCGGCCGACCCTGCCTGTCCGTTGCCGGCATATATGTGTCGGCGGTAACGCAAAGGCAATAGGGTCCACATGTTTTTGTTGCCCCGGAGTATGATGTGGCCTCCGCGGCCTCCGTCGCCTCCGTCCGGGCCTCCTTTGGGAACATATTTTGCACGGTGGAAATGGAGCGAACCTGCTCCGCCTTTGCCTGAGCGGCAAAGTATTTTCACATAATCGATGAAGTTTGAGTCAGCCATAGTCTTATTGGTTGTCGGCGTTGTTTTTTATTTTGTTGACCAACTTATGTTGAAATCGTGAGGATTATTTTGAGCTGTTGAGAGAGTGGTGGTGGCGCATGAGTTCGCGTGCATGGCGGAAATCGGCGGGTGATCCGATGTCAATCCATGTGCCGTTGATGGGATAATATGTAACGGTCATCTGCTGGTTCATAGCTGCTTCAATCAATTCGGTGGCATCGGTATGCTCGTCGGGGCTTAATGCCGACAGAACGCGGTTTGAGAAGATGTAGATTCCTGCATTGGCCATATGGGAATAGGTGGGTTTTTCCTCCAGTGCTGTGACTTTAGTCCCTTCGGTTGAAAGTATCGCATAGGGAACGGAAACCGTGTAGGGGATTGCGGCGATGGTTATGTCGGCATTCTCTTCAATATGGCGCAGATACATCTCTTCAAGATTAACGGTTGTGAGAAGGTCTGAGTTCATCACCAGGGTGTCGCCCTGGAGAGTGCGTGGCACGAGGGCTGCCGATCCTATTGTGCCGAGAGGGGTTGTCTCCTCAACGCATTTGACTCTTAATCCGTGGCGCGGGGTGGCGAAATAATCTTTTATCTGGGAAGCAAGATACCGCACGGTCACCCATACGTCGGTGATACCTGCGCGGGCGAGGCGCTCGATGTTATAGTCTATTATTGGGCGTCCGTCGATTTCAAGAAGCGGCTTTGGGGTGGTAAGAGTGAGCGGACGCAGACGTTCCCCCTGTCCTCCGGCCATCAGAATGGCTGTCAGAGGGAGGAGTGTGTCGGTGCGGTTGAGGTTGATAAGGCGGTTGATTGTTCCGTCAGGCCGCAGTTCCGGCAGCAGGGCTATCCCTTTTTTCCGGGCTTGCCGAAGGGTGTTTATCCGTTCTAAAGGCTTTTGGCCTGTGTGGATTGCCATGAAACCGGTGTGGATAACGCGGTCGATGAGGTCGGCCGGGGTGACACCGTTGAGCAGTCCGCGGCGAATGTCGCCGTCGGTGACAGTGCCGAGCATCCGGTTTGATTCATCGGTGACAATCAAGGTCATTACGTCGCCTGAAAGCTCGTTTAGACGGCGCAGGGCTTCAATGATTGTTGCGTATTGATGGATTATATGTCGGTTCATGTCAGTTGCGGATTATTTTGGGTTGTTGTGTTGAATTATCGCCTCTGCAATAGCCCAGTCGAGGGGGGTGTCGAGGTCGATTGAACGTGACGCTGGCATCTCATATGGTATGCGTCGGGGAAATGCTCCGAGGGGCATTGACCTTATGGCTTCAGGGGATATTACATAGACGGCTCCGTTGAATTCCCATGCTTTGGGGGCGTCCTGACGTCGGGTCAGCAAACCGTCGCCTTTCGAGATGTATAGGTTGCCTGAAGTCGGGTCTGTCTCGAAGCAGTTGTAGTATGGGTTGGCTGTCGCTTCTTTCACGCTGACCACCATGTCGGGAGATTTTGACTTGAAAAGATTAAGGCAACCTTCAACGTCGGCCGTGGTGCGGAATGGTGAGGTTGGCTGGAGCAGCAACACACAGTCGTAGAAAATTCCGTGGTTTTCGGCCCAATCCATCGCGTCGATTATTACTTCGCGAGAACCTGCTGTGTCTGTTGCCAGTTCCGGGGGGCGTCGGTAGGGTACGGCCACACCACAGGATTCAGCAACGGCTGCGATTTCATTATCGTCGGTCGACACGAGAATGTTGCCCGCTGGCAACGACATTTTGCCGGCAATATCGCTGGCAACATCAAGGGTGTAGGAAATCAACGGTTTACCGGCGAGTTCCTTTATGTTTTTCCGGGGGATTCCTTTGCTGCCTCCCCTGGCCGGAATGACAATCAACGGTTTCATCATAATCAGCGGTCTGTTTTTTTATTAAACACCCTATTGGCTTGAAATCGCGTTAAGTGGGAGGTGGTCGATGAATTTTTTAGATTTCAGAGATTCCATGGGGGTGGCGGCAATTGCATCGACTATCAGTTGCAGAGTGTCTGGTTTGCAATATGGATTGGATGCGTTTTTTGCCATCGATATACCTTTGTGAGAGAGTGCCAGGGCAATGGCCAGGGCAATGGCCCCGGCATCAGGGGCGCAATGAATTACAGATTCGGATGCGAGCCTTCCCTGTTGCCTCATACCTATGTCGACGGTGGGGATATGGGCTGACGGAACTTCAACGATTCCGCTTGATGAGTTCCCGACCACGGCTGCCACATAGTGCAGTGCCGACAAGTAGCGTTTGCGTCCAAGCGAAGGGATGGCGATGCATCTGCCTGGGTGCATGTCCACATAACGGTTGACGCTTTCGATTATAACGCTCCCTTCCGGATCGTTGTTTGGATAGGTGAAGATTATGTGTGAGGCAGGGAAACGGTCAAGGGCCGCAAGTAATGCTTTGATGCGGCTTGCTACGGGTTCGGTGTCGAGTGTTGCCGGATGGAGCGTCACCAACAGTGTTTCCGGAGTGATTTCCATGCCGATAGAATGCTCAAGCTCGGTTTTCGACATGGGTGTTTCGTTGGCCATGTTCCAGACCCCGATCGCCCCGGTGTTGATTACCATACTTTCATTCTCACCCATAGAGATTACACGTTGACGGTATGGTTCTGTGGCCGTAAGATGCAGAGATGAAAGTTTGGTTATGGCGTGGCGGATGGAGTCGTCGAATGCCCCTTCGGAAATTTCCCCTCCGGCTATGTGTACGATGGGTATTCGCATGATTGTTGCCGCAGTGGCCACGGTCAGCATTTCGTAGCGGTCGCCTAACAGCACGGTTAAGTCGGGCCTGACTGCATCGAAAGCCCTGGCGAATCCGTCGAGGCATCTGGCGGCGGCCAAAGCCGTGTGGAGATGTGAGTCGCTTTCTGCTGCCATTTCAACACGGTGTGCCACCTCGAAGCCGTCGGCCTCGATTTCATTGACGGTCATGCCGTAGCGGGGGTCGAGATGCATGTTGCCGGCGATTATGGTCACCCGGCAGTCGTTGCGCTCTTTTAACGCCTTTGCTATGGGACTGAGCAACCCCCAGTCGGCGCGGGTTGTTGTGGCGATTGCTATTTTCCGTAGGGTTTGCATGGTGCAAAGGTAAGCAAAATAGGGGAAGTTGCGAAGTGAACCGCATCTCAAAAGTCCGTTGCAAAACTTTTGAGGTGCGGTTCACTTCGTGATATTCCTGTTATTCTTCAAAGAATATGGGGATATTGGCGAGGAATGTGTCGGGAGAGGATAGGAGTGGGCGGTTTGCAATCAGGTCGCTCAGGAGGATGTCGCCGATTACATAATTGCTTTCGTCGGAGATGTATTTCTCGCGGATGCGGGTGAATGGCAGTAGCGATGGGATATCTGTGGTTGAATAACGCACATAGACTCGTAGTGTTATATCTGTCGAATACTCCGGACGGTCGGGATAGGCCATTTTTTTGTATTCATACCGGTAGTCGTGCTGCCTGGCCATAATGTCGCTGAGAATTGATGATGCGGTAGGAAGGCTCCCCGCACCTTTCCCGAACATGAATTGCCGGTCGTAGCACTCGCCGCGTATAACAACGCCGTTGTATTCGTCGTCAACGCTGTAGATATAGCGTGAAGGGCTGACGAATTCAGGCATAACGAACATTGTGAAAGTCAATGGTGACACCTTCACAACCTGGGCAACGAGTTTGATTTTCACACGTTTCTCGCGTGCATACCGTATGTCGGAATCATGGATATTGGTGATGCCATAAGTGAATATGTCTGTAGGGGGGACATAGACGCCGAGAGCGTGGACGGTGATGATTATCAGCTTGAACAGTGAGTCGAACCCCTCGATGTCGAAGGAGGGGTCGCTTTCGGCGAATCCGAGCTGCTGGGCGCGGCGGAGTGCTTCGTCGTAGGGTTCCCCATGGTCGAACACACGCGACAGGATGTAGTTCGACGAACCGTTGAGTATTCCTTTCACTTCAAGCAGCAGGTCGTTGTCGTAGTATTCCTCAAGGTTGCGGATTACGGGAATCGAGCCGCAGGATGATGCATCGTAGAGCAGTGCGGTGTTGTGTCGTCTCTGTAGAGCTATGAGTTCGGGCAGATGCCTGGCTATCATGGCCTTGTTGCCGGAGACCACCGGTATGCCGCGCCGCAGGGCTGATGTGACTATGCCATAGGATGCTTCGGCGTTGTCGACTACCTCCACAATCAGGTTTATATCGGAGTCAAGGAGGATTTCGTCGGGATTATCAGTGAGTATCGAGCTGTCTATGCTGATGTCACGCGGCTTTGTCAAGTCGCGCACGCATATGCGCTTTATCTCGGCATGGGCGTTTTTGGCACGGGCCATGACGCTCACGATTCCTTGTCCGACTACTCCTAGCCCGAACAACCCGATGTTGATGTTTTGTTGCATAAGATGGTTATTGGGATAACATGAACGGGGTTAGTATTTCGTTGAGTTGCGAGTGTTCCACCAGGAAGCCGTCGTGGCCGAATGGGGAGGATATTTCACGGTATACCGCTCCCGGAATCCTGGCGGCAAGCTGCCGCATTTCCGGCGGAGTGAAGATTATATCCGTGGTCAGACCTATGACTATTGTGGAGGCAGTGATGCGCTGCAGGGCGTTGTCAACTCCTCCACGGCCACGGCCCACATTGTGGGTATCGAATGCATCGAGTATGGCCACGTATGAATAGGCGTTGTAGCGGCGGCAGAGTTTTTCGCCTTGGTATTGTTGGTAGGAACATGCCCGATGGGTCTGTGGCAGCTGGTCTGACGGGTTTTGCTGGGTGATGTTGTAGCCGTCAGGCCCCCGGTAGGTCAGCAGCCCGATTGCTCGTGCGGCTGCCAGACCGGCCATGGCTGCGTCGGGTCGATGTTCGCCATATGTCTTGTCAGCGAGGATTGCCATGCGTTGGGTTTCGTCGATAGCTATAGTCCATGGCGACGCTTTTGCGTCGGTGGCGATTAGAATCAGTTTGTCGAACCTGGAAGGCTCTTCGACAGCCCATTCTGTTGCCTGGAAACCACCCACGCTGCTCCCCACCAGGGCATGGATTCTTCCTATGCCGAGGCTGTCGGCGAGGAGGGCATGGGCATGAGCCATGTCGCGGATGGTGAACCGTGGAAAATCATTGTAGTATGGTTTTCCGGTGTTGGGATTAACGGATAGCGGCCCTGTGGTGCCGTAGTGGGATCCAAGGATGTTTGCGCACACCACAAACCATTTGTTTGGGTCGAGGAAGCATCCCCCCTCAACTGTGTGTGGCCACCAGTCGGCCACGTCGCTGTTGGCGGTGAGGGCATGGCAGACCCACACAACGTTGTCGTGTGAGCTGTTGAGTGTGCCGTATGTGTGGTAGGCGATGGTCAACTCCGGCAGTTCCCCTCCGAGTTCGAGGGGGAACGGGTCGGAGTGTCGGTAATATTGTGTCATGTTTGCCTTTGCAGTGGGGATGTTATTCAACGTGTGTGAATGCCTGTTCAAAGTCGTCGATTATATCGTCGACATCCTCAAGCCCGAGTGATATTCGGAGGAGTGTCGGGGTGACACCGGCGGCTTTGAGATCGGCTTCGCTGAGCTGTTTATGGGTTGTTGAGGCCGGATGGGTCACAACTGTTATCGAGTCGCCGATCATGGTCATGTGGGCGGCGAGTCTGAGAGCCTCGACAAACCTTACGGTGCTTTCGAGTGAGCCTTTCAATTCAACATTAAGCACAGCCGATGCACCGTGGCGGAAATATTTCTTTGCGTTTTCATAGCCGGGATGGTCCGGGAAGCCGACATAGCTGACCCTCTCTACTTTCGGATGGTTTTTGAGATGCTCGGCCAGAAGGCGGGTTGATTCCACTTCGTGGCGCACGCGCAGTGAGAGGGTTTCGAGACCGAGCGCCATAAGGTAGCTGTCGAAGGCCGACGGTGATGCACCAAGGTCGCGCAGTCCGTCAACACGGCATTTCACAATGAAAGCTGCGTTGCCGAATGCTTCGTAGAGGTTTAGTCCGTGGTACCCTTCCGACGGGCCGTCGATTCCAGGGAATCTGCCGCAATCCCAAGGGAAATTACCTCCGTCTATAATCACACCACCCATCGCGGTGCCGTGGCCGTTAATCCATTTTGTGGCCGAATCGACAACGATGTTCGCGCCCCAGTCGAAGGGGTTGCACAGATATCCTCCCGCACCGAAAGTGTTGTCGACAATCAGGGGCACGTTGTTTTCACGGGCTACTTTGGCAATCCCCTCGATGTCGGGAACTATGCATGTCGGGTTACCCATGCTTTCGATAAACATGGCGCGGGTGCGGTTATCGATGAGCGATGCGAAATCTTCGGGTGATTCAGAAGGTGCGATTCTTACTTCGATGCCGAGGCGGCGCAGGGTGTGGCGGAACTGGTTGTATGTGCCACCGTATAGAAACGGTGAGGCCACTATGTTGTCGCCGGCTGAAGCAAGGGCCGTTATGGTAATCAGTATCGCAGACATGCCTGAAGCTACCGCTAATGCTCCTACTGCGCCGTAAAGGGCTGCTATGCGCTCTTCATAGGCAGAAGTTGTTGGGTTCTGGAGGCGGGTGTAGATGTTGCCACCTTCAGACAGTTCAAACAGACGGGCTGCATAATCGCATGTCTTGAACCGGTAGGCTGCAGTGGGGTAGATTGCCATGCCGCGTGAACCTGTCGGTTCGGCAGGATTAAGTCCGGCATGAATCTGGCGTGTGGCAAAACGAAGTTTATTGAAATCCATTTTAGTTATCTATAATAAGTTTGTTTATTTGTCGCAATTAGTCCTTATTTCTCAGATTCGAGAACTTTCAGGTTATAGACAGACGGCTTTCGCAGTGTTGCGGAAGCCGTCTGTCTATAAGGTCAATATGATATATGACAATTTTACACCCGGCTTCCTCGGTTGCACATGCACATCATCTCCATCATCATGCCTTGTGGCTTGATGTTAATTGGCAAGTTATATGCAGGATAGAGATTAGCCATAGGTGTTTGGCGTTTTGTTATTAATTTCTTGCAAAGTTAATCGTTTTCTTCAAATCTGCAAAATTAAAAATAGGAAAGCGCAGGAGTCAAGAGCGCGTCCAGCGGAATCTGTGGTGGAAAAAGATATGGAGAACGCGTACGGTGAGATAAGACAGCATGGCACATAAGGCAAGAGGCAAAAGCAGCACACTTCCTCCGGAAGCCATCTCGGCTGTTAGGAAAACTGCCATCAGAGGGGCCTGGATTGCACCGGCCATCACTGCTGCCATGCCTAAGAATACGAAAATGCCGATAGGTAGGCCTGACATGAAGAAGGTGTTGAACGTGGCGGCAAACAGGAATCCTGCAACCGCTCCGGCGAACAGCGTGGGTGCGAAATCTCCGGCTACCCCGCCTCCGCTATTGGTTGAGGATGTTGCAAAAGCTTTAACTGCCAATATGCCTGCCGCCATAAGAATCGGTGTCATGGTTTGGGCGCCGTCGGATGCAAACAGGCTGAAATTGGTGAAATCGCCACCATCGCCGGAGAGGAGTTTGTCGATGAACCCGTAGCCTTCGCCATATAGCGGAGGGAAGAGGAAGACCGCCACTGCAATTATGCTGCCTGCGATGATGTTTTTTGCCCATGGATTTCCCATTGTTGAATACCAATGGGTCATAAACCTCATGATGTGGGAATAATAGGCTGAATACAAGCCGCAGAACAGGCCGAGAACAACCACATAAGGCATCCATCCCCACTGCATCGGTGCAATTGATTCAAACCGTATGTCGGGTGTGCATCCCGACCAGACATATGCTGTGAGAGCCGCTGTGACTGAGGAGGTGAACACTGCGATTACAGCGACAGCCGACAGGCCCATGCAAAGCACTTCGATGGAAAATAGGGCTCCACCTACCGGAGCTTTAAATATGCCTGCGATTCCGGCTGATGCTCCGCAGGCAATCATCACTTTCGTCAAGGCCGGGGTTATGCCGAACAGCCGCCCTATATTGCTGCCGATTGCCGCTCCGGCATATGCAATAGGGCCTTCTGACCCGGCTGACCCTCCGAACCCCAATGTTATTGAGCTGGCGAGAATCGGTGAATATGTCAGGTCTGTGGGTAGATGGTATCTATGATGTGCCAGGCTTTTGCTTAGGCGGTCGACTCCGTGGAAGATTTCCCGCTGTAATATATATCGTTGGAAAATGCCTGTGAGAAGTATTCCCAAAATGGGTGAAATCAAAAGGGTATAGTTGGCATTGTCGGGATTCAGCCCGTCGGTCATCGGCCCCGATACCCATGCAACCAGGCATTTGAGCAGATGCGCACCACTGCCGGTTATCAATCCTGTAATGACCGCGAGTATGATAATCAGCACCTTCGACGGCAGATGTTGGCGACATGAAGCGGTGAAACCGTTCCATGCCGCATATTTCATATGTATGTCTTTTCTCATGTGGCAATCATCCCTGTTCTCTCTCAATTATATAACTTTATGGGTAATAATAAGGTTTTGGCCGGCGGGGATAAAAAACATGATTATGAAGTTTGCCGCCACGCAAGAATTGACTACCTTTGCGTTACTTGAAATCTATTGCCGAGTCAACGAAAACAACTAAAAACAGTTCAATGAACAAAATATTAGAGAAGAAGTATTTCTCGGAAAAGGTGGTGCAGCTGATAGTGGAGGCTCCTATGATTGCACGCTCCCGCAAACCGGGTCACTTCGTTATAGTTATCTGCGATGAAAAAGGGGAACGCATTCCGCTGACTATAGCTGATGCGGATGAGGCCCGCGGCACCATCACACTGATTGTGCAGGCAGTGGGTGAGTCGACCCGTGCTATCTGTGCCAAAGAAGCCGGAGAATATCTCCGCGATGTGGTAGGGCCGTTGGGGCGTGCGACCGATATCGCCAATTACGGCACAGTGGTGTGTTGTGGCGGTGGTGTGGGGGTGGCTCCTCTTCTTCCGATTCTGAAAGCCATGAAGGCTGCCGGAAACAGGGTTATATCCATTCTTGCGGCTCGCACTAAGGATTTGATTATCCTCGAAGACCAGGTGCGCGAGCATTCCGATGAAGTTGTTATAATGACTGACGACGGTTCATATGGTCAGAAAGGATTGGTGACAGACGGATTGGAAGCGGTTATTATCCGCGAGAAGGTAGACCTGGTCTGCACCATAGGCCCGGCTATAATGATGAAGTTCGTGGCATTGCTGACAAAAAAATATGAGGTTCCGACCATCTGCTCGCTTAATACCATAATGGTTGACGGCACGGGGATGTGCGGGGCTTGTCGTGTAACTGTAGATGGCAAGATGCGATTCGTTTGTGTCGACGGCCCTGAATTCGATGCCCATAAGGTCGATTTCGACGAGATGCTTATGCGGCTACGTCCGCTTCCGCCTAATTCCTGATGTGGGATAGGCGATTTTATGGGGCATAAATCAAGGGATTGCCTGGAAAACAACAGAGAATCTCGTTGAAAAAGGTTGGCAATCCATGAGTTTAATTCAGAAGTCAAGATGACTTCACAATCCGCAAAATATAACCATGACTACAATATCACCTCGTGATGCTGCATGGCGTGAGGAGCTCCGCAAGGCCCATAGCCCTAAGGAGCGCACTGCTATTCCGCGCGCGAAAATGACAGAACTATCCCCGGCTTACCGTGTGACCTGCAATGAAGAGGTCAACCAAGGGCTCTCCCGGGAACAGGCCGTTGTTGAGGCAACACGCTGCCTCGACTGTCCCGATCCGCAATGTGTTACGGGATGTCCTGTGGGAATCAATATCCCCGGATTCATCAAGAATATAGAGCGGGGCAACTTTTCAGAGGCCGCCATTGTGCTAAAAGAGACCTCTGCGCTTCCTGCAGTGTGCGGGCGTGTGTGCCCGCAGGAGCGGCAGTGTGAATCTAAATGTATCTACAACAAAATGCACCGCGAACCGGTTGCGATAGGCTATCTTGAGCGTTTTGCAGCCGACACGGAGCGTTTGTCGGGTGATGCGGCTTTGCCTCCCCGTATGGCTGAAAACGGCATTAAAGTAGCTGTTGTAGGCTCCGGCCCTGCTTCGCTGTCGTTTGCCGGAGATATGGCCAAACGTGGTTTCGAGGTGCATGTGTTCGAGGCGCTGCATGAAATCGGCGGGGTGCTGAAATATGGCATACCTGAATTCCGTCTGCCCAATGAAGTTGTGGATGTTGAAATCCGCGCCCTTGAGAAGATGGGCGTCAAGTTCCTGACAGACTGTGTGGTGGGTAAAACTCTTTCCTACGATGACCTGCTTGAGCAAGGCTTTAAAGGCGTTTTTGTGGCTTCAGGAGCGGGGTTGCCAAGGTTTATGGGTATTCCCGGAGAGAACTGCATAGGGGTGATGTCGTCGAATGAGTATCTTACCCGAGTGAATCTTATGGGGGCCGGGCGTGAAGGATGGGCAACTCCGGTCATAAAGGGCAAGCATGTGGCTGTTGTCGGTGGTGGCAATACCGCGATGGATTCATGCCGCACGGCGCGCCGCATGGGTGCTGAGAAAGTATATATCGTTTACCGTCGCAGCGAGGCCGAGATGCCGGCACGTGTTGAAGAGGTTCGACATGCCAAAGAGGAAGGGGTGACTTTCCTGACCCTGCATAATCCGGTTGAATATCTTGCCGATGAGAATGGCCGCGTAAGGGCTATGCGTCTTCAGCGCATGGAGCTTGGAGAACCCGATGCTTCAGGTCGCCGCTCACCGGTGCCAGTTGAAGGCGATGTGGTTGAAATGCCTGTTGACGAAGTTATCGTGAGCGTCGGGGTGTCGCCCAATCCGTTGATCCCTAACAGCATTTCCGGACTTGAAGTTACGCGCCGCGGCACCTTGGTTGTCAATGACGACACTTTGTGCACATCGCTCCCGATGTTGTATGCCGGGGGTGATATTGTTCGCGGAGGGGCCACGGTGATACTCGCCATGGGCGACGGGCGCAGGGCCGCATCGGCGATGGCGGAAGCGCTTCTTGCTCAGAATAATTAAGAGACCGTTTGAATTTTATTGAATCGGATTTAAGCAGTTTATAAGGATTTCAAAATATTTCAGAATATGGCAGAATTAAGCATTGGAGAAGTCTACCGTGCACAGATGGTTCTAAAAGACGTTGCACGTCATCCGAAAATAATCGGGCCTACCGACTTCAGCGACAATTGCCGCATTTATCTCAAACCTGAAAACCTACAGCACACAGGTTCGTTCAAACTCAGAGGGGCGTATTATAAGATTTCGCAGCTCAGTCCGGAGGAGAAGAGCCGTGGTGTCATTGCATGTTCGGCCGGCAACCATGCCCAGGGGGTTGCTCTTGGAGCTACCCATAACGGCATAAAATCGCTGATATGCCTTCCGGCAGGTGCCCCCATTTCAAAGATAGAGGCTACGAAACGCCTTGGCGCTGAAGTCTGTCTGGTGCCGGGTGTTTACGACGATGCCTACCGCAAGGCTTTGGAGTTGCGCGATGAGCATGGCTACACGTTTGTGCATCCTTTCGATGATCCGCTGGTGATTGCCGGTCAAGGCACGATAGGGCTTGAGATTCTCGAGGAGATGCCGGATGTAGAGGCTATCGTCGTGCCTGTAGGCGGCGGCGGCCTGGTGTCGGGAGTGGCATTTGCTGTTAAGACATTGCGCCCTGATATTAAAGTTTATGGTGTGCAGGCCGCCGGCGCTCCTTCGATGGAGCATTCGTTGCGCGACGGAAAGATAGAACGCCTCGAAAAGGTTGCGACGATTGCCGACGGCATCGCTGTTAAAGAACCGGGGGTTAATACCTTCGACCTTTGCCAGAAATATGTCGATGAGATTGTGACGGTCAACGACGACGAGATTGCTGCTGCTATCCTGGCTTTGATTGAGAAACAGAAACTTGTGGCAGAGGGGGCAGGTGCAGCCGCTGTCGCCGCTGCGATGTATGGCAAGCTGCCATTGAAAGGAATGAAGGTTGTCTGTCTGGTTTCCGGTGGCAATATCGACGTTAACATGCTCAACCGCATCATCAACCGTGGGCTGGCCAAAAAAGGTCGCCTATGTCAGCTTGAATTGGAACTCCAGGATAAGCCGGGCACTTTGTCGGCCGTGTTGAAGATTGTGGCTGACGCGGGGGGGAATATCCTTGCGGTTAACCATGAACGAGTGGGCGCACCCACAGAAATCAATTCCTGTCTGCTGCATCTGGAGCTTGAAACTCTTAATGATGCTCATATACAGAGCATCCGCACGGCTCTTGCTGATGCCGGTTTTAAATTGCTGTCATAGATTGTGTTAATTTAAGAGATTGTCTGAAATTTTTTCCAAAAGATTTTTTAGACAATCTTTAAAACGCACTTCCTTAGAAACAGGCGCTGTGTCGAAATTCGACCAACGCCTTTTTTACATCCGGATGGAGAGGGTGCTGTCAGAATGGTTCAGATGGTAGGAGCCTGAGGGTGAGGGTGAAGGGAGTTGACTAAGGTCAATGACCGAACCCGAAGCCCTCGGGCGACGACCCAGATGAGCCATTATGACACAGCCTCCTTTTATTTAGGGGCTTTGCAAAACCCGACTGGTCTGCTTCCTGGTCAGTCAACGCGGCGGAGCGTGTGGCCCATGCGGTGTTTCTTTGTCGACATGTAGAAGCGGTCATATTCGTTAGGCTCGATTTCGATAGGCACGTTTTCAACCACTTCGAGACCATAGCCTTCAAGCCCGATTCTTTTCACCGGATTGTTGGTCATGAGCCTCATTTTCCTGATGCCGAGTGAGTGGAGAATCTGTGCTCCCACGCCATAATCGCGCTCGTCGGCTTTGTGGCCGAGATGGAGGTTGGCCTCAACAGTGTCCATCCCCTCTTCCTGGAGTTTGTAGGCTTTGATTTTATCCATCAGGCCGATTCCTCGCCCTTCCTGTGAAAGATAGACAACGGCTCCGCGCCCCTCTTTCTCAATCATGCGCAGGGCCTGGTGGAGCTGTTCGCCGCAGTCGCATCGCATAGATCCGAATATGTCGCCTGTGGCGCATGATGAGTGCACCCTCACCATCACCGGTTCATCGGTGTGGAGGTCTCCCTTGAAAATGGCCACATGTTCCAGTCCGTTGCTTTTCTGGCGGAACGGGATGAGGCGGAAATGTCCGTAGGCTGTGGGCAGGTCGACTTCGACTCCTTCCTCTACAAGCGATTCCTGTTTGAGCCTGTAGGCAATCAGGTCGGCTATGGAGATAAGTTTAAGTCCCCACTGGTCAGCGCGCTCCCGCAGTTCGGGCAATCGGGCCATCGTGCCGTCGTCGCTCATTATTTCCATGAGTGCTGCAGCAGGTTGCAGACCGGCCAGGCGCGCCAGGTCAACGGCAGCTTCGGTGTGTCCGCTCCGGCGCAGAACCCCTTGGTCTTGCGCATACAGTGGGTTTATATGACCCGGACGGCCGAATGTGGCTGGAACCGATGCCGGGTCGGCCAAAGCCCTGATTGTGGCGCAACGGTCGTGGATTGATACCCCCGTGGAGCATCCTTCGAGTTTGTCGACGGTTACGGTGAAGGGGGTGCCGAGCACCGAGGTGTTGTCGGTCACCTGCGGCATCAGGTCGAGCTCCTTGCAGCGGGAGATGGTGAGCGGTGCGCAGAGCACCCCGCGTGCGTTTTTGAGCATGAAGTTGACCTGCTCGGGGGTTATCTTTTCAGCGGCAACAATCAGGTCGCCTTCGTTTTCGCGGTCTTCGTCATCGACCACAATAACCATTTTCCCTTCGCGGAAATCGACGAGGGCGCTTTCTATTGAGTCGAGCCTGACGGTTGCGGTGTCGGGAGTGGCTGCTGTTTGGGCGGTTTGTGTCATTGTTGTCAGAATTTATGGTTGTGAATCTCAGGTGGCTTCATGGGCATCGGCTTCCGTTGCCCGCGCCATCTCATTTTCAAACAAATTAATCAGTGAGTATGTTGCCGACAGGGTGTCGCTGACGTTGCGCACTGTCAGCTGGAATGGGAACGTGTTTACCAATCGGATTACGTTTTTCTGGCGAGTGTTCGACAGGTAGTCGACCGCATCGTTTAGCGCTCCTTGTGCGTTGTCGCGGAGCGGGAAGCGGCGGAAGAGATAATAGATTTTCTTGGGCAGCTTCATCGAGGAATACTCCTTCGACAGTTCTGTGGCTGACGATTGCAGCACCCGCAGCAATTCCAACGCCTCTTGCGGCTCAACTTCCTGCATTGTGAATTCCTTGACTTCCAGCTCCCGTTTCATTTTGCCGGTTATGCGGCGGAAGAAGTTCTTATAAGCGTCGATGTCGAACACTGCCGAATCTTTCATTGCCTTATAGGTGAAGAAAACTCCTAACGGGGTCAGCACAGCAGCCGATAGCCACATGCCTTGCCACACGGCCAGTTTTCCGTCGCGTGCCATCTTGTAGCCGGTGTTGTCGATTATGTAGTAGACTATGAAGAGGAACACGGAAATAACCAGCGGTGTTCCAAGTCCACCTTTGCGGATAATCGCTCCCAGGGGCGCTCCGATGAAGAAGAATATCAGACAGGCAAACGACAGGGTGAATTTCTTCTGCATCTCGATGCCGTGGCGGCGGATGGTCTTGCGGTAATCATCCATCTGGTAGCTCTTGAACTCATAATCCTGCTTCACCCGCTGGGCTTTCAGCAGGGCCTGGGCAAGATATGAGGGTGTCATGCCGGGACGCTCCTTGTAAAAGATTGAATCGACAGGCATAGGTTCTTTCATGGCCACGGGTTGTTGCGGCTCCTGAACGCGCTGATTGTCGACAACGCGGTCGCGATAGTAGGGGATACGCAGATAGGGGCTTTCTTTAAGTTCTTTGGCATAAATGGCTCCGATTGAGTCAACCTTTTCAGAGACTGAATCGATTGTGGCCTGAAGCTCGGCGATGTTTTTGCCGACATACTGGTTGCGCATTCCTGATTCATCCATGCGGTTGAAGTTGGCATCGAATGCCAGCAGGATTTCTTTCAGCTTGAACGATTCGCGGCGGTATGGTTGGTTTTGCGACTGCCCTCCGGCGCTGTTCTCGCGCAGGTTCTCGAACTGTTCACCCGAATGGAGCTGTAGGAAGAGGTGCTCCTTGTCGTCGGCCAGTTTCAGATGGCCTGAGTCGGCCAGGATGATGCGTGCGTTTTCAAATCCGCGCGACACGTCGTAAATCATCATGTCGTAGAGAGCGCCGCTTTCGCGGTCTTTCTCTTCGACATAGAAGTTGTAGCCGGGAATCTGGTCGTAGAACACCCCTTCGGGAATTTCCAGCTCGGGCGATTTTTGGCGCACGGAGTAGAGCAGCGTCCACATCTTAGTCTGCGCCACCGGCAGCACATAGTTCTGGAAAAAAAACGCACCTATGGCCACGAGTATGATAAACACTATCAACGGGCGCATCGACTTAATCAGTGATATGCCCGAAGCCTTCATGGCGGTCAGTTCGAACCGTTCCCCGAGGTTTCCGAATGTCATCAGCGACGCCAGCAGTATGGCCAGCGGCAATGCCATCGGCACCATCGTCAGGGCCGCATAGAAAAAAAGCTCCCCTATAACGTGGATTTCAAGCCCCTTGCCAACAAGGTCGTCGATATACTTCCATAGAAACTGCATCAACACTATGAAGAGGCATATGAAGAAGGTCATAAGGAATAGCGGCAGGAAGCTCTGCAGCATAAACCGGTAAAGACGTTTCACTATCATATGGGCTTTCTCTTTTTCGTGTTGGATGTTTCTGCAAAGTTACGCATTTTTTTGCAAGAAGAAGCAAGAAGCTGGAAGTGAGAAGTCAGAAATAAGAAGTCAGAAGCCGCAAGCAGGGCGGAGGTCGGCTGTTGTGCCGTCTGACCTGTCGGACTTGTTTGACAGGTCGCCTCATTTTCTGCTTGCGACTTCTGACTTGCGGCTTCTGACTTGCGGCTTCTGACTTCTATAAACTAATACACCAGCTCGAAATCGTCAATCCACATGGTTGAGTTGCCGCCTACGAAATAGTCGCCGGCTTTGGATGCGGAGCATACAATCAGGATGTTGGCGGCCTTGCGGTCGTAGTGGCGATATTCCAACGGGATTTCGAATGGAATCAGGCCGTCTCCGGCAGTAGCTGATTCAAATACCTTTTCTCCGTATGCGATGACGTGAGTGTTGGTGGCCTGGTCGAACAGATGGAGGTTGGCTTTCTTGGTCTGCACCACAAACGGCCATTCTTCGTTGTTATAGGTCTCTCTGGCTTCGCTGTCGAGAATGGCAATGTAGATGATGCCTTTGTCGGTGTCGCCTTTCTGCACCGACGGGTAATCCGGGCTGATGTGTTCAACCGTACCGGGCTGATAGCGCACATAACCTCTCAGGGCTTTGGGGCGCGATGTGAACGGACGGCCGAAGCCGAGAACCCCATCAGTGCCGTCGGTCTTGATATATTTCCCCACAAAGATGTTGCCTGCGGCGAATTTGCCCATTCCCAAGACTGCGGCTTTCTGGCTGGCGAGTTTGGCGGAGTAGTTGCCTGAATGCTTTATGCTCGAATCGGGAGTGGTAAGGTCGATGCCCACCATTTTCGAGCCATGATTGCCAGAATCCCAGAACATCTCGCCGCCGTCGGCATAAACGAGCTGCGGTTTGGTTGATGAACTCCAATTTTCAAACCCTGCATTTTCAAGCTGTCGGCCGGCCTCGGTTGTCGTTGTGGAGATCGCTGATGTGAAACCGTCGCATATTGCCTGGTATTCATAGGTGGTGCCGGGTTTCAGGCCGTTGATTACAATTGAATAGGTAGAGCCTACTTCAAGCGCCCGTGGAGCCATACGGCTACGTGCCTGTTGCGATTCGTTGTAAAGAATAGTCTCCCATTGCTGGGTGCCCTGCTCGCGGTAGTTGAACCCGACGTTTGCTGCATCTGTTTTCAGCACAGTTCCGGTGAGGGTTATGGATGTTGCCCATGTGGTCGGGGCATCGGCCGGGGTTTCAACCGGAAGCACCGGTGCGTCAGTAAGCACCAGATTGATTACAGTTGTGGTTGTGAGGCCGTTGCTATCGGTGGCGGTAATGGTTATGGCGTGCTCACCTTCAGGAATCACGTTGAGGAACGCATCGCCGAACACGAGTTTCATCTCTTCAAAATCGGGGTTCAGCTCTTCTCCCTTATGTTGAATATGGATTTTAGTGAACCCTTTAGTTTCGAGCGTTGCCTCAAATGACGGATCCATGCCGAGAAGCTCAATCATCGGTTTGATGCCGAGGGCTTCGTTAAACGAAGAGCAGTCGATTTGCACTGTCTTTAACGGAGAGGTGCTCTGAATCCAAAGTTTCTTTTCAGTGAGTTTGCCCGGCTCGCCGGTAACAGGCTTGTCGCTTTCAAAATTCAGCGCGGTGATTACCGGTGCGGCCACAATCTCAACGCGGTCTTCAATGAGAATCTCGGTCTCATCAACTTCTATACTTATCTGACCGGCTCCGATTTCGGGGTTTTCACCGGTTGTAGGGTTGTATTTGACGTTTATCACATATTTCGTGGCCGGTTTGGCGTTGGCGATAGTGCCCGAAAACGACACGTCTCCACCATCGGCCGTTTTACCCGCCAGGGTGTATGCCAGGTCTTTGTCGAAAGAAGGCATCATGAAGTAGCCGGTTTTCTGCCCGCTGTTGCGGTCGCCATAGGTTAGCGAACCGGCCTGGTGGCTCACAGTGACGGTGTAGTCGCTCAGGGCATTGTCGATGGCATCGTCATAGCGTATCTCCACCACAACGTTGGCAATCATACACTCTATGTCGACCTGCATTGTCTGGCCGTTGGTGATTGAGAATGATTCCCGCCCTTTGAAATATTTTTTGTCGAAAGCGGCCGGCACGGAGTCTCCGGCCCATGCCTCGGCGATGTAGTTGTCGCATGTCAGCCAGATACCGTTGGCCGGGATTTCGCTGATGCCGTTATATTTCCTGACGACCCCTTTCGAGTTTGAAATCCATATCAGGGTATTGGCAGCCAGGGCATCGTCGGTTACTGCGGCTCGCGACGTGGCTTTGACATCGTTGTTGAGCGTGGCGCCAAGGAGTATGCGCCCCTCACCCGCGCCGGTATCGTAGGTTATGTCATCGGTGCAGCCGCTGAAAGAGAGCGATGCCAGTGTGGCTGCGCAGATGAAAAATATGTTTTTCGTTTTCATTTCAGTTTACTGCTGTTTAAGATTTCAGTTTGAGTGTTACTTCCTCAACTGTGCCGTCTGCATCGGTAACAGTGAGGATGAAGTTGTGGTTGCCTTCGCCCAGCATCACAAGCAGCGGCATGAAGTTGGTGATGTTGAATTCCACCTCTGTTCTAGCAACAACGTTTTCTTTTATTGGAAACTTCAGGTTAGTAAGGGCTTCGGTGAGATCGATGTCATATGTGTGTGTGTCATCGTTGTAGCCCATGGCTGTGTCGAGATAGAATTTGGCTGCCAGACCCACGCCGCTGAGTTCGTCGGCAGAAAGTGTGCTTGAGTCGATAGTCACATGGAGTGTCTTGATTCCTTTCTCGGCAGTGATGTTGATTATGGCAGGTTTAGTTTCAGGCCCGTATTCATCACAGTTGTAAGTGCGGTTGAAGTCGGGGAACGATTCGCCGCCGGAGATTTCAACCTTTCCTTCAGATGGGGTGGGGGGGGTGGGTTCGTCGCCTCCGCCTACCTCCTGGCCGGGGCGGTCATCGGCGTTGCCTGGAGTTTCCTCAACCTCAAGATTGGCGGTCATATCCTCTTGTTTCACGCTGAAGTCAACGTTGACCCCTTCGCCGTCTACTTTGATATTGCCGGTTTCATCGGCAGGGCGGTTGGGGTTGGTTTTTAGCGCCATGGTGATGTGGCGGTGCTGTCCGGCGGTAACGTTGGTCAGCACGGCTGTGGTGTTTTCAAGACTTCCTGACACCGTTCCGGTGAAAACTACCGACATGGTGGAAAGCCCTTCCGTAGCCTCGAAGTAGCCTGAGCGGTTTTCTTCAGGTGTGAAGGTCAATGTGTTGCCGGGAGTGGATGTAACTGTGATTTTGAAGTCGGCGCCATTGTTGCCTGAGGCCGCAAGGAGCTTTTTGTCGAAATCTACCGACACTCGTATGTTGGCCAGCTTGCAGACAACGGTCTCCACGCTTGTGAGCTGCCCTTGGGTAATCGAGAAAGATTGCGACCCTAAGAAATAGGGGGCGTTCCAGGCGGCAGGTTCAACATCGTGGGAGCGGACGGTCACTGTGTAGTCGCCTACCGGGAATGTCGGGAGCGACGGCATGGCGTTGAGCTTCCATGAAGCCGCAGGTGTGCCGTCGGTTTTGGCAACGTCGACGATGAAGTTCGAGAGGTCTATCGTTGAGCGTGACTGCGTTTTGGCGGGGGCTTTCTGCGCGCCTCTGATTTCTTCAACAAACAGCTCTTCGTTGGTGACGGTGGGCAGGATGGAGGCCGTGTTCAGGCGTCCTTCCCCTTTGCCTTCCCCCTCGGCGTCGGCCGTCCAGTTGTCGCTGCACGAAACCGCAATGGTCGCCAGTGCCGCGTATGCCATATATGATAATATGTTGGTCTTCATAATCATCTGTTTCTTTTCTTCTTTAGGTGATATAAAGTTTAGTAGGTCAAAGAAATATCGTCAATCAGCAGCTGGCTGCCCACATGCTGGGATCCTTTGTTAAGGTTATCTGTAGTAATGCATGCAGGATTGGCACTTGATACGAATTTAACGTAAATCTGCGCAGCTTTTTCACAATTTTCGGTATAATGCAATGGTATGATTGTACGGGTGTAATTGCTGGATTCAAGTTTAGTCGTGCCACT
The DNA here is from genome assembly GCA_910575545.1 of Bacteroidales bacterium. GTDB lineage: Bacteria > Bacteroidota > Bacteroidia > Bacteroidales > Muribaculaceae > UBA7173. The sequence continues at coordinate 45,051 of CAJTFH010000009.1, forward strand.
TGCGATTATATTGCCTTCTGCATCTTTTACCCATATCACCGCTTCACCATAATCTGCGCTATTTTTCTTGGTATATTTATGGTAGAACGTGATGTTGGTCGGACGTGATGCGAAAGCCATTCCTTCAGAAAGATTGTCAGATTTGTTTGTGCGGTTGCTACCGAGGTGCAAAAGACCTTCTGCCACATTTCTTACGATGCTCAATGCACCGGCATTTGTGTTATGGCCATATCCAACAGTTCTGATTAATGCGGCTTTTGAACCTGAAGACCCCGGGTATTTATCGTTGGAATCTGTTGTGCCGGATATTCTGCAATAACCTACATTCATGCCGATTGATGTTGTCATTTTATTAGCGGTACCCCATGGGGTGTTTTCTTGGCCGGGAATCTTTTCGTTGTACTGACTTCCGTCTCTCCATTCTTCCATCCCTGAATTGGGTAGCTGTGTGGCAGCCTCTGTGGTAAATTCAAGGATTTTGGATTCGCCTTCATGTGCGTTGACTTTTACATAGTACTTTGTTGCGGGTTTTAAGCCGGTTAAAGTAATATTTACACCATCAGTTGATTTAGAGGTGTATTCGGTGAAATTTGTGCCGTCGGTTGATATAAGTACCGTAGAGTTTCCAGCATGGTCAGTGGTATTATGTCCGCATCTTACGGAGAATGTCGTATGGGTTGCAAAAACGTTTCGATTATCAAGACGAGCAGCAACACCACTCCTGGTTATTGTATAAATATCCGATGGAAGGGCGTTATTTGCATTGGCTCGAATATTTATAGGCAATTCATTTGCCGGTACGGGAACACTTACATGATAAAGATTTTCTGTGGAAGTATCTTTTTCAATTTTGGTGCCGATAACTTGGCGGAAAATGCCTTGTTCATTTTTGCATTCAAAAGTCACCTTGTCAATCGGTCCGTTGCATTCAAAATCGAAATTCAAAACAGTTGCATCTACATTTAAAGGTTGGATATTTATTATATTCATCATCATTTCGCTGATGTTGAATGTCACTGTGAGAGGTGCACTTGTCTTGGCGTTTTTGTCTTTGCCTACGAGCGTGAATGAGACGGTGTTATCACCATCGGGCAGGTATGGCAGGAATTGAGGAATGGCGGTAAATCCCACAAATGCCATATTACTTTTTATTCCATCGAATCCTGCCGTTCCTAATCCGTTATGCCGTAAAAACGCTTTTGTCGTTTCATCTGCATTGGCAAGGTCAACAGTTTCGGGCCATCCGCGGGCAACGAGAGAAGGGGAACAGGTTAGTATTCCTGTTTCCACAATGCCTGCGGCGGTTATTGCCATGCGGATAACATCTGTTGGCAGAGATCCTTCAATTAGGTTGATAGGTTCGCCGGGGGTGAAGCCGATGGGGGAGATTGTCGGGGCGTCGGCTGAGAGAACCTGGTCGCTGATGTCGAGATCGACTGTCTCCTCAACCACGTCGGAGTTGAAGGTGACATTGAGCGCTCCGCCACCGACGTTGCCGTTGTTGACTGTGACGTCAATAACGTAATGATGTGCGGCCTCGGCCTGGAAATCGATGGCGTTGAGTTTGCCTGTCACACCGTTGGGCTTGGTGACGTTGATGTTGAGCGAAACGCGGCCGGGCACCACATAGAGCGTGCGCATCTCCTCGGGAGAATAGACGTAGCTCGACGTTCCGGCTGTTACTTCACCGGAATATTCAGTGAAATACTGGTTCATCGCCTCGGAGTAGCGCACCGTCACCATGGCGTTGCAGAGCTTTGCGGTGATGTTGACCGGGGTGGTTTTGTTTTCGAGAACAGTCAGCGGGGTTGAACCGAAATAGTAAGGTTTGTTGAACCCTCCGAATTTCGGGTCGCCATATGAAACCTCGAAAGTGTAGGCTCCGACGGGGAAGTTCTCGGCAGTGTTGAATTCAGTCAAGGATGCCCAACTGCGCTCCAGAGAGCCGTCGTTGGCAGAAAGTTTCAATGTCAGATCGTTGGCGCTGATTTCCAGTGCCTGACCGGAGGCTCTTGATGCAGCTTTGGCCGGTGCCGAGGGTGCGGCAACCGAAGGGTCGACGCCTACGGTTGGCAAGATGCGGCCTTCGCAATCACTTGTGGGGTTGAAAGTGTCGCTACATGCCGGTAAAATCACCAGTCCCGTAGCAGCGATTGCCCCAAATAGCAATCTTTTCATCATCTTATTGGTTTAATTACTAATATTCTTACTGTTGAAAATTTGAAAACCTGTTGTTGCGCGATGCCCTCTAAGTTTATGAATGCTAAAATAAGGCATCGATATAATACACCACATGGGAAATATCAAAAATTACCGCAAATTTACGAAAAAAAGTCTTAAAATGTTCTGATATATTCCAAGAAAATCTTATTTAGGCGAAAAACCGGCGAATAAAATCGCTGAAAGTGCGAATTGTTATGCCTAAGCGAAAAAAGTTTTGTATCTTTGCGTGCAATAAAGTAACGTTCCTTATATATAATATATGTCATCATTTATTGCAGACAGGGTGAAGATGGACGGTCTGACTTTCGACGACGTTCTGCTCATACCTGCTTATTCCGAGGTGCTTCCGAGAAGCGTGGAGTTGAAAACCAAGTTTTCGCGCAACATCGCGTTGAATGTTCCGTTGGTGTCGGCAGCCATGGACACGGTCACAGAGGCCAAGATGGCCATTGCCATAGCCCGCGAGGGGGGCATCGGCGTTATCCACAAAAACATGTCGATTGAGGAACAGGCCCGGCAGGTACATGCCGTGAAGCGTGCTGAAAACGGCATGATTTATGATCCTGTGACCATACTCCGGGGCAGCACGGTCGGCGATGCCTTGAAGATGATGGAAGAGTATCATATCGGCGGCATACCTGTTGTTGACGAAGGCAATTTCCTGGTAGGTATAGTCACCAACCGCGACCTTCGGTTTGAGCGCGACCTCAACCGCCCCGTCGACGAAGTGATGACTTCAGAGAACATCATCACCACCTCGCAGTCGACCAATCTTGAAGAGGCCGCCGAGATTCTGCAACGCCACAAAATCGAGAAACTGCCGGTTGTTGACCGCGAAGGCCATCTGGTAGGGCTTGTGACATATAAAGATATAACCAAGGCGAAAGACAAGCCCAATGCGTGCAAAGACCGCCTGGGCCGTTTGCGCGTTGCCGCCGGAGTGGGGGTGACGGCTGATTCTATGCAGCGTGTCGATGCCCTTGTGGCCGCCGGAGCGGATGCGATAGTGATTGACACCGCCCATGGCCATTCAAAGGGGGTTGTGGGTGTGTTGCGCGCTGTCAAAGAGAAATATCCCGAAATCGACGTTGTTGTGGGAAATATCGCCACCGGCGATGCCGCCCGCTATCTTGTCGAGAACGGTGCCGACGGTGTTAAGGTGGGCATAGGCCCGGGTTCAATCTGCACTACCCGAATCATAGCCGGGGTTGGAGTGCCGCAGCTGTCGGCTGTCTATGACGTGGCTAAGGCTCTTGAAGGCACAGGGGTGCCCCTGATTGCCGACGGCGGCATACGCTACAGCGGCGACATTGTGAAAGCGCTGGCCGCAGGTGGCTGCAGCGTGATGCTCGGCGGCATGTTGGCCGGTGTGGAAGAATCGCCGGGTGAGACCATAATTTTCAACGGACGAAAGTATAAATCATACCGTGGCATGGGTTCTCTCGAAGCCATGGAGAAAGGCTCGAAAGACCGCTATTTCCAGGCCGGTGAGACTGACGCGAAGAAACTTGTGCCTGAAGGGATTGCCGCCCGTGTGCCTTACAAGGGTTCGCTCTACGAGGTTGTCTATCAGATGCTCGGCGGTCTGCGTGCCGGAATGGGCTATTGCGGAGCGAAAGACATCGATGCCCTCCATAAGGCCCAGTTCACCCGCATCACCAACGCCGGTGTGGCCGAAAGCCATCCCCACGATGTGGCAATCACCAGCGAGGCTCCGAACTACAGCGCATCTTCGAGATAATAGAAAAAGGCAATCTAAGACTGGAATAGCCATTATGGCCATAATAGCTATCATAGCCTTTATGTTTGATAAAGTAAAAGACCGCTCCCTGTCATGGGAGCGGCTTTTTTTGTGGGGTGCGATAATAAACGGCTTTGAAATGCGTTATTCTCTTAGGATATGTCTGAATTTAACACATTAACAGTTAATCGGGTGATATTGAGTTAAATTCAAACGTGTTTTTAGTGTAGAACCTGTTTATCACTTGGAGGCCGTAAAGGCTTCATTCTGAAAGAAATTGTAACTTTATAAGCTATAAACCACTCATGAAAAAAGGACTATTGTCACTGGCCCTGGTCTTGGCATCGGTTGCCGTGGTTCAGGCCAAAGGCTCTAAAGATCCGGAGCTGATGACTATCAATGGCAAGGCTGTGACCCTTGGCGAATTTGAATATCTCTATCACAAAAACAACAGTCAGCAGCTCGCACCTCAGACTATCGACGAATATCTCGACATGTTTGTCACCTATAAACAGAAGGTGGCTGATGCTGAATCTGAGGGAATCGACAATACGGAGGCTTTCAAAAACGAGTTCGACGGCTACCGAAGAGAGCTTGCCGAGCCGTATCTCCGCAATAAGGAGATGGAAGACAGCATTATCCGCGCGGTATATTCCCACATGCAGGAAGATGTCGATGTGAGCCACATCATGCTGGCAAGCAAAGGCCCCGGAATTGATGCCGAAGCCCAGAAGCACACCCTCGATTCAATCCGCACGGCAATTCTCAACGGCGCTGATTTCGCGGCACTCGCCCGCCAATATTCTATCGACCGCGCAGCCCGGAAAAACGGTGGCCGCATGGGCTTCATCCCGGTGGGTCGTCTGCCTTACACTTTCGAGGATGCCGCCTATAACACCAAAGCCGGTGAGATCTCACCTGTTGTTGAGACTCCTTTCGGATTCCATATCGTTAAAGTGAATGCCCGTCGTCCGGCCCGTGGCCAGGTTCTTGCCCAGCACATACTGAAACTCACCCAGGGGCTGAGCGAGGAGGATGCCGCAAAGAAAAAAGCCGAAATCGATTCGATCGGCGCCCTGCTGGCTGCAGGTGCCGATTTCGAGGAGATTGCCAAGAAAGAATCGGAAGACCCCGGGTCGCAGCGTAACGGCGGGCGTCTCAACTGGTTCGGTGCAGGGCAGATGGTGCCTGAATTTGAAGAAGCCGCTTTCTCGCTGCAGAACGGTGAGGTGTCAGCCCCGTTCAAGACCTCTTATGGCTATCACATCGTGAAACGTCTCGACTGGAAACCTGTTGACTCATTCGAGACCATGGAACCGATGATTAAGAATGTAATCCAGCGTGATGAACGTGGTCAGATGCCCCGCAAACGGAAAATCGCTGAATTGCGCCGCAAATTCAAAGCCGGTGTCAACGCGGCAAATCTGGCGCTGGTGAAAAATGAAATCGTGAAAAACGGCGGTCTCGACAGTGCTTTGATTGAAAAATATATCGTCAGCGAGATGGAAGTTGCCTCTATGGGCAAACAGAAAATACTGCTCTCAGAGGTCGTGTCGGAAATCGGCGCCCCGTTGGCCGGCACTCCCGAGCGTCAGGCCGCCCAGTTTGAGGAGCGTGTAAACCTTTCGCTTGATAATGCAGTGACAGAGGCAGAACGTCAGGATCTGGCGGTCAATAATGCTGACTACCGCAACCTGCTCAACGAATACCGCGACGGTATGCTGCTGTTTGAGGTTTCTGACCGGAAGGTGTGGACAAAAGCCAAACAGGATAAAGAAGGGCTCGAGAACTATTTCCGCACCCATCGCGACAAATATAAATGGGAAAAGCCCAAATTCAAATCATATGTGGTGTTTGCCACAAGCGATTCTATTATGCAGCTTGCAAAGGGCTATCTCGAATCGACCGACATACCCGGCGATTCCCTTGCAACCGATTTGCGCAAGAAGTTCGGCAAAGATGTGAAAATCGAAAAGGTTATTGCCGCACAGGGTGAGAACAACATCACCGACTATCTTGGTTTCGGTGCTGAGAAGCCTGAGGCCAAAGGGAAGTGGGCATGGTATTTCCCCTATCGTGGCAAGATTCTCAACGCCCCCGAAGAGGCTGCCGATGTGCGCGGTGCAGTTACCGGAGACTACCAGGGTGAGCTTGAAGAAGCATGGGTGGCCGGATTGAAACAGAAATTCCCAGCCAAAATCAATAAAAAAACATTGAAAAAAGCGAAGTAAGAGTGTGTTTGAATTCAACTCAAATCCGCTCAAGGAATATTTGAAATGATTCAATCGCCCTATTCATTGTGAATATGTTAAATCCAAACACACTCTAAGGCAATGAGCCTTGATTAAAGATAGCCGTTGTGTCGCATATGCCGACGCAACGGCTTTTTTGTTGAACACGTATAAAATTTTTAGATTACTTCATTGTGAAAAATTTTAGACAGTCTCCAAATTTGTTTATCTTTGCATTGAACTAAACAAACAAGAAAGCAGATGAATCCAAACAGCCTGGTTTCAATCGACGGCCTGACGAAGGAACAGATTCTCGACCTTCTGCAGACGGCGCGTTATTTCGAGGAGCATCCCAACCACAAAATTCTTGACGGGAAAGTGGTTGCGACGCTTTTTTTTGAACCCTCCACCCGCACGAGATTGAGTTTTGAGACAGCGGTCAACCGCCTTGGCGGCCGCGTAATAGGGTTCTCCGACGCTTCAACAACATCATCCTCGAAAGGGGAGACCCTAAAGGATACCATCAAGATGGTCAGCAATTATGTAGACCTTATAATAATGCGCCATTATCTTGAAGGGGCTGCCCGATATGCCACTGAAGTGACAGATGTGCCTGTTGTCAATGCAGGCGACGGAGCAAACCAGCACCCGTCGCAGACTATGCTCGACCTCTATTCGATTCTCAAGACCCAGGGAACGCTTGAAAACCTAACCATAACCATGGTAGGTGACCTCAAATACGGGCGCACTGTGCATTCGTTGCTGATGGCGATGAAATATTTCAACCCCACGTTCCGTTTTGTGGCGTGCGACGAGCTTAAGATGCCGCGCGAGTATGTCGAGTTCTGCCGCAAGCAGGGCATCGCATTTGAAGAGCATACTGATTTCTCACGCGATGTGATTGATTCGAGCGACATAATCTACATGACCCGTGTGCAGCGCGAGCGTTTCTCCGACATAATGGAATACGAGAAGGTGAAAGACCTATACACTCTCCGAAATTCGATGCTCGACACATCGAAAGAGAATCTGCGCATCCTGCATCCGCTGCCGCGTGTGAATGAAATCAACCAGGATGTCGACGACAATCCGAAAGCCTATTATTTCGACCAGGCGCGCAACGGCCTTTATGCCCGTCAGGCAATTATTTGCCGCGCCCTCGGCATTTCACCCGAAAAGATTTGACCCAGCTATGGCTACAGATAAAAGAGAACTCGCGGTAGCCGCCCTGCAGTGCGGCACGGTGATTGACCACATCCCCTCTGAAGCGCTTTTCAAATGCGTCAAAATCCTTGGCATTGAAACGATGCCTCACAAGTTGACCATAGGTAACAACCTTGAGAGTAAACGGTTGGGGACAAAGGGGATAATAAAGGTGGCCGATACATTCTTTCCCGAAGCCACGCTTAACCGCATAGCGCTCATAGCCCCTTCGGCTGTGGTAAATATCATCCGCGACTATGAGGTCGTGGAGAAGCGGCGTGTGGAACTGCCGAAGGTTATAAAAGGGATTGTGAAATGCGACAACCCAAAATGCATAACAAACAATGAGCCTATGGCAACAGTGTTTGAGGTTGTTGACGGTGCTGAGAACCTTATCCGTTGCCATTACTGTAACCATACGGTGGCCAACGGGAAAGCCAATATCCTGTGAGCCTATAATTGCAAGAAGCCTATGAAGAGGTCGATGCGCCCCGGAACGATGATTTCCCCGTTGCCGGCGATTATCGTGAGCTGCGGCAGTTCTATCGAAAACTCAAATCTGATTACGGTGGCCTGGGTGGGAACAATCTGTTCCGACCCGGCAATGTGCTACATCTCGGTGCGCCCTTCGCGCCATTCTTATGGCTTGATTAAGGAGAACATGCAGTTCACTTTGAACCTTACCACGGCCGAAATGGCCAAGGCAACCGACTGGATCGGGGTGAAATCGGGGCGCGACTATGACAAGTGGAAAGAGACAGGCCTGACCCCTGTTGCGGGTGTTGCTGTCAGCTGTCCCCACATAGCGGAGTCGCCTGTAAGCATAGAATGCCGTGTGAAAACCGTGATGCCGCTCGGCAGCCACGACATGTTTATTGCAGAAGTTGTCAATGTGCTTGCCAAAGAGAGTCTGTTCGACCCTGAGACAGATGCATTCATGCTTGAAAAAGCTGGGTTGATCAACTACACCCATGGCCATTATTATACCCAGGGTGAGCCGTTGGGCCGTTTCGGCTTTTCGGTTATGAAAAAGAAAAAGAATCACTAATTATAAAATATTATGCAACGCGACAGCCAAATTTTCGACATTATCAACCGTGAGCATCAGCGCCAGAAGAAAGGTATCGAACTGATTGCTTCGGAAAACTTCGTGTCTGACCAGGTTATGGAGGCCATGGGTTCGTGTCTGACCAATAAATATGCCGAGGGCTATCCCGGCCATCGTTACTATGGTGGTTGCCAGGTGGTTGATGAGGCAGAGCAGCTGGCCATCGACCGACTGAAGCAGATTTTCAATGCCGAATATGCCAATGTGCAGCCACATTCAGGTGCCCAGGCAAACATGGCGGTGTTTATGACAGTGCTGAAACCCGGCGACACCTTCATGGGTATGAACCTTGACCATGGCGGTCATCTGTCGCACGGAAGCCCGGTTAATTTCTCTGGTCTGATGTTCCGTGCCCTCGGCTACAATGTGAAGGAGGAGACCGGAATGGTTGATTATGACGAGATGGAGGAAATCGCCCTCCGCGAGCGTCCGCGTCTGATTGTGGGTGGTGCAAGTGCCTATTCGCGTGAATGGGACTATGCCCGTATGCGCAAGATTGCCGATGAAATCGGTGCCATATTCATGGTCGATATGGCGCATCCCGCAGGTCTGATAGCTGCCGGATTGCTTGATAACCCGTTGAAATATGCCCATATCGTAACATCAACCACCCACAAGACTCTCCGCGGCCCGCGCGGCGGTGTGATTCTGATGGGCAAGGATTTCGATAACCCATTCGGGAAAACGACTAAAAAGGGTGAAATCCGCAAAATGTCGTCGTTGCTCGATTCCGCTGTGTTCCCCGGAGTGCAGGGTGGGCCGCTCGAGCATGTCATTGCCGCAAAAGCTGTGGCTTTCGGCGAGGCTTTGACCCCGGAATATAAGGAATACCAGACCCAGGTGAAAAAGAATGCCGCTGTGATGGCTCAGGCTCTTATCGATAAAGGCTATAAGATTATTTCGGGTGGCACAGACAACCATTGCATGTTGGTTGACCTGCGCACGAAATTCCCCGACCTGACAGGTAAAGTGGCAGAGCGCGTGCTTGTCGAAGCCGACATTACAGCCAATAAGAATATGGTGCCCTTTGACAGTCGCTCGGCTTTCCAGACCTCCGGAATCCGCCTGGGCACACCCGCTATAACCACACGTGGAGTGAAAGAAGACGCCATGGGCGACATTGTAGAGATGATCGACACCGTGCTGTCTAATCCTGAAAACCCCGCAGTGATAGCATCAGTGCGTGAAAAGGTCAACGCAATGATGACCGACAAACCCATGTTCGCCTGGTAATTGATTGAGAAAAGACAGATGATGTTCAAACTGATTCTCTATAGGGTTTTCCAGTTGTTTGTCACATTGCCGGTGATGGTGGTTGCCACAGTGGTTGCAGGTCTCATCACCGTTCTGGGCTCATGGCTCGGCAGCAGCAGGTGGTGGGGCTATTGGCCTCCACACTATTGGGCGCGTATATGCCTCGCCGTGTCGTTGGTGAAAATCAAGGTGAAAGGCCGTGGGAATATCGACAAAGACACATCATATGTTTTTGTGGCCAACCACCAGGGGGCATACGACATTTTTGCAGTCTATGGCTATCTCAACCACAATTTCAAGTGGATGATGAAGAAAGAGCTGCTGAAATTCCCCATTGTAGGATTCAGTTGTGCCGCCGCAGGCCATATTTTTGTTGACAACTCATCGCCTGCGGCAGTTAGGAAGACGATGGCGAAGGCGGAAAGCACGTTGCAGCGCGGGATGTCGCTTGTGGTGTTTCCCGAAGGTTCGCGCTCGTTTACCGGTAAGATGCGTCCTTTCCGCAAAGGTGCCTATCAGCTGGCTATGGAATTCAATCTGCCGGTAGTGCCTGTGACTATCGACGGTGCGTTTGATGTTATGCCTCGAACCGCCAAACTGCCACGTTGGGGCACCATAAACCTCACCATCCATCCCCCGGTGTCAGCTCCGGCAGATGAAGCCGACCGCACCCGCGTAATAGCGGAATCCTATGAAGCCGTTCATTCGGCTCTCCCTCCCCGCCATCAATAAATCTATTGGCATAAAAAAAATGAGGCCGACGGCCTCATTTTTTTTATGCCAATAGATGATAGAAATATCAGAGGGCGAGGAGTTCTTTGATTTTGGCCTCTACGGTTGCGCGGGGTTGTGAACCGGCAAGGCGGATAGAGGTCTTTTCCCCGTTCTTGAAGAAGAGGATGGTGGGAATCGACATGATGCGGTACTGGGAGCTGAGGTCACCCTCTTCGTCAACATTGTATTTGCCGATTATAACCTGGCCTTCATATTCTGTGGCCAGTTCGTCGATGATGGGCGACATGGCCACGCAGGGGCCGCACCATGTGGCCCAGAAGTCGATGATGACAGGTTTGCCTGAGGCAATCAGTTCTTTCGCATTAGCGTCGGTGATTGTAAGTGCCATAATAGATTTAGAATTTTGTTGATATTGTGATAATATTAGTTGGTATTTAAGTGATATTGTCAGTATTACGTTTGGGTTGCGTATGACAGGCCTAAGCCACGTTGAAATCAAACTTTATATCAAGAGATTCAAGCATCTTGGCCAGCTCCCTGTCAAGCGGCACCTGGTAGCCTGAGGTCATTTTTATCCATCTGTTGGCCGCCTGGTCAAAAATCCGGATATTTAGGAATCCTTTGTTTGAACCTGACGAGGTCAGATGTTCTTTCATGAGCTCGCCGAAGTTGGAATTGATGTCTTGCGGCTCGAGTTCTATTGTCACACCTCTTATGAGGTTGCCTTTGACATCGTTCAGCAAGCGGATGCGAAGCACTTCAAAACTGATTTCACCGTTGTAGCGGCGCTCGAACCGCCCGCTGACTATAATCGGTGTGCCCGGTTTGCCATAGTTGGCGAAATCGATATATTTCTGTCCGAACAGCCGCAGTTCGCATGTGCCGGTGTAGTCTTCCATCGCCATTATGCCGAAGTTACCTCCACGCCGCGACGGTCTTGACTCGAATTTGGTGACCATGCCGCCGAAGCTGAGTTCGCGGCCATCTTCAGGCGCAGTTTCATTGAACTGCTTGATTGAGGTCATGCCGTAGTTCAGCTCCATATAATAGGGGTCGAGAGGGTGGGCTGAGAGATACATCCCGACCAGCTCACGTTCTTTTTCGAGTTTCACGGCATCGACCCATGGCACGGCGGAGCGCACCTGTGGCCGGCCGGCGGTGTTGAGCTCGGCATCCATGTCGCCGAAGAGCGAAGCGCTCTGGTCGCGCGAGGCGTTCTGATATGAGTTGCCATAGCGGAGCAGCTGTTCCGAAAATGTCTCATCGCGGTTATTCTTTTCGAAATAGTCCTCGCGTTTTATCTCCGTATACCAGTCGAAGGCTCCGGCAAGCACGAGGTTATCGAAGGTGCGGCGGTTTATGACCGATGAGGGCACGCGCTCCACGAAATCATAGGGGCTTTCAAAACGCCCACCCTCGTTGCGGACCTTGATGATGGCCGCAACAACGTTGTCGCCGACCCCTTTCACGGCTGCCAGTCCGAATCTGATATCGCCGTTGCTGTTAACACCGAAATCGTTGAACGATTCGTTGACATCGGGGCCTTTTACCGGGATTTTCATCGCCTTGCATTCGTCCATGAAGTTGGTCAGTTTCGTTATGTCTGACCGGTTGCGGCTCAGCACCGCGGCCATGTATTCTGCGGGGTAGTTGGCTTTCAGGTATGCGGTTTGGAAGGCTACCCAGCTGTAGCATGTGGCGTGGCTCTTGTTGAAAGCATATGAGGCGAATTTTTCCCAGTCGGCCCAGATTTTTTCGAGCACTTTAGGGTTGTGGCCGTTTGCCTGGCCACCTTCAAGGAATTTCCCTTTCAGGTGGTTCATCTTGTCGATGAGTTTCTTACCCATGGCTTTGCGCAGGGTGTCGCTTTCGCCTCTGGTGAAGTTGGCAAGCAGTCTCGACAGCAACATGACCTGCTCCTGGTAGACCGTCACCCCGTAGGTGTCTTTCAGATATTTCTCCATTTCGGGAATATCGTAGACGATGGGTGCTTTGCCATGTTTTCGGGCGATGAAGTCGGGTATATAATCCATCGGCCCGGGACGGTAAAGGGCGTTCATGGCAATCAGGTCTTCAAAAGTGGATGGCTGCAGTTCGCGGAGATATTTCTGCATACCTGCCGACTCGAACTGGAAGGTGCCGATAGTGCGCCCTTCGCAATAGAGTTTATATGTGAGAGGGTCGTCGATAGGGATTTTCTCCATATCGACGTCGATGCCGCGTGTTAGTTTGATGTTTCTCACTGCATCCATGATTATCGATAGGGTTTTCAAGCCCAGGAAGTCCATTTTGATCAGTCCGGTCTCTTCAATAACCCGCCCTTCATACTGGGTTACGAGCAGTTTCCCTTCGAGTTTATCGACAGCGGTGCTCACCGGCACCCAGTCGGAAATTTTGTCGCGGCATATGATCACTCCACAGGCATGCACACCGGTGCCGCGCACGTTGCCTTCGAGTTTTTCGGCATATTTCAGCGTTTCGCGTATCAGCGGGTTTGGATTCTGCTGCTCAGCCTTGAACTCAGGCACGAGTTTCAGGCAGTTGGTGAGGTTCATCTTGGCTTCTTTGCCGTTTACCTCGGGCATATGCCTGGGCAGCAGTTTCACCAGCCTGTCGCTTTCGGGAATCGGAAGCCCTTCGACACGTGCCACATCTTTCAAGGCCATCTTGGTGGCCATAGTGCCGTAGGTAATGATATGGGCAACGTTGTCGGCTCCGTATTTTTCAGTAACGTATTGTAACACGCGGGCACGGCCGTCGTCGTCGAAGTCCACATCGATATCCGGCAGGGAGATTCGGTCGGGGTTTAGGAAACGCTCAAAAAGAAGGTCGTATTTGATGGGGTCGATCTGGGTTATGCCAAGGCAGTAGGCCACACATGAGCCTGCAGCAGATCCACGTCCCGGCCCTACGCTCACCCCGAGCCTTTCTCTCGACACATTAATGAAATCCTGCACTATCAGGAAGTAACCCGGGAATCCCATGGTTTTCATGATGTGGAGCTCGAACTTTATGCGTTCCTCCAGTTCGGGCGTCAGCGGGGTGCCATATCTTTTCACAGCTCCTTCATATGCGAGCTTTTTCAGGTAATCGGCCTCGAATTTTATGCGGTAGAGCTTGTCATATCCGCCGAGTTTCTTTATTTTTTTCTCAGCTTCTTCTTGCGACAGCACGACGTTGCCGTTTTCATCGCGTGTGAATTCGTCGAACAGCTCCTGCTCGGTGATGCGCGAGCGGTATTCCTCTTCTGTGCCGAATTCTTCCGGGATGGCGAAGAAGGGCATGATAGGTGCATGGTCGATTTCGTAGAATTCAACCTTGTCGGCAATCTCAAGCGTGTTTTCAATCGCCTCGGGGATGTCGGCGAATATGCCGGCCATCTCAGAGGTGGTTTTCAGCCACTCCTGTTTGCTGTAGAGCATCCGGTTCTCATCGGCGATTTTCTTGTTGGTCGACAGGCAAATCAGGCGCTCGTGGGCTTCGGCATCATCTTCGTTGACAAAATGCACGTCGTTGGTGCATATGAGCTTGATGTCGAATTTACGGGCTATGCGTATCAGTTCCTCGTTTACCCTCTGCTGCAGCGGGAATGTCTCATGGTTGGCGCGCGGCACTGTGGCTTTGTGCCGCTGCAGTTCGAGATAATAATCGTCGCCGAAGGTATCTTTCCACCATTTCACCCGTTTTTCAGCCTCATCAATCTGTCCGGCTGATATCAGGCGCGGAATTTCGCCACCGAGACATGCCGAGCAGACTATGAGCCCTTCCTTATGGGCCTCGATGTCGGCTTTGTCGGTTCGCGGGTGGCTGTAGAAACCTTCCGTCCATGCCCTCGAAACGATTTTAACGAGGTTATGGTAGCCCTTTTCGTTTTTTGCAAGAAGAATGAGGTGGCGGCCCGTGTCGTGTTTGTCGACATGTGTCAGCAACGATTCATTGGCCACGTAGACCTCGCATCCCAGTATGGGTTTGAAGATTTTCCCCTTAAGTTCATCTGCTTCCCTGTGTTTTTCCTCCGCCAGGGCGATGTCTCCGGCCGTTTCAGCCTCTTTGGCGGCTGCTTCTGCCTCTTTGATCGCCCCTTTGGTTTTGGAGTTCTTTTTCGATACGTAATTGAAAAACTCCTTTATCCCGAACATGTTTCCGTGGTCGGTGATTGCAAGAGCAGGCATTCCATCGGCCATGGCCTTGTCAACAAGGGCGTTGATAGAAGCCTGGCCGTCGAGAATCGAATATTGGGTATGGACGTGGAGATGGACGAATTTGCTCATTTCAGGTCGGTTGCTCATAAGAAAACAGAGATTCAAAGTTACGGAATATTTTCGGATTGCCCATGCCGCATCCCCCTTTGTGGAAAACTTTTTTCACAAAGTCTGACGATAAGCGGCAGAAGTTGCCGGTGGTGTCGGCCAACCGGTGGTGCAACACGCATAAATATGATGAAATAGGGGTGTGGGGGTTGTGTGTGCAGGGAATTTTAACTAACTTTGTGCAGTGCAAACAAGCCAGTATTCCCACGCTTTCAAGTAAACATATGCGACAGACACGCAACGCCGTTCTCATGCTGGAAGACGGCACATGCTTTTCAGGAAAATCGTTTGGCTACGAGGCGCCCACGGCCGGTGAAGTAGTGTTCAACACCGCCATGACAGGCTATCCCGAGAGCTTAACCGACCCTTCATATGAAGGGCAGATTCTCGTAACTACCTATCCGATTCTCGGCAATTACGGAGTGCCCCCGGAAACCGTTAAAGATGATGTCAGCGAGTTTTTAGAGAGTTCTCGCATCCATTGCCGGGCAATAATAGCCCAGGATTATTCCTGGGAACCGAGCCATTGGCTTTCGACCCGCTCGCTCCACCAATGGCTGCGTGATGAGAAAATCCCCGGTTTATATGGCATTGACACCCGTGCACTCACGAAGCATCTTCGCGAAAAAGGTTCTATGTTGGGGAAAATCTATTTTGAAAGCCCCGATGAGGTTGATTTCGACGACCCCAATGCCGAAAACCTGATTGCCAAGGTCAGCTGCCGTGAGCCAGAGGTGCATGGAGAGGGAGGTCGCACTGTGGTGCTGGTTGACTGCGGCACAAAATTCAATATTATCAGATGTCTTACCCGCCGCGGAGTGAAGGTTGTCAGGGTTCCCTGGGACTATGACTTTAACCAGATTCCGTTTGACGGGCTGTTTATATCCAATGGCCCCGGAAACCCGGATTTCGCCACCGTCACAGTGGAAAACATCCGCAAGGCCATGGCTACATGCAAGCCGATTTGTGGCATATGCATGGGTAACCAGTTGCTTGCAAAGGCAGCCGGCGCCACTACATACAAATTGAAATATGGCCACCGCAGCCATAACCAGCCGGTGCGCATGGTCGGAACAGACACATGCTACGTTACTTCACAAAACCACGGTTATGCAGTCGACGGCAGCGCGTTGGGAGAGGATTGGGAACCTCTGTTCGTTAACATGAACGACGGGACCAATGAGGGAATCAGGCATAAATCACTGCCATTCTTTTCGGCGCAGTTCCACCCTGAGGCGTCTTCCGGTCCGCGCGACACTGAATTCATTTTCGACCAGTTCATCGATTTACTGAAAAAATGAACAGTCCCGTTGTCTGCCGGTATTATGACTGACAGGCACATACGGTATAGGCAAACATCACTTGACCAATTTATATAGCTTATAGCAACCATATAATCCGGCATGGAAAAAATTAATAAAGTTCTACTTCTTGGAAGCGGCGCACTGAAAATCGGTGAGGCCGGCGAATTCGACTACTCCGGTTCACAGGCTCTGAAGGCCATGAAAGAGGAGGGCATAAACACCGTGCTTATCAACCCGAATATTGCAACGGTGCAGACTTCCGAGGGGTTTGCCGACAAAATCTATTTCCTTCCCGTCACACCTTATTTCGTTGAGCGGGTTATTGAGAAAGAACGTCCCGACGGAATCCTTCTGTCATTCGGCGGCCAGACCGCGCTCAACTGCGGGGTTGAACTGTTTGAGTCAGGTGTGCTTGAGAAATATGGGGTAAAGGTGCTAGGCACCCCCGTGCAGGCAATCAAAGACACCGAAGACCGCGAGCTGTTTGTCAGGAAACTCGATGAGATTGAGGTTAAGACAATAAAAAGCGAGGCGGTTGAAACCATACAGGAGGCTTTGGCGGCGGCCGACAGGCTCGGCTATCCGGTGATAGTTCGTGCCGCGTATGCACTCGGCGGGTTGGGAAGCGGATTCTGCGACAATGCCGAAGAGCTGACCGCCCTGACAGAGAAAGCGTTTTCATTCTCTCCCCAGGTGCTCGTTGAGAAATCGCTGAAAGGTTGGAAAGAGGTTGAGTATGAGGTGGTGCGCGACCGTTTCGACAACTGCATAACCGTCTGCAACATGGAGAATTTCGACCCGTTGGGTATCCACACCGGAGAAAGTATCGTTGTGGCTCCGTCGCAGACACTTTCAAACGATGATTATCATTTTCTGCGCCAGCTGGCCATCAAGATAATACGTCATATAGGCATAGTAGGCGAGTGTAATGTGCAATATGCCTACGATCCCGATTCGATGGATTACCGCGTAATCGAGGTGAATGCCCGTCTGAGCCGCTCGTCGGCACTGGCATCCAAGGCCACCGGTTATCCTTTGGCTTTCGTGGCTGCCAAACTCGGTCTGGGTTACGGATTGTTTGAACTGAAGAACTCTGTTACCAAAGAGACATCAGCATTCTTTGAACCTGCCCTCGATTACATCGTATGCAAGATACCACGGTGGGACCTTGGTAAATTCCATGGTGTGCGCCGGGAAATCGGCTCATCGATGAAATCGGTCGGTGAGGTGATGGCTATCGGCCGCACTTTCGAGGAGGTTATCCAGAAGGGTCTGCGCATGATAGGGCAGGGAATGCACGGTTTTGTAGGCAACCGCGAGCTGAAAATCGATGATATGGATAAGGCTTTGAAAGAACCTACGGATAAACGTATTTTCGTGGTTGCCAAAGCCCTCAGTGAAGGCTACACGGTTGAGCGCATACATGAGCTCACTAAAATAGACCGTTGGTTCCTTCAGAAACTCCAGAACATAATCGACACAGAGCGCCAGCTCAAACAGCACGCAGAGATAGAAAAGATTCCCGAAATGTTGCTTAGAACCGCCAAACAACAGGGATTCAGCGATTTCCAGATTGCACGTGCGATAAAAGGAAGCGCTCTTGATGTCAGCGGTGCCGATAATGCCAAAGTCCGCACCTACCGTAAGGGGCTGGGTATCGTGCCGGTGGTGAAGCAGATTGATACCCTTGCTGCGGAATATCCGGCGCAGACAAATTATCTCTATCTGACCTATAACGGTAGTGAAAACGATGTTCAGTATCTCCATGACCACCGCTCGGTGGTGGTGCTCGGTTCGGGTGCCTACCGTATCGGAAGCTCGGTGGAGTTCGACTGGTGTTCGGTCAATGCTCTGATGACCGTGAAGCAGCAGGGTTGGCGCTCGGTGATGATTAACTACAACCCTGAAACGGTGTCGACCGACTATGATATGTGCGACCGTCTCTATTTCGACGAATTGACATTCGAGAGGGTTCTGGATATTCTTGAGTTAGAATCTCCCCATGGTGTAATTCTATCCGTGGGCGGACAGATTCCGAACAACCTCGCAACGCGCCTCGATGATGCAGGGGTTAATATTCTCGGCACAACAGCCCAAAGCATAGACAATGCTGAAGACCGTCATAAATTCTCGGCCATGCTCGACCGCCTGGGTATCGACCAGCCCCGTTGGCGTGAGCTGACCAGCTTTGCCGATATCGACGACTTCATCCGCGAAGTCGGTTTCCCGGTGCTGGTGCGTCCGAGCTATGTGCTGTCGGGGGCTGCAATGAATGTTTGCAGTAATGAAGAGGAACTTCACCGTTTCTTGCGGCTTGCCGCCAATGTGTCGAAACAGCATCCGGTGGTGGTGTCGGAGTTTATCCAGAATGCCAAAGAGATAGAGATGGATGCCGTGGCCCAGGACGGTGAGATAAAACTCTATGCCATATCTGAGCATATCGAGTTCGCAGGTGTCCATTCAGGCGACGCCACCATACAGTTCCCTCCGCAGAAACTTTATGTCGAGACTATGCGCCGCATCAAGAAGGTTTCTGCCCAGATTGCAAAGGCGCTGAAAATATCAGGCCCGTTCAATATCCAGTTCCTGGCGAAAAACAATGACATCAAGGTGATAGAGTGCAACCTGCGTGCATCGCGCAGTTTCCCGTTTGTGTCGAAGGTGTTGAAAATAAACTTCATCGACTTAGCCACAAGGGTTATGCTTGGAGAGCATGTTGAGAAACCGAGTAAAACGCTTTTCGACCTTGACTATGTAGGGATAAAAGCGTCGCAGTTCAGCTTCTCACGTTTGCAGGGTGCTGACCCCGTGCTTGGTGTTGACATGGCCTCTACCGGTGAGGTTGGTTGTATCGGCGACGATACCAATGAAGCGTTGCTGAAGTCGATGCTTTCGGTCGGCCACCGCATCCCCAAACGTTCTGTTCTGCTTTCAACGGGTACACCACGTCAGAAAGCCGATATGCTTGAGGCAGCGCATCTGCTCCACAACTATGGTCTGAAGATATATGCCACTGAAGGCACATACCGTTTCCTGACTGAAAACGGCATTCCGGCCGTCAGGGTCTATTGGCCGTCTGATTCCGAAGGGCAGCCGCAGGCGCTCGACCTCCTCCACGACAAGTTGATTGACATGGTGGTCAACCTGCCTAAAAACCTGTCGTCGGCCGAACTTTCAAACGGCTATAAAGTGCGTCGTGCTGCTATCGACCTTAACATTCCTCTTCTGACGAATGCACGATTGGCATCCACGTTCATAAAGGCGTTTACACAGCTGTCGCCCGATGATATTCAGATTAAGTCGTGGGATGAGTATAAGTGACGCCAGAGGAATATAATGCCGCAGTCCGGCAGGAATATCTTAGCCCTGTTTATTGAAGTAATATAATCTTAAGGAGAGTGTGTCATAATGGCTCATCTGGGTCGTCGCCCGAGGGCTTCGGGTTCGGTCATTGACCTTAGTCAACTCCCTTCACCCTCACCCTCAGGCTCCTACCATCTGAACCATTCTGACAGCACCCTCTCCATCCGGATGCAAAAAAGGCGTTGGTCGAATTTCGACACAACGCCCTGTTTTTAAGTGATAACTTCTATCTGTTTTAGGCCCTCATAAGTAAGTCGTCACAATTTAATAGGGGGCGTTAAATAACATCTGAAAATGAATCATGGCACGACATAATTCCCTTGGTAAATGGGGTGAAGAAATGGTGGTCGAACACCTTGTGAAGGAGGGTTATGCAATCGTTGAGCGTAACTGGAGGTCGAACCATCATGAAATCGACATTATCGCCACAAAAGGCGATATGGTTGCTTTCGTCGAAGTGAAAACCAGGCGTGAGAAAGACGCCAATCCGTTAGAAGCCATGACGAAATCTAAAATCAGCCATCTCGTCAATGCCGCCAATGCATACCTCAGAAGTTTAGGTCTGCCGTTGCGCCCGCGTTTCGATGTGGCTGCGGTAAGTGGCGAACCAAATGATTTCAGACTGCAATATATCGAAGACGCATTCTATCCGCCATTGCGCACCTATCGTTGAACGGGGCGCTTTTTGCCTTGACGGCGCATCTTGTCCATCTGTTTGCGCTCAAGGTCGTATAGCTCCACAATCTGCAGCTGGCTAAGGAATTTGCTGTATTCTTTGTAGTATTTTTCCTGGATATCGTTGAATTTGCGCCAGTGCTCGAATCTGCCGGTCAGTTCCTGCCGGGCTTCCTCCTCTGTCATATTCTGTTTCGTGGATTTTTCTTTTCTGTGGCGTTTATGCCCTTTAGGCCCTATTGCCCACAGCTCTTTCTGGCATTCGCAATATGTTGATACGAGCTGTCGGGTTGCGGCCTCGTTGAGTTTCAGTTCAGAGGCCATCTGTTTTGCTTGTAGTTCAGCGAATTGCTCGCGCGACATTCTGCTGTTTCCTTTGTTGTCGGCAGCGAGTGTGAAAATGGCAAGCCACAAGGCGGTGGCAATGGCGATGGTTTTACGAATTAAAGTCTTCATAGCGGGGTGTTGTCGGTTAGATTATATTACAGTTGGTCGGATATATAGCTTACGTCGCTATATGTGTCGAGCAGATATTCCTGGTCTGATATATCAAGATTGGCAAAGGCCTGTTCCAGTGTCATTGACGGTTGCTGCTGCCGGTTAGGCCATAGCGCATGGGTGGTGGCTAATATTGCCGCCACAGCAGCCGCTGCTGTCAGCCCCCGGAAGAGAATGCGCACCGCCGAAGGCCGTTTCGGGCGGCTTTCCGCAGCCGGTATCTGCAATCGGGCGCTAATGCTGTTTTCAAGTTCATTGAAAAAGCCTTGGGGCACGGAGTAGGGCATCTCTTTGCCTATCTGGTTGAAGTCAAATTTTTTTGCCATAGTGGTCAGTCATTTGAATTCATATAGTTTATTATTTTGTTTTTAGCGATGTGATAGTTCATCTTTGCATTGTCAGGCGTAGAGTCCATCACTTCGGCAATGTCGTTGTAGCTCAAATCGTCGTAATATCTCAGCGTAAACGCGAGTTTTTGCTTTGGAGGCAGAGTGTTGATGGCTTTTTGGAGCCTGACCGCTTCAATGTTTGAATAGTCGAAATATTCATCTGCCCGGAGCGACATAATATCCCCTTCAGCACTGTCGATAGACATGGTGTCGGGTATGCGCATCCTGATAAGCCTCAACGCTTCGTTGGTGGCAATCCTGTAGATCCATGCTGTCAACGATTCTTTGTTGCGCAGGTCGTTGAATGAACGGAACACCCGTAGGAATGTTTCCTGTGAGGCGTCTTGCGCATCGGAATGAGACACCACAATGCGTCGGATATGCCAGTAGACCGGCTCCTTGAAACGCTGCATCAACAGGCAGAATCCTTTTTCGGGATTCTTTTCAAGTTGCAACACGATTTCGTTATCGTTGATTTTCATCTGGCTGATTGTGGTGATACATTATCTATGACACCTGAATCGCAAGAAAGTAAAATTTATCTTTGCTAAAAGTATTTATATGGTTTAGGCGTTTTTATGCCTGATTTTATTGGAATGTTATAGTGTTGAAAACCAGTGGAGTAGGATAAATGATATGTTAAATAACATGTTTTTTGGGCATATTTTCGATGAAAATATCTAACTTTGCAGTGTAAATGATTGTTTAGATAACAGAGCGGCGCCGAAGAGTCGGCGTGTCAGCCAGGTAAAAAAGATGGAACCGCAATTATTGGTATTATATTTTTCAGCGGTTCTTTAGGTTTAATTTAAATTCTGCAATTATGACAAGTATGTTAAAGGTTTTCAGAGAAGAAGTTCATCATTTTTTCCATCTGATTGGTGAAAACCAGGGAATGCGCGTCACCGGCGATTGCACCCCTTGCTTCAATCACGAAGAGAATCTCTGAATCATTCTCAGGCTTCACTGCCTTTGGGAAAACCATCGTTCAACTAAGTGCGCCATCAGGCGCCGAGGGAAATTTTGATTAGAACAGATGTTTAACTTTTTAATTCGTTGCAATTATGAAAGTGAAAGAAATGTTCGAGAAAGTGCTTTATTGGTATTGCGAGTCAGCCTCGCACGTGTATAACCATCGTTAAAGCCGGGAAATGTCGACGGCTCCGATTTGAAGCCGGTGCGCATTTCACAAAAGACAATACATTGAGTGATAAATATTTTAGAGAATCGTGAAGACATTCACGATTTTTTTTATGCAGCCATCTGAAATTTTAGGAGTGTTCCGGCTCATTCAGTTGAGGATATGAGCTATCTTTGCAGGATGAACACTAAGCATGACATAGATCAATCGGATGCCCGTGTGGTTGGAATTGCGCGGCATGTGACCTGGGTGGGATTCTGGATTAATGCGGCATTAGGTGTGCTCAAAGTTATTGCCGGAATTTTAGGCCGGTCGTCGGCAATGGTGGCCGACGGCATCCACTCATTCTCTGATTTCGTATCAGACATAATAGTGCTTATTTTCGTTGGCATTTCCCGTAGGAAAGCCAATACGGAATATCAATATGGTCATGGCAAATTCGAGACTTTTGCCACCATGTTGCTGGCATTGGTATTAGGCATTGTCGGAGTGATGTTTTTCATTGAAGGATGGGAAAAGACTTGGAGTGCCCTTCATGGCGGTGTGCTTGAACGTCCGACATGGCTGGCTCTGTCAATGGCTTTGGCGTCGATAGCCTCGAAAGAATGGCTCTACCGCTACACGCGCCGCGCAGGTGAGCGGATTCATTCGGCCGTTGTGGTTGCCAATGCCTGGCATCACCGCAGCGATGCGTTGTCGTCGATGGCCACGCTTGTGGGTATAGCCGGCGCTATGTTTCTTGGCGACCAATGGCGCATACTCGATCCTATTGCCGCAATGGTTGTGAGTGTGTTTATCGTTGTAGTAGCGGTGAAAATCGGACGCCCGGCTGTGGCCGAGCTCCTTGAGCGGTCGTTGCCGGCAGATGTTGTTGAGGGCATGTATCGCGTTATAGGGTCTACTCCCGGTGTCAGGGCCTTCCACCGTTTTGCATCGCGGCATAACGGAAACCGTATGATTGTTGATTTCCATATAAAGGTTGATCCCGATATCAGTGTGGTCGGCGGCCATCATATAGCCTCAGAGGTTGAACACCGGCTGAAAGAGCATTATGGCCAGGCTGTTACCGCCACAATCCATGTTGAACCATATATGGGGCAGACTGTCGATGAAAACAACATGTGCAGCTAAGTGATGCTATGCCGGCGGATGCCGCACCAATTGATGCGATAAATTCAAGTCAATCACCGGGAATTATAAAACAAAATGGCTTTGAGTATTGTATAGATTAACATAGGGGAGGGGGAAGTCGATTGTTGTTTTTATACAAATTCAGACATGTATAGCGTAAAGTCATCACGGGTCGTAGCGGCAATCTTGCTGTTTTGCGGGATTTTGTTTGTCGGGTGCTCAAAGCAGGGCACACCCTCATCTTTGGTATCCCTTGTTCCTGATGATGCAGTAGTGGTTAAGGCTGTTGATTTTGAGGAATTGCTTTCTCAGGGAGGATGCAGCCGTATGTTTGACAACAAGGGGAATCTGCTGGGTAATGCTGAAAAGGTGGTGTCGCTGGTGGTGCAGCCCGACTACAGGGATGCTCTTACAACGATAATGCGTGTCGCTGACGGGGTTGACATGAGCCGTATGGTGGTTTTCACCACTGCGCAGGGCTATGAAATGGTGGTGATGTTTGTTGATGGCGTGAATCTTGTGGAGTCGGCAATAGATGACGCTTCCGGCGGAAAATGTGAATATTCCGACGGATATTCACATGCGGTTGTAGGTAATGCGACCGTAGCTGTGGGAAATGGATGTTGCTGGATTGCCCCTGATTTAAGAGCAATCAAAGAAACAATCGCTAAAGCGTCGCACAATCATTTCGGCACATTGGTTGGTGTAAGACAATTTCTCGAAAGTGAGGCTTCGGCAAAAGTCGCTGTCAATTGCGGAAACTCGATGTTGGGTTTTCTTGGCGGCAACGACAGATGGTTGTGTATATCTCTGACAACGACACAAGCGTCGGTGTCGGCGTTGGCAAAAGTAATAGACCGTGATGGCAATCCTGACCCGCTTGGCGATAATTTCAAAGAAATCGACACCGATTTTCTGCGTTATACTCCGGATGATGCTGCTGTGGTGCTGGCTTTCGGCAAGTTCAGCGGGAACGTAAAAGCTCTTAGTTTTCTGCTTGGGCGTTTCGCACCGGTCTATCTGTCTGATGCCGACGGCACAACCTCCCTTTATGCGGTTGCGGCTTCTGGAACTCCGGAGGCAGTCAGAAAACATGACCAGGGTGCCTGGAATGTGGAAACTATGGTGCATGTTCCGCAAGATTTCCTTGAAACAGGATTGAAGCAATATATTGAAAGCTCCCAAGGGGCAGCCCGCAAAATCGGCGACCAATGGACGTATAGCTCGGGCGAAGGGAACTATTATTTCGGGGCATTCGACGGCTGCCTTGTATTCTCATCCAACCGGGAGATTTCGGCCGGTTTCAACAACGGCTTCACAGACGATTTCCTCGGCAAGCGGGCAGCGATGGTAATCAACGTCCCGGTGGGAAGTGTTGTTGCCCGGGCATGGGGGTTACCTTATGGCCTTACTTTGAAAACGGCAGTGGAATCAACCACGTGGAAAGCCCGTATAACTTTCATCGGCTCAGAAGCCGGTGCGTTTGAATCGCTGCTGGCATTGCCGCAGCTTGAAGATTTTCATGCGCGGTTCGAATCAGTCATGGGCAATTAGTCTGGACCCGGTCTCTAACTGCGATGCGTCTGCATTCCCTTATAGATTGGCTGAATTTAGATATATTTTAAACAACCTTTTAATAAGTCTGCTCATGGAGGGATTGGCTGGCGTTTGTTTGCCATTGACAAATGCAATGTTACGTAGTTTATTGGAAGCCAGGACTGTTATAAGGGCAGGTTAACGAGATTTTGTTTCATTCCCCTTTTAATGTCGCGGTATCGGGCTGAAATTGCGCACAATTTATGGCCGGAAATGCTCCGGCAAGTTTCAGGCATTGTAACCATCCATGTACTGCCATATGCAGTGATGCCTTTTGGGTGGCTCCGTTATATTTCTGTAGCTGATTAATGCAGAAGCATGCCATTGCGCTCCGTACCGGTGGCGTTTAGTCGGTAATGGCGTTAAGGCAGCGTTGTATCGCTTCTTCCGACAGACCCTCGCGGCGCATGTTTTCGGCGAGTATCATTTGTTTCTGGCCTGATTCTGCTTCAGCTGAAATCATACGGGCTATGTGGCGGAACGCATGCTCAATTCGTCGTTGTCCTTCGGTTGAATTAAGGTCTATGCCGGCAAAAGTAGATCGGTCTTTGTGGAGAACCATGAAATATATGCCTCCTACGATTAGAGCCGATATTGCTACCAGATCAATCGATTGTTTCTTTTCAGAGCTGTATTTTGCAATCAGGTCTGTAACATCCATTTCGCGCAGACGGGCGGTGCGTTCTGTGATGTGCGTTCCTTCCGACACCTCCCATCTCAGCAGTTCGGTCATGATGCCGTCGTTTAGAAGGTTGTCAAGCAGCTGAGTCATAATGTCGGCATAACCGTCGGTGGTGTCGAGTTCATCTGCAAGTCCATGCACTATGTTGCTGAGCCAGTAGTCATATTTCTTTACAAATTTGTCGTAGAACTCGTCGAGATTCTTATAGCGGTTGTAGAAAACTATAGGCTCGATTTTTGCGCGTTTCACAATATCGGTGACAAGTGCCAGCGAAAAACCTTTCTTCTTTATCTGGGCTATTGCCGCGCGTTGTATGGCTGCCTCTATGTCGGCCTTTGACCGCCTTGGCCTACGCGTTTTAGTATCATTCATAGTTGCCATCGTCTGAACATTTTTGGCCTCGTCTATGTCCGCGTGGAGCGATGGCGTTTATGTTGCGGAGAGGGGGTGATTCACTGGTAATATGATGCCTGAGACCGTGCCATCAACCGGTCGGCTGGAGCGTCAGCGGCTCCCGTCTTAAATACAGTGCAAAGATAAGGTTTTTTGAATAAATATGCACATAAATATGCATGGTTTTCACAAATTACATGCACTGTTTGCGTGCTATAAGTCTTATGTCAGACGATTTTAATCGACCGATGTTTTTATAAATTCTTGGTATGTAAAGCTTGTTACCAGTCTTTTATTATAGGATTATTTCGTGAGTCCCATAATCATAAATATTCCAACGTGTCCTTTATGATTTTTTTTTGCCATGGCATAAGATTTATTCCTGTTTATGTTGAAGCGCTGAAATAGTCTAATCATAGTAGACGTATGTGCGTTTTTTCCGGTTGTTTTTGAATTGGAATTGTTTCCCGATTCTCATTGTGTGGTAGAACAGCCGTGGATGCAGTTGCAGTTGTTTCCAGCGTTTTTGTGTTTTAGACTTCAACAAAGCGAAGCATTCTTCTTTATAAGGTTCAATCAGCTTGAGGATATTTTTGAAACCTTCTCTCAGGGCATTGTCAAACTGAAGGTTTCGGGCAATGTCGCGGGCTTCCCTTATGCCATCGTTTATTATTCTGAGGGAGTAGTATTGCCATTTCTGGGGTAACAGGTTGTGTGCTTTCAGAAATTCGAGCTGGGATATGCGGGCTTCAAGATAGTGTGTGCATCGTTCCGTTGTATGCACATGTAAGATGCTGCCCATCCGCTGTATGTAATGATAACCGACAAAAGGTATATAGCTGACGCTGTTTGCATTGGCAAAAAAACGCATTGTGGTGCGTATATCTTCAAGATTGACCCCTGACGGGAATTGGTCAGTGATTATTTCCCGTTTAAAAATCTTATCCCACACATAATTATGGAACACCTTGTCGTCGAGCAGCAATTCGAGGGCTTCCGGTTGTCGGACGGTGAATGCTTCTTTCGCTGCCAGGGCTTCATTATATGTGGTCTTATTCATATAGTCATATGCGATATTGCATACAACTATGTCGGAGCCGGTCTTTTCCATGGCGGCAACCATTCGCTCATACATTTCCGGTTCCACCCAGTCGTCGCTGTCGACAAAGCCGATTATATCAGCGGTTGCAATGTCTAATCCTGCATTCCGGGCCGACGACAGGCCGCCGTTCTGTTTATGGATTGCTTTTATCCGGGTATCTTTGGCTGCATATTCGTCGATAATCGTGCCGCAATTGTCGGGCGACCCGTCGTCAACGAGTATTATCTCAATATTTCTAAACGTTTGTTCCATCAGTGATTCTATGCATTTGCGGGCATATTTCTCAACATTATAGAATGGAACTATGATGCTTATAAATGGTTTATTCATATTGTTGTCAGGCAATATAAGTGAATTGTGGCAGGAATGGTGTTTCTCAGTTGTGCCTGGGGGTTATCCGTGGCTGACATTTCAATATGTCAACGAACCATACTGAACCTTTGCGCACCGGGAGGTCTTTTATTTTGCAGATTAGTTCGTGGCAACTGTCATCTGGGAAAGCCCAGAAAAGGGATGCAATCTCCCGGTTCCGTTTCTGTTCTTCTGCTGAGGGTTCGCCTCCCGACCGTATATGGTCGGCAAGTTCTGCTGTTGAGAGCAGTTTCTTGCCTGCGGTCATTTCGTGGAATGGGAACGCCAGGTCTCGGTCAGTCGACATATATTCCTTTATATCAGGAATCAACAGCAATGTTTCTTT
The DNA here is from genome assembly GCA_910575545.1 of Bacteroidales bacterium. Lineage (GTDB taxonomy): Bacteria > Bacteroidota > Bacteroidia > Bacteroidales > Muribaculaceae > UBA7173. Next base: position 72,827 of record CAJTFH010000009.1, read on the forward strand.
TCCCGGCATAAGGATATAGTCGTAGTAGACCGAAGAGTAGTCGGTTATGAGCGTGTCTGAAAGGGCTAAGATAGGGTAGACGTCGGCATCTTTGTCGACAGTGAATATATTGGAATATTCAAAAGCGGAAATATCAAGTTTGGTTATAGGATGTGTTTTGATTATCAGGCAGCTCTTTGAGGCCTTTAATGCGTTGTTTATATCATTGAAATCCCACCCGATAGATTTAAAGAAATCCCCGCCACTGTCGCGCATTGTAGGCATGTATATGTATATGTGCTTGAATTGCGTTGCCTTGTCGAGGGTGGCGCATGTCGGCTCTGATTCATATCTGTGCATCATCGCCGTTATGTCTTTTTTATCGGCCTTGAATATCAGATTGCGGGGATAGGCACTTTCGATACAAGCCTCCTGTGGTATGCGGAAACACTTGGCGAAATGCCGTGTCATCATCGGTGATGTGGACAGGAATATGTCAGGTTTGATGAAATGCCAGTTATTGTCGATGCGTTGGCGCAGGCTGTCGGTGTATAACACATGGCGTAGTGGCCCGAGGGAGATGGCGTATTCGATGTTTTTAATGCCTACGCCATGCCATAGATTGACTTTGACGGCACGCCCCATGGCAACCGTGTGAAGGTCGGTGGCGTAACTGTTATATAGGTAATATTTTGACGTCAATGCATGGTATGTGCCTTTGGCCGACCACCGCCTGAATGCTTCAAGCCCCATGGCTTTCATCTGTTTTAGTTCCTGGCGGTTCTTGGCGATCCAGAGAGGTCTGATTCCTTCATCAGGATGCTCATTCAGGTATATGAAAAGGTATTTCGCATTTCCTGCAAAGCCCATATTTGACCCGAACAGCCATTTATGCCGGCTGCGGGGCATGATGAAAGACAGAGGGAATACGACCGCATTCCTTAAAGAGTGCCGCAGCCATTTCAGACACTTACTGATAATACTCATTTTTTTCTTCTTACGTCGATAACCTCCCCGGTCATGTCGGAGACAAGGGTTTTCAGCGATGCAACGGCAACGGTGCGGGCGTCGAGCAGTGACCCTTCGGGTTCGATGCCGAAATTTTTCACACGCATCGGGGTGAGCGTGCGCTCGGGGTTGATGCAGTTGACGCGGATGCTCTTGCCACTCCACTCTTCGCTTATAGCTTGCACGAAATTGACGATTGCGGCTTTCAGCGATGAATACAGGCTATACATGGCGCGTCCTCGGGTGTAAGAACTGGATGTGTAGAGGAGCAGTGAACCCTTCGATTTTCGCAGATATTCATATGCTTCTTTCGCCACATTGATGCAGCCAAGGTAGTTGATGCCGATTGATTCCTTGACTTCGTCGTCGGTCATAAGATTTAGCGCCTGGATGGTCAGGATTCCGGCCGTGTTGACCACGAAATCTATCTGCCCGCACTCGTTGTCTATTTTTTTGAGTGCAGATGCTATCTGTGCCGCATTCCTCACATCCACACCGGTAGACCGGCTTATCGGATAAGCATTCATTCCGATCGTGCGGCAGATTTCTATGATTTCTTTCCCGATGCCCTGTGTCCCCCCGAACACGGCTATAGTGCGCCCTTCGAGGGTTGTTGTTTCTTCCGGAGTCAGCCCGTCATGGAAATCGGTGACGCTTTTAAGTTGAAACAGCTTGTCGAGCAGGAATATATCCTCTTTATATGTCAGCTTCATGTTGAACATCTCGCCGCGCACAACATGTATCGGTTCATCGGGCAGGTATTTGAGAACCACTCCGCAGTCATCGGTAGTGGTGAAAGCCGGGTCTTGCAGCGCAAGTCCATATGCCGCTTTGATGGTCGACAGCCTGAACGCCTGCGGAGTCTGGCCGTTGCGCAGTGACTGCCTTGGAGGGATTCCCACGATTTCGTTACCGGTGTTGACCTGTATGATGGTGTCTGTTGTCGGCACCGCCACGTCTACTGCGTTATAGCGTTCCAACGCATGGATGCAGTCGGTTATGATGCGGTCATTGACAAGGGGGCGCACGGAATCGTGGAAAATCAGATTGCATTCTCCCTCTCCGGAATAAGCGCCGATTGCCGAAAGGCTTGACTCATACCGTTCTTTACCTCCCGACAGCACTTTGCGGAGTTTTGAGAAACTGTTGGCAAGGCGAATCTGTTCGATTTCGCGCATGTAGTCGGCGTGTGCAACAACGCATATTTCATCAATCTGCTTATGGGCTTGGAAAACGGCAATGGTGTGTTCGATCACCTTTTTCCCCGCTATCTTTATGAATTGTTTCGGCACCGTCTCTCCGAGACGTGTGCCGCTACCTCCTGCAAGTATGACCGCTATATTTTTCATATATGTAATCCTTGACCATCTCGATTGCATGAAGTCATCTTGACTGTTTCTTAAGATGCTTTTTTCTTCATGCTTTTTTAGTTTTATTGTTTTTCCTTTTTGTCTTCGTCTTCGGTCACGATGCCCGCATCGCCCCCTCAGATTCAGCCAAAAATGGCCTGAAAACACCTCAAAAAAAACTTTTGAAGAAAACAAGACGACTAATATGTGTCGGCTGTAATCTTGACAATCGCGCCGGCCGGCCTGTTTTGCAAAGTTAACAATATTTGTCTGCACAGGCAACCTCCGACCGATTTTCAGGGAGAATCTTTGCCAACACCTTGAAAAATCAGGCTGGTGTGGCCTGAATGCCAAAATAATTTCGTAACTTTGCGGTGCTTTTTTAGGCAAAAAATGTTTGGTTGCCATGTTGTTGGTGGCAATTGATTGATAAACAGAAAAATAGAAATGATTAACATCACTTTCCCCGATGGTTCTGTAAAGCAGTTTGAAGCCGGTGTGACGCCGCTTGAGATTGCCCAGAGCCTTTCGTCGCAGCTTGCCCGCGACGTGCTTGCCGCTTCGGTCAACGACCAGGAGTGGGATTTGACCCGTCCTATCGACGGAGACGCTACCATCAAACTCTTCAAATGGGAAGACCATGAAGGCAAACATGCGTTCTGGCACAGTTCCGCCCACCTTTTGGCTGAAGCTCTCCAGGAGCTCTTCCCCGGAGTGAAGTTCGGCATCGGCCCTGCCATTGAAAACGGTTTCTACTACGACATCGACCCTAACGGTCACTCGATAACATCTGCCGATTTCCCCGCGATTGAAGCCAAAATGCTCGAACTCGCCAAGCGCAACGAGCAGATTGTGCGTGCCGATATATCCAAGGCTGATGCGCTCAAGGCTTTCGGCGACAGAGGGGAGACTTATAAATGCGAGCTTATCTCAGAGCTTGAAGACGGGCATATAACCACTTACACCCAAGGCGCGTTCACCGACCTTTGCCGCGGGCCGCATCTCCCTTCCACAGGAGTGATAAAGGCCGCCAAAGTCATGACACTGGCCGGGGCCTACTGGCGTGGTGATGAGAAACGTAACCAGCTTGTGCGTGTCTATGGCATCACTTTCCCTAAGAAAAAGATGCTCGACGAATACCTCGCCATGCTTGAAGAAGCCAAGAAACGCGACCACCGGAAACTCGGCAAGGAGATGGAGCTGTTCGCATTCTCGCAGAATGTAGGTGCAGGTCTGCCTCTGTGGCTTCCTAAAGGTGCCGCATTGCGCGACCGCCTTGAGCAATTCCTCCGCAAAATACAGAAAAAATATGGCTACCAGCAGGTGATCACCCCGCATATCGGTAACAAGATGCTCTATGTCACCTCTGGCCACTATGCGAAATACGGAAAAGATTCATTCCAGCCCATCCATACCCCGCAGGAAGGTGAAGAGTATATGCTCAAACCGATGAACTGCCCCCACCACTGCGAGATTTTCAAGGCCTTCCCCCGTTCATATCGCGAACTGCCTTTGCGTCTGGCCGAGTTCGGCACCGTTTACCGTTATGAGCAGACCGGTGAGCTCCACGGCCTTACCCGCGTGCGCGGATTCACCCAGGATGACGCCCATATTTTCTGCGCGCCCAACCAGATTAAAGATGAGTTCCTGAAAGTTATGGATATCATTTTCTATATTTTCAAGGCACTTGACTTCAATAACTTCGAGGCACAGATTTCCCTTCGCGACCCCAAGAACAAACAGAAATATATCGGTAGCGATGAAAACTGGCATCTGGCCGAAACAGCCATTATCGAGGCGTGTGAGGAGAAAGGGCTCAACGCCCGCAAGGAATTGGGCGAGGCCGCTTTCTACGGCCCCAAGCTCGACTTCATGGTGAAAGACGCCATAGGCCGTCGCTGGCAGCTCGGGACAATCCAGGTCGACTACAACCTCCCCGAGCGTTTCCAGCTGGAATATACCGGTGCCGACAACCAGAAACACCGTCCGGTGATGATTCACCGTGCGCCTTTCGGTTCGTTGGAGCGTTTCGTGGCAGTGCTTCTGGAGCATACCGCCGGAAAATTCCCCCTTTGGCTCGCTCCCGACCAGGCAATCATTCTCCCTATTTCAGAGAAATTCAACGATTACGCCTACGAGGTCGCCAAGCAGCTGACTGCCGCCGACGTGCGTGTCACCGTTGATGACCGCAACGAAAAAATCGGCCGCAAAATCCGTGATAATGAGCTGCGCCGCATACCGTATATGCTGATTGTTGGTGAAAAAGAAGCCGAAAACGGTGAAGTTTCAGTAAGAAAACAGGGCGAAGGTGATAAAGGTACGATGAAAATTGCTACCTTTGCCGACGAAATTGCCAGGAAGGTCGAAGCCCTCCAGTGATTTCATCCCCGAAATGCCGTCAGGCAAGACAATTCAGACTACATCTAACCCCACTGAATGGATAAAAAACCGCAACATTCGGGCGCATCGCGCCCATCCTACAATGGAACTCCGCGCCCACAGGGTAGCGGTGCTCCCCGTCCCCAAGGCGCATCAGGTTCTCGGCCCGCAGGTGGCGGCCCGCGTCCGGGCGGATTTTCCGGGCCTCGTCCCGGTGGCCCGCGCCCCGGAGGTTTTTCAGGCCCGCGTCCGTCGGGACCACGTCCCGCCGGCCCTCGCCCCTTGCAAGGCCCCCGTATGCCGCGCAAGGAAGAGCCGTATGCAATCAATGAAAGAATCCGTGCCCGCGAAGTGCGCCTGGTCGGCGACAACGTTGAAAACGGAATCTATCCTATTCAGCAGGCTTTGAAGATGGCCGACGAGATGGAGCTCGACCTAATCGAGATTTCCCCCACCGCGCAGCCGCCGGTGTGCAAAATCCTCGATTACTCGAAATTCCTCTACCAGCAGAAAAAACGCCTCAAAGAGCAAAAAGCCAAAGCTACAAAAGTCGTGGTGAAAGAAATCCGTTTCGGCCCGCAGACCGATGACCACGATTACAACTTTAAGCTCAAACACGCCCAGAGCTTTCTTCAGGAAGGTTCGAAAGTGAAGGCCTATGTGTTCTTCAAAGGCCGTTCAATCCTTTTCAAAGAGCAGGGCGAAGTGTTGCTGCTCCGTTTTGCCAACGATCTCGAAGAACTCGGGAAAGTTGAGCAGATGCCTGTTCTCGAAGGGAAGCGCATGATTATAATGATTTCGCCTAAAAAGAAGGTGTAATCCACGTGCGCCTGTGCCGGGCTGCTTCGATTAATTGACACATGGAATTATCTGCCGCCCCCTATGGCTGCGGCAATAATTATAAAACGTTTAATTTTATAAGTTTAAAAAAATGCCAAAGATTAAGACCAACTCCGCTGCCAAAAAAAGGTTCACCCTCACCGGCTCCGGAAAAATCAAGAGAAAGCACGCTTTCAAAAGCCACATCTTGACCAAGAAAACCAAAAAGCAGAAAAGGAACCTCACCCACTTCGGGCTTGTTGACCGCGTGGATGCGGGTAACGTCAAGACCCTCCTCGGTCTGCGCTAACTCTCAGCAATTTAGTTTTCGCAAAAAACATTACAGTTCAAAATCATCATTAACCGAATGTGAAGCATCAAGTGCGTAGCGCATCAAACCGGAGGCAATAGCCACGCTCGCCGCTCACAATCAAAAAACGAACAAAAATGCCAAGATCAGTAAATCATGTAGCTTCAAGAGCTCGCAGAAAGAAAATCCTCAAACTCACCCGTGGTTATTTCGGCTGCCGCCGCAACGTGTGGACTGTAGCAAAAAACACTTGGGAAAAAGGTCTTACCTATGCCTACCGCGACCGTAAGAACAAAAAGCGCAATTTCCGCGCACTGTGGATTCAGCGTATCAACGCTGCCGCCCGTACCGAGGATTTGTCCTACTCTAAGCTCATGGGTCTCATCCATAAAGCCGGCATAGAAATCAACCGCAAAGTTCTTGCCGACCTCGCTCTCAACAATCCCGCCGCATTCAAGGCAATTGTTGACAAAGTGAAAAACGCCTGATAATAATTATCAGCCGGTAAAAGCATCAAGGCGTTGTGTCGAAATTCGACCAACGCCTTTTTGGCATCCGGATGGAGAGGGTGCTGTCAGAATGGTTCAGATGGTAGGAGCCTGAGGGTGAGGGTGAAGGGAGTTGACTAAGGTCAATGACCGAACCCGAAGCCCTCGGGCGACGACCCAGATGAGCCATTATGACACACCCTCTTGCTCTGTGTATAGACTTGCCGGCGCATTGTTAAATCGGATTATTCCGCAAATGTCATTATGACGGTATGATCACGACCTGTTGCTATCGTAGATAAGGCGGCACCGTGTGGCTTTGCGAAATACCTGGAAATGCGTATGAGCCGCATATGACCACTAACAGGCAAAAAGTGTGGCTGATATAACAAAAATTTCATTTTTTTTTAGCACCTTTGCATAATGAAAACGGCTGAGCGGAAGCGCTACGACGCTGTCGGCCGGGCTAAATTCAATCATGGCATCTGGCTTTCGAGCCATAATGGCCTATAAACGAGATAGCTAATGCAATTTTCAGCTTCACAGATAGCTGCCATGACAGGCGGAACCGTGGAGGGTGATGGCGATGTGCTAATATCATCCTTCGCAAAAATAGAAGAAGGGCATCCGGGTGCCATATCTTTTTTGGCAAATCCGAAATATGCCCATTATATCTACGGCACGAAATCGTCGGCAGTGCTCGTCAGTAAGACATTTGTGCCAGAGCACGCATTGCCGTGTACTATAATAAGGGTTGATGACCCATATGCAACAGTAGCTTCTTTGCTTGCGATGGTTGAGAGCATGATGAAGCCTGTGCGTTGCGGCATAGAGCAGCCTTGTTTCATCGCTGAAGGGGTCGAGATTCCTTCCGATGCCTATGTCGGCGCTTTCGCTTATATTGCAAAAGGCGCTAAAATTTTCCCCGGGGCGCAGATTTATCCCCAGGCGTACGTAGGCGAAAATGTCGAGATCGGTGAGAATGCAGTGGTATATGCAGGAGCGAAAATCTATCACCATTGTGTGATAGGGCGCAGGTGTGTCATACATGCCGGCGCTGTCATAGGTGCCGACGGCTTCGGTTTTGCTCCTGTCGACGGTCACTATAATAAGATTCCCCAGATTGGCAACGTGGTTCTTGAAGACGATGTGGAGATTGGGGCTAATACAACTGTCGACCGTGCAACTATGGGCAGTACCCGCATCTGTAAAGGCTCAAAGCTCGATAACCTGATACAGATAGCCCATAACTGTGTTGTAGGGGAGAACACTGTGATGGCGGCACAAAGCGGAATTGCCGGATCCACGAAAATCGGAAGCCAGTGCATGATAGGGGGGCAGGTCGGTTTTGCCGGACATATCGAAGTTGGCGACAATGTGCAGATTGGCGCCCAGTCAGGCATCCCCTCGAGCGTCAAGGCCGGAAGCCGGCTGATGGGGACACCCGCAGTCGACGCGGCGAAATTCGCCCGCCAGTTCGTGCTTCTGAAAAACCTGCCGACACTTGCCAGTAGGCTTAAATCGCTCGAAGACAAAATAAAATAAGTTATTGTCGCGTTTAGAATTAGTAAACCAGAAGATATTGCATTTCAAATGAAGCAGCAAACTCTCAACGGTGAATTCACCTTAAAAGGAAAAGGATTGCATACAGGGCTTGAAATTGAGGCTACATTCCTCCCTGCCCCTGAGAATCACGGATATAAATTCCAACGGATAGATCTTCCCGACCAGCCGGTGGTTGATGCCCTGGCTGAATATGTCGTAGAAACCGAGCGTGGCACAGTGCTCGCGAAAGGCGATGTGCGTGTTTCCACTGTAGAACATGCCCTGGCAGCCCTCTATGCCGCCGGTGTCGACAACTGTCTGATTAAAGTGAATGCCCCTGAACTCCCTATTCTCGACGGAAGTGCCATTGCTTTCTCAGAGGCGATTGACAGCGTTGGATTAGTGGAGCAGAGCACCGATAAGAACTTCTATGTGGTAAAACGCAAAATCGAGGTTCGTGATGAAAAAACGGGCGCACATCTCACGGTGCTTCCCGATTCAGACTTCTCTATCGACGTTATGGTGTCGTATGATTCTCCGGTTCTCACCAACCAGTATGCCCGTCTGGAAAATGTGGCATCGTTCCGTAGCGACATCGCTGCCAGCCGCACATTCGTGTTTGTCCGCGAAGTTGAACCGCTGCTTCATGCAAACCTGATTAAGGGAGGCGACCTCGACAACGCCATCGTTATATACGATAAGAAACTCCCGCAAGAAAAGCTCGACCATATTGCCGACCTGATGGGAGCCCCCCATAAGGATGCCGGTGAACTCGGTTATCTCAACAACCGGCCGCTGGAATTTGAAAACGAACCTGCGCGCCATAAACTGCTCGATGTCATGGGCGATGTGGCCTTGATAGGCCGTCCGCTCAAAGGCCGTATTATCGCATGTCGTCCGGGGCATAAGATTAATACCACATTTGCAAAACAGATTCGCAAAGAGATACAGCGTCAGGAGCTGCAGTCACCCCTGTATAATCCTTCGGTGGCGCCTCTGATGGATATTAACCAGATTCGCGAACACCTGCCTCACCGCTATCCTATGCTTCTCGTCGACAAGATTATCGACAAGGGTGAGAGCTATATCGTAGGTGTGAAGAATGTCACTGTCAACGAACCTTTCTTCCAGGGGCATTTCCCCCAGGAACCTGTCATGCCCGGTGTGCTTCTTGTTGAAGCGATGGCACAGACCGGTGGTCTTCTGGTGCTCGGCACAGTCGAAGCCCCCGAGCGCTATTCCACATATTTCATGAAAATCGACAATGTGAAGTTCCGCCAGAAAGTGGTTCCGGGCGACACACTGCTTTTCCATGTATCTTTCCTGACCCCCCTGCGTCGTGGATGTGCCTTGATGAGAGGTGTCGCTTTCGTTGGCGACAATGTGGCTTGCGAATGCGAGTTCATGGCGCAAATCGTTAAAAACAAGTAAGAATGAAACAACCGTTTGCATATATCCATCCGGCTGCGAAGATACATCCCAGCGTTGTCATTGAGCCGTTTGTGACAATCGACCAGAACGTAGAGATCGGCGAAGGCACACATATCGGCAGCAATGTCACAATCATGGAAGGCGCCCGTATCGGGAAAAACTGTAATATTTTCCCGGGTGCGGTTATTTCCGGCATCCCTCAGGATTTGAAATTCAAAGGAGAAGACACGGTGGCCATTATCGGCGACAACACAACCATCCGTGAATGTGTGACCGTCAACCGCGGCACTGCCTCAAAAGGTTCAACACGCGTAGGAAACAATTGCCTGATAATGGCATACTCCCACGTTGCCCACGACTGTGTTGTCGGCAACAACGTGATTATTTCCAATTCCACACAGATTGCCGGTGAGGTTCAGGTCGACGACTTCGCCGTTATCGGCGGCGGTTCGCTCATACATCAGTTCTGTCATCTCGGCGCCCATGTCATGATTCAGGGCGGATCTCGAATCAACAAAGACATCCCACCTTATGTCAAGGCCGGCCGCGACCCGATTGCCTATACCGGTGTCAATTCAATCGGTCTGCGCCGGCGCAACTTCACCAACGACCAGATTCGCGAAATCCAGGAAATCTACCGCTATCTCTACCTGTCGCGTCTTAATGTGTCTGATGCCGTCGACCGCATAGAGGCGGAAATCGCCGCCACAACAGAGCGCGATGAAATTATCGAGTTCATACGCAACTCAAAACGTGGCATAGTGCGTGGATATGTCTAATCCGGCCGTATCAGTCATAATACCTGCTTATAATGCGCAAGAATATCTTCGGGAATGCCTCGAAAGTGTTCTTGCGCAGTCTTTTCCCGACTTTGAAGCCATAGTGGTCAACGACGGCTCTGCCGATAACACCCGTGCGATTGCCGAGGAGTTTGCCGCAACAGATTCAAGGATAAAAGTCCTGTCGACAGGGAACCAAGGGCTTTCGTGCGCGCGCAACAATGGTGTTGACGTGGCTGTAGGGGAGTGGGTGACATTTCTCGACAGCGATGACCGGCTATATACATGGTCTTTGGAATCATTATTTCACGGAGCGTCAGCGTCGGGATGCGACATAGTTAAAGGCCGCTGGTCGAGGCTGCCCGACCCGATGATTGAGATGCCGTTTCTGAATGACAACGTGTCGGTTCTGTCCTCTGTCACCGCTATCGAGTCTATATTATATCAGACATTCAGCCAACCCTCAGCTTGTGCTACCCTATATCGTCGTCGTTTGCTTGATAATGTCCGTTTCACGCCGGGGATATGGTATGAAGACCTTGATTTTTTCTATCATGTGTTTCTGCAGACCGGTTCCGTCGCATTTATTGATCAGCTGGTTTATTTCTATCGCGATAACCCTGCAAGTTTCCTCAACCGATTTTCTCCCGGACGGCTCGATGTGCTGAAAGTGACAGAGGCTATAGAAAATTTTATGCGGAATAACCGTCCTGACTTATTGCCTGCGGCGCGCGACAGGCGTCTGAGTGCCAATTTTAATCTGTTCGCTCTGTTGATGCTGGAAACGGGCCAGGAAGATTACATCGCCGAAAAGAATCAATGTTGGCATATTATCCGGTCTTATCGTAGCGAATGCCTGTTCAACCCGAAAACCCGTCTGAAAAACAAACTCGGCTCATTGCTTTCGTATCTCGGCCGTCGCCCGTTGCTGTATGTCGCCCGTTTCATATACCGTTGATTTCATATGCCGTTGATTTTGTAGTGATGCACCCCGGTGCATCCGACTTATTAACTGGGAGATAAAAACGTTTTACAGATATATGAAAATCATTCTGCTTGTCGTAGGCAAAACAACAACATCCTACCTCCGTGAGGGGATAGAGGAATATTCCACACGTGTAAACAGGTTCATGCCGTTTGAACTGCGCGTCCTTCCCGACATAAAGACATCTAAAAAACTGACACCGGCAATGCAGAAAGAGGCCGAGGGGATGAGGATTCTTGAGCAGATTCAAACCTCCGACCATTTAGTCCTGCTTGACGAGCGTGGGCGCGAATACACTTCCCGTCAGTTTGCCGGATTTATCGATAAGAAAGCACAGACCGTTGCAAAGAATCTTGTGTTTGTAATCGGGGGGCCATATGGGTTCTCGCAAGCGGTCTACGACCGTGCCGATGCTCTGCTCTCGTTGTCGAAAATGACTTTCCCCCATGAGCTAATCCGCCTCTTTTTTGTCGAGCAGCTCTATCGGGCTTTTTCAATCACAGCCAATCTCCCGTATCACCACGATTGAATCCAAGAGGCCGGGCCTCATAAGATGATTTCCCGAAAAATGGCGTCGCTTCTTAACCATAGTGTTTCGGGAATGATAATATTACCCGTAACATTGCGTTTTAGTGCTGGTTGTGAAGCCGGAAGTAACATTCGGCAGTTTGACAGGAACCGGGTGGTAAGTTCACTGCCGAACTTCGTTTCGGCAAAATCTTCACAGAAACCATCCCTGGTTCGTAACGAAGTTATCACATAGTCGTTGAAACGGTTCAGATTCGTTTCATCATCGATTTCATAAACTGTTTTCCCTTCTGCTGTTTCCGTAACATACTGCCGTATATTCAGTGGGTTATAACGCCTTAGAAACCCGTCGAAACTGTGGGCCGACGTCCCAAGTCCGAGATATGGTGTCAGATTCCAGTATGCCGAATTGTGGCGGCCTTCCATCCCTGGCAGTGCGAAATTTGAAATCTCATAGTGGCCATATCCGTTGCGTTCTGCCGATCGGCACAGAATATCATACATCCTGCATACCGTTGCCTCGTCAGATTCAGAAACTTTCCCATTTTCCCGCATGGCATAAAGGCGCGTCCCCGGTTCATACGACAGCAGGTATGCTGAAAAATGTGGCGGTCTGAATGATAGCAGCCTGTTGAGATTCTCCGTCCAATCTTCGATTGATTGCCCCGGTAGTCCGTAAATAAGGTCGGCACTATAGTTTATGCCGCTTTGTTGCAAAGCCTCCAGTGCGAGCGTTGAGGCTTCCGCGCTATGCTGCCTGCCTATTGCCGACAGTTCCCTGGCGTTGAACGATTGTATCCCTATGCTTATCCGGTTTATACCCAACCCTCTCCATGTATTGATTTTCCCAATGCTGATATCTTCCGGATTTGCTTCTATGGTGAATTCCTGCAACCGGTTGATTTCAACATAACTGCCGATTCCGGCAATCAGTCTGTGAAGTTGTTTGTCCGACATAAGAGATGGTGTGCCGCCTCCCAGATATATGGTCTTCACCTCCTCGTCGAGTTCCACTTTCCTTAGCCGCCATTCCGCCAGCAATGCATCCACATAAGCATCAGTCTCCCCGCCTTCCCCCTTTGAAAAGAAGTCGCAATAGAAACACTTGCTCCTGCAAAACGGTATATGTATATATAGCCCCGCCATAGGTAAGTCGTCAAAATTATTATTCAAAATCAGGTAAAATGTTTGTTCCCCAATAATCAAAATCAGCCCAATAATCAAAATCAGATTGAAACATCTTGTCTTGAATAATGCGATATTTTTCAGATTCGGTTTCGTTTAAATGATTCTTAGCTATTGAGACATCTGTTCTTACAATCTTACCGTTGGGGGCTTTTCCCCAAGAATATGGCATCTTGAGTGAGCCAAAGTGTTTATCTTGGTATAAAACTTCTATTCCGTCTTCTTTGCGTTCTAATTGAAATATGAGAAACTCAACAGAGCTATTGTGTATTTGGATATTTTTGCCCATGGCTAAATATTTCTCAGTTATATCAAAATGGTGTAAAATAGTGTCAGCTTTTTGTCTCGCGTTGGCAGATGGCGGTGAAGGCGCACATTCTGCATGGGTCGTTGTCTTCGGCGCATCTGAAGGGGATTGCTGGGTTGAACAGGTCTTCGAGATACTCAATCAGCTTGTCGTTTACTTCGGCCACATAATCGCGGTAATCGAGCAGATTCCATTTCCCGGTGGCCCGTTGCGGGCTTTTCAGCTCCCGATGGTCAACAGACTCGTTCCGCGCCGGAATCCATAATTTCAACGGTTTGATATCCTGAACCATGGCCTGGCGCAGCTGGAACACCATCGGCTGGATAACCCCGTCATAGCCGGTGAACTGCGCATATGCCTCGCAATAGAGCATGAGCTGTAGGAATGCCTTTTGGTCATATTTCGTGAAAATCTGCTCCACACTGACCGCATCCGTCTTGTCGCCACCGGTTTTGTAGTCGATTATCCTAACTCTCGGATACGCCCCGTCACCCTCATACCGGTCAACGCGGTCAATGCGGCAATTGAAATTGACCGACAGCGATTTATCGCCGCTCCCTTTGATTGTCAGCACATTGGTTGCTTCCCATTCTCCATGCAGATAGACAAACGGGGCGTGGCTTTTCTCCCTTTCGAGAATCTTTTTCACTATTCCGCGTATAACTATCCCGATCAGCCGTGCGTCTCCCGTCAATTCCGTTGTGTTGTTGTCGCCGAGATTGTGGTAACACCTGTTGATAGCCATGGTTATCTGCCTGTCGATTTCAGCCACATTCTTCTGCATCTCATCGAGGTCGGAAGCGGTGATTCTGGCACCCCCGGCCCTCCCTTCGAGGCGTTTGCCGTAGAGATGCTCGAACACCTCGTGGACTACCGTTCCGTAGGTGCTCTCGTCGAGCCAGTCGTTAACGTCGTCTTCCCGCCGGTAGCCCATCACTTTCTCAAAATAGAATGCCATGGGGCATCCGGCATATAGTTTGATTGAACTTGCCGACAGCGAGTGCCGCATATTCGTGTGGTCGCGATAGCGGTTGAGCCTGGCCATCACTTCAGGAGTCTTCTCAACGGTGAATGCCGGTGGTTCCGGCGCCGACATGCGGTAGGGGAGTACCCTCCGGGTCATATTCTCAGGTTTGAAAATATGTGTAAGCTGGTGGATATATCGCGACATCTGGCGGCTTTTCAACCCTGTGGAGCGTGCGTCATAGAGCAGGTAGACGTTTCTGGCGCGTGAAATCATTCGGTAGAAGAAATAGGCGTAGGCATTCTCCTGGTCGTCGGGTGTTGGTAGTCCGTAGGCGCTTCTGAGTACCATCGGAATGAACGACCCTGTGAATTTTGCCCTGGGGAAAATCCGCTCGTTCATCGACGGCAGTATCAATGTGTCGAAATCGAGCGAGCGGGCTTCGAGTACACCCATGATTTGCAGACCGCGCAATGGAACCCCCTCGAAATTGAGCATTTCCCCTTGAACCATCCGTTCCGCAAGGGTGAACACCGTGGCATCTTCAACGAATACATGCCGGCTGTCGAGATACGTTTCGCACAACCTTCTCAGTTTGGCCACAGCATTTGAATAGCGCCGGAGGAATGCTTCTTGCAGAGCCACCGCCCGTGCAATCTGCTGTGAATCCTTCACCCGCGCCATCTCCTCCTCATCGGGTTCTTTTTCCGTTTCCTCCGCATTCTGTTCCGGCTCTTCTTCTGGAAGCCAGCATTTCACTGCCTCACCAAGCCACGCCATCAGTGTGGTCAGATAGGAAAACACTTCATGTCGGTCGGCCTTGTTGGCAACCATTGAAAACACCGGTTTAAGTGCCATATTTTCCGGCATGTCAAACAGCGCTTCCGGCACATTGAAATATTTCCTCTGCTGGATTTCTGCAAGCAGCCTGGTGGATTCCAACGGGTGATAACCTCTCACCAGCGGATGCGACAGCACGTTTTTCACATCGTCGCGGAAAAAACAGTTTTCCGACTTCGATTTGTATGCCCTCATCTGCATCGACACCACGTTGCGTATCAGTCCGGCCACAGAAGTGTTTTTCAGTTTATATCCCATAGTGATGTTCAATGGGGCGATATGGTCGGGCAGCGAATTGAGAAGCGGGGTCAGCGTGCTCTCCTCCGGCAGCACTATGGCCGTGTTCTTCAACATCCCCTCATCTATGGGGATGTCTGACGGGAATATTCCGTTAAGCAGCTTACCGATTATTTTCGCCTGACCCACACGCGAGGGTACTCCTAAGATTTCAATCTTCGGGAACCCTTCTATTGGCGCTACACAGTCATACCGCGATGGAAATTCCTCTTGGTAACGTTTCACATGGCGGGCTGCTGCAAAACTTTCATCGGCAAAAACCGGCGAGGCAAGGTCCCAATAGAAATCACCCATGCTCGTTTGGTCTTCGTCGTTGCGCATATCGCGCAGCTTGGTGAAGATTGTCTGCTCGGCTTTCGACAGGTTGTTGAACCCCACGAAAACGTAACGCCGGAACGGCAATCGCTCTGTCTCGTTCTCCTCAAGTGCTTTCACCGCTATGCGGTAGGCCATTCCCGGAGTATGCAGTCCCATCGATTCCAGGCGGCTTTGGAAACCATAGTAAATCTCCTTCATAACCTGCCACAGGCGAAGGAATCCCGTGGCCAAAGGTGCATCGGGCGATTCCTCGTTGACAGGGTGTGCCACATGGTTCCAAAACTCCTGCACTTCCTGCGGCACTTTCTCCTCATCCCAGTAATGCCTTATGATTTCAATCTGCTCGCTGGTCAGGTAGTTGGCCGAAATCTCCTTCAGTGTCTCCACGTTGTGGAAAATCACCTCCGGATCGGCTAGCGACGTGTCAACATCGTCGAAATCATTAAGCAATATGTCGGCCCAGAACACAAACCGGTTGAAATCTATTGTGTCGGCCTCGGCATCGCTGCGGTGGGCGCGCACCACCTCTCGGTAAACGTCATAAAGTATGAAAATCATCTCCATCCGGTCGCCCGGCACACCGTCGGAGAACCCCTCCACGAAATCCACGATGGTGGTGCATTCCGGATGCACCATCGGTGTGTTGCTCTCGCGCGACACCCGTCCCACGAAGTCGGTGAAAAACGTCGCACTCCGTTTGTTGGGGAACACAAAACAATAGTCGAGCATCTTTTCAGGTTCATGCTCAACATAGGCTTGGGCAACGGCGCGCAGAAACGGGGTTCTCTCTTTTTCCATCTGGTTACAACAGTTATTTGTTCACAAAGATAGCACAAAAACGCCACTCTGCTTCCCACTTAATATCCCAAAAAATAGCTACCTTTGCAAATCACCAATCGACATAATTTGAAAAGAATTGATATGAAAACCCGCGATGAATTAATCGACGACCTCCTGACTCTCGCTTTTGCCGAGGATGTCGGCGATGGCGACGCTACGACATTGTCAACCATCCCCGCCACTGAGATGGGGCGTCAGCAGCTGATTGTCAAACAGGAAGGCATCCTTGCCGGGGTGGAAATCGCCCGCAAAGTTTTTGAGAAGTTCGACCCTGAGCTGAAAATGACCGTCTACATCAACGACGGTGCCCATGTCAGTCCCGGTGATGTGGCCTTTGTGGTCGAAGGCCGTGTGCGTTCCCTGTTACAGACCGAGCGTATAATGCTCAACATAATGCAGCGCATGAGCGGAGTGGCCACAATGACAGCCATCTACCAGTCGCGTCTCGAAGGCCTCCACACCAAAGTGCTTGACACTCGGAAGACAACCCCCGGAATGCGTCTGCTCGAAAAAGAAGCCGTTAAAATAGGCGGAGGCAGCAACCACCGCATCGGCCTTTTCGACATGATTCTCATCAAGGATAACCACGTTGATTTCGCCGGGGGCATCACTCAGGCCGTCAGCGCCGCCAAGCAGTGGTGCAAAGACAACGGCAAGAACTTGCAGATTGAACTTGAAGTGCGCAACACCGATGAAATCGACCAGGCACTTGAAGCCGGGGTTGACCGCATCATGCTCGACAATTTCACTCCGGCTCGCACCCGTGAGGCCGTAGAGCGCATCCGCGCCTATGTAGCCCCGGCCGAAACACTTGCCGCCGACCCCCACAAACACTCCGGCAAAGACATCGAAATCGAATCATCAGGAGGCATCACCCTCGACACCCTCCGCAGCTACGGCGAGTGCGGTGTCGACTTCATCTCCGTCGGCGCCCTCACCCATTCCGTCAAAGGCCTCGACATGAGCTTCAAAGCCTGCTGACACCTCTCATCTGAACCATCCTACCCATACTAAATAACCCGGGGAGCGGCTTATGCCGCCCCCGTTTTCATTTTAACAGGCAATGACATTGTTATCAAAGATAATCATAGAGGTCTGTTATGGCATTGGCACTCTCTACGTAGAATTATTTCAGCTGAAAGTTCTGCTTAATCTGTTTTAACATCAGCACAATCTCCAATAGTTGCAGATATGTGTCGATTCGTTGTGCATTCGGATTATTTTGTGGTAACCAATAAGATTATGAAAAGAGTCCGATTTATCCCATTGTTGATTAGATTGTGTTAAAGCGAAACTGGATGGGATGAAATGGATCATTCCGGCACTTCGTTTGCAGCCAGACGCTGACGCACTACCTCATAAATCATCACTCCTGCTGCCACTGAAACGTTGAGCGAACCGATATGGCCAATTTGGGGAATGGCCACTTTTGTGTCGCAGAATCTTAGCACATCTTCAGAAATGCCAACATCTTCAGCTCCCATCACAAGGGCTACCGGTGATGAGGTATATTCAGCCAGCGTATAGTTGAGTGTTGATTTCTCTGAAGCGGCCACAACCATATATCCGTTGTCTTTTAGGAATTTCACGGCATTGAGAATGCTGGTTTCGCGGCAAACAGGCAGATAGTTGAGTGCGCCGGCCGATGTTTTCATCGCGTCGCCGTTCACACCTACGCCACCACGGCGGGGTATCACTATGGCATCTACTCCGGCACATTCACATGTACGTGCTATAGCACCGAAATTCCTCACATCCGTAACCCCGTCGAGCAGAACGATGAAGGGCAGTCGTCCCTCTTCGTAAATGGCCGGAACCACGTTGTCGAGGCTTTCATATGTGACAGCCGATAATATGGCAATCACACCTTGGTGGTTTCTGCGGGTGATGCGGTCGATTTTCTCCGCCGGCACTTTTTGCACAAGCACGCCATGGCTTTTTATGACTCCCATAAGTTCACGGGCAAGGTCTCCTTTCAGGTCGCGGTTGACCATCACTTTATCAATCTCTTTTCCGGCTTCAATGGCTTCTATAACCGCGCGGATTCCAAATATGTAGTCGTCTTTTTCGAGCATTTCTGTTGTAGTTGTCTGGTTATTAAACGGTCTTTCGACATCATCTTATTTAGCGCCAAGAAGGGCCTTGGCGTTTTCAAGCGCGGCAGCGTTTACTTCTGAACCCGATAGCATCACTGCCAGCTCCTTCACTCTCTGTTCGGGGGTAAGTTCGCTGATACGGGTCACGGTTGTGCTGTCAGTGTCTTCTTTAAACACTTTGAAGTGGCTTTGCCCTTTCGATGCAACCTGCGGCAGATGGGTGATTGCAACCACCTGTATGTTGCCTGCAATCTGTCGCATAAGTTCCCCCATCTTGTCGGCTACGTCGCCTGATACTCCGGTGTCAACTTCGTCGAAGATTATCGACGGCAGCTGCATTTTGTCGGCTACGATGGATTTTATCGAAAGCATGAGCCTTGAAATTTCGCCTCCTGATGCTGTGTTGCCAACAGGCAGCAGGGGCTGGTTCTTGTTAAAGGCGAAAAGGAATTCAACCTGGTCGATGCCTGTCGATGTCAGTTCGGTGTCTCGCACTGTGATTTCAACCTGCAGGTTTTTCATCCCTAACGGCAACGCCCGCTCTTTGAGGAGTTTCCCGAAACGTTCCGCCTCTTCGTGACGCATTTTAGAGATTTCGGCTGCGATTTCGAGGGCTTCTTTTTTTGCCCGTTTGGCCGCGATTTCAAGAGTCTGTAAGGTATCGCCGCTTAGTGCGATCCCTTTCAGGCGTTTTTTCATGTCGTCGCGTTGGGCAATCAGTTCCTCAACGGTCTCCGCCTTGTAGCGTCTTTGCAGATCATACAGCAGGTTGAGACGTTCCTCTACGGCATCCAGTCTGGCTGGGTCGTCGTTCAGGTCGCGGTCATATTCGGAAAATGTGGCGGATATGTCTTGTAGTTCAACCCTGACAGCCTGTAGCCTTTCCGATATGCTGTCGGCCTCGTCGATGAGGTCACTCAGTTCTCCGGTTTCGTCAAGAGCTGTTTTAACAAGCTGTTCGGCATTCTCTTCTCCATCTGTCAGTGCGTTTATTGCAGCTCCGAGGGAACGTTTCACATCCCCCATGTTGATGAGCAGCTCCCGCTCATGTTCAAGCTCCTCCAGTTCCCCCTCCGAAAGGTCTGCTTCTTTCAGACGCTGGTATTGGAAGCGGAGGAATTCCTCATCCTCTTTCGATTGCTCGATCATGCGCCGCTCCTGTTTATAGCGTCTTACGGCATGTCGGTAATTATTATAAGCTATTGTGAGCTGTGCCAGTTTCTCCTTGTTCCCGGCCAGACAGTCGATGACTCGCAGTTGGTAGGGAGGTGATGCCAGTAGCAGGTTCTGGTGCTGCGAATGTATGTCTATGAGTTGGAGGGCTGCTTCCTGCAATATCGACAAGTTGACCGGGCAATCGTTGATGAATGCCCGCGACCGCCCGTTAGGTGCGATTTCCCTTCGCAGGATAATCGTATCTCCGTCCCAGTCGATATCGTTGTTTTTGCAGAATTCCTCTAACTGTGAGTAACCTTCCACACTCAGTGATGCTTCAATCACTGATTTGACATCGTGTCTGCGCACCACCTTGCTGTCGGCTCTTCCTCCGAGCAGCAATCCCAATGCTCCGAGTATGATTGATTTGCCGGCACCGGTTTCTCCTGTGAGGATATTGAGCCCCTCATGCAGCGTTATGTCGATGCTGTCAATCAGTGCGTAGTTGGATATATGCAAGGTCTGTATCATTGCTTTCGATAGGTTGGTGTTGAAATGCGGGGATTATGCCGTAATTCTACTTGTTTTTACCCTCTTTTATAAGGTTGATGCGTTTCATCTCAGTTGGATAGAGAGGGGTGAGAAGTTCCACAACCTTTGTGCGCTCGGTCTGCGAGGCTTTTGTGTAGAGATTAACAAGTTCGTCGAGTTTGGCATCCTTAAACAGCGACAGTGCGACCGACATTGGATCGGCATCGTAGACCTTTTGCAGGTTTTCAAGCGTAGTGGTTATTTTTGCCCTTCCTTTATCGGGTGACAGGAACATCTCGTCGAGGCCTGTACGGTGGTAGTCATACAGTATGTTGCGTGTCACTGAGGTGCCCGGCGCGGTGAATGCATCCAGCACCGCCGACCGGTTCTTTTTGTCCTCAAATGCTTTCCATCCGCCTTCACCTGACGACTGTGCCATCTGCACAATCATTTTCAGCCTGTCGAATGCCTCTTCGCCACCTTTTGGCGCGAATGAATCACGGTCGAGGGCTATGATGAGATAGGCATAGAAATTCAATATGGCCGTCAGCTGGCTTTCCATCGTATTTACGGTGAAGTTCAGCGGCTCCCCCTCCTGGTAGGTGAATTCGATTTTGGTGTCTTTGAAGTTCAGCAGGGTGGTGGTGTATGTGCTGTTGTAGACCGGTCGCGATGACTGTATCTGCAAATCACCTTTCAGCGTATTGTCGGTGTAGTCGGCGATGGTGAAAAACAAACGGCAGTCGATACGTTCGTTGACCGCATATTGGTCGTTTGTGAAGTGTGTCGTGTTCATATATTCCCTGATGGCTTCTGCAAGGGTTTCAAACACGCTGCGGTTGGTGGCCTGGATTTGGTCGGTGTTGATTTCCACCTGGCAGTTCAGTTCCTGGGCGGTTGCCGTTTCTGGTGGCAACAGCATGAGACAGACTGCCGCTGTAGTGGCTATGACGTTGATAAATCTTGCAATTGCGTTATGTGTCACATGTTTAATCATATGCATTATAACGAATCACTCATGTTTGATATTGCTGATTGCGTCAAGAATGTCGGCTGCAACCTCGTTCTTGCTTTTCAACGGGTATCTTATGGCATCTCCCTCTTTTGTGAAGATTGTGATTTTATTGGTGTCTGTGCCGAATCCAGCCCCCTTGTCGCGCAATGAGTTCATAACAATCATATCCAGATTCTTACGTTCCATTTTGTCTGCGGCATTGCTGGCTTCGTTGTCCGTTTCTAGTGCGAATCCAACCAGAATCTGATTCGGTTGTTTTGCGCGTCCCAGAGTTGCTGCAATGTCGGGATTCTTGACCAGTTCGAGATTGGGGATTGCGCTCTTTTCCCTTTTAATTTTCCTGTCTTCCCGGTTGGCAACGGAATAGTCTGCCACTGCTGCGCACATCACGGCTATGTCTGCATGGTCGAAGATGCTTTCACATGCCGCAAGCATTTCGTTTGCCGATTCCACATCGATAATCGTTATTCCTGCATGGGATGGTCTACGGTCAACCGGGCCGAGCACGAGGGTGACTTCCGCACCGCGTTTGGCAGCCTCTTCGGCGATGGCTATTCCCATTTTACCGGTGGAGTAGTTGCTGATATATCTCACCGGGTCGATTTTTTCGCGGGTCGGTCCGGCGGTGATAAGCATTGTTTTCCCCTTCATGGTTTGGCTGCGGCTGAAAAAATCACATAAAGTGTCGAAAATTTTTTCAGGTTCTTCCATGCGTCCCTTACCAACAAGATGCGACGCTAATTCCCCCTCCGCCGGTTCGATTATATTAACCCCGTATGATTTCAGTTGCTCTATGTTGCGGAGAGTCGATGGGTGCTGCATCATGTCGAAATCCATTGCCGGAGCGGCGAAAACTGTGGCTCTCGTCGACAGGTATGAGGTCACAAGCATGTTGTCGGCAACTCCGTTGGCCATCTTAGCCAAAGTTGATGCTGTGGCTGGTGCGACAACGAAAGCATCCGCCCACAGCCCAAGGTCTACATGTGAATGCCATTGGCCGGTATTGGCTGTGAAAAACTCGCTGATTACAGGTTTCCCGCTAAGGGTTGAGAGGGTCACCGGGGTTATGAACTCTTTGGCATTCGGGGTCATTATCACCTGTACCTCAGCCCCAGCCTTAACCAGCAGCCTCACAAGCGTGGCTGTTTTATAGGCGGCTATCCCGCCGGTGATTCCCAGCACTATATGTTTGCCTCTGATGCAATCCATGTTATAGCCAATAACTTTCTGATATTGTCGCAATCAACGCATTCGCAGTTTGATTGCCATCATTATGCGTTTCATGTCTGACGGGAAGTCTCCCTGCTGGATCCAGCTGAAATATCCGGGGTCTTTTTTCAACACCTCTGTCACCAAGACTCCCTTGTATTTGCCGAAGTTTATGACTTCCCGATGCTGGTCGTCATAAATCATGCGTCCCATTATATCGACATTATTATTCTGTGAGGAATAAGCCGACAACTGCTCCATGTCGTTGGGTAAATCGTCGTATCGGTCGAGCTGGGCCATTAACACCTCATAAGTGGCGCGTGTGTCGGCATTGGCCGAATGCGCTCCTTCAAGCTCTTTGTCGCAATAAAAGCGGTAGGCGGCTGTGAGTGTCCGTTGCTCTTTCTTGTGGAAGATGGTCTGCACATCGATGAATCTCGGGCGTGAGAAATCGAAGTCAACACCGGCACGCGCAAATTCCTCGGCAAGCATCGGAATATCGAACTTGTTTGAATTGAACCCTGCTATGTCGCATCCTTCAAAACTTTTTGCCAGCTGGGTTGCAACCTGTTTGAATGCTGGTTTGTCGGCCACATCTTCATCGAAGATATGGTGTATAGAAGATGCCTCTTCCGGGATATGCATACCGGGATTGATTCTTATTGTACGTTCCTCTTCGTGGCCGTCAGGATAAACCTTTATCATCGACATTTCCACGATTCTGTCGTGTAATATGTTGGTGCCGGTGGTTTCCAGATCAAAGAACATCACCGGTTTTGTCAGCTTGAGTTTCATTTATGGCAGGTATTATTAGACGTCTCGTACTGTTATTAGAAATCCTGCACGGTCATAGGCATCAGGATTACAACCAAATCGGTGTTTTCTGCATTTTCCTCTGGCTGGAATACTCCCGGGCGCGACGGATCTGCCAGTTTCAGAATAACATTAGAGGTTGAGAGTATGCCGAAAATTTCAAGAAGGTATGCAGAGCAGAAGCCTATTACCATTTGTTCACCTGTGAAATCGCACGGCACCTCTTCATGGGCGAATGAGTTCACATTGGGATCGTCGACTTTCATCTCAACACGGGTAGGGGTGAACCTGAACTTCACCAGACCATGACCTGGATCGGCACATACTGACACACGCCTTACGGCTGTGAGTATGGCGCTCCGGTCAACAGTCACCGTATATGGGTTATTTGTTGGTATAACGCGATTATAATCAGGGAAATTACCTTTTATGAACCGGCAGTTGAGGGTTATATCTTCTGTTTCAAAAACTGCGCTACGCGATGAGATGGTGACATTGACGTCTGCCTCCTTGTCGAGAAGCGATTTCAAAATAATCGATGGTTTTACCGGCACGATGCATGAGGCTGTGATGCCCGGTGCTGAGGTGCGGTCGATATATCTCACCAGCTTGCGGGTGTCGGTGGCCACAAACGTGATGCCGTCCTCTTTGATATCCCACAGTATTCCCATCATCTGGGGCCGGATTTCATCTGTCCCCACAGCAAAAAGGGTGTTTTCAACTCCGTTGAGAATCTGGGTTGCGGGACACACCATTTTCAGGCTTTCCTCAGCAGATGTTGTCTCTATGGTTTCGGGATATTGGTCTCCGTCGAGTGCTACTATGTCGAAATTTCCGCCGGGGAAACTGATTTTAGTGGCAAGGGTGTTGTCGTTAATCTCGAATTCCACATCAACATCCGGCAATTCTTTTGCCATGTCGGTAATGCGGCGGGCATTGAGGCAAAAGCGGCCTTCTCCCTCTACATTCTTGATCGGCAGACGGGCCGAAAGCGTATTTTCTGAGTCTGACGCTGTGATTTCAAGGCTGTCATCAACCACTTTAAGCAAGAAATTGTCGAGAATGGAGATTGTGTTCTTGGCGTTGATTACTTTGCTCACTCCTGAAAGGGTGGAGTAGAGGGCTTTGCTCGCAACATTGAATTTCATCGTTATATCGTTTTTATTGTTTTGCTATTTCAGAGTGTGTTTGAATTTAACTCAAAGATACGAAAATATTGAG
Organism: Bacteroidales bacterium; assembly: GCA_910575545.1. Taxonomy (GTDB): domain Bacteria; phylum Bacteroidota; class Bacteroidia; order Bacteroidales; family Muribaculaceae; genus UBA7173. Next base: position 97,218 of record CAJTFH010000009.1, read on the forward strand.
AGGATTTTTGGAGGGATTTTCGCAAGTAAGTTCAAACACAAGTTTATTCAACCACACAAAGATACAAAATCCGGTGGCAAAAGTCAACCCCTTATTATCCGCATTTCGATGTGCCGCATGATGTGCACAGCAGGCATCCTTCCTGGTAGATAAGGGTTTCCTGGCCACAGTTGGGGCATCGTTGCCCATTGGCCTTGGTGCCGTTGGGCAGATATTTTTTCAATGCGCGTTCAACTCCCATTTTCCATGTGTTGATGCTTTTTGAATCAAGTTCGAGGGTGCCTACGAGTTTGAGTACCTGGTCTATTGGCATTCCGTAGCGCAACACGCCTGAAATCAGCTTCGCATAGTTCCAATATTCGGGGTTGAATTTGTCTGATAGCCCTTCTATAGTGGTTTTATGGCCGCGCTTGTTCACAAACTGGAAGTCGTAGCGCTTGTTTCCTTCCGGATCTACGGCTTTGATTATTTTGCCGTGGTTGACCGATTTGGGGCAGAATATGCCATCCTCATCATCGGCCAGTCCGGTGAAGATTTCATATGGTTTCCCATCCATGAGTCCCACGAATGCAATCCATTTTTCTTTGTTGTTCTGGAATCTAACCACATCGGCATCAAGCTCTATCGGGCGTTTGGTGGCATGCGGGTATGGCTCTGAAGCGGTCGCCTCATTTTTTTTCTTTTTGCTCTCCATGGCCAACAGCACTCCGGAACGGGATCCGTCGCGATAGACTGTGCAGCCTTTGCATCCCGACCGCCATGCCTCGACATACAGTTTATTGACCATATCCTCGCTGACGTCAGCCGGCAGATTGATGGTGACTGAAATCGAATGGTCTACCCATTTCTGTATACGTCCCTGCATACGCACTTTCTCGAGCCAGTCAATATCATTTGATGTGGCTCCTGCATAGGGCGACCGGGCCACAATGGCATCCAGTTCTTCTTGGGTATAATCCTGTTTCACCTCTATTCCGGCCACTTTCATCCATTCGATGAACTTCGGATGGTAAACAACATATTCCTCGAAGGCGTCGCCTGTTTCATCAACATAGTCAATGCGCACTTCGGCATCATTGGGGTTGACTTTACGCCTACGTTTGTAAACCGGCATGAACACTGGTTCTATTCCGGAGGTGGTGCGGGTCATAAGGCTTGTGGTGCCTGTGGGGGCGATGGTGAGGCAGGCTATGTTGCGGCGCCCTTGTTTTGCCATTCTCTCATACATGTAGGGGTCTTTCTCTCTGAGGCGGTTCAAGAAAGGGTTGTTCTTTTCCCGTTCATGGTCGAACACCTCGAAAGCTCCTCGCTCTCCGGCCATGTCGACCGATGAATTATATGCGGCTAATGCAAGATGTGAATGCACTTTTTCGGAGAAGTCTGTGGCTTCGGGGGTGCCGTAGCGCAGCCCCATGGCGGCTATCATGTCACCTTCGGCGGTTGTGCCCACGCCTGTGCGTCTCCCTTTGAGGGTCTTGGCGCGTATTTTTTCCCAAAGATGACGCTCGGGGCGCTTGACTTCTTCAGTCTCCGGATCGGCATCGACTTTTTCAAGTATGGTATCGATTTTCTCCATTTCCAGGTCGATTATATCATCCATGATACGTTGGGCTTTGCCTACATGTTTGGCAAACAGCTCATAATCAAATTCTGCCTGGGGGGTGAAGGGATTCTTCACATAGGAATAAAGATTGATAGCCAGCAACCGGCATGAGTCGTAGGGGCACAGCGGTATCTCTCCGCAAGGATTGGTCGAGATTGTGCGGAAGCCCAGGTCGGCATAGCAGTCGGGCAGCGACTCGCGGGTGATTGTGTCCCAGAACAGAACCCCGGGTTCTGCCGATTTCCATGCGTTATGGATGATTTTGCTCCAGAATGCCTTGGCGTCGATTTCCTTTTCAGTATCAGGCTCTGTGGAGTTAACAGGATATGTCTGGCGATAGGGCTTCCCTTCTGTTGCAGCACGCATGAATTCATCATCGATGCGTACTGACACATTTGCCCCGGTCACTTTCCCTTCTGTCATTTTTGCATCCACGAAAGCCTCTGAATCCGGATGCTTGATTGCAACTGTAAGCATCAATGCGCCACGGCGTCCGTCTTGCGCCACTTCGCGGGTGGAGTTTGAGTAGCGTTCCATAAACGGCACCAGGCCGGTTGAGGTCAATGCCGAGTTCTTTACCGGGGTGCCTTTGGGCCGGATATGGCTGAGGTCGTGTCCTACTCCGCCACGGCGTTTCATGAGCTGGACCTGTTCTTCATCAATGCGGATTACACCGCCGTAGGAGTCAGGATTGCCGTCGAGCCCTATAACAAAGCAATTCGACAGTGAGCCAACCTGGTAGTGGTTACCTATCCCCGACATGGGGCTTCCTTGCGGCACGATATAACGGAAATCTTTCAAATATCCGAATATCTCCTCTTCGCTCATCGGATTGGGATATTTCCGCTCTATCCTGGCGATTTCGGAGGCTATGCGGTGGTGCATGTCGTCGGGGGTCAGCTCAAAAATGTTTCCGAAAGAATCTTTGAGTGCGTATTTGCTGACCCATACGCGGGCGGCAAGTTCGTCACCGTTGAAATATTTCACGCTTGCCTGATAGGCTTCGTCATAACTATAGGTCTTGCCAGCCTCGATATCCTTTGATGCCATGGTGGTTGTTATTTTCTGGTTTTTAGGGCTTAGTTTTTCTTGTATGTGGTTATATCTGTTGACTGCCGCCGGGCGTGTTCAATAGCACTTGTAATGTCTGTGCACAGCGGAGGTCTCTTTCATCATGCAAACTTCGTTATTTTCGGCCATTATTCCAAATTTAGCAACATGCAAAGTGGGGGATTGTTGAAAACTTTCCTGATTCAATTAGCTAATTTTGTGATTATCAACGGTGTATCTTTTTGTGTGGCTGCTTGGAATTATCGAAAATGAATTATATGCCTGGCTGTTGGGTTTTGATAAATTAATACTACCTTTGCAATATATTTAATCGATTGGCTTATATGCAATGATTCGGTAAAATTAGAGGTTGTTCATCCTTGGCTAAGCCGCTAACTGAGCCAACCGATGATTTATTTTCTGAATTATTTTGATATGCGGAGATTTTCCGCAAGTCGAAATAATTGTTGAGGCGAGATAAGATTCAAACATAAGCCGTTTGAACTGCGCTACCGAAAGATCCGGATAATCCTTCCTTATGACCTCCTTGCAGACATTGAGGGCTGTGAAGGAAAGATTGAACGCAAAGTCAAGCCGCTTCCTGTCGCGGGTCTGCTGTGACTGAAGTCCGGTAAACTGCTTGGCATCGCGTATACCGAACTCAATCTGAAAGCGGGTGCGGTAGAAACCGATGATCTTTTCAGGCCTCATGTCGGTGTCGGTAGAGAAGTAAAGAAGAGGCTCTCCGTTTTCAACCGGACAGACCACGATACGGATGTCGCGTTTCAATGCCCTCGAATGTACGACCGCCGTGTGACATCGGGTTTTGATTCCTTTGGAATCCTCATATATGAATGAAGTGAACACGGACATATCAAGAGTTGAGAAATCCACTTTCTCTCCATACTTTTTCTTTCTGCCGCGTCTTCGCG
>CAJTFH010000010.1 GCA_910575545.1 Bacteroidales bacterium
GTTGGTAAAGGCAAGCGATGCAAGACATTTTAACTTGAAATTGACTCGCAATAGGCGTATATGCTTGTTTATGTGTGCTTTGAGACGAATGCCTAAAAATGTCATGTGCTATGGTGCCAGTCCTAATTTTGTTTTGCCTCAAAAAGTTTTATCGGACAGCAATAAATTGAAAATAACCAGCCATAAGCAATTATTCAGTCAGAGAAATCTTTCTTTAAAATGTGGCGGAGACGCTGATGCCGAAGGCCGAAGACTGACCGGGAGCCGGGGAGGGGATTAACAGGGGTTGTGACTGGATGCATCCTGGGCCCAAGCTCCGGCATGAGGACTTTGGGCTGAGCAGGCCTACCAATTCGTTGACCGGATCAAGGAACATGGCGACGATGTGTCCGAGAAGGCGCGAGTTGAGCAGATAGTAGTCGTTTTCGACAATCAGACGTTTCAGCCTGTAGAATCCTTCTCCGATGAGGCTGCCAACGACAGGGGTGACGACCAGATCCTGATATGACGGGCGCTCCATGCAGGCCTCAATGCCGAATTCCCAGCCGATGTTCGATATAAAAGCGCTATATAGCATTGACTGCCAGAAATTGAAGCCGCAGGAGCGGGCGCTCATGAAATATGCTGCACCTGCATACGGATGTAGCACATAGTTGAAAATGAAAAGGTCGTGATCCCATTCGGGGCCTTTCTTAAACACGTTCTCAAACCAGCGTTTGTAGAATGGCACGCGGTTTAATTCGGCCCTGTTCCAGGCTGTTGCGTCTTCTGGAAGCAGTTCTAGCACGAACAACGTCCCGACGAATGCCCCTGCATATATTGCTGTGTTGATCCACAGTCCGTGCCACCATGGGTCGGAATATGTCCACGATGCTTTGCGGCCGTAAATTGTGTGGGGGTAGCCGGAAATTATGGCCAGGGTGTCGCGGGCACTCTGTGCCATGTCAACATGGAATTTAGGTGCTTCTGGCGGGTTGTAGCTTTCGGCTTCCTTTATGGCCTCAGGGTCGTCATCATGGCCTATCGATGCCACCGGTATGCTTTTGACCACGAGGTCATCGATTACGACGACGGTCGAATTAGAGGAGGACACAACTGCAGTGTCAGCAATCTGGGTTGTGACCGAATCGGTTTGGGTGACCGGTGCCTGTGCTTTTGCTCCGATGTATCCCGCTGTGCTAAAAAATAATGCCGACATAATCCCGGCTGTGCATGGAGAATGCAATGATATGCGATATTTCATAATCCCTTTTTATTTTAGCTTTTGCCTGATGGCCGATTTGCTTTTGGTGCATGTCGACCTGCAAAATGCCAGTGATGAAAGCAAAGTTGAAACAAACACTGTCGGTTTTTGAATGGTCTGACCGGATTTGCCCCGGACATATATACCGGCGCGACAGCTTTGACATTATAACAACTCAAAAGGGGTGGATGGTTCTTTGCCGTTAGCCTGATAATTCGTAGCTTTGTACCTGAAATGTCGTTTAGTTCGTTTATAAGCAGCCGTCTGTCGCTTCGCGACGGAAACCGCCGCAACCGGCCTCCGGCCATTGTTGTGGCTGTTTGCGGCATAGCCGTGTCGTTTACGGTTATGATGCTCTCGATAGCTGTTGTCAAGGGGTTTAAAAACGAAATCCGACACAAAATCATGGGGTTCGATTCCCAGATAACCGTTGTGCCTTTGGCCGGTTATTACGGTTCGGAAGGGCAGGCTGTCAGACTTGATGATGAGTTGCGGCATGAACTGTCGGCTGCCATCATTGATGCGCAGGGGGGTGATTATGTGGAATCTCGTTCCCGGAAGAATCCGAGTGTGGCCTTGACCGCTTCTTATCCGGGGATATTGAAGACATCCGACGATTTTCTCGGAGTGTTGCTCCGTGGTTACGGCGATGGGCATGACGACAGTTTCGAGCGCTCGATATTAGTGGAAGGGGAGTTGCCTGACAACGCCGATTCGCGCGGCATCACGGTTTCCGAGGTAATGGCCGGAAAACTCAACCTTAAACCGGGCGATAGGATTGATGCATATTTTATCACACCTGAAGGGGTGCGCCCTCGTAAGTTTGACATACGTGGCATATATCGCAGTGACTTCGGTGAATATGACAATATGGTTGTGTTCGCTCCGTTCGGGGCTCTTGCCAGGCTTAGCGGATATGAAAAAGATGAGGGGGCTTCGGTTGAGATTTCGGGGCTTGCTGAGAAAAGCATCATTCCTGTTGCCCGTGAGATGCAGAGGCGCCTCAATGATGCGTTTGCTTCGGGACGTCTTCCGCAAAGCCTGGCGGTTACAACGGTCTATTCTTCCGGAGCTGTATATTTCAACTGGCTAGAACTGCTTGACACCAATGTGGTTGTGATTCTGATTCTTATGGGATGTGTCAGCGGATTTATGCTGGTGTCGTGTGTAATCATCATCATTCTTCGGAGAATCAAGATGATTGGAGTTTTGAAAGCTCTTGGCGCCACCGACGCTTCGATCAGGGCTGTGTTTATGCGTCTTGGTTTCAGAGTGACTGCCATGGGGCTTTTGGCCGGGAATGTTGCCAGCCTGTTGCTGATATGGCTTCAAGGCAGTTTCCATATAATGCCTTTGGATCCTGCGTCGTATTATCTGAGCCATGTGCCTGTGATGGTCTCTTTGTCAGACTGGTTGTTGTTGAATGCAGGTATTATTGCCGTGGCTTTTGCTATCATGCTTATTCCCACTGCCATAATCAGCCGTCTATCGCCGGTGAAACCTCTGCGGTTTGAATGACATTTTACATTTATTCACCTCCGTTCCTACTTTTTGGCAAGATTTTTGTTTAATAAGAAAACAAGAGGGGCGTCAGCTGATGGCTCCATTGCATTTTTTTAATTAACTTTGTGGCATATAAATCAGTCCGGTAATCAGGAGCCGGCTACATGCGGCGGTTTTCCGTCGGCATAAACATCACATAAGACTAATGACAGAAACCACCATTAACAACAGCAAGCCGATGGCTGAAATCTCAGACGAACAACTGACCCAATTCATCATAGATGCGATACAGGACAAAAAAGGCCGGGCGATCGCCGTTGTAGACCTTTCAGAAATCGAATCTGCACCTTGCAGGGAATTTGTTATCTGTGAAGGGCGCACTCCACAACAAGTGTCGGCTATAGCTGATAACATACGGGAATCCCTTTTAGAGAACCATCGTATAAAGCCATATAATTATGACGGGTATCGAAATGCACGCTGGATTGTAGTCGACTATGGGTCGGTTATGGTTCATGTGTTTGTGCCTGAAGACCGGCTGCATTACAATCTTGAGGAGCTTTGGGCTGATGCTGTAATCACAGAGGTGCCAGACCTTGACTGACAACCAGGCCTTGACTGTCAAATCGTGTGTCGGGATTTTTCCTGCAAACACAATTCTTGAAACAACGAACTTCACATATTTTACCAGAATAGATAATTATGGCGGATTTGAAACCCTCCGGAAAAAATAAGCGGCCCCAGATAAAGTTCAGCATGTATTGGATGTATGCATTCGTGCTGTTGTTTCTTTTCGGCATGTTTTATCTCGACGATAATTCCATAACCAAAAAGGTGTCATATTCAGAATTTGAGAATTATATCACCGATTCGGTTAACGCCAGGTCGCATGGCATCACCAGAATAGTTGTGGATAAGCGCAAGGGGGTTGCTGAAGCACAGCTCTCAGACTCTCTGGCGAAGGCGGTGTTTCAGAAAAGCCAGTATAAGGAGGGGGCGCGGGCCAATATCACAGCCACGTTGCCGTCGACCGACGAATTCGCGCGTAAAATCGACTATTGGAAGCAGCAGGGTGTTTATAACGGCCCGGTTGATTATGACGAGGGCAGCGACCTGACATCATTCCTTTGGACTTTCGGCCCGATTCTGTTGCTGATTGCGTTCTGGTTCATAATTATGCGCCGTATGACTAACCGCGACGGCGGCCCCGGCGGCGTGTTCAGTGTGGGGAAATCGAAAGCGCAGGTGTTTGACAAGGATAACGCCATGAAAGTCACATTCCAGGATGTGGCCGGCCTTTCCGAAGCCAAAACGGAAATCGAAGAAATAGTGGAGTTTCTTAAGAACCCCCAAAGATATACGAACCTGGGTGGCAAGATTCCCAAAGGGGCTTTGCTGGTAGGCCCTCCGGGAACCGGTAAGACTTTGCTGGCTAAAGCAGTAGCCGGTGAGGCAAATGTGCCGTTCTTCTCAATGTCAGGTTCTGATTTTGTTGAGATGTTTGTGGGTGTCGGCGCATCGCGTGTGCGTGACCTGTTCCAGAAAGCGAAAGAAAAAGCCCCCTGCATAGTGTTCATTGATGAAATCGATGCTGTAGGGCGTGCCCGTGGCAAGAATCCGAACATGGGAGCCAATGATGAGAGGGAGAACACCCTCAACCAGTTACTGACTGAGATGGATGGTTTTGGCACTAACAGCGGTGTGATTATCCTAGCCGCCACCAACCGTGCTGATATTCTCGACAAGGCATTGCTGCGTGCCGGCCGTTTCGACAGGCAGATATATGTGGAATTGCCCGAACTCAACGACCGTGTTGCCATCTTTAAGGTGCATTTGAAAAATATCAAGATTGACGACAGTGTGGATATTGACCTTCTGGCACGCCAGACTCCCGGTTTCTCCGGTGCTGATATTGCAAATGTGTGTAACGAGGCGGCACTTATCGCCGCCCGCCATAATAAAGCTGTTGTGCAGCGGCAGGATTTCATAGATGCGGTCGACCGCATAATCGGCGGCCTTGAGAAACGTTCAAAAATCACTACAGATGAGGAAAAACGTTCCATAGCCTGTCATGAGGCCGGCCATGCCACAGTTTCATGGAATCTCCGCTACGCCAATCCTCTTATCAAAGTAACCATTGTTCCTCGAGGCAAAGCGCTTGGTGCCGCATGGTATCTTCCCGAAGAGCGTCAGATTACTCCCACCCAGGCTCTTCTCGACGAGATGTGTGCCACCCTCGGTGGGCGTGCGGCTGAAGAGCTGTTCTTAGGGCATATATCAACAGGGGCTGCCAATGACCTTGAACGTGTAACCAAACAGGCTTATGCCATGGTGACTTATTACGGAATGAGCGAGCGTTTGCCTAACTTGTCTTATTATGATTCGACCGGTCAGGCTTACGGTTTCTCAAAGCCATATAGTGAAGACCGGGCAAGGATGATTGACGAAGAGGTGTCGCGCATCATCAACGAGCAGTATGAGCGGGCAAAGAATCTGCTTCTCCAATATGCCAAGGAGCACAATAAACTGGCAGAGGTGCTTTTCAGCCGCGAGGTTATTTTCACCGAAGATGTGGAGCGTATTTTCGGAAAGCGTAAATGGGTTTCACGCACAGATGAGATTCTTGCAGCCCGTGAGGCCGCCGAAAAAGCGGTTGCGGAAAAATCTGTTTCTGAAAAGGATTCAGCAAAAGGCGGTCAATCGGTCGACACGGATAACCATGTGGTAGAGGTGGAAGCTACTGAGGTTTCATCGACTTTGGCCGGCGGAAATGCAAAGACCGTTGTGCCTCCGGCATCAATACCGCCTATACCACAGTCATCCGAGTCGCCGGAATCTGACGCTGACCGGTCGGAAGCTGGGAGCGATGATAAGAAATAAATCGTACTATCATGATTGACTCGGTTTATCTGTTGGCGACTACGGTTGCGGGGCGTCAGTTCTACGACGCTGATGATGCATGGCCATACCTGTCGGTCGGAACTACGCTGGCTATGCGTTATGAGCCGGAAAACTCTCATGACCGTTTTGCCGTGAGTCTGTGGTATGAAGCTGAGGATAAACAATATAAACTCGGATATATTCCGCGCGGCAACAACGAGTTTGTTGCCGTTATGTTTATGATGGGGTGGGGACATGCGTTCAGATGCATTGTCTCGAGGCTCGACGGGGCGGCACCATATGATAGCCAGATAGGTGTCACGGTCAAAGTGCTCAACAGAGGTTCTGTTACAACATAAGTGCCATTATAGGTTTTTAATATAAATGATTAGGCGGAAGTAGAAAATATTTTTTACTTTTGTGGTAAATAGAAAAATTATTTGCACCTGTGCCAGATAATTATGGCTACGGTGTTGCAACCAATCAAAGTTGAAGTTATGAAACAGTGTCCTTATTGTGGGGAAGTAATCAGGGATGAGGCTACATATTGCCGCTATTGCCAGCGGGATCTGATATCGAATGAGTCTGTCAATGATGGAGCATCGTATGAACCTAACCGGTCAGAGCCGCAAGGGCATAATCCTTATGGCCAAACCTCTTCATATGAAAGTCAGAATGCATATGATAACCAACAGGCCGGTGGCTCCTATCAGGAGCCCTATTACGACCGGAACAATGCTTTCGACAGTTGCGGGCCGGAAGGTAAAAGCCGTGGAGTGGCGGCATTGCTCGCTATTCTGTTAGGCTCTATCGGGGTTCAGTATTTTTATTTAGGAAAAATCGGTGGTGGTATCATCACTATTTTACTCACGGCTGTGACATGTGGCATCTGGCAGATAGTGACTCTGATACAGGGGATTTTGATGTTCTGCATGACCAATAGCGAGTTCCGCCGCAAATATGTTCTGACAACATCGACATTCCCGCTGTTTTAAGAAATGCCATGAAAGATATAACCGATATTTTCATAGATGTGCTGCAACAGGCCGGAAGTGTTGATATGGCCGAGGCGGAATTTAAGAAAATGATTGGGGTCGATGAAGACTTGCACAAAGCCTACCGCGAATGGTGTCATGAAGTTGGTAATAATGAGCGCAACGGTTTTGTGGATTTCTGCGAAGAGTATCTCAGTGACCGTGAAGAGGTGTGGGATAATTTGAGCGATTTTGATGAATGACGAATAATGTGAAAAATAATACCGTGCTCCGTGTGCCGGCAGAATGGGAATCCTATGATGCAGTAATGATTGCATGGCCGCATGAAGGTACGGACTGGGCGTCGATGCTCGACGAAATCGAGTCGTGTTACCGCAACTTAGCCAAGGCTATAGTGGTTGACAGCGGTTTGCGGCTTGTGGTGGTAACGCCTGATGCGGCGAGGATTCGTGGGCAGCTTGGCGATTTGCCTGCAGACCAGGTGCTGGTGTTTGAAACAGAGACTAATGACACATGGGTTCGTGATTACGGGCCTATAACCATGGAAGTGGAGGGGAAGCCTTCTATAGTTGATTTCCAGTTCAATGGCTGGGGATTGAAATTTGCGGCCAATCTTGATAACATGGTGAATCTCAGGATGGTCAATGCGGGTTTGCTGACTCGTGATTACAGGCCTGCGTTGGGTTTCGTGTTCGAGGGTGGCTCAATGGAATCAGACGGAGCCGGCACTATGCTGACGACATCTGAATGTCTGTTGTCGCTTAACCGCAACGGAGCGGTGACCAAGGAGCAGCTGTCTGATTATTTCAACCGGACTATCGGGATGAGTCGTGTGCTGTTTCTGGATCATGGTCATCTGGACGGGGATGATACAGACAGCCACATAGACACTCTTGCCAGGTTTGCACCTGAAGATACGATTCTTTATGTAAAAAGCTACAATCCAGCTGATTCTCACGCCAATGAGCTTAACCTGATGGAGGAGGAACTAAAGCGGTTGAAGACCATAGAGGGGAATCCGTATAATCTGATAGCATTGCCGCTTCCTGATCCGATTTATGATGAGGATGGAAACAGGCTTCCGGCAACATATGCCAATTTTCTGATTACTCCTCAGACAGTGCTGATGCCGGTCTATGGCCAACCTGACAATGACCGCCTGGCCCGGCAGATGCTTGCAGTCGCTTTTCATGACAGGGAAATCGTTACGGTAGACTGCCGTGCATTAATACGCCAGCATGGGTCTCTGCATTGCGCCACGATGCAGCTGCCGGCAGGAATACTGCGCGTCTGACGATAGATTTACTGATTAAAACATTACCGACAAGACTTTATGGAAAAGACTTTGAAAATCGGAATCATACAGCAACATAACAGCGGGGATGTGTGCGATAACCGTGCGCGTCTGGCCGACAAAGCGAGGGCGCTGGCCGCGGCCGGTGCGCGATTGATTGTAAACCAGGAGCTGCATGATTCGTTGTATTTCTGTCAGACGGAGAATGTTGATTTATGTGGTCTGGCGGTGACGATTCCGTCGGAAACCACCGATCTCTATGCGCATCTTGCAAAGGAACTTGGTGTGGTTATAGTGACATCATTGTTTGAGCGTCGCGCCCCGGGGTTATACCACAACACAGCCGTGGTGTTTGAAGCGGATGGAACGATTGCCGGGAAATACAGGAAAATGCATATTCCTGACGATCCGGCATATTATGAAAAGTTTTATTTCACACCCGGTGATATCGGCTTTGAGCCTATACAGACATCTGTCGGTAAACTGGGCGTGCTTGTCTGCTGGGATCAGTGGTATCCGGAAGCAGCCCGGCTGATGGCTCTCCGTGGAGCTGAGATTCTGATTTATCCAACAGCCATAGGCTGGGAGTCGTCAGACACTCCGGAGGAGCAGGAACGCCAACGCCAGGCCTGGATAACGGTGCAGCGCGGACATGCCATAGCCAACGGTCTGCCTGTGGTTGCCGTAAACAGGGTAGGGCATGAACCTGACCCGTCGGGTCAGACAAACGGAATCCTTTTCTGGGGGTCGAGTTTTGTTGCCGGGCCGCAGGGGGAATTCATCCATCAGTCTCCTTCCGATAGAGAGGAGAACGCAATTGTGGAAATGGATTTAGGAAGGTCTGAAAACGTGCGCCGGTGGTGGCCGTTTTTGCGCGATCGCCGCATTGATGCATATGGCGGTCTGACATCCCGTTTCCTTGACTGATGGTTGGTCTTTGTTACTACCCCGGTTTGTATATTATTACATTTTGTAGTTTACCGGTTTACCCATAAAATCTGACACCATGATTCTTCCTCCGAAATCAAATGGCGAAGGCATACATCTGCCGGCCGATGTCAGCCGCATAACTATTATCGGCGCTAATGGAAGTGGCAAGACCCGTTTCACTGATTGGCTTGAGCATTCATTGGGTGAAAGCAGTTTCCATCTGTCGGCGCTCGACGCAATATGCAACACGTCGCCGACCCAGGTTGCCGGAGAGTCGGTCGACAGTGTGTATAACCGTGCGCTTACGTCTGGCAGATTCCTGCGCACAGAGGCATCTTCGATGTTTGAGCGGCTTATGCTCCTGCTGCTTAACGAGGAGATGGAAAAACTTGTGGAATATAAGGTTAGCCATGCGCGAGGTGAAAATGTGGCGCTTGAAGAATCGAAGCTCGATGTTGTTGTGCGTCAATGGCAGGATATTTTCACAGACAACCATGTGCTTCGCGAGGGGGGCGCGCTATTGTTCGCCCGCGACGGTGATTCCAGCGCTTATGGGGCGAAGAGGCTTTCGCATGGTGAAAAAGCGGTGCTGTTTTATTTCGGCGCGGTTCTGTATGCCCCGGTTAACGGTACCATCTTTGTTGAGAATCCCGGTCTTTTTCTTCATAACTCGTTGTTGCGCAGATTGTGGGATACGATTGAGTCCATGCGCCCGGACTGCCGGTTTGTATATACTACCCACGATGTGGATTTTGCTGCATCACGGTCAGGTAATGTTATCATATGGGTACGCTCTTACGACCCGGATGCTGGCATATGGGATTATGATCTGCTTCCTCCCGACAGTGGATTGTCGGAAGAGATTTATATGGCACTCATCGGGGCGCGCCGTCCGGTTATGTTCATAGAGGGGGATGCGACCCATTCGATAGATTCTAAACTTTATCCGCTGATATTCAAGGATTATTCTGTCAAGGCACTCGGTAGCTGCAATAAGGTGATTGAAGCTACCAGGGCGTTTAATGACCTGAGGGCTTTCCACCATCTTGAAAGCCGCGGTATCGTTGACAGGGACCGCCGTGATGAGAAGGAGGTGCGTTACCTCAGGGATAAGAATATATATGTGCCAGAGGTTGCTGAAATCGAAAATATCCTGATGTTGGAGGATGTGGTGAAGGCTGTGGCGCACTGGTGCGGCAGGAATCCGGATAAAGTTTTCAGTTCGGTGAAGATGTCGGTCATAAAACAGTTCCGCCACGACTATCGTCAACAAGCTTTGCTGCATACACGCCACAGGGTTAAACGCACTGTTGAGTATCGTGTGGACGGCCGTTTCACCAACATCAATGCATTGGAGGAACATATGCAGAACCTGGTGAAAGAGATCAATCCCCGGGGGCTTTATGAGCAGTTCTGCCGCGAGTTTTCCCAATATGCCGCCACAGAGGATTATCCGGCGATATTGCGTGTGTATAACCAGAAATCTATGGTTCCGAATTCAAATGTAGCTCCAATGTGCGGGCTTTCGGGGAATAAGGATTCATATATTCAGGCAATCCTGACCATATTGAAATCAGACGGGAAAGACGCTGCCCGGATCAGGAGAGCCATAATCCGCTGTTTCGGTTTAGACTGAACCGGCGCGGAATCGGTGTGGGTGGAGATTATTGATTTATGCGGATGTGGGAATGGCCGTGTGGGAACACTGGCGGTTGCAGGTTTCGGTCTAATTGCCTAAATTTGTAATTTGAAATTATCTCAAGGAATCCCCGTTGCGGCTTCCGTTGTAGGGATATGCAGTGATTATGCCATTTGTTCATCTAAAGAGTTTATTACCGCGAAGGTGCTTGCTGTTGTTAGGCATGGGTTGCTGTGTGGCTTCTGGTGAAGCTGTGGCAGATGAGATGCCCGACAGTGTGGCTCTGCCAGAGGTGCAGGTAACAGCAAAACGCAGGTTTGATGAGGTTATCCCTGCGCAGCGGCTGGATGGGGAAGCGTTGCAACGGCTGAACTCTAACAGTGTGGCCGATGCTTTACGCTATTTTTCCGGGGTGCAGGTCAAGGACTATGGTGGAGTAGGAGGCATAAAGACTGTGAACGTCAGGTCGATGGGAACAAACCATACCGGAGTGGTCTACGATGGTATCGCATTGGGCAACGCCCAGAACGGCCAGATTGACCTGGGGCAGTTCTCGCTTGACAATGTTGAGGAGATTTCGCTTTATAACGGCCAGAAAAGCGACATATTGCAGCCTGCGCGTGATTTCGGAAATGCGGGGGCTGTGTATATGCGTACGCGCACCCCTAAGTTTTCTGTGGGGAAAAGCTACAATGCGCGGGCGTTGCTACGTAGCGGGTCGTTTGACCTTCTCAATCCGGCGGCATTGGTTGAATTGAAGTTATCGGAATCTGTCAATGCCTCTTTGAGTGCAGAATGGGTCTCGTCGTCGGGCAAGTACCGGTTCCGATACCGCCGTGTGACTCCAACCGGAGATGTGGCTTACGACACAACGGCAGTGAGGCAGAATGGCGATATTGAGGCCATGCGTGCTGAGCTTAATCTTAACGGGACGTTTTCAAATGGTGAATGGCATTTGAAAGGCTACCATTATAACTCGGAGAGGGGCATTCCCGGAGCGATTGTCAATAATGTGTGGCGGCGTGGAGAGCGTCAATGGGATAATAATTCTTTCATACAAGGGTCGTTTAGCCGTGATTTTGACCGCTTTTCAACGTTGTGGAATGCCAAGTATGCATTCTACCGTACACACTATGTCAATAACGATGACCGCCAGATGGCTGTCGACAATCTTTACCGGCAACGGGAATTTTATATTTCGACGGCTAACCGTTTCCGCATCATGCGTTTCTGGCATGTTTCGCTGAGCTATGATTTCCAATGGAACACCCTTTCATCAGACATGAGGGATTTCGCACGCCCCGACCGTTATACCCATCTGCTGTCTGTGGCAACGGCGCTGAACCTGCCACAGGTGAAGCTGCAGGGTAGTGTTCTGGGCACATTCATACGCGATTATGCCGAAGGAAAGCGTATGCCGTACAGAAATGCGCTGACCCCTGCGCTGTATGCGTCGGTTGTTCCGGTCAGAGGTTTCAGGCCGTTGGAACTGAGGGCATTTTTCAAACAATCGTTCCGGATGCCTACATTCAATGACCTATATTATGCAGATATGGGGAATTCAAGGCTTGATCCGGAGAGGGTGACACAATATAATGTTGGGGCTGTGGTTCAAGCTAACAGCTCCAAAGGCTTCTGGCGTGGCTGGCGTGGCAGCGTGGATGCTTATATCAACAATGTCCGTAATAAAATTGTGGCGTATCCTAAAGGTCAACAATTCAGATGGACGATGCTGAACCTTGGGAAAGTGCGAATAAAGGGTGTGGATGTGGCAGCGTCGGTCACTGTCAATCCGGTCAGTACTCTTGAACTTACATTGCGCGGACAATACACATTCCAGGAGGCAATTGACATAACGGATCCTTTGGATAGCTACTACCGGGACCAAATTCCATATATACCACGCCATTCAGGTTCGGTTGTCGCCAATGCATCATGGCGCGGATGGGGCCTGAACTATAGCTTCATATATGTAGGTGAAAGATATAACCAGCAGGAAAACATAATATACAATTATACCGAACCATGGTATACTTCCGACGTATCGGTGAGTAAGGATTTAAGGATAAATGGGATAGGAATCAGGGTGCTTGTCGAGGTCAATAACCTTCTTAGCCAGGATTACGACGTTATTGCCAATTATCCTATGCCCAAAAGGAATTTCAGAGCCACTCTTACGGTTGACATATAGAAGCCAATATATTGACTGATGACGTTGCATATCAGAATAATACATATAGCATATGCCGCAATGGTTGCTGCATCGTTTCTGTTGCTCGGGTGCAGAGGAGACTCCCTGGTGATTCCGGCCGAACAGAACCGTGTAGGTGATGTGGATCCAGATTCGCCGGTGGCGGGATTTTATCTGCTGAATGAGGGGAATATGGGGTCGAATAAATGCACGCTTGATTTTTATGATTATTCGACCGGGGTGTATTGGCGTAATATCTATGCTGAAATGAATCCCGGGGTAGTCAAGGAACTGGGTGATGTCGGTAATGATATAAAGGTTTATGGTTCCAAGGTTTATGCGGTAATAAACTGTTCGCATAAGGTTGAGGTTCTGGATGCGTTGACCGGGATAAGAATAGGGCAGATTGACATTCCCAATTGCCGTTATATACAGTTCCATAACGGGAAGGCATATGTTAGTTCATATGTCGGCCCTGTCCAGATTAATCCCAAGGCTCCTAAAGGTATGGTTTATGAAATCGATACAGAGTCGTTGGCAGTCACCCGCACTGTGACTGTGGGATACCAGCCTGAGGAGATGGCGATTATCGACGGTTATCTATATGTAGCCAATTCGGGCGGTTACCGGGAACCGGATTATGACAATACGGTGTCTGTTGTTGACCTTGAGTCGTTCAGACAGGTCAGGCTGATTCCTGTGGCAATCAATCTTCACCGTCTCCGTGCCGACGGGAAAGGGCGCCTGTGGGTTAATTCACGTGGGAACCATGCGGATATCCCGTCAAGACTGCTGATGCTTGAACGGGGGGGCGGAGAGTTCCGGTTATCGGAAACCTTTCCGTTTCCATGCTCTAATTTCACTATCCATGGCAACCGGCTATATTTCTTTTCGGCTGAGTGGAATGAAGATACCCAGAATAACAGTGTGGGATATGGTGTTATAGACCTTGACACCCTGGAGCTGCTGACGGATAATTTCATAACTGACGGCACGGAGCGTAAGATTGCTGTGCCTTATGGTCTTGCCGTGAATCCGGCAAATGGTGATATATTCCTGACAGATGCGAGAAACTATGTCAGTTCCGGCACACTTTACTGTTTCTCACCGGAAGGGAAGTGTAAGTGGAGTGTCCGCACAGGTGATATACCGTCGTCGATTGCGTTTATGGAAAAGGGCAATTGAACAAACTGATTGTGGAAGTGAGTATGATTGGATATAAGCGGATTGCGATAAGCGGGCTGGCGTTGATGGTGATGATCCTGGCCGGTTGTCAGAAAGAGAGCCCGATGGTCAGCCTTGGCCTTGAGGAGGTGTATACTATTGCCAGGATGCAGAAACTGCAATTGTCATCGCCGTTTACAGGGGAGGGTTATCGTTGGTCATTGTTGCTGCCTGAAGGCACAGAGCAAACGCTTTCCGCGTCACGCGACATGCTTTTTATATCTGAGACAACCGGAATCCATGAGCTACGGTTTATGTTGATTGACGGGGTTAACCCGCTTGATTTCCGGTTTACGGTCAATGTGGTAGATGAAGAGGTGGCCTATAGTCCATATCTTGCTCATGTCTATGAATATTGTCCTGCTCCGGGTCAGTTTATCAATAAGATGCCGTGGTATGACGAAGGGGATACGGCTGAGGATATGCGCCGTAAGGCAGAAGAGGCATTGTCGGGGACGAATGAAGAGATGGTGTCGCTTGGTGCATTCGGTGGTTATATAACGTTTGGTTTTGACCACACGGTGGTTAATGTGGATGGGGAATATGATTTTATGATTCTCGGCAATGCGTTCTATGATGCAGGTATGGAGGATGAAAAGGCTGGTTCGTGTGAGCCTGGAATAGTGATGGTATCGCTTGACGTGAACGGTAACGGCCTGCCTGATGATGAATGGTATGAGCTTGCCGGAAGCGAGTATGCTTCGGAAGCAACTGTGCATGGCTACAGCATTACATATCATGCCCCGGATTTGAATAAGCCACCGGTGCCTGACGGACGTTATCTGACTGATACCGAATATATTCCTTGGGAGGATTCGCTGGGGGAAAGCGGTTACGTGGCCAAGAATTATGAAAATACCCAAAGCTATTATCCTTTATGGCTCACAGAGCAACAGCTGACATTCAGTGGCAGCCGTTTGGCGCCGAATGGAGAGGATGTTTTCGGCAACGGCAGTTACTTCAAGCTCTACAGTTATGCCTGGGGCTATGTAGATAACCATCCTAACACCATCGCGAAGCTGAACAGTTTCGACATTGGATGGGCTGTTGACCGCTATGGCATGCCGGTAAGATTGCCAGGAGTGGATTTCATAAGGGTCTATACGGCAATCAACCAGTATTGCGGCCGGATAGGTGAGACCTCAACCGAGATTATCCGTGCGCAGGATCTTCATGTGGAATGATGGTTGTGGCTGATTATAATAATGTGGATGGTGATTATAATATTGAGATAAGCAATTACATAAACCAATAACCAATCTAAAGATGATATTACATTACTCGAAGAGAGGGCGTGTTTCAATGATTTGTGCACTCTTTACTATGCTGGGTTTCGGTTCGGTCAGCTCTCGTGCTGTGGCTGAGGATTACACCGATGGAATCGTTATTATCAATGAAGGGCAGTTCGGCGCGGCAGATTCATCGATAAACTATCTGCAGCCCGGTTTGGGCAGCGATTTCTGGCAGTATGATATATTTGCCAAAGAAAACCCCGACAGGTTTCTCGGTGTGACTGCATGTTTCGGAGCATATCATGGGGATAAACTCTATATTGTGGCTAAAGAGGCAAGCTCTCCAGGTTCGGATGACATAGGTGGGATTTTATCGGTTCTTGACGCATCTTCGATGAAGTTGCTGGCGCAGATTGACCATGTTGATGGTTCCGGGGCACGTGCTGACGGAAGGGCGTTTCTTGGCGTGGATTCGCACAAGGGTTATATTTCCACATCAAATGGAATCTGGGTGGTTAATCTCGATAATAATACTGTTACAGGCCAGATTGAAGGAAGTGAGAATCCAAACGGAACAGACAACCTGTCGACGGCAAACCCTGATTGCGGATTGTATCACGGTCAATGCGGCATGATGGTGTTGAGCGGCTCAACAGTGTTCGCCGCCCATCAGGCTTTCGGACTGCTTGTTATCGACGCGGTTAAAGATGAGGTAGTGAAAACCGTTTCGATGGATATAGTGGAGCCCGGAGCCGGAATCGGATCAATTGTGAAAGCCAAGGATGGATCTGTATGGCTTAGTGTAGCGGCATCTATCAACGGTGATGGTATGAATCTTAACGCGTTGGTCAAGGTCAATCCGGAGACATTCGATACAGAGGTTGTGCGTCTGCCGGAAGGGATTTACGGCCCGGCAACATCATGGGGTACTTGGAACCCTGATACCTTCTGTGCCACGGCGCAGTCTAACAGCCTTGTATGGGTCGGTGCAGAGGTGAGCTGGTATGCCAATGCGTTGGTTTACCGCTATGATATTGAATCGAACTCAGTCACGAACATAATTGACCTTGCCGACACACCAGAGGGGTTGACATGGAAAATATATAACGCTTCGATGAGGGTGGATCCGGCAGACGATGTAATCTACATGGGGTTATTCAAGGATTATGCCTCGCTGGATTATATGGTGCGTTCCTATAGCATTGCAGGAAAGGAACTGCGCGATTATCCGATGAAGAAGAAAATGTGGTTTCCGGGCCAGATGCTTTTCCCTGCGTCGGAACTTGCTGGGGTGGAACAGGTTTCTGCGCAATCTGCAAATGCCGCAATAGAGGTTATGTGCAAGAACTCTATGCTTACGGTGAATTTGCCCGCCGGAACGCCAGATATGAAAATTTCGATTTTTGATGCCTCTGGACGCATCGTTGCGCAGGAAACTTTTTCAGAAGGTGTGAACACTTTCGCTTTCGGCAATGCGCAGGGAATATATCTGCTTGTGTCTGAACTGGGTTCTGTGAAATTCGTTGCGCGGTGAAGTCGGATTTATAGGAACAAACATCAGGGTTAATACGTTATAATACAGTAACGTTTTAACCCTTTTGTTATGAAAAAGTTCCTGAGCTTCATGGCTTTGGCGGCATTGCTTAGCGCATGTTCCCCATATCAGCTTGTTAATAGCGAGGTCTATAACAATTCAGACCTTGCACAATATTCGACCTACCGGATTGTGACCCCTGACATGGGAACCCTTCCTCCTGGGATGGAGATGGTCACTTACTATAATATAGCGGCGGCCATCCGTGAGGAGATGACCATGAGAGGTTTTACAGAATCGCCGGATTCGCCGTTGCTGGTCAATATCGCAGTGACGACCCAACGTGAGATTGAGACTGAGCCGTTGGTGCCTCCCGGTGGGTATTTCCCCTATAACGGCCCTTATTATCCTTATTACATGTGGCCGCGATATAACTACGGACCCTATTGGACTCCGGGCTACTATTCAAATGCCAAAGTAATCACCGGCATTTATAAGGAGGGAGTATTGACCATGGATCTGGTTAATATTGACACTAAGGTGCCATTGTTCTCGGCTTCTGTTGCAACCATAATCAATGGCGGGGGTAACGGATATCAGAATCTTGAAGGTATTTCCAAAGCCGTTACAACGCTGTTCTCGAAATTCCCCGTGCCCCTATTGCCGCAATATCGCAGCAAATAAGGCTGTCACATAATACATATTTTGATGGCATTTTACATTGAACCGCACCCCAAAAGTTTTGTGTCTGACTTTTGGGGTGCGGTTCAGGAATGATTACCAAGGATGACGGGGCACCTGGATGATTGGGATATGGGCTATTTTTTCGTAACTTTGCATTGAGATAAATATTATTGCATCGACTGGGTGTGTTGGTCTGCAACCACTTCAATATTCAATAATAAACCGGATCGCAAGTGAAAAAGATAGCTGTTGTCTGCGCAGGGTTGGTTTGCCTGACCCATAATTTGGAAATGAGGGCGGAGCGTCCGGATTCCGTATGGGTGTATCTGTATACTACTCCCGCCGGAAATAATCATGACGGATTGCATTGGGCATGGTCGACAGATGGAACAAATTGGCTGTCGCCATTCCCGGAGAATAAATTGGTGTCGTCAGACTATGGAACCTGGGGTGCAGAGAAAAGAATGTTTTCTCCATATGCGATGCGGAGCAATGACGGTCAGTGGCATCTATTCTGGGGAGTGAGTGAAAAAGATAGAACATTCGCTCACACAACAACGTCTGATTTAATTAATTGGAAACCTCAAAGATATCCGGAACTTGGTCAGAAGCATGGGACCTGCCTATTGCCTGAGGCAGTGTATGATGTTGTTTCAAAACAGTATCTGGTTACATGGCTGACGGTTGAGGATGGAGATACTTTGGTTGCAGGATGCATGACGCCTGATTTAAAGACTTATTCTTCATCGAGAACGGTGCCCGGTAATGTGAGGCTTGGCAGCAGGGTTGCGATTCCCTCTGTGGCTGATGGCGCTACCGGGACGGTAGGCCGCATCAGCCGAGGTGAGCTTGATGCCCTTATCCGTAACGCTGAGGCCATAGAGTATCGCAGCAGACGGTATAATGAGCGCCCTTCCGATGATTCCGCTCGTTTCGCTGGAGTCAAGCCTTTGAATGCGCGACTGGTCGCGACTGATCCCCCCCGTGCTATCTCCCCCATGCTTATGGGTATATTTTTTGAGGATATAAGCCGTGCGGCTGACGGGGGGCTGTATGCAGAGCTTATACAGAACAGGGATTTTGAATATGTGCCGTCTGACCGCAAAGGGGATGACCCCAAGTGGAATCCTCGCCATTCCTGGTCGGTTGCAGGAGAGGGCATTTCATATGAAATCGATTCGGTCGGGGCGATTCATGAAAATAACCGGCATTATGCCGTGATTGAATCAGACGGATGTGGCGGAGCTGTTGTCAATTCGGGGTTCAACGGGATTCCTGTCAGGAAAGGGGAAAAATATGACCTGTCGTTATTTGCCAAAAGTTATGGCGAAGAGAAGCGACGGATTGCTTTCAAGGTAAGTCTGTGCGATTCAGATGGGAAAGAGCTGTGTTCGGCTAAGTTTAAAGCCGGAAATGGCTGGAGCAAGCAGACTGCTACCTTTAAAGCTGATGCTTCGGTTGATAATGCCGTGCTGGCAATTGAACCTCTGAATGCCGGAAAGATGGCGGTTGACATGGTCTCTTTGTTCCCAAGAGATACATTCAAAGGGCGCAGAAACGGATTGCGTAGGGATCTGGCCGACAGCATCGCTGCTCTGTGTCCACGCTTTGTGCGTTTCCCTGGAGGATGTGTGGCGCATGGCGACGGATTAGGTAACATATACCGATGGAAAAACACGATAGGCCCGTTGGAAAGCCGTGTGCCACAGCGAAACATCTGGGGATACCATCAGACGGCGGGATTGGGCTACCATGAATATTTCGAGTTCTGTGAAGATCTTGGGGCAGAACCTCTGCCGGTTGTTGCCGCCGGAGTGCCGTGTCAGAATTCATCATGCGGAGGTGCCGGCCAGCAGGGGGGCATACCGATGGATGAAATGCCTCAATATGTTCAGGATGTGCTCGATCTGGTTGAATATGCCAATGGCGATGCCCGCACCACCCGCTGGGGACGTGAACGTGCGCGCAACGGCCACCCTGCACCTTTCAATCTCAAATATCTCGGTGTTGGCAATGAGGATTTGATTTCGGATGTGTTTGAACCCCGTTTCGAGATGATTTATAATGCAGTTAAGGAGCGTTATCCTGAAATTACTGTGATAGGAACTGTCGGCCCGTTCCATTCGGGTAGCGATTATGATGAGGGATGGGCGTTTGCCAAACGTCTGGGTGTGCCTATGGTAGATGAACATTACTATGAATCCCCATCGTGGTTCATATATAACCAGGATTTTTATGACGGATATGACCGCAAACGTCCGCATGTATATCTTGGAGAGTATGCCTCGCGGGGCAATGAGGTGTATAACGCATTGGCCGAAGCCGCCTATCTCTGCGGTGTTGAACGTAACGGAGATGTTGTTGAGATGACCTCGTATGCACCTTTGCTTGCCAAAGAGGGGCAGACTGACTGGAATCCGGATTTGATTTATTTCACCAATACTGAGGTGCATCCGACGGTCAATTATCGTGTGCAGCGTCTGTTTGGAGAGAATTGCGGCACGAAGGTGCTCCCGACGAAACTGTTGCCGGAAAATACAGGACGGAAATCTGTTACTGCCCGTCTGGCTTCATCGGTTGTTGTTGATGAAAAAGGAGATATCATAATCAAAATGGTCAATATCCTGCCG
Source organism: Bacteroidales bacterium (assembly GCA_910575545.1). Taxonomy (GTDB): domain Bacteria; phylum Bacteroidota; class Bacteroidia; order Bacteroidales; family Muribaculaceae; genus UBA7173. The sequence continues at coordinate 19,980 of CAJTFH010000010.1, forward strand.
GTTGAGGTTTATGTTGATTTTGACCTTGATGGAATATTGTCGCAGCTGGGGTTGGATGTATCTGAACTTGACGGCATGAGCAGCAAAACGGTGTTGAGCGGCGAACCGACTTCGCGCAATGCATCGATGGCGGTATCGCAGGTTGATACCGGTTCCTTGTCGGAAATGCAAGTGCTCCCCCCTTATTCATTGTCGGTTTACCGTCTTGGTAGATGACTTAATTGTCTGAAAAAAGATTTAAAGATGTATTATGTGAAAAAACGGATGGAGGTGGCCGGTTGCCATCGGCTGAACCTGTCGTATGAAAGCAAATGTGCGAATATACATGGGCATAACTGGGTGATAACGGTTTATTGCAAATCAGAGACCCTCAATGGCGATGGGATGGTTGCGGATTTCACGCATATCAAGGAGTGTATCCATAACTATCTTGACCATGGCGATTTCAATGCCCTGCTCCCGTTTAACCCTACGGCTGAGAATATTGCCCGTTGGGTGACCGAGCAGATTCCGGAGTGTTACATGGCTTCGGTGCAGGAATCGGAAGGGAATGTGGCTGTTTATGTTGATGAGGCAGCAGGGAGCGGGGAGTGCCATTTGTTTTGAGTTTGGACTTATGCGGATAAACGAAATATTCTATTCTTTGCAGGGGGAAGGTTATTGGACTGGTACTCCTGCTGTTTTTGTGCGTTTTTCGGGCTGTAATCTGAAATGTGGGTTTTGCGATACAGAACACGGCGGATTCGTTGATATGTCGGAAGAGGAGATTGTGGCTGCTGTTAATTCATTCCCGGCACGGCATGTTGTGCTGACCGGAGGGGAACCGGCGTTGCAAATTTCAGTTTCGTTGTTGTCACGCCTGAAGGGATATGGCAAATATGTGCAGATTGAAACCAACGGCACTATACCCGTTTCTGAAAAGGCTCTTGAAATGATTGATTGGGTGACATGTTCGCCAAAAGACATGCCGGTGGTAATCGGCAGGGTGGATGAAGTGAAAATGGTGTTTGAGAATCCGCAACAGGATATGGACTATGCAACCCGGCTGGCTGCGAACCACGGGGCTGTGGCCATGTTGCAGCCATGCGATGTGAAAGATGGGCTACGGAACCGGGAGATTGCGTCGGCGGCTGTAGAGTATGTGAAATCACACCCTGTGTGGCGTTTGTCGCTGCAGACACATAAGATGCTCGACATCCGTTAGCAGTAGCGGTGTCAGCGATTGCACGTTGTTTTGAAGCCATGGAGGCTGAAAAACAGCAGTCCGACCAATAGCGCCCCACCTATAATGTTGCCGATGGTTACGGGAATCAGATTTGAGAACATCGCAGCGATGCTGACATCTGCTCCTTCGAGCATTCCTGCCGGGATGAAGAACATGTTGGCAATGCTGTGTTCATAGCCTAACACAACGAATGTGCCTACCGGAATCCAGCATGCAATCATCTTTGCAGGCAGTGTTTTTACCATCAGGCCAATCCAGACCGCAAGACATACGCACCAGTTTGCTGCTATCCCTTTGAGCAGGGCTGTGGAGAACGGCAGCGCGGCTTTCGCTTCTGCAATTGAAACCACCGCATTGTGGTAGGGATTGACAGAGGTAAGGCCTGATGCATAGACGAACAGGTATGTGAAGGCCAGGGCACCCACGAAGTTAAATACCCAAACAATAAACCAATGTTGCAGCACCTTCAGGAATCCGTAGCGTTTTTTGCAGCATCCTGGCATCAGCACCGCGTTATTGCCGGTGAAAAGTTCTCCTCCCAGCATGACGATGAGGAAAAGGCCAACCGGGAAAAGTAGTCCGCTAATAAGTTTCTGGATTGCCGGATTTCCGGTTGCGGCAGGAATGCCATAACCTCCTGTTACGGATAATATTCCTCCCAAGGCAATAAACGCACCTGCCAGAATTGACAATACGGCCTGGCGTGTGACAGGGGTTGATATTTTTGTTGAGCCTATTTCTTCAACTTTGGTTATGAGTTCGGGATGATTCAGTATCGGCATTGTGTTGTATAATTGCAGTAATGATGGAAATAACAGAAGCCTGTCAGCATCATGCTGACAGGCTTTATATGTATTTGAATGTCAATTCAGCTGGGGTTCAGCACACGGCTGATGTGCCGTTTTTTTTTGAACGTAGACTTGTGTTGGCAGTTCGCCGGTAAGAGCCCCGAGAGCATTGAGGGCGAGAGCTTCAAGTTCATCCTCCCCGGGATAGACATGCACGGGGGCAATGAAACTGATGAGGTCGAGAAGCCGCGATATCACATATTCCGAATAGGCAATGCCGCCGGTGATGAGGATGGCGTCGACTTTCCCTTTGAACACCGGGGTGAGGGCTGCGATGCTTTTGGCAATCTGATAAATCATGGCATCGAGCACGAGCTTGGCGTAGTCGTCGCCGTTTTCGATGCGGTTGATGATTTCAGGTATGTGGGTTGTTCCGAGATGGGCGGCAAGCCCGGCTTTTCCGCTTATCCGTTTTTTCAGCTCATCTTTTGTGTAGCGTCCGGAATAGCAGAGGTCAATCAGAGAGCCTGAGGGGAGGGTTCCGGCACGCTCGGGAGAGAATGGGCCTTCGCCGTCGAATGCGTTGTTGACGTCAACGGCTTTTCCGCCTTTATGCGCTCCGACCGATATTCCGCCACCTAGATGGCAGATTATAAGGTTTAGATCCTCATATTTCACGGGTTTGTCGGGGTGTTGTCTGGTCAGCTCTTTGGCGAATCGGCGTCCGATGGCCCGTTGGTTGAGCGCGTGCCATGTGGTTATGCGTGGCATAAGCGGTGAACCTGTCACTCGGGCCACTTCGTCCAGCTCGTCAACAACACCAGGGTCTGCGATATATGCTTTGCAGTTCAGGTCTTTTGCCAAGTCGTGGGCTATGAGGCATCCGAGATTGCAGGCGTGGCTGCGGCGCACGTTGTGGATGTCGCTGACCATGGCGTCGTTCACCTCGTAGACACCGCCGGGAATCGGGCGCAACAGCCCTCCTCGGCCGATTATGGCATCAAATTCAAATGGAATGCCATTGTCGGCCAATGCTTTTAACACTAAATTCTTGCGGAAATCGAACTGGTCGATAACTTTGGAAAACGGCTTGAGATCTTCAACGCTGTGCCTGATGCATGTGTTGAGCACGGGTGTTGTGTCGTCATACACGGCTAATTTGGTGGAAGTAGAGCCCGGGTTGATGGCAAGTATCTTCATGCTTGGTTTTGTTAATCGGAGTTAGTGTTTTGCTTGTCAGGCGCTGATGCAGGCCAACAGCATACTGTTGAATTTTGATTCGGGAGAATCGCTGCGCGACGGCAGTATTATGGGGCATTGCGCTCCTTGTAGCATTCCGGCAATGGTTGCGTGGCCGAAGAATGTTATTGTCTTATAGAATGTGTTGCCAGACTCGATATTAGGGAATATCAGCAGGTCTGCATCGCCGCATACAGGAGAGGAGATGCCTTTCACCTGGGCGCTGTGAGTGTCACAGGCTGTTTTGACATCCATGGGGCCGCCTATCATAACCGGCCCGAAATCGCCGTTAGCGGCCATCTCCTCAAGTTTCACATAATCAACGGAGTTAGGGAACTTCTCGTTGACTTTTTCTGTGAAGTGTATAAGGGCGACTTTAGGCTCTGTGATGCCGAATTTGCGGCATGTGGCCAAATCATATTTGATGATTTCGACACGCTGCTGCAGGGTAGGATAGGGGATTACGGCCACATCTGAGAAAAAAAGCAGTTTATGGTAGCCGGGCACCTGGGCAACCGACAGATGGGTCAGAACGTTACCTTTGGGCAACAGGCCATGTTCCTTATTAAGGATGGCGCGCAGATAGTTGTCGGTGTTAACGAGGCCTTTCATCAGAATGTCGGCTTTCCCGCTTCTGACGACTTCAACAGCTGCCGCCGATATGGAGTCGGCATCGGAAGCATCAATAGCGTGAATGCCTGCCTTGCCGGATGCCAGTATCTTTTCCGGCAACTTGCTTTCAAGTGTATTGTCCCCTACAAGGATAAGTTCGGCTATATCTGCGTCAAGGGCCATTTCAAGCGCCTCGATAGAGCAATGGTCGGATGGATTTGCAACGGCAATCCGGCGTTTTTTGCCTGATGCCTTTATGCATTCTGTCAGTTGTTCAAATGAGGTTATTAGCATAAGGGGAGAATTGAGTTTTTGCAAATATCCGAATTATTTGGCAAATGTGCACTATATTTGGCTAAAAAAATGCAGAAGAAAAATGAAATTATTTTTGAGCTGATTTGAGCGTTTCGGAATTTTCTGGCACCGAAATGATTGAGATGTGTAGCTCATGTGCTGTATATACGGGCGGATTATAATTTATGCTCCGTAAATAGTTGCACAAAAACGCAATAAGTGTGCAGTTGCTTGCAAACTCACTTTTCATAAAACCGCCGGTTTGTGTATGATGAGGTTTGTTTTTCAGCCAATATTCCATAACATAGTGGAAGAGACCAATCAATGGCCTCTTCCACCGGGAATATTAAATCAGATGAAGAGAATTCTGCAAAAGGGCTGATAAAGCATATCTCTGAAAATGGTGAATTTTCGGCGCGGTATGCATAGGGCAGCTTAGTATCCTTGAGATATGGCAAAGGTAGAGTAAAATTTTTAAACTCGCAAGCATTTTGCAAATATTTTTTACTTAATTTTGGCAAAATGCATCCTGGCGCGTGGTAGTGCGGAAAATATGCCAATATATTGCGGCGAACAACGAAAAAATGCTTAACTTTACGGCATGACGGCTTGTTTTGGGCTGTTATGCAATAAACATATTGAATCTATATATTGTCAGTCATGGAAAATAAAATCACAGACAATCCCGGCACGTTTCATGAAGAACGTGAATACCCATTCAAAGGGCTTTGCATATCAGGGTTTGCAATGTTGTTTTTCACATTCATACTTATTCCGGCAATTATTGTGTCGGTGCTGTCGGCATGGGGTGACACGGCACCAGGGGTTGCCTATCCGGTAGCGGCTGTTGCATTCATTGTTTTCATTCTCGGTTGTATAGGGTATTTCACACAAGAGCCCAATGAAGCGCGTGTGATGATTTTTTTCGGTAAATATAAAGGCACATGCCGTCAGACCGGTTATTATTGGGTAAACCCGTTTGTGTCGCGTAAGAAATTATCATTGCGAATCCGCAATATGGATATAGAGCCTATAAAGGTTAATGATAAAGTGGGCAATCCGGTGCTTATCGGCATGGTGCTGGTGTGGAAAATCAAAGACACGTATCGTGCGGTTTTTGATATCGATTCGCAGTCGTTGGTGAGCGGTGTTGGCGGAAGCTCCGTCAGCAACAGTGCTTTGGAAAAATTTGTCAGGATACAGAGTGATGCTGCGCTCAGAGAGGTTACAGGGCATTTCGCTTATGACCAGGTTGACGGGAATCCGGAAGAACTTACGTTGCGCGACGGCGGCGACGAGATAAACGAACTTTTGGAGCGCAAAATCAATGAGCGCCTTGCCATTGCCGGTATGGAAGTGGTCGAGGCCAGGCTTAACTATCTGGCTTATGCTCCGGAGATTGCCGCTGTGATGCTTCGCCGCCAACAGGCTTCGGCTATTATTTCTGCACGTGAAAAGATTGTTGAAGGGGCTGTGAGCATGGTCAAGATGGCTCTTGACCGAATCGAGTCTGACGATGTTGCCAAGTTTGACGATGCCCGCAAAGCCGCTTTGGTGGGCAATCTGTTAGTCGTGCTGTGTAGCGACGAACCTGCGCAGCCGGTTCTAAACACCGATTCCCACTGCTGATGTCAGCGGCTCATGCCGGCTTGTTAAACGTTGGGGGATAGACTGTTTGACGCTGATTTATGCAGATGTGGAATCCATGGCATGGCTGCCACAAAATAAGTGCCGGATGCAAGCATTGTTACGTTTATCGTGAGGATGCGGCATTCGGCACATCTGTCCCTACCCATGAGGTTCGCAAAACAGCATCTTTCAATCTCCCTTTGAAGCGCGACCGCAACAAGAATTGGAAATTTCCTGCGGGATTCTCTTTCGCCCTATGCTTCACTTCAGATTTCCTGATAGAGGAGGCCGACGGTTGGCGTGGCCGGATTTGGGAGATAATACGTCAACGTAGCGATTGCACATTCTTTTTCTTCACCAAGCGCATAGAACGGCTTTGCCGATGTCTGCCCTCTGATTGGGGCGATGGTTACGGAAATGTGGCCATAGGGTGTACGGTGGAAAACCAGGATCGCGCCGACTACAGGATGCCTATATTCCTTTCTATGCCTATCAGGCACAGGCTGGTTGTTGTTGCGCCGATGTTGGAAAAGATCGATTTGAGCCGTTATCTCAACGCTGACGCGATTGAGGAGGTGTCAGTGGGTGGGGAATCGGGGAAATATGCACGTGCTCTCGATTTCGGCTGGGTTATGGATATGCGCCGCCAGTGTGATGCGGCAGGAGTGCCGTTCTGTTTCCACCAGACGGGGTCATACCTTATCAAGGATGGACGGCAATATCATATCCCGCGGGAACATCAGCATTCCCAGGCCCGAAAGGCCGGACTAAATACGGCCGGCCGGTAGTCGGATGGCGTTTGACGATAGCTATTGAGCGCTCTTTTAGGCTAACATGCTTTCGATTTCAGAAACAAGCGTTGCCAACGAAGGGGCTACCATGTCGGCTTTTGGGGCTATGGCTTCTGCCGGATTGGTGGTTGAGAGGCCTATTACACGGCAGCCTGCACGTCGGCCTGACTCCAACCCTTGGAAAGAATCTTCAAAGACAATGCACTGCTCGGGGTGCACACCCGCTTTTTCCGCTCCTTTGAGATATGGCTCCGGATCCGGTTTGGAACGGGTGACGTCGCACGCGGTTACTATGGCGTCGAAATGTGATGAGAATCCGGGATGTTGTGCAAACAGGAAGTCCATCTTTTTGGTGTCACTGCTGGTTACTATAACGGTTTTCAGCCCTTGTGAGCGCAGCAGGTCGACAAATTCGAGTGCACCCGGAAAAATAGGATAAACTATCTCGTTTTCAAACTCATGCAGCAGCCGGTCAACATCTTTGCGCACCTGGGGATTGCTGAAGTGGGTGTTGAGTATATCTGTCAGTGTGGTGCCTTTAATGTCGTAGGCGAATGTGGGGGAGGGAAGGTTGTGTACCTTCCCGACATTTTCCCAGAACCGGGTGTATAAGGTTTCTGAATCAATCAGTACTCCGTCGAGGTCGAATAATGCGGCTTTTATCATATGGCGCAAGCGTATGGTTTATGGTTCGTCTTAGAGTGTTTTTTAAGTTGAATTCAAACACGCTATTATTTTTCAAGTGGCAAAGTTACGACTTTTTAACACTAACTATCCGTTAACTATCCGTAATTTTGCATAATATTGGATAGATTCCGGAGAGACGGCGCAATGCCGGACAAAAGGGAGTGTGCCGTAATTCGTGTATGCTTCCGGGCGTATCCGTTTTGTAAAATATGACAGGAACGATAAATAACACAACACAGAATCAACATAATCAGGAAAAGCCGGTGCGTCCGGCGGCATCCAATCCCATGTCGCTTGGAACTCTTCCCATAGGGAAGCTGCTGGTGCAATATTCCATCCCGGCAATCATCGCCAGTGTGGCGGTTTCGGTCTATAACATTGTCGATAGCATATTCATAGGCCGTGGCGTAGGCCCTATGGCCATAGCCGGACTGGCCATTACGTTGCCGTTGATGAATCTGGTGATGGCTTTCTGCACGCTGATAGCCGCCGGCGGCGCCACCATCAGTTCCATTTTCCTGGGGCAGAAGAATGTGTCGCGTGCAACGGATGTGGTCAACAATGTTATGACATTCTGCCTCATCCACGCTATCGCTTTCGGTGGCTTGACGTTGCTGTTTCTCGACCCGATTCTTGAATTCTTCGGTGCTACCCCCGAAACTATCCCGTATGCGCGAGAGTTCATGGAGGTAATCCTGTGGGGAACTCCGGTGTCGTATGTCTTCATAGGGCTGAATAACCTGATGCGTGCCACAGGTTATCCGAAAAAGGCGATGGTGTCGGCGCTGTTGTCGGTTGTGGTCAATGTCATCCTGGCGCCATTGTTCATCTATGTGTTCAAGTGGGGTATCGCCGGAGCGGCCTGGGCCACGCTCTGCGGGCAGTTTACGGCTTTCATATGGGTGTTGGTTCATTTCTTCTCCAAGAAGAGTTTCGTGCATTTCAATCCCCGCAACAAGTGGTTCTCAGGAGCGATTCTGAAAAAAATCTATGCTATCGGACTTTCTCCGTTTCTGATGAATGTCACCTCATGCGTGGTTGTGGTTTTCCTCAACAAGGCGCTTTTAGACCATGGGGGTGCCGACGGTAACATGGCCATCGGCGCATTCGGCATAATGAACCGTGTGACGATGTTTTTCGTCATGGTGGTGTTCGGTGTCACCCAGGGTATGCAGCCTATCCTTGGTTTCAACTACGGCGCCATGCAATGGAACCGTGTTAAGGAAACCCTTATGAAGGGGATATGGATAGGGGTGGCTATAACTTCGTTGGGATGGTTCCTGACAGAGGTGTTCCCCGACACACTGAGCCGCATGTTCACTGTCGATGAGACGCTGATCAATATCGCCCGCGACGGTTTCCGCATATATTTCTTATGCTATCCGTTAGTGGGGTGTCAGATTGTGATTCAGAACTTTTTCCAGTCGATAGGGAAGCCCCAGCTTTCGATATTCCTGTCGCTTACACGCCAGCTGATATTCCTGCTGCCTTTCCTGCTGATTCTTCCGGGATTCTTCGGGATTGGCGGTGTGTGGGCGTCGATGGCTGCAAGTGACTTCCTTGCATTCGTGGTGGCTATAATCACGCTTGTTTTCATGATGAAACGGCTTGCCCGTGAGGATGCATCGCATAAACTACAGACAAAATGACAGAAAACATTGATATAAGGGTGACTCCCGAAGTGGCATATGTGCCTTTGCGGCTTCAGACCGCAGTGTCAACCCGTTTAGGCATAGATGTTAACCGCATAAGGCATATCGCCGTTGTGCGCCGCTCGATAGATGCCCGCCAGCGCACGGTCTATGTGAACCTTTCGCTGAAAGTGTATGTGGATACCCCTCCGCAATCCGGAGAATTGGCCGTAGTGCCGAAAAGCTATCCTGACGTCAGCGGCAGCCCGCAGATTATCGTTGTCGGGGCAGGGCCGGCCGGACTTTTCGCCGCCTTGAGACTCATTGAACTCGGACTGCGTCCCGTTGTGCTTGAGCGTGGCAAGAGCGTTGAGGAGCGTGGCAAGGATATGGCGCGGATTTCACGAGAGAGTGTGGTCGACCCTGATTCCAACTATTGCTTCGGCGAGGGGGGGGCGGGCGCGTATTCCGACGGAAAGTTATACACCCGCAGCAAGAAGCGTGGGCCGGTTGATGAAATACTGACCACATTTGTGGCTCACGGGGCTTCTGAAGAGATACTCGTCGATGCTCATCCCCATATAGGCACCGACCGTCTGCCGCAGGTAATCAAAGCTATCCGCTCCACAATTCTCAAAAGCGGGGGAGAGGTGCGTTTTTCCACCCGGGTTGACGACCTTATTATTGAAGATGGGAAAGTTTCTGGGGTTGTGACATCTGAGGGTGAGCGGATTTTCGGGCCGGTGATTTTGGCCACGGGGCATTCGGCACGCGACACCTATGAGATGCTCCACCGTCGTGGCGTTGCTCTTGAGCCGAAAGGGATTGCCGTTGGGGTGCGCCTCGAGCATCCCCAGCAGCTTATCGACCGGATACAGTATCACAATCCGGGCGGACGGGGCAAATATCTTCCGGCGGCTGAATATTCGATGCTGACCCGTGTTGACGGGCGCGCTGTGTATTCGTTCTGCATGTGTCCCGGAGGATTCATAATACCGGCGGCAACAGGGCCGGGGCAGTTGGTGGTAAACGGCATGTCGCCCGCTTCGCGCGGCACCAAATGGGCAAACTCCGGCATGGTGGTAGAGGTACTCCCTGAAGACCTTCCGGAATATGATAATGGCCCGTTGAAAGTGATGCGCTTCCAGGAGGATATAGAGCGGCGCTTCTATGACGATGCCGACGGCTCGCAGAACGCCCCTGCCCAGCGTATGCACGACTTCGTAAACGGCAAACCATCTTCTTCGCTCCCACCTACATCATATGCCCCCGGCATTCATCCGGCGCGCATTGATAAACTGCTTCCTCCTGCAATTGCCCGGCGGCTGCAAAAAGGGTTCATGGAGTTCGGACGGAAATCGCGCGGATTCCTGACGAATGATGCCGTCCTGATAGGAGCTGAAACACGCACATCCTCTCCGGTGCGCATCCCCCGCGACAATGCCTCGCTCAACCACATTGACCTCCCCGGCCTCTTCCCATGCGGCGAAGGGGCGGGATATGCCGGAGGCATCGTCTCCGCCGCCATCGACGGCCGCCGTTGCGCCGAAGCCGCCGCGGAACATCTCAATCCATAAACGCTCAATTGCATAGCAGCGTCGCGACACTACGATGCCAATCATTTAAAAAAAAACGAATATAAAACTCAAATCATATGGCAACCTGGCTTACTTCCCCCTTTGAGAGCAACGAATCGGGCAACCTGGTGATGGGCACCATCCGCAGGGATGTTGATAAATTCCGCAAAGACCCGAAATTCAAATACCGTATCGAAGTGTCGTGGTCTTATCAGCCCGACGCCAAAGGTATGCCTGATGAGGCCACATCCGAGCAGATGGAAGAGGTGGAAAACGCCCTCAGTGAAGTTTTCACCAAAGACCCCGTTGCCGTGTTGACCGGCATCTACACCGGCGAAGGTGTGCGTGATTGGGAGTTCTACACCCTCAGCCTCCACATCTTCCAGCGCAAATTCAACGAAGCCCTTGCCCCCTTCCCCTCCCTCCCCCTGAGCTTTTCCGCCACAGAAGACCCCTCCTGGGAGGAATACACCCAGCTCCTTTCCGCCGCCGAGGCCGCCGATTCCGATGCTGAATGAAAATGTGATGTCGTTGGTGATATAAAAGTTGATGTTGATATGAGTATTAGGGATATATTGCATGATTCTGAATATGATTTGGATGTCTTTCCAAATGAGTATGTCATAGATTTGGAGCATAAGATAGTAGAACGGCAAACCGCTAAAAGGGTAGACGCATACCTGTTATGTGCTGTGCGGAATAAACTGAGAGCTTGTTTAAAAACGATTGTTAACAGAAGTGAGTTTTCGGAGAGTAATAACAACAGCTGCGACTATTAGCATTTCGTTGGCTGATTAAACAAGCTCTAAATTGTGAAAGACGTTTAATAGCTATGGAATTTAAGTTGGATTCGCAATATAGGCCGACGGGCGACCAGCCGCAGGCGATTGAGCAGTTGGTCAGGGGGGTCGAGGATGGACTGCCCGCGCAGACTCTGTTAGGGGTAACGGGGTCGGGGAAAACGTTCACGATGGCCAATGTCATAAAAGAGGTGCGTAGGCCTACGCTGATACTGAGCCATAACAAGACTCTGGCGGCTCAGCTCTACGGGGAGTTCAAACAGTTTTTTCCGGAGAATTCGGTGCAGTATTTCGTGTCGTATTACGATTATTACCAGCCGGAGGCCTATATACCTTCGGTCGACAAGTATATTGAGAAAGACCTGATGATCAACGACGAAATCGAGAAACTGCGCCTGGCCACTACGTCGGCTCTTTTGTCGGGGCGTCGTGATGTTGTGGTCGTCAGCTCGGTTTCGTGTCTGTTCGGCATGGGGAATCCTGAGGATTTCAATGCCGGTGTTATTGACATACATGTGGGGCAGAGGGTTGCGCGTAATGCGTTCCTGCGCCGTTTGGCAGAGGCCTTGTATTCGCGCAATGAGATTGAATTGAACCGTGGCAATTTCCGTGTGAAGGGTGACACGGTGGATATCCGTCTGGCTTATGAGGAAATAATACTCCGTGTGGTGTTCTGGGGTGATGAGATTGAATCGATTTCAACGCTGCATCCGCTCGACAGCACTCCGTTGGGGAGCCACGAAATGTTCAAGATTTATCCGGCAAACCTGTTTGTGACTTCGCGTGAGCGTCAGGCCACGGCTTTGGCGCAGATGGAACTCGACCTCGGCGAACAGGTGGAGTTTTTCCGCAAGGAGGCGCGCGAGATGGAAGCCAGGCGCCTTTATGAGCGCACCACCTACGATATTGAGATGATCCGTGAGGTGGGGCACTGCCCGGGAATCGAGAACTACAGCCGTTATTTCGATGGTCGCGAACCGGGTATGCGCCCGTTCTGCCTGTTGGACTATTTCCCGAAAGACTATCTGACGATAATCGACGAGAGCCACGTAACAGTGCCGCAGATACGAGCCATGTATGGTGGTGACCTGTCGCGCAAGGAGAATCTGGTGAACTACGGTTTCCGCCTGCAGTCGGCGCTCGACAACCGGCCGCTCCGCTTCGAGGAGTTCGAGCGCCTGTCGGGTCAGACCATATATGTCAGCGCCACTCCTGCCGACTACGAGCTTGAAAAGAGCGAGGGGGTAGTGGTGGAGCAGGTTATCCGTCCGACCGGACTGCTTGACCCGGTTATAAAGGTTGTGCCGTCGGAGCATCAGATTGACCATCTGCTCGAACAGGTTGAAATTCGGCGCGAGCGAGGGGAGCGTGTGATTGTAACTACCCTCACAAAGCGCATGGCTGAGGAGCTGAACGATTACATGCAGAAGTTGCAGATAAAATCGGCTTATATCCATTCCGATGTAGATACTCTCGACCGCATAAAGATTCTCGATAATCTCCGCGCAGGGGTGTTTGACGTGCTTATCGGGGTGAACCTGCTTCGTGAGGGGTTGGACTTGCCAGAAGTGTCGTTGGTGGCTATTATTGATGCCGATAAGGAGGGATTCCTGCGGTCGCACCGGTCGTTGACGCAGACTGTTGGCCGCGCCGCGCGTAATCTCAACGGGGAGGTGATAATGTATGCCGACAAAATCACCGACTCGATGCGGCTGACAATAGAGGAGACCGAGCGTCGCCGTGCAAAACAGTTGGCATATAACGAGGAGCATGGAATCACACCGCAGGCAATCGTTAAAGCCCGCAACCGCATCATCGGCATTGACGATGAGGATGTGCGTCCGTCGCAGACGCCAAAAGGTGGGCGTCAGAACCGCCAGGCTGTGGCTTCCCCGTTGCCATATGAAAGTGAATACACCACAAGTGTCAACATCGCGGCCGACCCGGTCATTCCTTATATGAGTGTGGATGAAATGCAACGCTCTATAACCCGGATGCGCACCGAAATGGTTGCTGCTGCCAAAAACATGGAATTTATGGAGGCGGCCCGGTTGCGCGACGAGATAATCAAAATGGAGGAATTGCTCAAAACCCGTTCTTGATATTTGCCGTATGCAACAACATAATTTGACAGACTGGTTGCCCACTTCGGTGAAGGAGGCTAAACTTAGGGGTTGGGATGAAGTCGATGTTGTGATATTTTCCGGGGACGCTTATGTTGACCATCCCTCATTCGGTGCGGCTGTGATAGGGCGCACCCTTATGGAGGTGGGAGGTTACCGTGTGGCCATCGTGCCGCAACCCAACTGGCAGGATGACCTGCGCGACTTCCGCAAATTCGGTCGTCCGCGCCTCTTCTTCGGGGTTTCTGCCGGGGCTATGGACTCTATGGTCAACCACTACACTGCAGCGCGGCGGCGGCGCAGCGATGACGCCTATACCCCCGACGGGCGGCATGGGATGCGCCCCGACTATCCCACGATAGTCTATTCCGAAATCCTGCGCAAGCTTTATCCCGATGTGCCGGTTATTGCCGGAGGCATCGAGGCGTCGCTCCGTCGGAATTCACATTATGATTATTGGCAGGACCGTCTTCGCCCGTCGATATTGCTTGATGCCCCGGTGGATATGGTTATTTACGGCATGGGGGAAAAGCCTGTGCTCGAACTGGCGCGGTTGCTCGATAGCGGTGTGCCGGTAGGGGAGATTAAATCGTTGAAACAGACCGCCGTGTTGCAGCCGCTCTCTTCGATGCCTGCCGCTGACGGCGACAATATCATCCTCACTTCGTTTGAAGAATGCAAGCGCCATAAAATCAAGCAGTCGGAAAATTTCATGCATATCGAGCAGCAGTCAAACCGCTATGAGGGTGCGACGTTGTGGCAGCCACACGGAAACCGCGTGGTGAGGATAAATCCGATGCATCCACCTATGACGTCGGAAGAGATTGACCGCTCGTTTGACCTGTCATACACACGTTTGCCCCATCCCCGCTATAAAGGGAAGCGCATTCCGGCATTTGACATGATTAAGTTCTCGGTCAACATGCACCGGGGCTGCTTCGGGGGGTGTGCTTTCTGCACTATTTCAGCCCACCAGGGCAAATTCATAGCCTCGCGCAGCAAAGACTCGATTCTGCGTGAAGTCAGACAGGTGGTTCGTATGGATGGCTTCAAAGGATATATCTCTGACCTGGGAGGCCCTTCGGCAAACATGTATGCTATGGGCGGCAAAGACCTTGCAATCTGCCGCAAGTGTATGCGTCCGAGCTGTCTGCATCCTAAGCCTTGCCCGAACCTCAACAACGACCACCGTCAGCTGCTCGACATATATCATGCCGTTGATGCCTTGCCGGAGGTGAAGAAATCGTTTATCGGGAGCGGTGTGCGTTACGACCTTTCGATGCACCCGACGGGTAATCCGAAAATCGATGCAGCCAACCGACGCTATAATGAAGAACTGATTCGCAACCATGTGAGCGGGCGTCTGAAAGTGGCGCCGGAACACACCGAAGAGCGGGTTTTGCAAGTTATGCGCAAGCCGTCGTTTAACCTGTTTTATGAGTTCAAGAAGATATTCGACCGTATCAATGAGCGCGACAACCTGCGCCAGCAACTGATTCCTTATTTCATCTCATCGCATCCCGGTTGCACGGAAATAGATATGGCCGAGCTGGCCATAAAGACCCGGCAGCTCGATTTCCACCTCGAACAGGTGCAGGATTTCACACCCACCCCAATGACAGTGGCCACGGAAATATATTATTCAGGCTTCCATCCCTACACCGGAGAGAAGATATTCACCGCCATCCGTCCCGAAGAGAAACTCGCCCAGCGCCAGTATTTTTTCTGGTATGACCGTGCCTACCGCCAAGGAATCATAGCCTCTCTCAACCGCCTTCACCGCCCCGACATAATCCGCCGCCTCTTCCCCTCCGCCCCTCACCGCCAACCACCACGCCGCCGGTAGTATAATCTGCTCAATTTATATTTGAGTTAAATTCAAACACATTTTTATTGGGGGGTAGCCAAGGTGGATGGGGATTGGGAGGTGCGGCGGAGGGTGCGCCAGTGGAGGCGCTCTTCTTTGGGGAGTTTTTCGGTGGCGTAGCTCAGGGTTGTGGCTGAGATTGAGGCGATGTGGGTGGAAAGGAAACGGAGCAGGGCGTCGATGTCTTTTTTGCCGACTTCTCGGAGCACCCAGCCTACGGCCTTTCGCATCAGGTCGTGGGGATGGGTGATGAGTTTCGAGGCGGTAGCGGTGGCCATGGCTGTGTCGCCATGTTTCATCACAGGATTGAGCATCGAGACCATGGCGATACGCTGACGCCACAGATTGCCGGAGGCTATGAGCCGGTCGATTTGGCCGGTGCGGCGTCCGGCGGCGATTTCAGCGCCTAAGATATATGGGGAGCTTAGGTCGACCAAATCCCAGTTGTTGGCTTTGTGGCCGTTGGCAAGATAGAAATCAACAACGGCGTTGCGGTCTGCGTCGGTTCGGGCTTTCCTGTAGCGCTCAACCAGCGCAAGCATTCCGCCGAGGCGGAATTCATGCACTTCGCTGTCAATCATCTCTGATATTTCATCGAGCGAGAGCCATGCATAACGGCGCGATACGGCACGGTTGGCCGGTACTGTGACGCCGATGAACGTGTCGCCTTCGCCATATTCCCCTTTGCCAGTTTTAAAGAAGCTGCTCAATATGGCTGTCTTTCCGGGTTGGGCGGCAGCTTGGAGTTCTTGTTGCCATTTTGCTACCGATAGGGTTTCAGCAGGTTTCATATCTTATGACAATCTCTTCTACAGGTTAATTCCTTTCTTTGAAAATGCCGTTTTTCGCCCATGTGAGCCGCGCTGTGCGTGTGTGTTCCATCAACTCGATGTTGCGTGGATCCCGGTCTTTGGCGTTTTCGTTGTGATGGAGGTGATATTCTATGCCGCCGAATTTCAGGAAACGCTTTTTTACCCCCGCATTGATTAGCCGCCACGACAGCTCTGAGTCTTCGCGACCCCAGCCGGTTATGTCTTCGTTATAACCGTTGACCCGGAGCAGGTCTTCGCGCCAGAATGCCATGTTGCAGCCTCTGACATATTCTCCTTGACGGCTTTTATATCCGGTCATAAAAGGTGTCAGCAGAGGCATCCTACGCCCGTTCAGCCCTTTCTTTATGGTTTTTATTGCAGCAAGGTCAACGTTGCCGCTGCTGATGATTTCGTCAGTCGTTTCTTTGGTGAGCAGAACCCTGCTTCCTGTGATGAAGCTGCCTTTTCGGGCTATACGCATATGGTCTAAAACAAATGCCGGATGCAGGATTATATCACCGTCAATCTGTATTATATAGTCGCCATTGGCGGCCTCAATTGCCTTATTGCGGATTGCTGATAGCCGGAATCCTTTATCGGGATGCCATATGTGGCGCAGAGGCACGAATGATTCAGCGGCGAGTTCCTCTACCAGCAGCCGGGTTTCCTCGCCTGAGCCGTCGTCGGCCACGAGGATTTCATCGGGAAGACGGCGCTGGTTGAAGATGCTGCGTATCGACAGCTCGAGATAGCGGGGCGAATTATATGTGGTCACAAGCAGTGACACTCTCGGTTTCTTAGATTTCATTTTTGTTTTGTTTTTCATGGGAATAGACCTTGTGCCTTTTTCAGGCGTGCAGGTTGGAACATTATCCCGATGCGCATACTTAAACGGAACAGACAGGGTGACGACAACAATCGTTGGTAGCGTTTCTCTGTCCGGGCATTAAGAACCCCGGTATCTTTTATCCGGTCATAGAATTCTGTGGTTGCAGCTATAATCTGTTTGAATGCTGCATATGCATCTTTTTTGCTGCAATAACGGGCTATATGCTTTGCGCATCCTACGGCGCTTTTTACAGCTGATGCGTCGATTTTCTGCCAGTCTAATCCAGATATTTTGAGCGTATGGTAATATTTGATTCTTTCGAGGTCGGCATTTAGTTTGTCGATACGGGTCTGCACTGACGGGGTATATACAATCCCCGATTTTCTCATACGGTAATGATACAGCGGCTCGTCGACTACTGCAAGACGGCTTGTGTTATTCATCCATCGATGCATTACCGCGAGATCTTCATAGTTGCGTCCTACCGGGTATAGTGATGAAATGATTTCACGACGGTAGATTTTATCCCAAGAGTAACTTTCTATAGCGCGGTTCTCAAATAGTTCACGCATTGCTTCGTCGTGGCTCAGCACAGAGGCGCATGGCATCGGCTGTTTAATTTTTGTTCGGTTGCGCCATTCAAAACAATACCCACACAACACCATATCGGCATTGTGTTTTGTCATGGCTGCAATCATTTTTTCATACATCCGGCTGTCGATTCGGTCGTCGCTGTCGACAAACCCAATCACACGACCTTCGGATATTTCCAATCCGCTGTTTCGGGCAGCTGACAGGCCTCCGTTAGCCTGGTGTATGACTCTTATCCGGGGGTCTGCGGCGGCATAGCTGTCGCAGATGGCGGGGCAGTTGTCGGGTGAACCGTCATCGATGAGAATCAGCTCCCAGTCGGTGAATGTCTGTGCAATCACCGAATCGACCGCTTCGCGCAGATAGCGCTCAACGTTATATACAGGCATTATGATGCTCAACGATGGCGTCTTGTTGTTCATGGTGTGCTATTTTATGTCTGGTTGTGGTTTTTGGGAACTGGAGTCTGTTGCAGGTTCCGCCGGTAGCGACAGAAGTCTGCGCATGATTACGTCGCGGAAACTTCCGGCAACTTCAAAAGGGTTGTCGCTGTGGCGCGTTTTCTGGAACGGGGCGAGATTTGCTATTTGTTCCCATTTCTGTTCATTGAATGGTTCGAGGCCATATGCCCACCATAGCTGATGGGTGGGTTGCTGTTCGGCATGGGGCATCTGATCGTAGATGGCTTTGCAGCGAGGGTCGTTTTCGATAATGAAATCGAGTATAACCTGGTGGATCATATAGGCTTTAGGATAGCCGACGTTCTGCCAATAGGTTATTATTGCATGAAGCCACGCCTTCATCAGGAAATTGCCTTTCTGCGACCGTATGAAGCAGTTTTGGAATCCTATATGGAATGTCACCGGGTCAGTGCGCGTCTCGTAGAGGAATACGTCGGCGTTTTCTATCCAATGTGGGATCTGGCCTGTGGCCAATGCTGTGGCATCGAACCAATAGCCGCCATGTCGGTAGACCAATGCCACACGGCAGATATCGGTGAAATGCGCCGCCCGCATATGGCCGCTTTTCCACATGTCAACGATGAACCGGGGTAAGTCAATCCATCGGAAAAGTGATTCCGCATCAAGCACAACGACTTCTTTACCGGTATTGCGGCGCATACTTTCAATGCAGCCTTTTACAACCGGGGGCATATCCTGCTCTCCTTGCAGCCAGATGGTGAAAATCCACTCCGGTTCGGGTTCGGCAGGATGCAGGTCCGGCTCGATGTTGCGGAACTCATCAGTCAAAGGTTGCAGGAACCGACGCAGGTAGCGGCCTCTTGCCGCTCTGCGTCGTCGGCTATGTTCTGCGTGGGAAGGCCACGGCCAGTTGATAATGTGGGCTTCCAACACAAATTGCAGATTCGACAACAGTGAGGATTTCTTTGAGAGCTTCATACAACGGGATGTGTGCTAAAACGTCAGACCGGTATGACCATCATCGGAATGTCGGCACTGAATAAGATGCGGTGGGCGAGACTGGGGTTGAATACGCGGGCAATCACGTTTTTGCGTTTGTTGGGCATACAAAGCATCTGGAACGGAATCTCATGCTCGAGATTGCGGAACTCCTCTGAAAGGGATTTCGGCTCGATTGTGCGCATTGAGAATGCATAACCTTCATAATGGTTGCGGCAGTAATCGAGCAGGTTCTGGCGGGCTTTGTCTGGCTGTCCGGCCCGGAACCGTTTTGAAGGGATGTCAATCAGTGTGACGTTCAGGTTGAGGTCGGGAAACATGCGGTAGAGTGAATCGAGCGCCAACATATCCTCCTGGTCGAGGTTGCAGAAAAAGGCTACGTCGTGCATGTCGGCAATCAGTTTCAGATTAACATTCTCAGGGATGGTGAATGCCGGTATGCGGCAACCGTCGAGCACTTCGGCAGTTACGCTTCCGATGAGTTCCTCCTCTTTTTTGTTGGTTTCACGTGTGCCCATTGCCACCATTTGGGGCTTTTCTTCACGGATATATTCCAGAATCACCTCTTCAGGAATCCCTTCGCATATTTTTGATGTGAATTTGACTGCCGGCACCTCTCCCGATTTGATCGATTCCATTATTTTGGCGGTGAAGCGTTTCATAAGCGTTTCGGCTTCACTTTGCAACTGCCGTGTGGCGGCAATGTCGGCAAGTTCATAGTCATATGCGTCTGAGAGCTGCACAGTGTCGCGGTTTGCCGGAGAGATGAAGGCATTCAGGAATTCGATTTCCCATTTCTGCTTTGCAGCTAATTGCATTGCCAGTTTTGCCGCTGATAATGATAATGGTGTGAAATCGGTAGGCACGAGCATTACCCCTTTGCCAGCCATTGTTGCGTCGTGGGCAGTGAAAATATCCATGTTTTCAACTATGCGCAGGGCTAACGGCAGGTCAGATTCTTTTATCCGTAGTCTGACACCTGGAGAAACCACGGGAGCGGCAAGATTCACGTTGTTAAGCTCCACATAGATTCCTTCTCTTTCGAGGAGGCTCTTGACGGGAAGCGCCCGTTCATATGTGTGTATGGCCAGGGTTATCAGTCTGTCGGGTGTCATGGTTTTTTATGTTTGATTGATGGCATTGGTGGCGTTTGCCGGATTCTAACTAAGAATATCGCACCCCCGGTTCCACATTTTCATGCAGCATCCTCAGGGCGCGATATTTTCTTTTCTGATGGGTAGGGGAAATCTCCCGCATCTTATTGTTCTTTTTTCATCTCCTCCTCTTCAAGAATGGCGAGGGCTTTGTCGTAGATGGTTGTGTCGTCGAGCACTACGATGCCTCCGTCGGGCCCCGGTTCGATATGCATACCGCAGTTTTTCCCATATTCATAGTTTGAGCCGCCGAAATAGTTGCGGACGGTCTGTACGGTTATATGAAGCTCGTCGGCGATGCGGTGGGTTGCGCCGTCGGGCAAACTGTCTTTTACGCGGCGGAGATCGTTGAAAGTGATTGTCTTTGTCATGATCTTATGTTTTTATGGGTGAGTATTAAGATTATTACGTCACTAATTTAAAAGGAATGTTTGACTTTTCCAAATGCTTTATATGTGTTATAAAACACATAAATTCGCCTAAGAGGTGTAATTGCAGGAATGTCAAAGAGTTCCTTTTGCCGATGCTGCTGAAATAATTTTCAACATAGTGCCGCGGCTGTGGGTGAAACCGGCCTACAGAGCTTCTGAATCGGTCTGAAAGGTGTTATATGCGTTCCACCTCAGATGCCTTTATCCATGCCCGGTCGCCTGTTCCTACTTTTACTTCATACCATTTCCCGTCGGATGTTGTAGCCACGGAGTCGACAATTTCCACTTTCGTGCCCTCATGGAGCAGGAATGCCTCCTCACTGCGTGTGCGAGCTTCCCTTGGTGTGGTGGATAGTTGCGCGGAGGGTGGCAGGATTATGGCATCGGTATCGTTTTCCATTCTGTCGGCGGCAGCGAAAGATACGATAATCGATGCCCCGCAAAGCAGAAACAATACTATTCCGCCAAAGAAACAGATTTTTTTCACTATGATGACCGATGAAAAAAGATATGCCGACAATGCGCCAAGGAATAATGCAAACAAAGTCACGGCAATCCATGCCCAGGCATCGGCTGTGAACACTCCGACAATGTTGTGCCACAAGGTTGTCATAATCGAGCCTTCTTCAATCTGACGGTCGGTTATTTTGGATTTCACGAATGCCAGGTTTTCGCGCGCGTCGGCATTGGTAGGATCGAGTTTCAATGCACGTTCATAGTTGACGATGGCTTTCCCAAGATTACCTTGCCGGTAATATGCATTTCCGAGGTTATAGAACAGAACGGCAGATGAGCCGCCGGTTTTCATGGCTTCAGTGTAAAGCTCCCCGGCAAGCACGAAGTTGTCGGCTGCATATGCTGAATCTCCTGATTGCGCGAGCTCTTCGCCTGAGCGGGTTGCCAGGGGCTGCCCGGCAGATGTTGCAGTTTCAGCAACGGTTGAAATGCTGTCGGGTGTCGTTCCGTTGTCAGATGACATGGGGGTCTGACCGTAGGCTATTGGCCCACTGAGCGCCAGGATTGCTGCAAATAGGTTGAATATGATGGTTTTCATAATGATTATCGTGTGAGTTTGGCTTTCTCCATGGCGTTAATTGTGTCTGTCGCTTCGTTGTATAGCGCCTCTACCGATGAATCGAGAGAGGAATCGGGGGTGTAACGGGCCATTTCGCACTTGTCGAGCAGATTTATCACTTTATCAGTTACGGCAGTCTCAACACCTCGTTCAGAGAGAGTGTCAACGATATTCTGCCGTGTCAGTTGCGAAGCCGGCATGTTGAGCTTGTCGCTTAGATAGCCCCACAAAGCCTTAAGGGTCTCTTCGTAGAAGAGTTCGCTCTTGTGGGCTTTCATGAATCCTTCGGCGGCTTTCAGGCGTCTGCGTGCCACTTTGTTGGCCCGGGATGTGCGTCTGCCGGCCACGTCGGCATCCATTTTGAGCTGACGTCGGTATATCCAGAAACTTCCGAGCATGATGGCCGCCAAGCAACCGAAAATAGCCCAATACCACCAGAAGCGCACCATCGGGCGGTGGTCGTGGCTCAGCCCTTTGTCTCCTAGTTTTATGTGGTGTATGTCTGTGTTTTTAGCTTCTATGTCGCGTTGGTCGGCGCTCATGGTTGTGCCTGAGCCTTTGGCTATGTTCATTGTATAGCCCGGGGCGTTGACGGTAACATACTCCTTCTTGGCGGGATCGAAATATGAGAATTCCTGTTGCGGTATTTTGAATTCTCCTACACTCTGTGGCACTATTGTGTAGTCGACCATCACAGTGCCGGTCATATTGTTACCGGTGACACGCGTGTTTTCTTCCGTTTTTGGCGTGTATTGCTCAAACTCATTGGGTATCGACGGTTTGGGCGCTTTCAGGAATTTGATGTTACCTGTGCCGGTTATTATGTAGCGCAGCGACACAGCCTCGCCGGTGCGTGGCTCTGTGTTGCTAAGGTTGCTTTCAAACTTGAACTGGCCGACAGCGCCGGAGAATGATGCGGGTGCGGGCTGGGGCAGGGGAGTGATGTTGACGCTTTGGGTGAAAGGTTGCAGATGAACCTCTTTTTCAACCGGACGCGCCGATATGAAGAATCCGTTTGACACCCTTTCGAGCTGAACTACGCTCAAGTCGTATTTCCCTGAGTTGATGGTGAGCTTACCCGATTTCTGCGGATAGATGATGCATTTTTTCAGAACGGCGGTTATGTAGTTCTGTCCGTTATAGTGTTCCACATCGTTCAGTGCCGCCTGGGTGTCGAGTTCCTCAATCAGGAAGCCGTCGAATGTCGGGGGGGAGGTCATCATGAACGAGTTGATGCGCTCGAATTTAGTGTAGAGCTTCAGGGTGCATTCAATGGCTTCACCTTCGTAGGCATGGCTTTTGTTTAATATTACTCTGACGAATATGTCGTTTTTCCCGATTTGTGCCTGTGAATCCTGGCTGTCGAGATTGTCGACACGGGGAGAACCGTAGCCGTTTCCATAAACGCTGTTATTGCCCGATGCTCCCTGGTTTTTGTCGGGAGGCAGGATTTTGAACGTGGCGCTGTTGGTGCGGTAGGTTTTACCGCCCGAAACAATAGATGCTTCCGCAATGGTGTAAGTTCCTTCCTTTTCCGCACGGTAGGTGAAAGTGTAATCTTCCGTAGTGCTTGAAGTCTGGTGCCCGTTGATTATCTGCATTGATTGCATGGTGCTGACACCGGGCCGTGGCGACAGCAGTTTACATCCGCTGATCGGGGGCGCGCTTAGACTGCTGCCGTCGCCGTTGGTCAGCCTGTAGGTCACATAAAAGACATTCCCGGCAATAACGTTGCGCGGGGGCACGACCTGAAACGATGTCTGTGCTGACACCGCTGCAATTACCCCCAATAATAAAGCCAATGTCGTTAACAGCTTTTTCATATGTTATCTTCTTTACCTGAATCGAAATAGTTGAATCGTCTGGCCGTCCGTCTTTCAGGCGGCATATCTCCCCCTGTGCTTACCAGGGCTTGTCTGTTGTGCGGCGGTTAGCACGTTTTTCTTCCCCCTGCTTCATAAGTTCAACCTTCTGGCGCGTGCCGTTCTCTTTGTCTTCCATGGCTTTGAGAATCTGCTGTGCGCTGGCATCGCTCAGACCGCCTTGCTGTTGTTGCTGAGGCTGCTGTTTGTCTTGGCTCTGGTCTTGCTTATTCTGCTGGTTCTGGTCTTGGTTCTTATCTTGATCCTGATTTTTATCCTGGTTTTGGTCTTGATTTTCGTTTTGTTGCTTGTCTTGGTTCTGCTGCTGGTCCTGGTTTTGCTGCTGATCTTTGTTCTGATCCTGATTTTGCTGATTCTGGTCTTGTTCCTGCTTTTTCAGCTGTGCCAGACGCAGGTTCTGGCGAGCCTGGTCGTTATCGGGATTTCGGCGTAATGCGTTTTTGTAGTGTTCTATGGCTGCGGCATAGTCTTCAGATTTATAAGCGACATTGCCGCGGTCGTAGAATGAGTTCTCGGCCAACTTCCTGTCGGGGTTCTGCGCCACTTTTGCAAGCATACCGTCGGCGGTGCGTATCAATGAATCCTCTTTGTTGGTAAGGTCTTCGCCTCGTTGTTTGAGATATGCCGACGCAAGGTTGAACTGCGCCGTGGCGTTTTCAGGATTCTCTTCAAGGGCTTTTTTATAGGCAACTTCAGCTTCTGCATAACGTTGTTTGCCATAGAGGTCGTTACCCTCTTTGATTGAGTTGCGCTCACGTTTTGTGGAGATAGTCGCAGGGGTGGCGTCATCATCGCTGTGACACGACGCGGCCATAATCGCCGAACCTATTCCCAGCACCATATATGCGAGTATATTTTTAATACGTTTCATTGTCATGTAGGTCTGTGACTTCAAGAGAGTGTTTTATTTGCTGAAGAAAGTGAATTTCCTGAGCCATGAAATCTTGCCCGGGAGCACACACATGTCGATGACAAGCAGTATGAGTGCTATCCACACGAACACTGGGAACTGTTCGGCACTTGCTTTGTAGCTCACATGTTTAAGGTCGGATTTCTTAATTTTGTCGAGTTGCCCGATAAGCTGGTCAACAGCCTTTGAACTGGATCCGTTGATGTATGTTCCGTTGCCGGCCTTAGCGATTTCTTTTGCCATGGCTTCATTGAGATAGGTGGTGACGGGTGCGCCTGAGGCATCATGCAGGAATTCCCCGCGTCGGCTGTCGATAGGGATTGGTGCTCCTTTGAGAGAGCCGACTCCGATTACATCAACTTCTATGCCGAGGCTCTTGGCATATTGCGCCATCTCCATTGCATCTCCCTCATGGTTCTCACCGTCTGTAATTACGATAATCGCCTTGTTGATGTCTTCATCGGTTGAGAATGAGTTGATTGACATGTTGATGGCTGTGCCGATGGCTGTGCCCTGTGTCGGAACCATATCGGTTGAAATTTCGTCGAGATACATCCGTGCCGAAAGGAAATCGGTGGTTATCGGCAGTTGGGTGTAGGCTTCCCCGGCGAAAACAATCAGCCCCACCTTGTCGTTGTCGAGCTTGTCGATCAGACGGTTGAGGATATATTTGGCTCGCTGCAGACGTGAAACCCCGTTGGGGTCGTCGCTGGCCGATGCCAGCATTGATCTTGACACGTCAAATGCAATCATCACCTCTATCCCGGAGGTGTTTTCAACCTCCTCTTTCTCTCCTGCGCGTGGACGGGCAACGGCTACAATCAGCGCCGCCAAAGCAAGAAGTTCGAGCGAGATTTTAACCGCAGGCATATATTTTGATGCGTCGGGCATTAGCGGTTCGAGATGCTTCAGCTGTCCGTAACGGCGCAGTTTGGCTTTCCGGGATACGCGCGCCCAATACCAAAGCCCGAATAGCACCGGTATCAGCAGCAACAGATAGAGCAGATATGGATATGCGAAAGTCATAATTTCTTGTCAGATTCGTTATATGGTGACGTCGGCAGTCATATGTGATCATATGGGTTATGCGCCGTCGGATTCAGCATCAGGGGATGGTTCTGAGATAGGTCTGTCGTAGCAGAAGTTCCAGCAGGAACAGCCCGAGACCCAGAAGGGCCCAAGGAAGGTAGCAGTCTTCGGTATGTGAGAAATGGCGCACATCGAGTTCCGTTTTCTCAAGTTTGTCGATTTCCTCAAACACTTCCGACAGCACTTTGTTGCCTGTGGCACGGAAATATTTGCCGCCGGTGATTTCCGCTATCTGTTTCAGTGTGGTTTCATCGATTACCACAGGCATGGGCACATATTCTATCCGTCCGAACATGTTGACTTGGGGGTAGGGGGCGGTTCCGTTGGTTCCGATTCCGATGGTGTAGACTTTTATCCCCATTTTGTGGGCGATTTCAGCGGCTGTCAGGGGGGCTACGATACCGGTATTGTTGGATCCGTCTGTGAGCAGGATGATGCTCTTTGACTTTGCTTTGCCTTCTTTTATGCGGTTTATAGATGTGGCAAGGCCGTCGCCGATGGCTGTGCCGTCTTCAAGCATCTCGCGGTTAAGGGCGTTGACGTAGTTTGTCAGGGCAGCACGGTCTGTAGTCATAGGCACACCGGTGAATGCCTCTCCTGCGAATACAACCAGACCCATGTTGTCGTTTTCGCGGCCATTGATGAATTTTGCCGCTATTTTCTTTGCTGCTTCCAGACGGTCGGGCTTGAAGTCGCGTGCAAGCATACTCGATGATATGTCGAGGGCGATGACCATGTCGGTTCCTTCGGTTTTGGATGTGCGCCATGCGTCGCGGGTCTGTGGACGCGCAAGCACTATAATCAGGCATCCTATTGCAAGCAGACGGAGCACGAACAGTCCGTGGAGCATATATTGCTTCATAGGGCGCCGGAGCCGTTTGAACGGCCCGGTGGTAGATACCCCCAAAGAAGGATAGGCTGTGCGGTGTTTCCACACATACCATGCAATCAGTGGCGCGTAAATCAGGAATAGCCACAGAAGTCCGGGATGGGCGAAGTGCATCATTTGGTCTCCTTTCCTTTTGAGGGTTGGTTATTTTGTGTCGTATCGGAGGGCTCTGCGGCAGTGTGGTTGGCGGAAGAGTTTTCCGCTTCCTCGGCAACAGGCTCAACAGGGCGGGTTTCCTCAACAAACTGCATGGCATTCTGAAGTGAACGCACGTTGTCGTCGGGCATAGGCCGCACTTTGGCGAATTTCACATAGTCGGCAATCTCTACCACTTTGCGCATATATTCTTTTGGCATACGTGTCTCTTCGTTTGCCTGCAGGGCCTTCATAATTTGAGAGGAGGTCATTTCCATGGCGTTTATGCCGAAACGTTCCTGAAGATATTCGCGCAGGATATCGATTAGCTGTGTGTAGTATTCCTTCTCTTGGCCTCGTTCCCAAAGCTGTTCCTCTTT
Organism: Bacteroidales bacterium; assembly: GCA_910575545.1. Lineage (GTDB taxonomy): Bacteria > Bacteroidota > Bacteroidia > Bacteroidales > Muribaculaceae > UBA7173. The sequence continues at coordinate 46,842 of CAJTFH010000010.1, forward strand.
CAGGGCTGTGAGACGGTCGAGGGCAATCCGGTCTGGGGGCAGGCGTTTTTTCTGCGGCATAATGTTGACTGCCACTTTCTTTGTGAGAATAAGGTAGGCGCATATGCCGGCGGCAATAACTACAAGTCCCAATAGAATCCATGCCCAGTAGTCTGTTATCCAGTCGGGTAGCCAGTCATACCATCTGGAATGGAATTTAGCCGGAGGGGCTAACGGATTTATGTCTGACATTTGGCTGACATCAACGGGATTGACCTTCAAAGTCAGCTCGTTGCTGCGCACTGTGTCGGGACCGTTGACCATCATAAAAGGCGGAATGACATACACGCCCGAGTCAAACGACTGGATTACGAGCGCGCGCTGCATTTCCACAAGCCCGTTGCCGAGGTCGGTTGTGTCGCCATAGACCCAATCGATAACCTCGACCTCTTTAGGGAATGCCTCTTTGTCGATTACCAGTTGGCCCGGTTTTGATGCATTGTCGAGAATGTCGAGTTTTATTGCCATCTGTTGACCCATGACCATTTGCGATGAGTCTACAGATGCTTTTACCGACATCTTGGCCGTGGCTGTATCTGTGCCCGCTATCGCGGCGCCCAGCAATGCAATTCCGGCGATATATGATTTTGTTATCTTCATGCTGTTTTAATCAAAATAGATTCCACCGTTTATGCCGTATATGTCAGCCTCTGCGTTTGAAAAGCCCCATTAGAGCCGTCACATAGTCTTCGTCAGTTGCTACTGATGCAGACCCGACCCGGCAACGTTTCAGTGTGTCAGACATGCGTTGCTGCCGCTCATACCACCATCGCTGGTATTCGTTGCGCACTTTTTTCGACGATGTGTCAATCCATTGCTCGGCTCCGGTTTCGAGGTCGCGAACCCGCATCAGCCCGACATCGGGAATCTGGGAGTCGCGTTTGTCATAGACCTGAACGCCATATACATCGTGTTTGTTAGATGCTATCGAAAGGGCCTTGTAATAGTCTTTGTCGTCGATGAAATCGGAAATCAGGAAAGTTGTGCATCTCTTTTTCAGTGCATCGGTGAAATACCTGAGCACCATGGCTATGTCTGTGCCTTTGTTGTCGGGGGTGAAATCAAGCAATTCCCGGATTATGAAGAGGATATGTTTCCTGCCCTTTTTCGGCGGAATGAACTTCTCTATTTTGTCTGAGAAGAAGATTACCCCTATTTTATCGTTGTTCTGTATGGCCGAGAATGCCAGCGTTGCGGCGATTTCTGCAATCATTTCGCGTTTTTCCTCACCTACGGCACCGAATAGACGGGATCCGCTGACATCGACCAGCAGCATTACCGTCAGCTCGCGCTCTTCTTCATAGACTTTCACATACGGGTGGTTATGGCGGGCTGTGACATTCCAGTCAATATCGCGGATGTCGTCGCCATATTGGTATTCCCTTACTTCAGAGAATGTCATACCCCGCCCCTTGAATGCAGAGTGGTATTCTCCGGCAAAAATATTCTGCGACAGTCCGCGTGTCTTGATTTCTATTCTTCTGACTTTTTTCAGCAGCTCGTTGGCATCCATCTGATTTCCAAAATTCGGTTAGTAGGGGGAATTATGAGATTTTATGGAGGTAGTGCCTGATAGCTTTGGGGTGGCCAATGCTATGGGAGGCGCCTGGTCAAGGCACCTCCACTTTGTCGAGAATCTCAGAGATTATTTCGTCGGCGGTGATGTTGTTAGCTTCTGCCTCATATGTCAGGCCGATGCGGTGGCGCATCACATCGTGGCAGACGGCACGCACATCTTCAGGAATCACATATCCGCGCTGGCGCAGGAAGGCATAGGAGCGGGCTGCCCGTGCCAATGAAATCGATGCGCGTGGAGATGCCCCGAATCCGATTATGCCGGTGAGGTCTTTCAATCCGTAGTCTGCAGGAAAACGTGTGGCAAACACTATGTCGACGATATAACGCTCGATTTTTTCGTCGATATAAATCTGTTCAACAATCTTCTGGGCCTCGGTGATTTCGTGGGGTTTCAGCAGCGGCATCACATTTTTTTTCTCGTTTGTGATGTTTTGGCGTATGATGATTTTCTCCTCCTCACGGGTCGGGTAGCCGATTACCACTTTCAACAGGAAACGGTCAACCTGTGCTTCTGGCAGGGGGTAGGTGCCTTCCTGTTCTATGGGGTTTTGTGTGGCCATCACCAGAAACGGCTCATCGAGCTGGAATGTATTGTCGCCGATTGTTACCTGGCGCTCCTGCATCGCTTCAAGAAGGGAGGACTGCACTTTTGCCGGAGCGCGGTTGATTTCATCGGCAAGAACGAAATTCGCGAAAATCGGGCCTTTCTTAACCTGGAACTGTTCAGACTTTACACTGTAGACCATGGTGCCTATAACGTCGGCCGGCAGCAGGTCGGGAGTGAACTGGATGCGGCTGTATTTTGCATCGATGAGTTGGGCCAGTGTTTTGATAGCTAATGTTTTGGCCAGGCCCGGCACGCCTTCAAGAAGTACATGGCCGTTAGAAAGCAGAGCTATAAGGAGTGATTCGACGAGGTGTTTCTGGCCGACGATTGTCTGGTCCATGCCCCGGGTAATCAGGTTAACAAAGTCGTTTTTGCTCGCTACGAGTTCGTTTAACTCGCGGATATTTACCGTTTCACTCATAGAAAAGTACAGTTATATGATTCATTTTTTTGTTCAAATCCGACTATCCGCGAATAACCGCCTTCTCTTACCGGCATACCTATATGGAATGGCTGAAGAGGAGGTGTAGAGCCGCTGAATAGTGATGCAAAAATAGGTAATTGACCCGCGTTAATGTGAAAAAATACTGTTAATTTTATCTATCAAGAGTAAACCGTTATTAAGATTTAGCCATTTTTAGTGTTGACGTTTCGCTATTTCGGCTGCACGCTTTTCGGCGTCGGCTTCGCTGGCGGGATTGCCTGGCTGGATGCCGTATTTCGATGCGGGAGGAATGACTACCACCGTGTTGGCAGGAATCATATCGGGGTCTTGCAGTTTCTCCTTGTTCTCCTCGTAGATATAAACCCAGAATTTTTTCTTTCCATAATGCTTCATGGCCATTGTGGTAAGGTAACGGTTACTCTTAACCGTATCGGTCACCACCCGTGTTGCATCTTCCTTGATGTCAGCTGCACCTCTTGCTTCCGCCGCCATATCTGCCTTGTCATATGCCTCGGATTCGGTAGCAATGGAATTGGCTGTATATGTGATTGAATCCGGTGATGCTGACTGAGTCATGCTTTCTGAAGGGGCTTCGCTTGTCACTCCCTCCACATTGCTGCCGGCAACCTGATGTATCACTTTCACATCTTCGGCTGAAATGTTAACACTCTTGACGCCTGTTAGGTTTATTCTGCCATAGGCGAAATATCCGAGAACCAAACCTGCGATTAGAGAAATTACCGATGCAATGACGATATTGAAAGGGTGTCGGGATTTGTCGACTACCTTCACCAGATGCTCTTTTTCTATTATTTTTTCACGCGTTACAGGTGTAGCGGTTGTATCGCTACTGTCTGATGGAGTGTTTCCTTTGGATTCCGACAACCGCTCAGACGTATGTAGCTGATTCCCTCGAATCTGCGTTCTGGGATCTCGTCCTGAGCGTATGCATGCTGTGTTATCTCCTGCGGGTTGAATGCGTTCAGTAGGGGGTGTCGTTTTGCTCTCGATATGAGAAATTGGTGGGATAGGGGGGATGCCTGGAGGTGTTGACTGTTTCGGTACGTCTGTTTCAGGTTGTATCGGTCTGCCATGTTGGCATATGGCGTCAGGCTCTGTTAAACAGTCTGTAGGTATGGTTGTATCAGTGGTGTCTGGTGCCTTATCTTCATTTGGAGATTCCTGTGTCTCGTCGAGCATATCGGCAGTGACACAATCGTCAAGTTCAACCGGCTCAAATATTGAGAATGGGGCATTGACTGCATCAGCAAGTGATTGGTCCGGTGCGAATTCTATGGCGATATCGTCGGCGAGTTCAATGAGCTTGAAAGTCCCGATCCCTTTTATTGTGACATTGCCGCTATCGGCAAGTCCCTCAGCAATTAAAGTTGCAAATTCATTTAAAAAAGCAGATGCGAGGCTCTCATTGCAGCCATTGATTCTCACTAATGATGTGATTATTTCCGGTAATGGCATGGTTTTCATTGCATTGCCTCCTTTATTTTGCGTTTTAAAAGACTTCCTGCTGAGAATTTCACTTCAATTGAAGGAGGGAGCAGCATCCGTCGTCCTGAAGTAAGGTCGGTTGATACTTCCTCATCGTGTTTCTCTCCTTCAAACGATCCGAAACCAGGTATGGCTACTTTTCCTGCATTTGAGCATTGCTCCCGTATGATTATCCCGAATCCCTCTATTAGACGTGCTGCAGCCTCGTTGTCGCACTTCATTCGCTGGGCAAGCAGGTTTTGGAAAGTTTTATTATCCATTGCTTTTGTGTTGGTTAGATTTATGAATGGAGTTGTTATCGCGGAGTGCGCAACCGGCATCGCAACCGCAACATCCGCAACCGCAGTCTGGATTCTTACCGTTTTTGACCGTAGAGCGGAATTTCATGATTTTTTTAATGATGGTTATGGCGGCAATCAGCACTATGGCTATTACGGCGCCCCATTGAATTATATCGTTGGCCGGTAGATTCTGCATCCTGCTGATGATTTAGACAATCTCTATATCCTGTTATTTTTGTTTAAATGCTTTTTTAATCTGTGCCGAAAGTTTTGCCGGTGTCAGCTCCGAGGCAAATTCTTCAAACGGGAGTTTTAATGGGCATCCGTTGCGGAATTCTGAACAGCCGTAGGCTGTGTGGCCTTTGAGGATGTGACCTTGTCCGCAAAGCGGACATTTTATCTCTTCGAGTTTTTTTACAGGAGGCTTTCTCTTGGCGGCAGGCTTTTTGGTCTCCCCTCCGTTGTCTTTGTTGGCATTTGAAGGTGGCTTGGGCTTTTTCTCCTCGTCGGCGACCTCAATTTTGCGCATTGAGTTGTCTGACAATACATTTGTCACGATTTCCTGTATCAATGTTTTCAGCTCGGTTATGAATTCGGGTGCGCTGTAGCTTCCTCGTTCAATCTGCCGTAGCTTGTTTTCCCATAGTCCGGTTAGCTTGGCGCTTTTTAGCAGTTCCTCATTGATGGTGTTTATGAGGTCTATGCCTGCCTGTGTGACCATTATGTTTTTGCGCTGGCGGTAAATATATCTGCGTTTGAAGAGGGTCTCTATTATGGATGCGCGTGTCGAAGGTCGTCCGATGCCGTTTTCTTTCATCGCTTCGCGCAGTGTTTCATCATCAACAGTCTTGCCTGCGGTTTCCATTGCTCTCAGCAAAGTGCCTTCGGTGTAGTATTTGGGGGGCTGGGTGGTCTTTTTCAACACCGATGGTTCATGTGGCCCGCTTTCCCCTTTGATGAATGGTGGCAGGATTTTGTCATCTCCGTTATCACCTTCGCTTTTTTCAGCTTCCTTATCGAATACATTGCGCCAGCCTGGCGATGTTATCACTTTGCCTGTGGCTTTGAACTTCACATCGGCAGCTTCAGCAGTTACGGAGGTTGACATGAACTCGCAATCAGGATAGAAGGCGGCAATGAACCGTTGGGCTATAAGATGATATAGCAGCCTTTCATTGCCTTGCAGTACTGCGGGAGATTGCCCCGTGGGTATTATTGCGTGGTGATCGGTGACTTTTGAGTTGTCGAATATTTTTTTGCTTTTTGGCAGCTTCGGCATGGCAAGAACCGGGGCAGTGACCGGGGCATATGGTGTCATCATCTTTAAGATGCCCGGCACTTTTGGATATATGTCTTCGCTAAGATATGTTGTGTCGACACGGGGATATGTGGTCACTTTTTTCTCATATAGGCTCTGTATCAGCTTTAAAGATTCATCGGCAGTCCATCCCCATTTTTTATTGCACTCAACCTGCAGGGATGTGAGATCGAAGAGCCTGGGTGGAGCCTCTTTCCCTTTTTTTTCAGTTACATCGGTAATTGTGAGTGGAATCGTTTTTATCCTCTCTGCGGCTTCAAGGGCAAAGGCCTCATTGTCGAACCGTCCGCCGGTGGCGTTGAATATCACCCCTTTATAGAGCGTTTTAAGTTCCCAGAAATCTTCCGGCTTAAAACTGGCTATTTCGTTATGACGTTGCACAAGCAGAGCCAAGGTGGGTGTCTGCACCCTGCCTATCGACAATACTTTTCCAGGCTCTGAATATTTCAGAGAATAAAGCCTGGTGGCATTCATTCCCAGAATCCAGTCGCCGATCGCGCGCGACAGGCCGGCATAATAAAGGTTGTCGAAATCAGCCGATGGCCGTAGCTGTTTGAATCCGTCGCGTATGGCCTCGTCGGTCAGAGATGAGATCCATAACCGTTTAACCGGACAGCGTGTTTCGGCTTTCTGCATCACCCAGCGCTGAATCAGTTCCCCCTCTTGTCCGGCATCACCGCAGTTTATCACTTCGTCGGCATCGGCAATCAGGCTTTTTATTACGTTGAACTGCCGTTCATAACTTTCAACAGGGATGAGTTTTATGCCGAACTTTGCCGGGAGCATGGGCAGTGCTCCCAACGACCATCTTTTCCAGTATTCGGTATAGTCGGCAGGTTCTTTCAGTGTGCACAGATGGCCGAATGTCCAGGTGACTTTATAACCGTTACCTTCAAAATAGCCGTCGCGCCTGACATCTGCCCCTAATATGGATGCGATGTCACGCGCAACACTCGGTTTCTCTGTCACACACACTTTCATGTCTGCTCTTGGGTTAAATGTTGAAACTGTGGCGGAGGTTACTGCTTTGCCGGGGATTCTATGTCGCCTTTGGCTGTATGGAAAATCAGCTTGGCATTTTTTGGCAGGGTGCCTTTAAATGGGAAATCAACTTCTATGACTTGCACCCCTTCATCTTCAAACTGGAAATAGCGCTCAAAGTCGATTCCGTCGATATCGGTGGCTTTGACGAGTTTGGGACCCATGACCAGGTCTATTCCATCGATGCGTTGTGATGTGTGCGGGATTCCGACAATACAAAGGGATATACGTATCCCTTCATCCGTTTTGACTGTCTTATCCGGGATGATATTGATGTCGGCGTCGAGTTGGTTCACCTGTGCTGTGGCGGCGAATGGAGTGTCGACGGCGGCAAAGGTTGCCGGGAGCATAAGCAACGCGGCCAATTTTAATGCTTTCATTGTCAAAAAAAGTTAGTTTATTTGAATCGGCATGAGCCATAATTATCTTTAAACAGAACGTATGGCAACGCTGATTGGTTTCCGGTTATTGGTGTGGTGATATTGCTGGGTCGCAACATCTCAAAGTCATTTCAGACTTTTGGCCTCTTGCCAGTATGATTCCATTTCGGTGAGAGTCATGTCTTCAAATTTTTTACCCTCTTCAGCTGCCCGTTGCTCCATATGGTTGAAACGGGTGATGAATTTCTTGTTTGTGCGTTCAAGCGCATTCTCGGGATGAAGCCCGTAAAGTCGTGCCGCATTTATTATTGAAAAGATTACATCGCCCATTTCCTCTTCCATTTGCCTCATGGTGTGTTCGTCGGTGTTGTCTTTCCCTTTAAACGATTCGGCTTCTTTCGAGAACTCGGCAATCTCTTCTTTTACTTTTCCCCATACGTCTTCGGGCTTTTCCCAATCAAAACCTGCATTGGCGGCTTTCTGCTGTATACGGTATGCCTTTACCAAAGCCGGTAAGGCAGAGGGTACACCGGCAAGGATGCTGCGGTTCCCCCCTTTTTCTTTGAGCTTTAGTTGCTCCCAGTTGAGCTCAACCTGATGGGCTGTGTCTGCCTCGATGTTACCGTAAACGTGTGGATGACGGTAGATTAGTTTCGATGCCAATGCATCGGCCACAGAGGCAATATCGAATTCACCTTTTTCTTCTCCTATTTTTGCGTAGAAGAGCACATGCAGGAGCACATCTCCAAGCTCTTTCTTTATCCCGTTATTATCGCCGTTGATGAGGGCATCGCAAAGCTCATAAACCTCCTCAACGGTGTTTTCCCTAAGGCTTTCATTTGTCTGTTTGGCATCCCAGGGGCATTTCACCCTAAGTGTGTCGAGCACATCAATGGCTCTTCCGATGGCTTCGAGTTTCTCTTGTCGGCTATGTTGTTCCATATTTTTGTCTGTTTATTGGTTGCGAATATGTTATTTCCCCAAAATGGTGTCTGCGCTATTAGAATTGCTGACTTCTGTTTTTGTCAACACCGTTTGTAGAGTCTTCAGTGTTGTCATCAATGTTGCCGCCGGATATTTCCGTCTGCTCTTGTGCTGCCGGAGGAATGATGTTTTCTACGGCATCGACCGGGGCTCCCCATAAGCCTGCAAGCAGGTACAGGGCAAAGCTCCATGATGCTATGGCAAGCAGTAGCCTTGTGACTCCGAGATGATGGAGCTTTATGTCGTTTGCGAATCTGATTTTATCGAGCAGATAAAGCCCGAGGAGCACGCAGATCACAGTCCATATGGCGAGGAATGTTTCACGAGAGAGGATTCCCCATCCATAGGCTCTGTCAGCCATCGACAGGAATGTCAGGGAAAGGGCGAGTTCAACAAATCCGATGACAATCTTGACGGAGTTAAGACGCGCATTGGCTGAAGGCATCCGTTTGAGCAATGCCGGGAAAAGAGCAAACAGTGAGAAAGGGAGTGCCAATGCGAATGCGAAGCCCCCCATCGCTATTGCCGGACCGGTGAAGCTTCCCATTGTGGCAGCCTCAACAAGTAGTGTTCCGATTATAGGGCACGTGCATGAAAACGACACGATGGCGAGTGTCAGAGCCATTAAAATGATACCTGCGATACCGGTGGCTTTTTCGGCCTTTGAGTCAACCCTGTTGCTCCATTGAGAGGGGAGTGTGATTTCTATGCCTCCAAAAAAAGACACTGCAAACAGCATCAGCAGGGCGGCGATTGCCACATTGACCCAACGGCCTGTGGAGATTTCATATATTTTCCCGACTCCGAAAATCCCTGTCAGTGCCATCCCTATCGTAAGGTATATGGCTATAATAGCCAGGCCATACACAAGGGCGTCGATAAAAGCCCGGCGTTTTCGCCTATGGTTATTAAGGAAATAACCTACCGTGACAGGAACCATCGGCCAGATGCATGGCGTGAGAAGCGCTATCAGGCCGCCTGCTATGCCCCATGCAAAAATCACCCATAAGGAATATTCCGGTTTAGCGGGGATGTCGGTGGTGTCGGTTTCAGTCGGAGATGTTATTTGGCCTGAACTGTCGTTGCGTCTGGTCTTTTTTGCATCTGTTTCAGTTGCTGTTGATGAATCTGTTTGATTGTCAGGTGCTTCCGGCGGCCGATTTGTGACAGTGACCGAAAAATGGTGCTTTTGGGGAGGGGTGCATGTCTGCCCGTTGCAAGCCTGGTATATGATGGTTCCCGATATCTCCCGGTTTCCATGGCACGATATTGTCAATGGTTGGGTAAATTCAACCTGGTTATCCCACCATGTGAGGTTTAGAGAGAAAATAGGGTCGAATCCGCTGAGTGGGGTTCCTGAGGGGATGAGCGGGCCGTTCATGGAAACTCCTTCAGGGAGATCGAAGATGACGCGGGTGGCATTGGGGCCGTCGTCGGGCAACTGTGTCCCATATAGATGCCAGCCTTTGCTGATTGTGGCCGTTAGTTTTATTGATGCATTGTCGGGATTCTCGTCTGCTACTGACACATTCCATTCTACCGGCTCCGGTTTCTGTGCCGGAGTCGCGACGGTTATCAATAAAAATGAAAGCAGGGCAACAATCTTCTTTATCATATGGGTTCTTATGCATCGGAGTGTGGATTGCCTGTCCGATTCAATAGGCAAAGTTAGCAAAAAAAATCCGGTTTGCCTCAACCTATGTGTAACAGGTTGATAGTGTGGTTGGAGTGTCGCCGGGGCAACCGTTTATAAATGGCTTTGGCTAAAGTCCGGAGGATTTTTGATAAAAATTCCACATGGAAATAAGCGAATTTGAAAAGACCTATTGATATTTCAAAAAAATTGTGTAATTTCGCAAATGAATATCAAGCGTGCAAGTGCACGGTTTTTTATGCAGACTAATCCCAAACCCGTTAATATATCAAGGTTATGGAAAACAAGAAGTTGAAAATCAGAGATTTGACTCTTCGTGACGGACAGCAGTCGCTGTTTGCCACCCGTATGAAACAGCAGGATATTGATCCGCTTTTGCCCCTTTATAAAGAGGCTCGTTTCTATATCATGGAAGTGTGGGGAGGAGCTGTTCCCGATTCTGTGATGCGTTATCTCGATGAGTCGCCATGGGTGCGTCTTCGTTCCATACGTGAAGCGGTGGGCCCAAATCAGCTTCTTTCAGCCCTTTCCCGTGGCCGAAACCTTTTTGGATATGTGCCTTATCCCGACTCAGTGCTTGAAGGCTTTTATAAGGAGGCCATAAAAAACGGTTTGAGCATAATGCGTATTTTCGACGCGCTCAACGATATTGATAATGTCAAGGAGTCTATCCGTCTTATCAATGAACTGGGTGGAATTGCCGATGCTGCAGTGTGCTATACTGTGGATCCGAAAGACGCCCAGCCTGAGGCCGCCCCGCAGAAAAAAGGATTTTTCGCATCTCTTTTCGGCAAAAAGGAGGAAGCTGCCCCTGCGCCTAAGAAGATTTTCACCGATGAATATTTTGTGAACAAAGCGGTTGAGATGGAGCGCCTTGGTGCGAAAATCATCACACTTAAAGATATGGCCGGTCTGGTAAGCCCGTTGCGTGCGGCCTCTATTATCAGCAAACTGAAAGCCGCTGTTAAGGTGCCTGTGGATTTCCACACCCATTGCACTCCCGGATATGGTCTGGCATCGTCGGTTATGGCGATTATCAACGGTGTTGATATACTCGACACGAACATTTGGTATTTCGGCGAAGGCTCGGCCGCCCCTGCCATAGAACTGGTTTATGTGTTCTGTAAGAAACTTGGTATCGAGGTTGATGTCAACATGCAGAAAGTCGGAGAAATCCGTGAGAAACTTGAAGGCATCCGTCGCAATTTGGCAGATTTCGACCTGAATAAAGATAAATTCCCCAAGAAATTCAATCCGCTGGTTGATATTCTGCCTCATGAAATCGATGTGCTGTTCGACAAGGCTATCGAAGCGGCGAAAGCGGGCAATGAGGATGCACTCCTGGAGAATTGCCATGCAATCGAGGCTTATTTCGGATTCCCCAAGCCCAATCTGCTTGTGAAGGAGGCTGAAGTTCCCGGAGGAATGTATTCAAATATGGTGGCACAGCTCAAGGCCCTCAATGCATCCGATTTGCTTGATGATGCCATGAAGCTCATCCCGAAAGTGCGCCGTGATGCTGGTTTGGTTCCCTTGGTTACACCTACAAGCCAGATTGTTGGTGCGCAGGCAGTGAACCTTGCCATTGACAGAAAGAAAGGGAATCCGGATTATACCAATACCTCAAACCAGTTTATTTCGTTGGTTAAGGGGGAATATGGTCATACTCCGGCTCCGATTGACCCGGCTTTCCGCCAGAAAATCACCGGTGATGCTGTTGAGCATCCCTATGATGTTTCTAAATACAAGAAGCCCGAAATTCCTGCAATTCCTGAACTCGGCGGGGTTAAACTTGCCACCAATACCGAAGAAGAGCTGCTTATGGAGCTGTTGCCTAATGTGGCCAACAAGTTCCTGCGTAACCGCCGTGAAGAGGAGTATGCAGCCAAACAGCCTAAGGAAGCTCCTAAAGAAGTTGCCGTGGCTGAAGAGGTGGCCGAAGATAACGAACCGATAACCGGCGATGTTTTCCGTGCGCCCATGGGTGGCCGTATCATTGATGTCCGTGTCAAAGCCGGCGATAAGGTCAAGAAAGGAGAGGTTATGATGGTTTATGAAGCCATGAAGATGGAAAACGACCTAGAAGCAGACCGCGACCTCACCGTAAAACGCCTGTTTGTAAAAACCGATGATGTTGTGGGCACAGATGCTCCGCTTATCGAGTTTGTCTGACAGATAGTGAAAAAGTAGTGAACTTAGATATAGCATAGATTGATAGAATTTGATTGAAATTTAAATGAGTGAGTGGTGCGGCTTCTGTGAAGAAGCCGCACTTGCTTTTGTGCCTTAAATTGTAATTTTACCTCAAAAATATCGGCATATCTTTGAGTTCTGTGTCTATTGTTGTCAATTGGCTTTCATATGCAGACGCTTGGACTCCAGTTTTTAGGAAGCGTCTTTTTAGATTTAACAAGCATATTTTGAACTATGGAATGCATGGTGGCGTTATTCTGACAAAAGCATCTACCCGGAGGGATTATTAAGGGAGATGCCTTGCTTTTTATGAGAGGATGACTATTTTGTAAACTAAATTCTATTTTGAGATGAAGAAAAATCTATGTTTCGTTATGTTTGCAGCATGCGCCGGAATGTTTGCGGTGCAGTCAGCAAATGCTCAAGACGCGATTGTCGTTGAAGAGGAAAGCGTCACGGTAGGTGAAGTCGCCAACTGCAAGACCAACTATAGCGTTGGGCGAACCGACAACTGGTTTATCCAGCTCGGCGCCGGCATTGCTGTGCCTTTGGTTGAAAACCGTCTCGATGAAGGGAAAGCCAAGCGTCATATCACGGCTACCTATAATCTGGGATTCGGAAAATGGTTCTCGCCTTATATCGGATTCCGCTTCAGTGGTTATTATGGTGCTATGCACTGGGATAACGACAGTTATAGCAAGGCCCGTTATGGCAATCTGAATTTCGACCTGATGTGGGACATGTGTAATTCTCTCGGTGGGGTCGATGCGGCACGTCCGGTTAGTGTTATCCCGTTTGTGGGACTTGGTGGTACATATGTGTGGGATATCAAGTCGGACGGTACCAATGTTATGAACGATGATGGCACCACGGTGCGCCGCCGTTCATGGACTTTGCCGGTATCTGCCGGTATCCAGTTCCGTTTCCGCCTTTGCCAGTATGTCGACTTTTTCCTTGAAGGGCGTGCCAGCTTCTATGGCGACAACTTCAACGGAGCTGTGTATGGACATCCGGTAGACATCAATATCCAGGCCACCGGTGGTTTGTCGTTTAACCTCGGAGGTGTGAAGTATCAGGCATATAATGCTTGCAAGGATATGGCCTATATCAACTCGCTCAATGGTCAGGTTAATGCCCTCCGTGGCGAACTTGCAGCTACTGCAACAGCTCTCGCTGCAGCCCAGGCTCAGCTTCCATGTCCGGAAGTGGTTGAGGTTGACTGCCCTGAGGTTGATGCCGCTCCGATGATGTCGACAGTTCGCTTCTCAATCAATTCATCGAAGATTTCCGATGAGGAGATGGTTAACGTCTATAACACGGCTGAATATCTGAAAGCAAATCCCGGAGTCAATGTCCTCATTAAAGGGTATGCCGATAAAGATACCGGTACGTCGGAATACAATATGGGCTTGTCGAAAAAACGTGCGCAGGCTGTGTATGACACACTTACCAAGACCTATGGTATAGACAAGAGCCGTCTGGCCATAGAGGCCGAAGGTAGCTCTGAACAGGTATACGATGTCAATAACTGGAACCGTATAGTTATCTTTGTTCCGGGTAATTAATCCTATGGCGAAAGAGTTCTGGTTTCCGTTTTTTTCGTAAAACCGACTTCTGACAACTGAAAACACCATCGGCGGGTGACGGGCTCTATGGAGTTCGTCGCCCGTTGTTTTTTGCCGGTGAGGCAAAATTCGTTAACTTTGCATGTGATTATGGCAGAAAAAGATTGTTCTGAAAATAATACGAACCATTGCGCTGGCAGAAAACAGCCGCCATGCTCAGTTTTTGCAGGGATGAGGCCGGCAGTGGTGGCTGGTCGCCCGGATGGTAGGGTTATCATTGCCGGGCCGTGCAGCGCTGAAAGCCGGGATCAGGTTCTTGAGACCGCCAAAGGCCTTAAAGATGTGGGCATTGATATATTCCGTGCCGGAATCTGGAAACCGCGTACCCGTCCGGGGGGATTTGAGGGATGCGGGGAGAGGGGTCTTCAATGGTTGCGTGAGGTTAAAAATATTACAGGCCTACCTGTTGCAACGGAAGTGGCAACTGCTGCGCATGTAGAAGCGGCTTTGGATGCAGGGGTTGATTTGTTATGGATTGGTGCCCGAACCACGGTCAATCCATTTGCTGTGCAGGAAATCGCTGATTGTATTAAAGAAAAAGGTGGCGATGTGGCGATATTGGTGAAAAATCCTGCCAATCCCGACGTTGATTTGTGGATAGGGGCTATGCAGAGGCTTTATAATGCGGGGGGGCGACGGATAGGGGCTGTTCACAGAGGGTTCTGTGTTTATGGCAATAATTCCTTCAGAAATCCGCCGCAATGGCATGTGCCGATAGAATTGCGTCGTCGTATGCCTGATCTTCAGATTTTGTGCGACCCCAGCCACATCGGTGGGGATGTGGCTCTTGTTGCGCCATTGGCGCAACAAGCGTGTGATTTGGGTTTTGACGGATTGATGATTGAAAGCCATTGCTCTCCGCAAGCTGCGCTAAGCGATGCCGCGCAACAGCTCACTCCCGTTCAGTTGGCCGGTTTGATTGCTTCTTTGCCGGTGAAGAATGTTGGTGGGGTCTCTGCTGACCTGATGGTGTTGAGGGCTGAGATTGACCGGCTTGATGAAGAATTGCTTGCTGTGTTGGAAAAACGGATGTCGCTGGCCGATGAAATCGGACGGCGGAAACAGGCATTCAATATGCCTGTTCTTCAACCAGAAAGATATGGCAAAATGATGGATTCCAGGGTTCAGAAGGCTATGGAGCTTGGGTTGAACCGGGATTTTGTTGCATCGCTGTTTTCGGCTATCCATGCAGAGTCGGTCAGCCGGCAGTTAAAGCTCAAATGAATCGATTGGGATGGAGGGGATTCGTTACTCAGGAGCAGTGTTAAGTTTGGACAATCTGCCAAAACGAAGTTGAACCGCCCTAAGGTTTGGCTTCAAACACTTTGTCGTTGAACAGGCGACTTTTCAATGCTTTCGCATGGCGATAATAGTCTTTTGAGCCTATGTAGGCCTCTATCGCCTCGCAATGCCGCATGTTGTGCATGTCAGTGCCCACAAAATCCGCAAACCCTTTTTCGATAAGCCATTCTGCGGTTTTCTTTTCCGATTTGCCATAATATCCTGCCAGGCTGAGCAGGTTGATCTGGAACAGCGTGCCGGCAGTGTGGAGCTGTTCGTACCTCTGCGGCTTGTCGTAGTAGTAGGAATATCGTTCCGGGTGAGCCAGGATGGGGCGGAAGCCTTTTAGCGCGAGGTCGAATAAAGTGCGGTCGAGATTCCATGCCTCCTGCACAAATGAGTTCTCAACAAGCAGGAAATTGTTCGGCATCGGGGTGATAGCCCCTTTTTCAAGCTGGCCTGAAAAGAAGTTGTCGAGCCGGTGCTCGGCCGAATACTCGAGCGAGATATCTATCCCGAGGTTTTCAACAGCCTTCTTGAGAGCCTGGAATGCAGGGCCGATTGTTTGAGGCGTGTTTTCAAATGTGTCTTGTGTTATATGGGGGGTGCATATGATTCTCTCAATACCCCAGCTTTTTTCTTTTGCCACCAGCTCGGCTCCGCCTTCGGCTGTTTTTTGACCGTCGTCAATACCTGGAACAAGATGGCAATGCATATCGGTCTTGAAAAACAGTGCCGGGCGCTCCTGTGGTTTCTTTTTGAATATATTGAACATTATGACATTCGCATTAGAAATTAATCGGTCGCAAAGGTTTTATAAGATAGCATCATTGCGACTCAACTGTAACGATGCAAAGTTACACAAAATCCAACCGCTATCAAAATGCCGGTATCGGGCAAATAAGCCGCTGGGGCAAAAATCACACTCAGGTTAGCGTAAATTTGCTATTTGCAACACCTTTTTACGCGGCTATCAAAGGCTGGCAGGTGGTTGATTGCGAAATTTTTCGTAACTTTGCATGTCATTCTCAGGCTTCGCTTGAAGTTGCGTATGGAACGCGGCGGTCTGGCGGAACGGAAACCACATATGCTTACTAAGTATGGGTAAGAAAAAAATTCTTTATATCTCACAGGAAATAACCCCTTATCTGAAGCCTTCGGAATTAGGGAAACTTTGCCAGAACCTCCCCCATAAAGTGCAGGAACACGGCATAGAAGTTCGAACATTCATGCCGAAATACGGTTGCATAAACGAGCGTCGCAACCAATTGCATGAGGTTATCCGGTTATCGGGAATGAACCTTGTGATAGATGATACCGACCATCCGCTGATTATAAAAGTCGCAACCCTCCAATCTTCGAGGATGCAGGTCTATTTTATCGATAATGATGACTATTTCCAGCATCATGCGGTGACTGACCTTGAAATCAGGGAGACTCCTGGCGACAATGACGAAAGGATGATGTTTTTCGTGCGCGGGGTAATGGAAACGGTCAAGAAACTACGTTGGGAACCGGTAGTTGTGCATTGTTCCGGATGGGTGACAGCCTTGGCGCCAATCTATATGAAGAAGCTATATGCCGATGACCCGACCATAGGTCCGGCGAAGATTGTCTACTCCCTGTTCGACGATAAATTCGACGGTACGCTTGACGCGCGTTTTGTTGAAAAACTCAAGCAGGAAGGCTTTTCTGATGAGGAGCTCGCCCCGCTTGGCGATAGCCCTGTTGACATCATAGCTTTGAATAAACTGGCCATCAAATATGCCGATGGAATCATCCAGGCTTCCGGCAACATTCCGGCCGAGCTTATTGAATATGCAAAGTCGTTAGGGAAACCTTTCCTGCCATATGAGGGAGAGGAGATTAATGCCAAAGCAGTTGTCGATTTCTATGAAAGCCTCTGATTAATGCAAAAGGCTGATAATTCCTAATCAATCAAGGGTGTGTTTGATATTAACATATTAACATTAATCGAGTGATGTTGAATAATTTCAAACAAACTCTAAGACATACAGAAAATTCAGGCATGACAACAATATTAAATGCCATCCGCATAACTGCTGCGGCATCAATGGCCGCAGTTATGATTATATCGTGTGATGATTCCGCAAATGTGGGAAGCTCACTTGTGAAAGATGAATCAGAGGTGGTAATCGCCAGTGACTTCACGATATCCGGTCATACGGTGTCCAATCCGAAAGTGCCTTCGCGCACTGCCACCCAGGTGCTGGGACGTATCAAAGCTGATGATTACGGCGTGTTTTCATCTGATTTTGTTACCCAGTTCATGCCCTCCGCCACGATTGACACTGAAAAAATGACACGCCAGAACATCGATTCGCTGAAGCTGTTGATGTTCGTTCCAAAAGGGTCGTTGGTGGGAGACTCTCTCGCCCCGATGGGGCTTGAGGTCTATCGGCTTAACAAGCAGCTTACGGCGCCGATATTCAGCAACTTCAATCCTGAAGACTATTATAATCCCGCTGATAAACTCGGAGAGAAAATCTATGTATGCAATGCTTTGGGGGCTACAGACTCAATCAAAGCGTTAAGCTACAGGCTTATTGATGTTAAGATGCCCGATGAATTGGCAAAGGAGTTTTATGACCTATACATACAGAATCCCCAGGCATATGCATATCCGTCGGAGTTCGCACGCCATTTCCCTGGTATTTATGTCAAGAACTCATTCGGAAGCGGCAGGGTAGTGGCTATCTCAAACACGATGATGCGCATGTATTATCATGTAACATCAACCGATAGCGAAGGGAAAGAGAAAATCGAAAAATACTATGGGAATTATTTTGCTGTGACCCCTGAAATAATTCTCAACAATAACTTCTCCTATGAAGCTGATGCATCACTTCAGGCCCGTATTGACAATGGCGAGACGATAATAGTTGCGCCTGTGGGACGTGATGTTGAGATGATATTCCCGATTAAAGATGTGATAGACTATTATCAAGCTAATTCTGGTGCACTTGCCGTCATCAACACTCTCGCATTTGATATCCCTGCCGAAGCCATTGAGAATGAATACGGAATTGAACCGCCGGCTGATATGCTGATGGTGCTCTCTTCTAAAAAAGAACAGTTCTTCCAGAACAACGAATTGACCGACAACAAAACCTCGTTTTACTGTTCCTACGATGCAGCCAATCACCGCTACCGCTTCAGCGGTTTGCGCGACTATCTGCTCGATATGCTGAAAAAAGACAATATCACCCCCGAGGATTATACGTTCACCCTCACCCCAGTGGTTGTAGAGACTGAATCATCATCGTCGGGCTATTATGGTTCCACCACCTACGTCAGCGCTATAGAGCCATATGTGGGAGCTCCTGTAATGGTGAAGCTCGACCTCTCCAAGGCCAACGTTTCTTTCTCTTTCTCGAAGCAGACAAAATAGTTCTAAAAACAGAGTTCTGCTATTGCCGATAAAGAAAAAAATCGTAACTTTGCATACGCAAAAGGATAGTTCAGCAGTTGTATTATAACATAACATACTGACCCCTTTTAGCGATAAGCCGCAATAGCTCAGTCGGTAGAGCATTTCATTCGTAACGAAAAGGTCGTGGGTTCGAGTCCCACTCGCGGCTCTCCAAATCCCTTCTAACTTATTGAGTTAGAAGGGATTGTTGTTTTTGAGGGGTGTACTAATTCGTTTAACGAATAAGAACGCGTAGAAAACGAGTAATAACGCGTTAAGAAACGCGTAGGAAACGCTCTGCATACCCATTATGCATCCAATTCCTGCATACCGTTAGTTGTTATTAACCTACCTCTTCCTTCTTCAGACGGTAGCCGTGTTTGTTCTCTTTGAATTCTTCTTCACGTTCATAGCGCACTCTCTTGGCCAGCTCAAGGATTTGATAGTTATGATCGGATTAATCTCATCAATAATGTTTTCGGGTTTATGCTTCGGGCAGGGGTGTGAGGGACTGGAGAGCGTTATGCTTCCCGACCAGGCGAGGGTTGACATACCTGTCGAGAGCTACGGGTTCGGGGGCAACGGGCCGTTCAAGGGGTGTGTGAACCTGCGTCAGGTGAGGGGGGGGCAGGCTTGAGTATCCGGCTTATGCGTTGACGTCAGCATTCAGGAAGTGCCCGGATAATCAACATAAATTTCATTGTGCCATACATTAAAGATTACTTTCCGGTTCCAAAACGTGACGTGTCAATGTTGTTCTCCTTTGGTTTGAATCCGTTGAAGCGCCAAATGAATGTCAGTTTGAGGTTGCGGGTCATGTCGTGAACTTTCATTCTGTAGTCCTGACCTGCATGGCTGATTGTCATTGTGGGAGCCCATTTATTGAATATGTCGTCTGCTTTCAAATCAAGCTCACAGCAGCGCTTCTTTCCGAACTGCCATTTTACTCCGGCGTCGATTTTCCATAAAGCCGACAAGTCAGCAATACCTTGCAATGAAGGAGATATGTAGCTGAAATCAACCGATAAGGATACCGGACAATTCTGGCTGAACTTGAATGAATTGGTAAGAGAGCCATAGAATATCCACTTGCTGTTGTCAAAGCTGATGTCATGGAAATGGTCTGCTTTCTCCCGCTGATTGAAAACATTGGCTGTGGCCGTGGCATTCCAAATATATCCTACTCCGAAAGGCGCATAAAGATTAAGCCCGACAACACGTTTGTAGCTCATGTTGATGGTCTGATATATTAGATTCAGGGCATCTGGTGACTGATAAGGTAACTGCACATTCGCTTTGTCACCATATTGAAAATACAATGTGGCTACGTATTTCTGTCTCAGAATGTAGTTGAACTGCGCGTCATATTGGATATACGGTTGCAGCTTTGGATTACCGATGATTGTCGAGTAGTCGTTGATGTGGCTCGTACCGCCATGCAGTTCCCAATACGATGGATAAATGCGCTGGGCGTCGAAATTGAGTTGGAATATGCTTTTAGGAGTTTTGTAATATGTGGCTCCAAGCTGGGGGATAAAATTCCAGTTGTGCAGATATTTGTTGTGATAGTATTCACCCTTTGCCGAAGCATTGAACGACAGACCCCAGTCGAACGACCGTTGAGTGCCAACATAAAAACTTGCCACATCCTCATTGAGAATATCATCGAAATCAGGATTGTCGGCCATATCGACAATGCCGTAGTGTTGCGAACTGTGGTCTTTCGAGTGCTGATACTCCCCTCCATAATTGAGTTGCCATTTGCCGAGCTGATGCTGTTGGTCGACATACACATGCCATCGGTTTATGTCCTGACGTTTTTCAGAGCCAAGCAGATAATCAGTGTCCTTAAACAATGACTGGGAACGGCTTTCAGAATAATGGGTATAATCGCCGCCAAAAGTCGTACCGAAAGGTGCAACATAGCGAAAAGCAATGTTATGATAGTTGATGGGCGAGAGCATATTGTAGGCGTTTGTATAGTTGCCGAGCGTGCCTGACGATAATCCCCGGCTCTTCTGACCTGATACTATCTGTCCGTTGTAGGTCAGTTTCAGTGTCTTATACGAGGCCGATGCAAAGATAGTATTGCTCCAGTTTTGGCTGATGCGACGCATATCGTCCTCAATCATTGTCAGCTTGCCGTTATATAGATGATTCGACCATGTTCCCTCTTGGTTCCACGACTTACTGCGCGACACTCCGTAGTTTAAGTCAAAGGCCCAGTCCTTTATTGCGTATGTTGCTGCAAGAACACTCCCATACGACCCATAATGGGCCTGATTGTATCCTGCTCTGACCTGCCCTTGCAGACCGTCAAGGGGTGAGGGCGTTTTCAGCACTACATTGATTACTGCACCGTTGACGTGATATTTTGCCGGAGCCGAATACATTACCTCGACATTTTTAAGTTTGTCGACAGGTGTGGTATAGAGCAGTTGATACAGATTCTGAAGCGGCATATTTGTCAGTTCGCCATTAAGAATGATGGTTACGTTGGATGCGCCTGCCAGCCCGATCATGCCGTTGTTGTCTGTCACGCCCGGCAGATAGCCAAGAGCTTCGAGTATGTTGTTTAAAGGCTTATCCTTGACTATACCCGGTAAGTCAACGACCATGACGCCGTCCTCTGCTCTTACCTTCGGCTTCTCCCCTCTGACCACGACTTCATCAAGCTGTCGGGTAGAGATAGTGTCAAGAACTTCCGTCTGCGCGGCAGTCGAGAGGTATGTGATGATTAATGCGTATAAAACTGTATTTCTCATAACTTTTTCATTTCTGTTCGATGCAAAATTACAAGCGCATTGACATCCGCCATCAATACACAACCTTATTTAGTCTTAAATGCTCCCTTATTTAGTCTTAAATCGATGCCAAGGCAGACGGCTGTATAGCAGATTCTTGCTAACTTCGCATTATGAAATGCTTCAAAACCATATCAACTTCGTTTATCGTAGTCATTGCAGTTATTTTCTGTTGCAATGTCTATTATCTCGTGCGTCTTTATAACTCCATACGTAATGATGTGGAACGCGAGGTAATGACCGCAATCGCAGATGCCGACCTTGATGAACTGTGGGTAAGGGCTCAGAGGGCGCAGGCGGGGACACTGGAATACCTTGAAGAAAAAAATGGAGACGGTGGTGAAAGACCTCACGGAGAGACATCCGTATATCAAGACTCGGCAGGAGATATGGTTGCGACCACCCGTCATCCGGACGGCACCGTAGAGACACAAGGATATGCGGTCAATGGTCAATCCTCATTCACCAATAAGTTCAGAGACGCTGTCAGCCAGCAGTTTCACGGCATTATCGATCCTTATGTGCAGGCCGATGTGGCGGTGATGGACAGCGTGCTGATGAAAAGACTGAACGACAGATATATGTATCCTTCCTTTGTTTCTTCTGAAGTGGTTGATTCGTTAGGTAACATCGTTGTGGAGAGAACTGACACACTTGCAAAAAATGGCGATGAGTTCACCTATTGTTTCAATTCCAATTCCGGATTGTCGTATCGTATATGTATGACACCCTTGACCCGCCATATCGTGTCGGAAATGTCAGGCGTGATTGTTACAGTCTTTCTTTTGATGATTGCCTTTGCTCTCGCTTTCCGGTATCTGTTTCGCACAGTGTCGCGCCTACGCACAATCGAAGAGATGAAGGATGATTTCGTCAGCAACATGACGCATGAGCTGAAAACACCCATCGCGATTGCTTATTCCGCCAACGATGCCCTGCTCAACTACGATACCATCAACAATCCCGACAAAAAGAAAAAGTATCTGTTGATTGCAAACAAGCAGCTCAAAAGACTTGGCGAACTGGTGGAAAATATCCTTGCAATGAGTATGGAACGCCGGAAAACCATGAAACTCTGGCCGGATGAGGTGCAATTACGCGGGTTTGTCGAGGAAATTGCCGCTGCTCAACGAATAAGGAGCGATAAAAGGATTACTATCAACGTGGATATTCCCGAAAACGTCGCTGTCGAGGCAGACAAGACGCATCTTGCCAATGTCCTGAACAATCTGATTGACAATGCAATCAAATACTCCGAAGATAGCGTTGAGATAACCATAACAGGCGATAGCAGAGGTCTTTCATTAAGAGATAACGGAATCGGCATTCCTTCAAAGTCAATTCCTTATCTGTTCAATAAATTTTACCGTGTTCCTCATGGCAACCGTCAGGATGTGCGCGGTTACGGAATAGGGCTATACTATGTCAAGAGTATTTTAGATAAAATGGGATGGGATATTGAGGTCAGGAGTAAGGAGGGCGAAGGCTCGGTATTCACAATAAATTATAGCAGTAATGAGAAATAGGGTGTTGTTTGTAGAGGATGAGGCAGACCTCACTCTGATTGTTGCGGATACGCTGCGCGGTCTCGGCTATGACGTCGTTATTGCGGCCGACGGTGTGGAAGGTTTGGACAAATACCGGTCGGAAGGTGCCGATATTATTGTCGCCGATGTGATGATGCCACGCATGGACGGATTCACGATGGCCAAGGGGATAAGAAAAATGTCGCCTGCGGTTCCATTGCTTTTCCTGACTGCTAAGAGCACTATCGAAGATGTGGAGGAGGGTTTTGAAATCGGAGCCAACGATTACCTGAAAAAGCCATTTGAACTCCGTGAACTGATCGTGAGAATCAAATCCCTTCTGAAAAGATACGGGGTAAACAGGCAAGAGGATGTGAAATATCAGATAGGTGCTTATTCGTTCAACGTAACCACTCAGGCCCTTTCGTATGAGGATAAATCAACAGAACTGTCACACTTTGAGGCAAAGATACTTGAACGGCTCGCCGCGAACATAGGCAAAACAGTCGATGCTTCCGAACTGATGATCGATGTCTGGCAACGTGATGACCCCAGCAACCGCAATTCACTCCACGGTTATATTCATAAACTCCGCCGTGCCCTCCGCCACGACCCAAACATTTCAATCATCAATCAACGCGGTTTCGGCTATATGCTTACCACCAGATGACAAATATTCCAAAAAAACTGCGGTAAATCAGGTTGGTTTGGTTCGGGCTTTATATATGCCCGACTACACCTACATAGACGAGGCTGGGCAAAAGAAAAAAAGATGGGTGCAGAGTTGGGTATAACTATACGCCCTCCGCTGCAACGCGCCCCTATGAAGGGGTAGGTGGCAATGCTATGGACATTTCCTTTAGAGGTGCGTTGAGAGCCGTTACGCCGCCGCACAGAGTTAAGAATATATAAAAACACCCAATTTCGCACTTTGTGGTGTAAAATTGGGTGTTGAAATTTTAATTCGCTGATTATCAGCGTTGATTGCGGAGAGGACGAGATTCGAACTCGTGGTAGGATTGCTCCTACGTCAGTTTAGCAAACTGGTGGTTTCAGCCACTCACCCACCTCTCCGTGAATTGTGAAGATGAATAATGCCGCTGCATTGTTCTTTAGAGGTACCAAGCAGATTCGAACTGCTGTGGACGGTTTTGCAGACCGTTACCTAACCACTCGGACATGGTACCATTTGTTTTACGGCTACAAAGGTAGGCATTTTTTTGCAAAAAGCAAGCATCGGAGTGGAAAAATATTGAATAAAAGTGTATTTAACTCTTCCTTAAATCTTCAAGTCGGTATGTATCATATGAGTACGAGTGAATCTTTGTTGCCGGGTGGATTAGTCGGACGGTTTTTACCGGTTTTATGGTATTAAAACCATATATAGATATCTGACCTGATTAAATTACGTTGAAATGGCGTAGGGCATTGTAGATGCCGTTGTCGTCGACGGTAGTGGTGATGAAGTCGGCCGCTTGCTTGAGTTCCGGGTTGGCGTTTCCCATGGCAACCCCTATGCCGGCAGCTTTGATTATGGTCAGGTCGTTGCCGCCGTCACCGAAGGCAATTGTATCAGAGATGGGATAGCCTCCCCATTCGGCTATTTCTTTGAGCCCTTTTGCTTTGCTGACCCCTTTTGCTGTTATGTCGGCAAATTCGTTGCACCATCTGCTTATTTCCACATTTTTCAGCAGGGGTAAAATGGTTCGTTCTTCGCCGGGTGTAATGAAGGGTGTGAGTTGCAGGATGTTCTGGTTTAACATGTGTGGCAAGGGGAGTTCCGGCAGATTGAATATGTTTAGCATATCACGGAATATCGACATGGCGCGTGGATTCGGGTTATGCATTGCCAGATCGTGTTCGCCCACAATAATACAGGCATATCCCATTTTGTCGGATTGATTAAGCAGCGACTCGGCTTCTTCCTGATGAATTGGGGCGCATGAGATGGTTTGGTTTCCTGCGAAGCAGTAGGCTCCGTTTGTGGTAATGTAGCCTTTAACCAGGTGGCTGATTGATTGGATGTTGTTTATCAGAGGGCGGGGCCGCCCTGTGGATATAAATATATCGACACCGTTGTTTTTTGCTGCTGTGAGGGCTTCTATTGTTGATTCGGGGATGTTATGGGTTTTAAAACTGACAAGTGTGCCGTCTATGTCGAAAAACAGGGCTTTGGCCATATAGAGAATACTGTTGATGGATTGAATAACTATCGTAACATGTGCAAAGTTATGAATTTCGGATTCGGTTACAAAATATCGCAGTCAAGAATCATAAAAAAGCGGTGTGCCGGACTAATTTATTCCAGCGCACCGCTTTAGTAAAAGAAATTGATCAGTATTTAACGTACTGCTATTTTTAGAACATGAATGTTGCTTCCGTTTTGTATCTTGGCGATATAGATGCCGGCAGGAAGAGTGCTGCAGTCAAGCATGTCTTTGCCTTGATTCGAAGCGACGAGTTCGCCTGCAAATGAATATATTGATATCTGAGGATTTAGAATCCCGTCTGTTTTCAGAATGCCGTCTTCATAGTGTATTCTTTGTGAATCTGGGTCGATATTGTTAATCGAGCCGGATGTCTTTATCGTATATGTCAATGTGGTGGCTTCGTTACCTGTGCCAGGTATTACTATTTTATTATCCTCGTCATCAATGCCGCTTGTTGCGAATACTTTGTCTGGGAGAATTGTAATGCTATAGATGCCGTCGGTTTTGAGCACTCTGTCAAGGCTGATTTCGATACTTGTGTTTTTGTCAATCAATCGGCCGAATGTTACTATGCTTCCATTAGCGTCTTTGACCTCTACCGATTGGTTCTGTGGGTTTACATACCAAGTATATGGGGTTTCCTGGCCTTCCCATTGTGTGGTGATTGTCTTCAGGCTCTCAACTGTGGCATTGTCTGCAGGGGTTGCTGATATGAGTGCATATTTGGTTAACGGTACGGCTTCGACAGTGTATGTCAGGGTTGTTTCCTCATTTCCGGTTCCAGGTTCCATTATCAGCTCCATGGTATCCTCGTCCATATCCTGGATTATGAATACCATGTCGGGACGTACCGTTACGGTGTATGTTCCAGGTTCAGTTATTTCCTGTGGGATGGAAATCTGAATGCCCGAGGGGGTATCCCTCAGCACTCCCGATGCAACGGTCTCCCCGTCGGCGTTCCTGACTTCGACAGCGGATTTGCTTTCGCTGACCCCGATTCCCCATCCAAGTTCTTCCGGACCTTCCCACTGCGTCATTATCGAGCGTAGCTTCTCCACAGTAGCGTTATTTTCTGGAATAGCCTCTACGAGGTGGCATTTTTCCACCGGTTCGGCCACGGTGTATGTCAGAGTTGTTTCCTCATTCCCGGTTCCCGGTTCCATTATCAGCTCCATGGTATCCTCATCCATATCCTGGATTATGAATACCATGTCGGGACGTACCGTTACGGTGTATGTTCCGGGTTCAGTTATTTCCTGTGGGATGGAAATCTGAATGCCCGAGGGGGTATCCCTCAGCACTCCCGATGCAACGGTCTCCCCGTCGGCGTTCCTGACTTCGACAGCGGATTTGCTTTCGCTGACCCCGATTCCCCATCCAAGTTCTTCCGGGCCTTCCCACTGCGTCATTATCGAGCGCAGTTTCTCCACAGTAGCGTTGTTTTCTGGAATAGCCTCTACGAGGTGGCATTTGTCTTGAAGCTCATTGTTCGCGACTTTAGTGCTGCCATAGGCAGTGTTGGCGAATGAAAGAGTCAGTGAAATAACTCCTGCCATAACTGACTTGTAACTCAGTGTGTGTAAAATCTTTTTCATATCTGTCAATATATGGGTGGCTGTTTGTGGTGTCCGTTTAATTTATCATCGTAAGGAGGCTGCTTCGGGATCTTAGAGAGTGATTGCATTTAACACACACTCTCTCTTAATCCCGAAGAAGCCGTTTTGTTAATCTTTGATGACAACCTTCTTGACGGCGGAACTGTTTTCAGATGTCGCCCTTACGATTATCATTCCATTTAGCCCCGATGAGGGAATCTCCAATGTAGGGTCTGATGTAGAGTATCTGCCTTTAAGGCTACCGTCTATCCCGAACAGGTCAACGGAGACTGCAGATGAAGCATTGACTGAAATCTTACCGTCTGATACCTCAATCAGTATGTTTTCACTTCCAGAAGTTGTGACAGCTTGGATATCGCTCAAATCCTTATTGAATTCAGAGGCGTCGACTTCGTTGGCATATATGATTTTGCCAGTTTTGTTGTTAATCAAAAGGGCAATAATTGCGATATTGTCCCATTCTGCCACATCCTGGGGCTTGTCGAAAGTTATTTCTGATGAGTATGGCGTGCCGACTTCATATGAGCCTTCGATAAGCAGACCAGCGTAATCGGGGTATATGCCTCTGGCCACATGGTTGTAAACCATATCGGGGCCAAGCACCGGGTTTTTCGATTCAGCATAGAATTTGAAGTATGGCCACAAATCCACGCCATATGACGCTTCGATTGCTTGCCGTGATACTCCGCTGTAAGAGTTCATTTGATAATAGTCATCGTCCCCCTTTACGTTGTTTTCTACAGTGACGAATGCCACCCGTTGATCCATATTGTTTTTGCTGTAAGCATTTTCGATTGAGAAATCTACAGTGATACGGTCATCTTTTGACGGGTCGAATTGCACTTTGTTGATGCGTATCTTAGAATAACATGCTTCTGCAAGGAGTGTTGTGACGATATGTTCGTCGCTGGGGTCACCCTTATACATGCGGTTGAAGAATGCCCCGGGAAAACCGCTAGACCCGGATGTGTTTATTGCGGTATAAATATATGAGTTGTCGGTCATCATCATCGGGTCGTCGGAGTGCAAAGCAATACCTATAACCTGACCTTTTTCGCCACCATTATATTTAACTTTATAATAGTCCATGAAGGCAGCTCCTCTGGGGCAGAATTGGCACCATGTGCCAGTGAATTCTTCCACGACAGCTACCGGAGGGTATGATGTGGATGGAACGCTTATTGTGCCGGTGACAATGGTTGGCTGGGCGTCTGTGATGTTTGGTGTGATTGTGACGGTATAGTCCACTCCCTCATCAGTTATTTCTATGTCGGGGAAATTAACTGTCACCTGGCTGCCTGATGTAAAGATAGTGTTATTGTATTCAATCGATTGCTTGAGGCCGGTTGAAGTTGTAAGTTCGGCCTTGAGCCCTTTTATTTTTGATGATGTATAAGTTTTTGTTATCAGCCGGATGTCGGATTTCTCCCCTGTTGGTACGACAGGAATGGTCTCATCAACTATATCCATATAATATTTAGGTGCGACCTTTATGTCGGAGATGCCGAGCAGCCCGGCATCTTTGCTGCGGTTTACGAATGCGAGGTGAATATCTTTCCCCTCATAACCTTTCAGGGCAACAGCCGACATTTTCTCGGTAGGGTATTCTTTTGACCCGTATAGAGAGGTTACAATGACAGGGGCGGATGTGAAATCTGCTTTAGTGTTGCCTTTGTCGGATATGAATACACGATATTCATTGAGGCCATATGATCCATATGCATTGGCAGTAAGCAGCAAGACGTCTTCATCGGTGTTTACGTGTATCGGTGGGGTGACAAGCCATTCGTCAGCCGCAATATCTTCTACAAACGATGAGTTGCTGAATGCGCCCCATGTTCCGTTGATTTTCATGAGACGGAAGTATGGCCCCTGGCCGTCCTTATTGAAGAGTTCATGCCATTGTTCAAGAGGCCGATATCCTTTGCCGTATGTCACCCATCCGTCGGGCAGCGGGTCTCCGCTATCGCCGAGGGAAGCGAAATCTTGCAAGTATGATGCCTCAGGGCGGATGATGCCGGCCATGCAAGTGACTGACATGGCAGCTGCCGCCAGAGCTATATATATCTTTTTCATGTTTGTATGTTTAAATTTGGAGGCCGACAGGGGAGATGCCGGCCATGCCGGCCTCCTATTCGGTATTGTTATTTTATAATCACTTTTGATGAGGCATTCCCGGCTGTTACGATATATATGCCCTGAGCCATTTCAACAGACATGTCTGCAGAAGCATTGTCAATGGATTTCAAAAGAGCTCCCTGGCTTGTGTATATCCTGATTTGCTCTCCCTCATAGCCTTCAATCATAAGCCTGTTGTTGATTGCATGAATGCGCCCTGTCGCGTTATCGCCTGTTACGTTGCCGATGCCGGATACCCCGTCGTAGATTGAGTAGCCTGATACTAATGCCAGTGAGCTGAGCTTCGGGTAATATGCGTCGATATATAATGCTATCCATTTCTGATTCTGCATGGCGGGTGGGAATGCGAATGTATGGGTTGTCCATCCGGTTCCCGACGGAATTTTCCCGATTTCAATAAGTTTGTCCGAGTTGTATACTTCTCCGAGAATCTTGATGTCGGCCATGTTTGCTCCAGTCCAGACGTCGATTGTCATGCCTACCGATGACAAGCCTTCGGTGCTGAATTTAGGTAACATGAGTCTGCCGTCGATTTCATCAATTTCTGCGGTGCCTACAATGCAAACTCCGGATTCATTTTGGAACATTTCGTGAATCAGCTTAGGATTGTTTATGCCCCAGTCGGAGAATGTGGAAGTATCGGTCAGACGCAAAACTCTCAAAGGGCTATACTTAAGTTGTGCATTTTCAAGGTCTTCATATGCGGGCAGCCTGTAGGGGGTGCCGAGCATATCGCTCATCCAAGGCATAGATTCCGAAGCTCCGGCGATGCTGACCGGCACAACTCCGATCCATTCCGATTTAAGCCCGATATTGGCATTTACAGAGAATGTGTATTCTTGAACGTCATTTTCCAATGTAGCGATTACAGTCCATTCTCCATTGTTATAACTCATTACATTGTAGCTCACTTCATCTGGGTTGACATAATATCCGTTTGCACCTACATCAGTGGGCTTATCCCAGGTGACATGCATTGATAAGTTGTCTTCTGACACGGATCCTGCCATGTTTTGTACGGGGCCAGGCACATCCTGGCCGCAAAAGACGATGACAGTGCTTTTCTTACCCTCTGCGCCATTGTAACTCGGGATAATGGTAACTTCATTGTGGCCTTGAACGGTCTCGATTTCCACAGAGATTTTTGAGCCGGGTTTGCCTTTTTTCGTAACGGTGTTTTTAGCGGATACCTGGACTTCAATTTCAGTATCGGCGGGAATCACATCTCCATTGATAAATGATGTCGGCATCGTGAAATCGACGGTCGCAGACAGCTTTCCAAGAGCCGCTCCTTTAGCACTGATGCCAGTGACAGTTGTCGGACGTGGTTTCCCTTCTCCGATTTTCTTGATGTCAATTTCTTTGACAAGCACGCCGTACTGATAGGGCTTGGATGTTGTATGGAATGCGATATAATAAACCCCTGCCTTAGGAACTGTGAATACCTGCGACAGCCGGTTGAAACTCGTGTCATCTACTTTTGGTTTATATTCAATGAGTTGCTCAACAATGTTGTCGGGATTTAGTTTGTCGCAAAGATATGCCGAGATGTCAGAGGATCTGAAATCTTCGTGATACATTGCCACATCGAAAGACAGTTCATAGTCGGCTGCGTGATCATCAAAATTCATCGGAGGTGTAAAAATCCAGTCGTCGTTGCCTGTGCTGCCGCCCATGGGATCTCTAAGACATGGGACTACATCGCCGTTATCAAAGTTCTTATTGACGTACTTCCAGTAGCTTTGGTCTCCGTTAATATCAATTGGGGTAAAAGCCTGGGATTCGGTGCGGGTAGGGGCTATGTGCACGTCCAAAGCCCAGGGACTACCGGTTTGAAGCATGTCGGATTCTTCGGAAAGTTCTGATATGACGTTTCTGTTGTCAGCTGCCACTGTCGCAACATAACCGGTGAAAGGCATACTCCCTGATAAAATGTCAATAGGGTATTCGAGATTTTTAGTTGTGCCTATTTCTTCTCCATTCAGATATATATGATAGGTCAGATTGTCGATATCCAGATATCCTCCGTTGACCCCTCGGAACACTTTCTCCCAGGTTATTTTGTCTTCCGTGAGCACTACATTCTGGGGTTTGGTCGGCTGGTCGTATCCGATGAACAGTTTAGTCTTGGAAACAGTGCTTTTTTGCGAGCCGAGAGTGACATCAAAGGAAAATGTGTGTAATCCGTTTGACAGGTCTTTGAAAGGTACGATGACTTTACTACCGGCCTCAGATGAGCCCGTAGTGTATTGTTCGCCATCTAAATAAGCTGTCCATGTCACTTCGCCTGAAAAACTGCCTCCGGTAAAATATGTCGATGGAACGAAAAATGCTATCGTACCGCTGCATTGTCCAAGTCCGAAATCCACTTCGTCTATTATCGGCGATGAAATGCTTTGTGGATTCTTATCCGCTTTGCCAGCACACAATACGGAGAATGATGCGGAATTCTGGTATTCTACGAAAGTGGCCAGCTGCTGGTTCTTATAATCGATACAGTAGAGCCCTGTCTCGCGGTTGGTAAACTGTCCGTTCCATATGAAATAATCCTCTTCAGGCACATACATCAGGGCTGCTCTTGCCCAAGCTGAGCGTATGCCCAGGGGCATTATTATAGTCTGGGTGCCGTCTTTTTCGATTCTGACAAAATTGTTGTCGCGGTTTACTCCGTAGATTGCTTTGTCTTTTTCGCAATAGCATATGGATGCGCAGACCCTGCTCCAAGATTCGGCTTCAACAACGGCTTCGGGATGTTGCACATCTGACGCAGGGGCTTTGAAGAAGGAATAGCCTGAACCGCCTTCATTGGAAGTGTATCCATAAAGCATGTCTTCGTCTGGATCATAAGCTGCTGATATGAACAGGGGCAGGTAGTTTTGGAATCCGGTGACAGGATCTGTGAGAAGAATCTCTTTGTCTTCCGATATCTCTCCGGTATAGCGGTCCATCTCTACATACCGGTAGTAGTTAGTATCAATAGTTTGGCATAAATGCATCGCGCATAGCTTGCCGTTGCGAATCCAACCGGAACTCAACCTGTAGTTGGACTGGGTGTATTTATCGGCATACATGAAGTTTGCATCACCGCTAAGGTTGAGTCGGAATACCCCAGGCTCGAAATCGGGATTAGTCAGGCCGTCGTAGTATGCTAAAAGAATATCTTCGTCGGATGATATTCTTGAAGGAAGTTTTTTGATGGGGAGATCTGCTGTTTGCTTGACATCTGTGTTGCGCATTTCGGTAACCAGCGGATCTTCGATTCCAGCTTTTAATGCGTACGTTAGATTGTCATAGGGCATACTTACCTTTGGAGGTTTCCATCCTCGATGTTGAGTCTCATCTGCCATGGCAGTGATACCACACAGCATAAATGCCATTAGACACGTAATCATTTTTTTCATAAGACTATAAGACTATGTTGGTTTATTAGTGTATTAATTGGGGCAGTGAGACATTGTTAGCCTGTTTGGTAGGCATGATGTCTATACAGGTATAGCAGATACAACATCAGGATGTTACCGTTGCGTAATTCCAAAACGTTGCAGCTACATCGCAAAGTAAGCGAAAAAAAAAGATAGTCGGTTTAATATATATTAAATGGTCAATGATTTTTCAGTTTTCTTTTCAGTGTGCTGAGATATTGCTGTGTAATTCCTAAATATGATGCGAGTGTCTTCATCTGGACTTTTTCCAATATTTCGGGACGATATCGGGTTAAGGCCACCAATCGTTCAGCAGCGTTTCCGTTTATTACCGAACTTTTCATTTCGCTGTAGTAGAGCTGACAGTGGGCCATGCTCAATGCCCAACAAGCGAATTCATGGTATTTGTTGACTAGGCAGTCGAACACCTGCTTGGTGCAGTGCATGGCCACTGAATCACAACATGCCTGTATCTGGTAGAATGCAGGTTTGCCCAGATAATATGAATGGCTTGAGTACATCATTGTGCCCGGCATGGCGAATGCATGGCATCGGTCATGGATGCCGTCGATATAATTGTAGCAGAATATCCCTTCCTTTACTACGTAGATGTCAGGATTGACTGAGCCGGTATCTATCAAGATGCCCCCTCGTTCCAGTTCAATAGGCTGCATTGCCTCCAGGAATCTATCCATTATCGGGTCGGGAAGTTGGTATGAACATTCGAGCGCAAGCAGTTTTTTTAATTGATTCATTGCGTGATAACAATTAACATGATGTGAGGCCAATATTATATCCAATATGCTTTTCCCGTTGGATTCCCCATTGTTTACATTCATTAGAAACTGTTTCTGAAACATATCCCAATCCTCTCAAGAAAAATCCAAAACGGCTCTCAAGTCAATAAAGATACAAATATACGGCATTTTGCGGGATTTCAGCATTCCGGAATGTTAAATCTGAAAAAGGCGAGATTGATTGCACTTTAACGGGGGCTGAATAACTGTTAGCTGTTGGGCTACTTCGTCTCAGGGCATTGTTTTGGGAGCTTCGCGTCAGTGCCTGTCTACATTAACCAAAGCGCCGCTTCTCACGGAGCGGCGCTTTGGTTAATCCTTGCCACAGTAATACTCACAAGGATACAAACCTAACATAAAACACGATTAATCTTTTTTGCGGGTATTTCTACACTTGATTTTACCCGGTTCACATGAACCCTAATACTAACCCTAAAAACTAATTCCTTAAATTTTGAATCAAACAAATCCTTTTGTCTTTAATCCAATTCTGTTCAAAAAATGGCCGGTATCAGAACTCCTGTGCCATCTTTATGATGCAAAGTTATTAGGATGAGAGGGATTTGTCAATAGGTTGGAGCGGTTGTATTGCCGATATATAGATTTATATAGGGATACATTAATGCTATCATCCATATAATCAGGGATATTCCTGTTTTTATATGTCGGTTTAATATAGATGTATATATAAGATTTGATACACATTTTTTGGTCAAAGCAATCTATAGAGATAGCCTGTCGAGAAGATTGCGCCTGTCAGCTACACGTATTTCCTGAGAGTCATAATCAATCAAACCCTGCTGTTGAAGATTGTTAAGTGCGGCTATCAGGGACTGGCGTGGAACCCCGAAAACAGTATACATATCTTTATGTCTGCATTCCAGTTTTATGTTGCGCCCGTTGTTTTGGGTCAAGGCCACGATCCAGTAGATAATCCGTTGTTCGAGATTTCCTGAAGTCAGAGCCAGTACCCCTTCTACAGAAAGCTGTGCATTCATCGACAGCAGGTTCAGATAGTTGAACAGAAACACCGGGTCGGTGTTGATTATCCGCAGGTAATCTGATTTATCTATCTGCATTATGCCAACGTCGCCTACAGCTACGGCGCAAGCCGGATAGTGGGTGGTTTTTCCAAAAAAGAAATCGGGGCATATTACATCGGGAGCTTCAAGGGTCTGTGACACTTTGAATCGGCTGGTGGCATTTGAAATAGTAAGGCGTGCAGCGCCGGTGATTATTGATTTAAGGTGGGTGCACGGTTCACCGGCGTTAACAATTGTTTCTCCGTCGGTGTATTTGAGAAAATGGAATTTATTTTTTCCGATGATGTCGGATATTTTCTGGTGAGATACCCCGGCAAATAGCGGTAGACCTAACAGGGTTTCATACATGCTATCCATAATATAGGTTGTTAATGATTCTTGTTATTATAACAAATTAACAATGGATTGGTTAACTTTTTAACCTTCAATTAAAGTCTGGACATTCTCCTGTGTCTGTGGCATACATATTGAGCCTTAACTGTTAGTGCTCTTTGAGTCTTTTTTCGTAGATAAATATCTGAATTGAATTTATCGTGTTGTGCCATGCCACGTATGCCGCAGGGGCAACAGAGACCAGCGGATTCAGATATGTAAGTGATAACCATATGGCAAGCACTGTGTTTTTTTGTCCCAGGCTCTGTGCCCCGGATATGGCATCGCCGTAATGCTGTCCGATTTTGCGGCCTATCCAAAATTGCAACAAGCATACGATGCATGATACCAGCGCCAACGAGATTATTTCGGGAATCATGGATGCGGGTTCTTTGAGGATGAAGCTCACAGAATTTCCTACAACAATGATTAGCGCGAATGCCCAGATATAGAAGGAAAGGCCTTGGTGGGATGCAATCTGAGAATGTATTCCGGAGGCGAACTTTTGCAGTAGAAGTGCCAGAGCCAAAGGCCCGAGAATAAGAGGCAACACCGTTGTGCTTATGGCTAATAATGAGTCGGAGAACTGTATGGTATCTGCCGAATGTTCGGGCTCTCCCATCCATGATAGCAGCAGGGGGGCGAGAACCGCAACAGACACGTGGCTGAACAATGAGTAGGTTGCGGCTTTTGATACCGAACCGCCCAACATTCCTGTGACAACAGGTGCAGCTGTGGCTGTCGGGCAGAAGATGCATATAAATGCTCCGATGGCGATTAATCCGCTGACAGGAAGTAGCGATAGATATACAAGGATAGCTCCGGCAATCTGAACTGAGAGCAGCCACCATATGTAAGGCCCGATTTTAAAATCGGAGGCTTTTACCCTACAATAGGTGATGAGCAGCATTATGAAGATGAGATATTTTGAAAGGAAGGCGACATGGCCGATGTAGTTGTGAAGCACTATCCCCAATAGCATGGCGATTGGCAGCATCCATGGTTTGATGAGTCGGCGGAAGTCAGAAGTGGTCATATTATATCGATTGGGTTTACTAATACATCAGAGAGGGCGTGCCGAACATTCGGCACGCCCTGCTCAATGTGAAAGGGCCTCTTTGCAGCGGCCATATGGCAGGTTGGCGGATCAGGCGAATTTTGAGAAGTCTACTTTTCGCATGTCGCCGGAATTGGCAAATTCTGTGTGGAACGCGAAAGCTGCGTTGAGCGTCGCCGGTGTCTGGCCACCTTTGCTGAGTTTGAGGTAGTCTCTAAGAATCGGACGGTAGTCGGGATGAGCGCAGTTTTCGATGATTTCATGTGCACGCTGCAGTGGGTCTTTGGCGCGCAGGTCGGCGATGCCCTGGTCTGTTATAAGGATGTCGACAGAGTGCTCGCTATGGTCAGGATGAGCGACCATCGGCACTATATTGCTTATGAGGCCTTCTTTTGTTACTGACGGGCATGAGAAGATTGAAATGTATGCGTTACGTGTGAAATCACCTGAACCACCGATGCCATTCATCATTCTTGTGCCGAGCACATGGGTTGAGTTCACGCATCCGAAAATGTCGGCTTCAAGGGCGGTGTTCATGGCAATAACGCCGAGTCGCCTGATGACTTCCGGGTTGTTTGATATTTCAGCGGGACGCATGAGAATCTTGTCATGGAAAAAGTCGAGGTCGGCAAACAGCTGCGATTCAACCTCATTGGAGAAGGTCATTGAGCACGTGCTGGCGAATTTGCATTTTCCAGTGCGGAGCAGTTCAAGAACGGAATCCTGTACGACTTCGGTATACATCATGAAGTTGGGCAATTCCTTATCCATGCACAGATAGTTCAAGACGGCATTTGCCACGTTGCCCACGCCGCTTTGGAGAGGAAGGAACTCTTTGGGGATGCGGCCTTTCTGGTATTCACTGACAAGGAACTTCACAACGTTGGCTCCGATTTTTTCAGAGACGGCATCGGGTTTGGTGAATGCTTTAACTCCGTCGAGTTCATTTGTGCGCACGATACCACGCACTTTTGCGGGGTCGATTTTGAGTGTGGGTCGTCCGATGCGGTCATTGGGAGCGAAAATAGGGATTTCGCGGCGGTGAGGAGGGTCGAGAGGAAGGTATATGTCGTGCATCCCGAGCAGTGACTGCGGTAGAGCCTCGTTGAGTTCTATGAAAATGTGTTTGGCTCTGGGCGCGTATGTCGGTATGTTGCCAAGTCCGCATCCGAGAAGCACTTCGCCTTCTTCTGAAATGGCAGCAGCCTCGATAACAGCCACATCTGTGTCGCCGTAGAACCCGTAACGGGTTTCCTGGGCCATTTCAGATAGGTGGCGGTCGAAGTAGTGTGCGTCGTGGCAGTTGATGCGCTTGCGTAGGTCGGGAGTGTTCTGATATGGCGCACGCATATTGACCGCATTGTTGCGGGAGAGGATGCCATCGACATGATCGTTGGTTGAAGCTCCGGTGAAGATGTTGACTTTGAAGTCGCGTCCTTCGGCGTGCTCGCGTTCAGCCTTGTGGGCAACAGCCTCAAGAATGGCCTTGGGATTTCCAGGAGCTGTGAAGCCTGAAAGCCCGAGGGTTGTGCCGTTTGTAATCATTTCAGCCGCTTCTTCAGCGGTGATAAAATTATAAGCCATAGCAGGTTTTAAGGTTAAAAGTGTTTATTTCGTTTATCATTTATGCCTGTTATACCGAAATCATTGCGACTTACGACCGCGTTTAAGAGGCGGAATGGCTCATCATGCGGCGGCCATAAAGCCTTGTCTGATGGCTTGTGTTTTACCTCATGATTTCGTAATTTTGTGCAAAATTATGATTTTTGAGTCCAACGGGCAAATTCCCAAGTCTGTTTTATAGCACATATTTCGATGGGGTGTGCAAAAAAAAAATTGGGTGGGGCGTTTGCAGGGGCTTATCAAGAATGCAGTGTTTGTTTATGGATAGAAATATCGACCCCATGGCTGCTGAGGCTTATGGCAAAGCGCCACGGAAATTATATATTGAAACGTATGGATGCCAGATGAATGTGGCTGACAGTGAGGTTGTGGCATCGATTATGGATACTGCCGGGTATGAGCAGGCCTCATCGTTGGAAGAGGCTGATGCAGTGTTGATAAACACTTGTTCCATACGCGATAATGCAGAGCAGAAAATCGTTGCACGGTTGCAGTATCTCAATTCGCTGAAGCGAACCAAAGGGCGCGGAGAATTGGTTGTTGGAGTGATAGGGTGCATGGCCGAAAGGGTTAAGGATATCCTTATCAACGATATGGGGGTTGATCTTGTTGCAGGGCCTGATTCCTATATGGATCTTCCTAATCTATTTGCTGCGGTTGAGGCGGGTGAAAAAGCTATTAATGTAGAACTCAGCACAACGGAAACCTATCGTGATGTAATTCCGGCGCGTATAGGCGGCAACCGTGTTGGTGGATTTGTCAGCATAATGCGTGGGTGTAATAATTTCTGTTCATATTGTATAGTGCCGTATACACGTGGCAGGGAGCGGAGCCGTGAGGCCGAGAGCATACTGAATGAAGTTGCTGATTTGATGGCGAGGGGTTTTAAGGAGGTCACACTGCTGGGGCAGAATGTAAACAGCTACCGATATGAGGCTTCTGACGGGACTTCCATCGATTTCGCTTGCCTGCTTGGAATGGTTGCCCAGGCGGCTCCGGATATGAGGATCAGGTTTACGACTTCTCATCCGAAAGATATGAGTGATGCGATAATAGACACCATTGCCGCTCATCCCAACATCTGCCATCATATACACTTGCCGGTTCAGTCGGGGAGTAATAAGGTTTTGAAAGCGATGAACCGCAAATATACCCGGGAATGGTATATGGACAGGATTCGTGCCATCAGGAAGCGTATTCCGGACTGTGGCATTACAACCGACCTTTTCACCGGGTTCCATGATGAAACGGAGGAGGATTTCATGCAGACTCTTGAGCTTATGCGTGAGGCTGGTTTTGATTCAGCTTTTATGTTCAAATATTCTGAACGGCCGGGCACATTGGCGGCACGAACAATGCCCGACAATGTTGCCGAGGATGTGAAAATCGACCGTCTTAACCGGATGATAGTTGTGCAAAACGAGTTGTCGGCCGAGTCGAACCGGAAAGATGTAGGCAAGATTATGGAAGTTCTGGTTGAAGGTGTTTCAAA
Source organism: Bacteroidales bacterium (assembly GCA_910575545.1). Lineage (GTDB taxonomy): Bacteria > Bacteroidota > Bacteroidia > Bacteroidales > Muribaculaceae > UBA7173. The sequence goes on from CAJTFH010000010.1 coordinate 85,308, forward strand.
ACGCAGCCGGGAACAGTTTATGGGTCGTACGAGCCAGAACAAGGCAGCGGTGTTTCCGAAAGGGGATTATAAGGTCGGCGATTTGGTTAAGGTGCGAGTTGTAGGCAGCTCATCGGCCACTCTTATATGTGAGTTGGTCTGATCGGATATTGAATCCTTCTATGCCTGAATAAACCTTCTGTGCCTGAATAAATATGCCGGTGCGTTTTAATTGCTGTCATTGCCTCGGATTTAAAATATTTGTTAAATCACTTGACATGGGGGGCGTCAGATAGTAAATTTGCATGAAATTTGGTGGGGTGTGGCGTGGCGGTAGCCGCGAAAAAGAAGGGAAAGATTGTTTTTGGACGTATGGAGCAGAAAAAACATAACCGTATGGCGGGCTGGGGAGACTATGTGACCTCTACCATAAGTGTTACATTGGTGCTATTTATTCTTGGCCTGGTAGGTGTGGTAAATATAACATTCACAGGCATAAACCGCCAAATCAAGGAACGGATGGGGTTTACGGTAGTGCTGGCTGACAGCATCACTCCTGCGATGGCAGATTCCTTGAAGTCGGCCTGTGGTTCGGCGCATTATGTATCCACATTCAAATATCTTTCGGCCGAAGATGTGCTTGCAGAGGAAACCGCAGGGGAGGGGGCTGACATAGTGGATTTGCTGGGGGTGAATCCTTATGCCCCTATGATTGAAATAAAGCTAAAGGCGGAATATGCCGATGTGGATAGCATTGCGGGTATCGTGCCGTCATGGAAGATGAGGCCGGAGGTGCAAGAGGTTACTGTAAACACTGAAATGATCGGCAACCTTAACCGGAATGCGAGGATGGTGAATATGGTGCTGATTATCATGGCGGCGGCGCTTCTGTTGATTTCATTTGTGCTTATCAATAACACAGTGAGGCTTACGGTTTATTCGCGCAGGTTCCTTATTCACACTATGAAGCTGGTGGGTGCTAAAGGCGGTTTTATCAGGCGTCCGTTCCTGGTTATTAATGCTGTGCAGGGTGTTGTGGCCGGATTGTTTGCAGCAGGTATGCTTGCCGCATTGGTAACATGGGGCAAGACATGGGGCGATGGCCTTGAGAGCCTGTTGCCGTGGAACCTGGTTGGGGCGGTTATGTGTGTATTGCTTATTCTCGGAGTGGTAATCTGTGTGGTTGCGGCATTGTTTGCCACTAACCGTTATCTCCGGAAAAATTATGATGAAATGTTTGACTGACATCATTGCTATCACCGGATGTGATTGACGGCTATGGCAGGATTGATGATTTAAAAAAGATACTTTATGATAGCTGAATCAGATAAAAAAGACCGAACCCCCTGGCGCAAACCTGGGAGTGCGGCCGATAAAAGTAAAGACAGTGGCTTGCAAAAGGAATCCGTGAATGAATTTCCGTTGGGACGCCGTAATTTTATTTGGATGGGGGTGTCGGCTGCTGTGATTATTGTGGGTTTCCTTTTGATGCTCGGTAGCGGCTCTACAGAAGAATTCAATCCTGACATTTTCAGTGCCAGACGAATTGTGGTAGGGCCTACTTTGGCATTTTTGGGGTTTGTTGCGATGGGTGTGTCGATTATAAGACGTCCCGGAAAGAAAGCCTAAATGTGTGTTTGGAGTTACTATATTAATAATTAATTGAGTTATATTGAGTCATTTCAAATATATCTTGAAATAATTTGGGGCGCTTTTCACAAATCCTTTCTGTCACGATGCCAGCATCGCTTCATAAACTTGCGAAAATTCCTCCAAAATTCTCTCAATATATATTTGATTAAATTCAGAGACACTCTATCAGAAAAATATTATGGATTGGTTAGACGCTCTCATATTGGGCATCGTTCAAGGGCTTTCGGAATATCTTCCTATCAGTAGCAGCGGTCACCTTGAAATTTTCAAACAGATTTTAGGGCTTGACCTTAATCCGGACAAGTCGCTTGAATTCAGTGTTATGCTGCATGTGGCTACAGTGTTAAGCACAATTGTTGTTTTATGGCGGGAGTTCGTGCCATTAGTGGTGTCGTTTTTCACGTTCAGACGAGACAGCGGATTCTATTATGTATGCAAGATATTGCTATCGTGTGTTCCGGTTGCCGTTGTGGGACTTTTATTCAAAGATGACATTGCTGCATTGTTTGAAGGGAATCTGAAAATTGTCGGAGCATGTCTGCTTGTGACAGCCGCATTGCTGAGTTTTGCATATTTCTATCGCGGCAAACCGCAGGCATCCGGGTTGCCGGCAAAAACTCCACGTGATATAAGTTGGCGGGACGCGTTTGTTATAGGCTGCGCGCAAGCGGTGGCTGTATTACCGGGGCTTAGCCGTTCTGGTTCTACGATTGCAACGGGTATTTTGTTAGGTGACAAAAAGGAGGCGGTAGCCCGTTTCTCTTTTTTCATGGTGATAATACCGATTCTTGGCGAAGGATTGCTTGACATAAAAAAGATGTTTGAACCGTCAACAGCTATGGCCAGCGCCGGTGGTTCAGAAGTGTCGCTTCTGGCGCTGATTGTCGGTTTCGTAGCATCGTTTGTTGTGGGCTGCCTTGCGTGCCGTTGGATGCTTGAGATTGTTAAAAAAGGTAAGCTCGTATGGTTTGCAGTGTATTGTGTGGCTGTCGGGCTTCTTTGCCTGTGCTGGTAAGTTTCCATAAGCAAAAAAAGAGCAGATGGATTTGAATGGCGTTGCGGTGTCATATGGCGGAAAAATCTTGCGTCCGCTTGAGGGGGAAGTGCTTGTGGTTGACAAGCCGTTGGGTTGGTCGTCGTTTCATGTGGTGAAGCGTTTGCGTGGGGCATTGTCGTCGCGCTTGAAGAAAGCCGGAATAAAGAAAATCAAAGTGGGACATGCCGGCACGCTTGACCCATTGGCTACCGGAGTAATGGTCATATGCATAGGGAAAGCCACCAAACGCATCGATGAGCTGCAGGCAGGTGTGAAAGAGTATGTGGCGACTGTGAAATTGGGAGCTACGACTCCATCATTTGATCTGGAAACTCCGATTGATGAGGTTTATCCTGTTGAGCACATAACGCGTCAGCTGGTTGAGAGCTCGCTTGAGAAATTCCGGGGCCGTATAGAGCAGGTGCCACCGACATATTCTGCCTGTAAGGTTGACGGATGCAGGGCCTATAAAATGGCCAGAAAGGGGGAGGATGTGGAACTGAAGCCCAAGACATTGGTGATAGATGCCATTGAATTGCTTGATTATACCGGGGATGAAATCACGATAAGAGTGGTTTGTAGCAAGGGAACATATATCCGGGCGCTTGCCCGCGACATAGGGAAGGCGCTTGATTCGGGGGCTCATCTGACAGCTTTGCGCCGTGTAAGGGTGGGCGACAATGATTTGGCGATTGCGTTGTCGGTAGAGGATGCAGTGAAGATGCTGTGTGATGCTCCGATGACAGTCGGTGATGATAATGGAAATGAGGTGGAGGTGTCTGAGGCTGTATTCCACTGCTCTTCATTTGAAAAAGCCGACATAAAACCGTTTGCCGAAAGAATGCATGGCGCCAACGGGTGGCTTCCCCGCATATCGAAATAACAACTAAAAACATAAGAACAACGAAATGAAGTTATCACAATTCAAGTTCAAGTTGCCGGAAGACTTGATTGCACAGCATCCCGCTGATAACCGTGATGAATGTAAGCTCATGGTGGTGCATCGCCGCAGCGGAGAAATCGAGCATAAAGTTTTCAAAGATGTAATTCAGTATTTCAACGAGGGGGATGTCATGGTGTTCAATGATACCTTGGTTTTCCCTGCACGCTTATATGGGAATAAAGAGAAGACCGGAGCCCGTATAGAGGTTTTCTTGCTTAGGGAATTAAACACCGAGCATAAGTTGTGGGATGTGTTGGTTGAGCCTGCGAGAAAAATTCGTATAGGGAACAAATTGTATTTCGGCGACGATGAATCGATGGTGGCCGAAGTCATAGATAACACCACTTCGCGTGGGCGCACTTTGCGGTTCTTATATGACGGGCCTCATGAGGAGTTTAAGGCTAACCTGTTCAAACTCGGCTCTACACCTCTGCCGGAGTATATAAAACGTGAACCTGAGGCAATCGACGCAGAAATGTACCAGACTATTTTTGCGAAAAACGAGGGGGCTGTTGTAGCTCCGGCAGCCGGATTACATTTCAGCCGAGAGGTGATGAAACGGCTTGAAATCAAAGGGGTGGAACAGGGATTCCTGACCGTTCACAGCGGCCTTGGCGCTTTCAGGGAGATTGATGTCGAGGATTTGACCAAACACCGCATGGATTCGGAGGATATGAGTGTCAGCCAGGAATTGGTGGATTTGGTCAACAGTGCTAAGGATAACGGGAAGCAGGTATGTGCGGTCGGAACATCTACTTTGCGTGGCATAGCGAGCGCGGTCAGTATGGGGGGGCATATGAAGACCTATACCGGCTGGACTAACAAATTCATTTTCCCCCCATATGATTTCACCGTTTCAACGGCGCTTGTGACAGGTTTCCATATGCCTTATTCAACAATGCTGATGATGGTCACAGCCTTCGGCGGATATCAGCTGATTATGACCGCATATGAGGAAGCTATCAAACAGGGTTACAAGTTCGGGGCATATGGCGATGCAATGCTTGTGATTGATTGAAACTGCATGATTACTGTTAACTGGCGGTCTGATAATGGAAAATGAAAGAGATGGCAGGGTAGGGCGCGTAATACAGGCCGGTAGGCAAATGCTTACTGCAGCCCGCACTGCGCCTAAAGGTAGAGGTGTCGACATAATAGAGTGTGCATTGCTTGACAAAGATGATATTGCCCGGGTGTCGGAAACCATGAAGGTGCTTTATGCTGAAACCGGACGTGAGGTTTATAACCGTGATTCCGATAACATCATGAAAGCCGATGCTATGTTTGTTGTTGCGACCCGCGATATGCCGCTGGGGCTTAATTGCCGCCATTGCGGTTTTGCGACTTGCGAAGAGAAGCCTGTGGGTGTGCCCTGCGCAATAAATTCGGTTGATGTCGGCATCGCTATAGGATCGGCGGTTTCGGTTGCAGCGGATTGCAGAATTGATTGCCGGGTTATGTTTTCTGCCGGTATGGCTGCGGAGAGAATGAATCTCTTTGACGGCTGCCGACAGTATTTTTGTATGCCTCTGAGCTGTTCGTCGAAAAACCCGTTTTTCGACAGATGACGGTTGTCGTGATTCAGACGCGTTTTCAGTGTATCCCAGCCATTTGAGAGTGGGTATTAAAACTATCTTGAAAAAAATGGCGTGACAGTATTGCAGAATAAAAAAAAATACGTACCTTTGCAGCGTCAAACCAACAAGGTTTGAATAAATGGTGAGATTAGCTCAGTTGGTTAGAGCGTCGGATTGTGGTTCCGAAGGTCGTGGGTTCGAGACCCACATTTCACCCTTAAAAAACAGGGATGCTGCATATACTATGCAGCATCCCTGTTTTTGTCGCCACCATATGATGATGTATGTGTGCCATAGCGAGGAGCGCATTGTCGTGGCCACTATAATAACCAACAGGATAATCAATTATGACACATATCAACACGGCTGATTTAGTCGGTCAACAACAGAAAACGGTTGCGGAATTTGATAAAGCGATAAGCCTGTGCAGGAAAGTTTATGAAACAAAGCTGCGGGATTACGGAGCATCATGGCGTTTGATGCGGCCAGCTTCTGTTACAGACCAGATTCTTATCAAAGCCGACCGCATAAGGTCGTTGGAAATTAAAGGGAATGCACAGGTTGACGAAGGGATTATTGATGGATTCATTGCCATTGTGAATTACGGCATCATTGCGTTAATCCAGTCAGCCAAAGGTTTTGCGTCTGGTAAGGATATCTCATCAGAAGAGGCGTTAACGTTGTATGACCTGTATATGGGTGAAACCAGGGCGTTGATGCTTAAAAAGAATCACGATTACGATGAAGCATGGCGCAAGATGAGAGTAAGTTCATATACCGACTTGATTCTAATGAAGCTGATGCGCACCAAAGAAATTGAAGACCATTGTGGTGAAACCGAGATGTCGGAAGGGGTGGAAGGAAATTATCAGGATATGGTCAACTATGCTATTTTCGGCATCATAAAACTCTCTGAGCAATGACCGGATGGAAGAGGATGGCCATATGGGTTTTGCGTTTGGCCTTAGGAGCTGTTTTCATTTTGTCGGGGTTTGTTAAACTGGTTGACCTCTGGGGCTTCGTTTTCAAAATTGAAGAATATCTTGCCGTATGGAATCTGATGCAGCCGCGCACTATAGTGCTTGTTGTTGCTCTGTTGCTGTCGGGTTATGAATTCGTGCTGGGCGCTCTGTTGGCGATGGGGTGCTATAAACGGAGCGCGCCCTGGGGGCTGGGGCTCATGATGGCTTTTATGCTTCCGCTGACGCTTTATCTTTGGATCGCAGATCCGGTCAGTGATTGCGGATGCTTCGGTGATTTCTGGAAATTGAGCAATAGTGCCACGTTTTTTAAAAACGTAGTGATATCAGCGGGACTGGCCGCATTGATGGTTTGGAACCAGCGGCTCAAAGAATCTCTGTTCAACCCGGTCATACAATGGATGGTAGGTGCGTGGATATCGTTATATGCGCTCGTCATTGGCTTATATGGTTATAATGTCCAACCGGTTTTGGATTTCAGGTCATATCCCGTGGGGGGCTCGTTAACAGGTCATAATATGGATGTTGATGATGAGACTGACTACAGGTTTGTGTATGAGAAAAACGGGGTAAGAAAGGAGTTCGGCATAGATAGTCTTCCCGATTCGACATGGACATTTGTTGACCGCATAGAACCTGAAACCATATCTGAAAAGTCTGACAACCGGTTGGCTATATTTGATGGTGAGGATGATGTGACTGATGATGTGCTGTCGGGAGAGGGTGTTGAACTGTTGCTTGTCATACCGGAACCGGTTAGAGCCGATATTTCATATTCCTATACAATCAATGAGATGGAAGAATATGCCGACAGTGTGGGCATCCCGATGATAGGCGTTTTGGGCGCAGGGGAAGACGGTGTGGCCCGCTGGAAAGATGTTTCGATGGCTGAATACCCATGCTATACAGCAGATGACACTCAACTCAAAGAACTCTCGCGTGGGGTGATGTCGGTCGTAGTGTTGCATGACGGTGTGGTGGCTTCTAAAACCACTGTAAGCTCGATGAATCCCTCCGTGGTTGAATCTCCGTTATCCGTAGACGAATTCCTGTCGGAGCTTAGCGGCTATGGATCCGGATGGTTTAAATGGAGCAATGCGTTATTCGGGGGCGGATTGCTTATAATCTACATGTTTCAGGGCTTGATTCTTGCGATAAGGTTAAAAATTAAGGGGAAATATCGCTCGAAGCCAGTAAAAAATTCGTAATTTTGTAGTGCTGAAAATCCGGTATGATAGCGTCTGCATTGCTGCTTCCGGATTTCATAATCAGAACCAACTAATATATAATTGATATGAGAAAAAATATCGTAGCCGGTAACTGGAAAATGAATACCACTCTTGCTGAGGGCGTCGGCCTGGCAAAGGATGTGAACGAAGCCTTGAAAGGTGTTGATGCGAAATGCGATGTGATTGTATGCGTGCCTTTCACCCATTTGGCCTCTGTTGCGGCTGTTATTGATTCCGATAAACTCGGTCTGGGTGCAGAGAACTGCGCAGACCACCTTAAAGGTGCTTACACCGGTGAGGTTTCTGCTCCCATGGTTGCATCAACAGGTGCAAACTATGTCATTCTCGGCCATTCGGAACGCCGTCAGTATTACGGTGAGACTTCTGAAATTCTTAAAGAGAAAGTTAACCTTGCGCTTGCCGAAGGTCTTACCCCGATTTTCTGTATCGGAGAAGTGCTGGAACAGCGTGAGAACGGCACTTATAACGATGTTGTGACTGCCCAGATTGAGGAAGCCCTGTTTGACCTCAGCGCAGAAGATTTCGGCAAACTGGTACTGGCATATGAGCCTGTATGGGCTATCGGAACAGGCAAGACAGCCACTGCTGACCAGGCTGAAGATATGCATGCCCATATACGTGGTGTAATTGCGGCCAAATATGGCAAAGAAGTTGCAGATAACACGTCAATTCTCTATGGCGGCAGCTGCAAACCCTCGAATGCTGCGGAGTTGTTTGCGAAACCGGATGTTGACGGTGGCCTGATTGGTGGAGCAGCTCTTGACGCAGCTTCATTCATGGGTATCGTGACTGCGTTTTAATTGAAACACACTCTGAGACAACTCGTCGAAAGATAATGCAAAGGCCGTGTAATCCCCGGAACAGACCGGTTGCGGATTCGCGGCCTTTGCCATCAAATATTAATTTTGCGAATAGTAGATTTATGGCGCATAGTTCATATTACCTGATCGGAGTGGTGTTATCGGTCATTGCACTGCCGGTGAAAGCCCAGGATGCCGCCATGGTGTCGGCTGCATCTGATAAGGGTTCGATAGTGGCGCGAATCAATGCTTCTGCAAGCGGGATTTCGGTTGAAGCACCCCAGGCTTTGATTGACAGGGCCGAAAGGGTTGAGCCATCTGCGGAACCGGTTATTGAAGACGCGGAAGTTCATGAGCAGGAGTCGATGGTTGTGCGTACAAAAGGTGGTAAAACCGTTGGCTATCGGGTGCAGGTGTATGCCGACAACAATGCCCGGAGTGCCAAAACCGAAGCCCGGCAGAGAGAGCGGGCAGTTGGTCAGGCTTTTCCCGATTTGGGCACATATGTGTCATATGTTTCGCCATATTGGCGGTTGCGGGTAGGTGATTTCAAGTCGCAATACGATGCTGAAAAAGCCGCGTCGGATTTGCGCCGGGCTTTTCCCCGTTATGCAAGGGAAGTCAGGGTTGTTCGGGACAGAATCAACGTCAGATAAAAAATTGCATTCATGAGTTGCGGTCATTTCGATTTTGAAATAACACCAGATTCTGCTGAGCAGGAAAAGATTGAAGCGATAGCTATGCACTATCGCGAAATCATCAAATTAATCGGTGAAAATCCGGAACGGGAGGGTCTTGTGAAGACTCCGATGCGAGCTGCAAAGGCCATGTGGTTTGCTACCCAGGGTTATAGGCAGGACCCCAAAGAGATTCTACGGCAGGCTGTCTTCGAGTATGCCGGGTCGCAGATGGTGGTGGTTAAGAATATCGAGTTCTATTCATTCTGCGAACACCATATATTGCCGTTTTTCGGTACGGTCAGCATTGGCTATATACCAGACGGAAGTATGATAGGGTTGAGCAAACTGCCAAGGCTGGTCAATGCCATAGCTCGTAAGCTCCAGGTGCAGGAACGACTGACTGCTGAAATCTGTAGGGAAATCTCTGAAACGCTCTCTACCAAGGGGGTGATTGTGGTGTGTAATGCAAGCCATCTGTGTATGCAGATGCGTGGGGTGGAGAAGCAGCAGGCATCTACCGACACGATTGATTATAACGGTGCATTTGCAGCCGATCAGCAATTGCGGCAGGAGTTCTTCTCGCTTTTGCGCGGTGTCCGTTAGCAACACTGTTAATCGGTTATCAAAATCGCCGCTGTGTTGGACTTTTCCAGTATAGCGGCGATTTTGATTCGGTTATGTATACGTTGGTGTAAATATGGTTATGGATGTTTACCTCACCCTTGATCTAAGAGAGTGTTTGAATTTAACTCAAATATATATTGAGAGGATTTTTGGATGGATTTTCGCGAGTTGCGGAGGGAGCGATGCGGGCATCGTGACCGACAAAACTTGGCGAAAAGCACCAAAAAAGACCTCAAGGTATATTTGAAATGATTCATTACCCCCCCTCATTTATTATTAATGTGTTAAATTCAAACACTCTATAAGTTGTCGATGAAATCATCTTCATCGAAATCGAAAGCCCAATCGGAATCATCTCCTGACGTGTAAATATCATCGGTGAATTTGGCGAGGTCGCGACCTTCCCGTTTAGTGGGGCGTCCGAGCCCCTTGCGGCGGTCGATGAATCCGCTGATTCTTATTACGTCGAGCATGTCGTATTGTTCTTTGGGGGTGATGTTTTCCATGTAATCCGGTACGAGCTTCGCTCCGAGCCGGTTCTCAGTCAATGCTTTTACCCGGAAAGAATATGTTATGGGAGGTTTGCGCACGTTTATCACATCGTCGATTTTTATCATGCGCGAGGGTTTTGCCACGACTTCACCTCCGGGAGTGCGCAATGTCACGCGTCCCTTTTTACAGCTGTCGGTAGCGACGGTGCGCGTTTTGAATATACGCATGGCCCATAGCCATTTGTCAATTCTGACTTCTGTTTTCATTGGCTCATTTGTTGTTGAAATCGCACATGGCGCTTTGGAGGCCTGCAAGTATGAATGTGCGGATCGCATCGGTGGCTATATCGATTCTGACAGGTAGCTTCTGACGCTCGTCAAGAGTGAATTGCCCAAGCACATAGTCAATCTGACATCCACGCGGGAAATCATTACCGATGCCGAACCGCAACCGGGGATAAGCGTCTGTAGCAAGCATTTGCGCGATGTTTTTCAAACCGTTATGTCCCGCATCGCTGCCTCGCCCCTTTATGCGGATAGCCCCGAAAGGCAGGGCTATGTCATCGACTATGACCAGTATATTCTCAACCGGGATGTTCTCTTGGTTTTTCCAGTATCTTACGGCGTTACCGCTGAGATTCATGTAGGTCGAAGGTTTGAGAAGGATAATCTGTTTGTTCTTAATCCTGCCTTGGCCTACGTCGCCATAGCGTGCGGTGGAAAAAGAAATATTGGATGCCTCGGCAAAGGCATCCAATATTCTGAATCCTATATTATGGCGGGTGCCCTGGTATTCTGAACCGATATTACCGAGACCCACTATAAGATATTTCATAGGGATTTGTTGGTTTTGGCGTGGCGCCTGTTCAGGCTGCCATATGCCGGTTGTTCATATTATTTTGCGGCGGCGGCAGCTGCAGCAGCGGCACCACGGGCGGCGCGGGTGAGCTGAACGGCGCAAACAACGGCTTCTTTCGGTGTTACGAGTTCGAGACCGTCGAAGTGGAGTTCACCAACCTGGAGGGTCTTGCCGAGACCGAGATGGTCAACGTTGATAACCAGACGTTCAGGAATCTGGGTGTAGATAGCTCTGACTTTGAGCTTCTTCATTGACATGGTCAATTTACCACCGGCTTTAACACCTTCTGCGTGACCTTCGAGTTTGACAGGAACTGACATGATGACGGGTTTGCTGTCGGTTACTTCGAGCAAGTCGAGGTGGAGGATGTTATCTTTAACGGGGTGGAATTGAATTTCACGAAGAACCGCCATTTTTTTGCCACCGTTATATTCAAGTTCGATAGCGAAGATGTCAGGTGTGTAAATCAGCTTTCTTACGGCTTCGTTGGTTACGGTCAGGTCGGTGGTTATGATGCCACGGCCGTTCTCGATTTCAACGATTTTCTCTCCGGGTTGCAATGTTCCTTTGAAGGGGAGTTCAAAAGGCTCTCCACCATTGAGTACAACGGGGATTTTGCCGGTTGCACGAAGATTTTTCGCTGCTTTCTTGCCAAGATCCACACGGGGTTCGGCGGTCAGTTTGTAGGTCTGCATTGTGTTGAAAAGTTAAAAGTTGTGTTACTCAAAATTAATTGAATTAATTTCCCATCACACGGGGTATGCTGTAAAGCGACTGCAAAGTTACTGTTTTTTTTCGGGCTATGCAATACCTGCGCCTGCATTCGCAGGGCTGGCGCATGAGATTTAGGAAAATTTCAGTCAAAAATATGGACGATTATGTGAAATAAACTTTAAGCTATTGCATATATCGCTGAGAATGGTTAAATTAGTGATATGCAAATA
>CAJTFH010000011.1 GCA_910575545.1 Bacteroidales bacterium
CCATATTGCCACCGGAAGACTTGTATGGCCGTCCGTTTTCGTCCGGGAAGTCAAACTGAACGAACCAGTAGTCGTAGAGCTGACGGGCCATCGCCTCTAAATTGCGATTTATCTCACGATTAAGTGCAATCTTTCGATCTATCACTGAAAGGCACTGTGCTATTACTTCCTGCTCCGATAATTTGGGTAGCGAAATCTCTATCTGAGAAAATTGAGACTTGTTTATTATTGGTACAGATGTGGAGGATGCACTCAATTCCTTGAAATATTTTTCCAGTGATGTAAGATAATAGTAGAGATATTCGGAATTAAATTCACTATGAGGAATTATTGCATTAAACTGCTGATTTGTTACTGTTTCCACTTTTGTTAGAATTACACGCCCTAAATCAGAACCAATACAGCTAACACATACTGATCGTGGTGGCAGTAAGCATTTTTTTACACTCCTTACACCGAGATTAGATAACATTTTGGCTGTCGATTCAACATAAACAGTTGAAAGGTCGTCAGATGGTGTCAAAAAAGGAATCTCTCCTCCATAATTATTTGAATTATTTGTTGGAGGGGTTTTGCCTGTAATTATTTTGCCAACATCGCCAAGTTTATATTTCTTTAGATCCATTTATCGTGTTGCCTTGTTTATATAATCTTGAATAAGAGTAATATTAATCTCTACTTCTTTACGTTTTGCCAATAGTCGATTAAGATGTTCTATCTGTTGTGATTTCTCTTGTACATCCATTATGCAGTCTATTCTTGCGCCACCGGAAAAAGGATTGACAATATTAACAGCCATTTGTGCATCCTCAATTTGAGAATCTAACGCCACAAGTTGTTGTTGATATTTCCGTTGTGCCTCGACTATATCCAGATTGTTTGCTGCCACGAAAACGTCAAGAAGATGCCGAATAGCTTTTATTTGTTCCTGCGCATCTTTTGATGAGCTACGAGCCACAATGAGCGCAACAATGATAGCAATTACACTTATTAAAGGGCTTAATAAGTTTGCCAATGCGATATAATTCTCCATAACGATTATTTCTCGAGCATACCCCGGATTTCCTTGTCGAAATCGGAGTCTATTTGCTGGGTTGGGTTGAAGAGGTCGTATTCGGCTTCTGCCTTGGCTTTGGCTTGCGCAGCCGAGATGCTGCCCTTGTTGGGAAGAATCTTATAGTCGTTGAACGTCAGGAATTTGTTGACGCTTGCAGCGAACTGTTCCATGTTGAATACATTGCCACGCTCAATCTGTCCTTCGATATAGTCGAAGTAAGAGGTAACAGTGCGTTCAAGCGAGCGGATTTCTTTCTCCGTCAGATAATTCTTAGCGATGGAGACATCAGATTTCAGTATGCGTCCTTCGGGCGCATACTTCCATGTTGTCAGACCCATGTGCGGCTTTGTATGGTCCGCTCCGGCATGGATGATTTCTGCGGCAGTGTGCCCCGTGATGGCATAGTGAAAACGATTTTGCACCATTGCGTAAAACTCTTTGGTGGTCGGGGCCAAACGGTCATAGTCAATACTACATTCGGCATAGATGTCGGTTATCTGCTGCCAGATGCGACGCTCGCTGGCGCGGATAGAACGAACACGTTCCAAGAGTTCGCGGAAGTAATCGCGCCCGAACACCGCATTTCCTTGCTTTAGTCGGTCGTCATCAAGCACAAACCCCTTGCGGATAAATTCATTCAGTACGCGAGTTGCCCATTGCCTGAATAGCGTTGCTCGTTGACTATTAACGCGGTATCCAACGCTAATAATCGCGTCAAGGTTATAAAAAGCTCTTTCGCGTTCAACTTGACGATTTCCTTCGGGTTGAACTGTTCGAATTTTTCGAATAGTTGAATCCTCGGTCAATTCATTTGATGAGTATATTTCTTTGAGATGATAATTTATAGTGTTGACTTCAACCCCGAAAAGCTCTGCCATGGCTTTTTGTGTCAGAAAAATTGTTTCATCCTGAACGATAGCCTGTACAGTTCCCGAATTGTCGGGCAGATTATATAGAATAAATTGTATTTCCTTTGCCATGATTTCAGCTGTTAAATTTAAGGGATTTCAGTTGTGTCAGAATCTCTGTCTCCAGACGGTGGCTTTCAGCAAACATTTCAGTTAACTTGGACTCATAGTCAGCCATACGCCGGTTGAACTCCTCTTCTGTTATATCAACGTATTCAATCTTGATATCGAAATATTGACCGGCTGAAAGCGAATAACCCTTCTCTTTGATTTCATCGTAAGTCACAGCTACAGATAGACCATCAACGGCTTCCTTGTTGCGGAAAGTATTGACAATCAGTTCAACCTCTTTATCGAGAAGACGATGCTTTTTGTTATTGTTAGCATCCTGATAGTCTTCTCCAAGTTTGCTTGCATCGACAAGTATGACCTTGTCAGACATGGTGGACTTATCGAAGAACACCACCGATACGTTGGTGCCAGTGTCGGCGAATACATTTGAGGGCATGGAGATAACTCCATACACCCATTTCTCATCCACGATTCGGTGAAGAATTTTATTCTCAATGCCGGATTTAGCTGTGATGAAACCTGTAGGAACTACAATTGCACCTTTACCTCTCGATGACAGCGAATTGAGTACATGCTGAATAAAGCATGTATAGATTGCCATTGTGGGCTTAGGCTTAATCTGCTTTACCGCATTGGGTACACCTGCCCAAAAACGAATGCCATCGGAGGCGAGAGTGTCACGATACTCAGGGAAGTCAAGTTTGAACGGAGGATTGGAAACCACATAATCAAACTTCTTGATTGTGCCGTTCGCTTCCTTGTGAGCAGGCTCAAGAAGCGTGTTACCCTGACGAATATTAGGCAAGCTCTCTGACAGTCCATTGAGGATAAGGTTCAGACGGAGCATCTCCGATGACTTCTCTGAAATATCCTGACTGTAAATAGAGCAACGGTCCTCACCTATCTGATGAGCAAGTGCAAGCAATAATGTGCCTGTACCTGCTGACGGGTCGTAACAAGAAACACCTCGCAACTGGGCATCATCACCCACGAGGAGACGAGCCATAACCGTCGCTATTTCTCGTGGAGTGTAGTATTCGGCATACTTACCACCACCGGCATTATTGTAATCCTTAATGAGATACTGGAAGATGCGTGAAAAGAAATCGTATTTTTCAGCAAAGACATCCTCAAAGTTGAACGACGCAAGGTTCTTCATCATGGCAATGGCGAACTGATCCCGTTTGTGAACATCGGTGATGAAGTTGGTCACACCATTGAAAATCTTCACCTTGCTGTTGCCTGAAGTCAACACCGAGAAAGTGTCTTCGTTGAGACTGGCAATCTCTACCAATGTGGCATCGAGTAGCGTTGAGAAATCTCCTTGGGTCGAAGCATTATATAGATGCGATAATGTGTGATGAGGTTTCATCTTAGGCACGGAGCCGGGAAGATAGCTGAAGAGGTCTTCCACTTCCTCCTCATCAAATTTATCATATTCGGCATCCCATTTCTCTGCCTTGGATAGTCGCTCGCCATATATGGGCATACGTTTTGCCTCATATCCGAACTTGTCATTGAAGAATTTATACAAGAACATCTCGGTGATGATCTTGTATTCGCTTCCGCCTCCGGCAAGGCCGTATTCTCCGCATGTGGTACGGAGTGAGTCGATAAGACCTATGGTTTTGGCTTCGATAGTCTGTGTATCTTGTTTCATTATACTCGTGCGAAAGAAATGGTTGGTTCAGACATAATCTGATACTGGTTGATATATTCGTCGGAAATCAGCGTACGGATGAACTTGCGTTCTTCAAGCGTTGCATGAACTGAGAGGTCTATCAGAGTAGTACCGACAAGAGCAAGCACATCCTGACGGAACTTGTCGGCATTGTTGAGGGAGTTTATGTTTAGGAACAGTTTATCATCAATAGCCTTCTTCATCTGCATAAGACGTTCGGCAATTTCAAACTCATGTTTGGAGATAACCGGTTTCTCTCGTTTCTCGTTTTCTTCCTCGATACGCTTGTGGATGCGTACAAAACGTTCATCGCCCTTGTATTTATTTCGGAGGGCATTGTTGCGTCGATTGATTTCGCGTATTTTCTTCATGACTGAGTCCATATACTCGATGGCCTCTTTCGCCTCTTTGGTACTCTTGGGTGAGAAACCATGCTCGCGAAAGTATTTGCGGAACTCTTCTGAGAGGAGCACATACTTATCCTCCTTATGGTCAAAGTTGGATTCAAATTCACGCTGCACCTTCTCAGCCCTCTCGCGCAGGTCATTCACTATGATGCGCAATTCCTCCGACATACCCTTTTTGAACTCAAAATCCAGTGCATCGAGAGCTACATTGATAATGCCCGATACATCGGCAGTATGGTCGGTATTATTGAGAAGGTTAATGCGCTCGATACGGCGCGACACTTCGGTCATGAGAGTTGGAATAGAACCGGGAGTGAGTTTTTCAATCTTCTCCTTTAGGTCTTCATCACCGAATGCTCTGACTTGGTTGACAATAGCCTTAGCATTGGCAAGGATATTTTTCAACTCATAGAGTTTTTCCTTGTCTTCAATATCATCGATCTCCTGTCGGAACACCTCCGGATTGTCACAAGTGAAGTTGAACAGGACGCTCTTTATCTCCTTCATATCTGAGATAATCTTATCCTTATCTTCAATAATCACTTCACCCGGAGTGTTGGGATTATCAGAGTCAGGCAGCACATCAGTAGTGCGATTCAACTCACGCAGATAGCGGTCATTCGTTGACTCAAAGTTTTCCTTTATGTCAACGAAATCGACTACGTAGCCATACTTGAAATCCTTATAAGGACGATTGACACGAGTAAGTGCCTGAAGGAGATCGTGACCGTCAAGAACACGACCCAAATACAGTTTCTTCAGTCGCGGTGCATCAAAACCAGTCAGGAGCATCTGGTTTACAATCAGTATATCAACATTCTCTGTTTTCTTGAAATCATCAATATATGCTTTGCGTTCCAGCTTGTCACCCTCATCGTGAAGGATAAGGGCAGCAATCAGTGGTGGTGTCTTGGAATACGGCACCATCGGTTCGCCGGAGATGAGTATCTTCTCTTCTTTCTTTTCTTCAATCTCAATAGCATGATTGTAACGCTCCATCCACAGTTCGTAGAGTTTACGCGCCTGAGGATTGGTTTTGCAGACAATCATGGCTGCTACCGAAGGCTCGTTCTGTTCGGTTCTGAATCTGCGGAAGTCTGCAATTATGTAGTCGATGAGGGCATTAAGATAACTCGGATGCTCGACAATCTTATTGCGGTCAATGTCGCTTCGCTTGACCTCTACTTCACCCGTGAGTTGGTCGAGGATATTCTCCAGTTTCTCCTTATATACGGTCTCCACCGGCTCACGCATAAGTTTCAGCGTATAGCCGTCGGCAATAGATTTGTCGTAGTAGTAGGTATCGATATAGTCACCGAACACGCGCCATGACTCTCGCTCTTCTTTCAATAGAGGTGTGCCTGTCAAGGCGATTTTAATAGAATCCTTATCTGCATCGAAGAGATTAGCAAGGAAGCTACCTTGAGGACTATATCCACGGTGTGCCTCGTCGATGAAGAATATACGTTGAAGTTTGGTGGAGTAACTATTGTCGAGTTTTATCTTTGCAGAATCCTCTTTGAACTTCTGTATATTGACAACCATAATCTCCGGCTTACCCGAGGGGTTCTCAACCGGGGCATTGCTTTGGAAGTCTTCCATAAGTTCCTTTCGTGACTGGGCAGTGCGAACAATCAAGCCACGAGATGCAAACTCATCGGCAGCTTGCTCCATGAGAGCGATTCGGTCAACGATAAAATAAAACTTTGCCACCGTATTGCGTCCGGCATAGAAATCTCTAAGGCTCTTGACTGAATAGTATGCCAATGCGGTTTTACCGCTACCTTGTGTATGCCAGATGATACCGCTCTTTACGCCAAGATCGAGTTTCTTGCGGATTGCAAGCGATGCGAAAAGTTGCTGGTAGCGCATTACATGCTTTTCCAATCGTTTTGCCTTAGTGCCGTCCTCAAGTTCAATCGTACGGTCAACGTATGCAAAGCCATATCTGAGCAGGAACAGGAAACGTTCGAAACTGAGCATCGATGTAAGGATGCTATTGGTCGGGGTTGTCCGAGACTGATTTGTCTCGTATTCCGGCAGATTTTTTACCGCGATGCAGTTTCTGTGGCGCAATATGCGTTGCTCGACACCTTCTTCAAGAGGATGCAGATGTACATTAGCCACAAAACTCTGGTCTTGCTCTCTGAAAACATTGAAGAATGCTTTTGTTTTCGATGTACAGCTATAAAATGCACCCTGAATAGGGACGCGATTCTCGTTGTCGTAGTTCTGATTGTTGGAGAATATCATCAACTGGGTGATATTCAGAAACGGACGGAATGCTTTATTGCGCATCCGGCGGTTGATACGCTCACGCTCGGCAAGAATACCCTCACGATTGTTGGGTTTCTTAACTTCAATAAAAGCCAACGGCATACCATTGATAAAACATGTTATATCCGGGCGAAAATTATCGCCGCTGTCTTCATCTTCGCAAGTGAACTCGGTCGTGATATACCAACTGTTCTGATATGGGTCTTCGTAATCAATCAATTTTACACCACTGTTAGACGATAGCATTTCATAAAATTCTCTGCCAAGATTGTCATTCTTGGCTTCGCTGACTATCCGTTCCAACAGTTGTAATATTTCAAGCTCCGTCATTGTTGGATTCAACTTCTTGATGGATTGCTTGAAAATAGGTGTGATGATATTAGTGCGTTTGTCATACTCTGGAATATCATCCAGATATGTATATCCAAGTCGGCAAAGATGCAACGCTGCCGGAACTTGGACACGAGTATTTTCGTTGAAGTTATTTCCCTTCATGGTCTCCGTAAGGTGTTGTGGGTTCACATGCCATCAAAGCATCATCTGTGGCATTAAGCAATGTGCGAATATCGACTTTAAGGGATTGTGCTATCTCGTGTAAGGTTTCCAGCGACGGTTGTGCGGTGTTGGTACACCACTTAGAGACTGTCGCGGGGTCTTTGCCAAGCGTCTTGGCCAACCAAAGGTTTGTCTTGTGCTGCTCGGCGAGGACAACTTTCAATCGGTTTATGTATTTAGCCATTGCGTTTAAATTTGCGAATTATGCAAATTTAGTGAAATTTCCTGATTTGGCAAAACCTTTATGCCAGAATAATTTTGTCAGAACAAATAATCTCACTAAATTTGCAAATAACATCAATGAATATTGAAATGTCAACAAACAGTATAAATATCGACACAGATAGAATAAATCGACTTAAAGTAGTCTTGGTCGAGCAGAATCGAACAGGCAAATGGCTTGCTGAGCAATTAGGCAAAAACGAAGCGACTGTATCCCGATGGTGTTCCAATTCTTCTCAACCCTCTTTAGAAATGCTTGTAAAAATAGCCTCAATATTAAATGTTGATCCACGAGAACTGATAACAAGCAAACCAATCATTAAGTAATATCATCCTCTACCAACATAAGAATATATGTCAAAACTCACTGTTGACCAGAAAAGCGTAAAAGGACTTTTTCAAGACTCTAAGGCAAGTTTTCTAATTCCAGACTATCAACGTCCCTATGCATGGGGCGAAGTTGAGTGTAAGACCCTATGGGAAGACCTTTTCGTATTTTCATTTCCCAATGATAATTGCGACCAATTCAACGAGGATGATGAGTATTTTCTCGGTCCCATAGTAACATTCAAGAATGATGATAGGAAACTCGAAATTATCGATGGACAACAACGTCTAACCACTTTGATGTTGCTCCTACGGGCATTCTACAATAAGTTGTCGCATATGAAAGACCAAAATTCTCAGGCTATGAAACAGGATATTGAGAAATGCCTGTGGAGAGCGAATAATTTCGGTGCTTATCAGAAGGATGATTTGAAGATTGCTTCCGAAGTCGCAACTGATAATGATAAAGAAGAGTTTATCGCCATCCTCCGTGACGGGAGTGCCGATAATATGAAAAGCCGATATGCGAAAAACTTCAAATATTTTGAAGGACAAATTGTTGATTTTCTGAATAATTATCCTTCATACTTCGCATACATGCCAGCTCGGATTCTTAACAACTGCGTATTACTCCCAATCGAGGCAGAATCTCAAGATGCGGCCTTACGCATTTTCTCAACGCTCAACGACCGAGGCAAACCGCTTTCCGATGCTGACATCTTCAAAGCCCAATTCTACAAGTTCTATAAGGAACATGGCAAAAAGGATGAGTTTATTGAACAATGGAAAGAGCTTGATTCCATTGCTTCAGATGTATTCCATCCAATCGCCGGAACACCTCTCGATGAATTGTTCACTCGCTATATGTATTATGAGCGAGCAAAACAAGGGAACAAAAGCACTACAACGGAGGCGTTAAGAAAATTCTATGAACGTGATTCGTATGCAATTTTCAAAAAGGATGAAACTCTTAACAACATAATGATTCTTGCCAAATTTTGGCAAGATGTCAATCTTCAGGACTCTGAACGGTTCTCACAAGAGATTTTAAGAAAACTATTCGTCCTAAACTATGCTCCGAATGGTATGTGGACCTATCTCGTTTCAGTATACTTTATGCAGAACCATACAGTGGATGGCTCTCTCGACGATACTAAATTCGGCAAGTTCCTTGATATCATTACTGCTTTCATCTGGAGTTATGCCCTTACCAATCCGGGGGTGAACTCACTTCGCACACCTGTTTATGCGGCGATGCTTAACATTGTTAATGGTCAAGATGTAACCTTTTCGGAAAATCTGTTTGATGAAGATCGTTTCCGCTCGATTTTCGCCAATTATATTTTCTCAAATCAACGCACTGTTACCAAAGCGTACATTGCATGGTGGGCATTTACTTTTGACAAGCAAGAATTACTGAGCCTTGAAAGCAGCTTCGACATAGAACATATCTTTCCAAAAGCTCGACAACAAAAAGAAAACTCTCTTAAGGACAGTCGTTCAATTGAGCTCCTCGGCAATAAATCTTTACTCGAAAAGCGAATCAACATTCGCGCTTCAGATTATCGTTTTGCCGATAAGAAGAAATACTACATTGGTTTTACAACCTCGAAAGGAGAGAAAAAGGCAACCGAGGTGGTGGAGTTAATCGAGTTAGCCAATAAACTCTCCGATTTCACTGAGAATGAAATAAAAGAACGTAATAACATGATACTTGACCGGTTCGTTGAATACCTAAAAGCCAATAATCTTCTTGCTCTCCCCAATCAGTAATAGCAAAACGGCATTGTAAGGCATAATATTTCAAGTATTTTGAGCACAAATTACACGAAACGAGGCGATGGAGTCGGAAAAATTAACGTCACGCACTAAAAGCGGTTCTACTTAGTTATGTTGTGCTCAAAAAGATTGACAGCAAGAAATCCCAAATCAACAAAATCCTAAAAGCCGACTGGTAAATATGGCACTATCCGGAATAGAACGTGGAGTCTTTATAAAGCTCTTTAATAGAGGTGGATATGTACTCGATTTTTCAACCTCTGATTTTGACACTTTCACTTTGGAAAGTGTCGGAGTGGCACTATGCGAGAAATATCATCTTTCAAAAGGGCGTTCATTAAACGCTTATATAAATGAAGCAGATGAAAACTTAGCAGATAAGTTGCTCTTCGATCTTTTGGAATACTACGAGCTTTCGTATGACAATTTCGAAAGAGAAACCGTACCTAATGAATTTGGGAAGGTAGCTCTTGACTATGGAGTAGACTACAGCGTAACATATAAAAAATGTAAGGAAATTCAGAAACGTCATTCTTCACCCCTCTCTGATTACACCAATTCACTGGCATCAAACATTAAGGACGCTTTTTCAAGTGACTACATTGATTGGCAAATGCAAATTATGATGTCTATGCAATCGGAGAATCCCACTGAGGCTATAGGCAAGGCTAAGGAAATCATTGAGAGTTGCTGTAAAGGTATATTGGAGGAGAATGGTCTGACTTATGATCGTACATGGGATGCTCCTCGTCTAGTCAAAGAAACCACCAACCTGCTGAAAATTGCACCAGATAACATACCATCAGACATTCGAGGTGCAGAATCAATGATATCGATTTTGAAAAGTCTACGTGCAATTGCAAATGGACTAAACGAATTAAGAAATGTCTACGGGAGTGGTCACGGAAAGTCTCCTAATTATCAGGGATTAAGTGAACGCCATGCACGTTTGGCTGTGGGTTCTGCACTGACATTGGTAAACTTCCTATGGGACTCACATCTTCGCATGCAATTAAAGAAATTTGAATCAGCCACAGAATGAAATGATTGACATAACTTCATATTCACTCGGTCGACCCTTTCCCGAAGAGAGATATATCTCGTCGCAGGATAGTGTAGTAGCTCGGATTACTCCGCATTCGTTTGATGTCATTGTTACGCTTGACAATCTTACGTTTGAGGAACGAAAGGCTATTGTCAGCGATAAGTTCTATGTTTCGATATTTGTCCACAAACAAATACCACACGTAGTATTTGATTTTGGTGTTTATAAATGTAATGTCTCAATAAATATACAAAAGATAAATAGCGTAAACCAACAGGATTGGGCCTATGACAAGGAAAACACTGTAACACTTTATCTTTTAGAACCTTGCACTGGAAATATCATTAATTTCCGGATGATCAAATTCCCACTTATGACAGAGTTAAAATACCTGTTTCGGCTCCAGTTTTCTCTGACAAAGGAAACTATCGATAGTCGTGCAAAAGAAGCAGAGCAACTATATTCTGTTCAGGAAATGGAGAATTACTCGCTATTTTATGGCGAAGTGCCTGAAAGCGGGATAAAAATTGAGACAACTGAAGAAGAATATCTTTTTTAATAGAATACCATGCAACTGAAAGTCAACGGAGAACCATTTATTTTTAAGCATGTTTGTTCTGATGAGGAATATGGATATCCTATGTCAAGTCAGGAACTGCATGATTTTGTGACTGACTCCCTTATACAAGCTTACGCGATGAAAAACGTAAGGTGTATACGGCATGACGCGGACTTTAATTCCGGAGCAGATTTCTCTTTCACAAAATATGGCAAAACAATTAGTTGCAAGGTAATCTGTATAGATGATATTGATGAGGCAGCTGCCGATATAGATCGAATGTATGATGATAAAGACAATTATAATCCTCAGATGAAAAGAGGATTTGAAGAGCATGGAATCATACCCAGGATATATTATGCCGAAGCTCACTGTATAGATAGTGAAGACATTAGATACATGGCTGGAGGCGAATATACTATAAAATTTCATCCAGTACAATGGCTGAATAATGAAAAACCAACTGCTGCACCAAAAATTTCTGATGCTGATTTGATAAAAGGATATGCAAGAGCATGGGAGAATAATGATATATATTTTATGAGGGACTATCTCTCACCATATTTTAATGCTGATTCTGATATTGCTTTTGATGTGGTAACATCAAAAAGTGAATATCTTGACCATTTCAAGTATCTGCAAGAAAAATGGCAAAAAAATGGTCTTACGGTAAAGTCTCATTTAGTAACGGATGATAAGACGGGAGAACATGGCGTTATCATTTGTGTGAATAATAAAGCATCAGGTTTTGTTACGATAGATTGCAAAGATTTTAGGATCTCTGCTACCCATACCCATAAACTACCCGTATCTCATACCGAATGGCATCCATACGTAGACCTTTATGAAACTCATGGTGACCATCATGCACCTTTCTTAGAAAATGATGAATTAGTCGGCTATTTTCGGGATGGAATCAAAAATTCGGTACCAATCTACAAAGTGCTTACGGACATAAAATTGGACGAGGATGAATACAAATCGGATGTATTCTCACTTAAAATAGGTTATCCAATCGACAGTATATACTATTATGCGCTGATTGCTCCCGATAAAGAAGGTAAAACTAACCAATTTGTTTCCGCTTATCCTTACTTACCGGGGCGAGCCATTGTGGTACAGATATTGGATATACTTGAATGGAGTAACAAGTTGGAAGCGACTATCAAATGCAAATATGAATATGACGGCGAGGAATTCATTTTCCACTTCTTCGCCACAGATTATTTTGCATATAAGCCTATCTATAAAGTTGGCAATCGAATCGAAATTGCTTTAGCAGCATCGTCCGGGAATGCCAAAGTTGCATCGAAAGGATTTTCTTTTGAAGGGCAAAAAGCACTTGATTTCCTTTCAAAAATGGGCAAAGAACCGGAATACGATGAGAATGGCAATGTAAAACCGGTTAAATTCAGTACAGAAAAACTCGTTGCCTTCCTTGTCCATGATGAGAAATGCCCCGATGAGGCAGAATTTCAGTCTCCGACGGAATCATATCATGGTGATATTTGCTTTTTCAATTTTAGATGGCCAATCCGGAAACGGCTTATTACGATTGATAGTCATACGCAATTAAAAGTCCCATTGTATTTTAGAGCGGACTTTGACATTAAGACTGGAGATCCATTAACAGGAAATCTATGGCTATCCGGAAGAATGGCACATCCTGGAATCATAGATAATCGTACAAATATTAATGGTGTCTTTGCCACTGTAGAGTTTGCAAGAACCGCCAATTTTATCCTGGATTATATTAAACTTAATGGTGTCAAGACTGAATATGAACTGGATACGATTGTCGATATATTTCAACAGATAGAATTATTCCCGGGCTACAAACTGTTCTGCGCAAAAGTGGGAACAACAGAGGAATATTATTATAAGTTTTATATTGCACGACCTTTTAAGTTCTTTGAAAAGAAAAGAGAACCTAATGGTGGCTACTCCTGCACAACTGAGGAAAATGACCACCCGAAAGGCATAGTGCCAGATACTAGTGTCAACACTATCCCAAATGTCCTCGACAGAATCGGTGTGAGATTTAATAGTTCGCAAGCAATATTTGAAGCACTACTTCTTCATATCGGAGAACATCTGCTTCCACGAAAGGGAAGATATTACGAATATCGGCGGTATTATTTTTCACGAGAACAACTCAAGGGTAATACAATTATTGAAGATTCGGATTACAGCTGGTCAGATTTGCGACCATCTGTTTACTTTAATTCCCTGAATTCTGGAACCATTACTATTCACTATTGGGATGAATCGCGCGGTCTTGTTCGGGAATTATATACTTTCATAAATAGTGAAGGTCATATTCAATTCCAGTCGGATGCAACATTCATTTTGATAGAGTATAAGGAAGAAGAATCAGATCTTTTATTTATAGATGGAGACTAACCATGTTTAACCGCAGGCTCTTATCAGTGTAGAGCAGTTCTCCCATAAGAGCGATCATGTGGTAATTCTAAAATGGGAACAGTTGCCTCAGGAACGTTAATTAAACTTCCGAGACTTTCTCGGTAGTTGGTAAATCAAAAATCACGACCCAATGATATATGAAGAGAAATATCAGGAGCTTGTTGAGTTATCGCACAGCGATACCTCGGAGATTAGAAAACAAGCAGATGCATGGCTTGTCAGTATCGGTCTGCAAGATGCGGCAGAACTAAAGGTGTCTGCATTTTTGCTTGATTTGGCTATTAGGAATGTCAAGGGCGAGATTATTCGTGAGGAAGTCAGCCGAAGACTGAATGAACACTATGCCGACATTCAGAAGAGAGAATCGAAATCGGGACTTGATGGCGGATATGAAATCATTCCTCCTGACTCGTCAAAGATAAAAGAAATCGAAGAATACAACCGGGAACTCCGACCGGCCTTGTATGCAGAACTTGATAAGAAGAGGAATAACGATTAGCGCCGGAACAGAAATTCAGATCTCAATCACTGCGGAGTCGTTGAAGGCGGTGTTTTCACCGCAGAAGAGGTAGCCGAGGGGATTGCTGACGAGGCGGGTGTTGCCGATGGTTAGGTCGGTGGTATGGTGTGAGTGACCGTAAATCCATGCCGAGATTCGGCTGTCGGCTATGTAGTTGCCGAGTTCGGTTGCGTAAGCGGCATTTAAGACACTACCTTTATGCCGGTCTTCGATAGCTGCGAATGTTGGGAGGTGGTGAGTGACAACGACTATTTTTTCGGCATCGCTATCAGCCACAGCCTTTTTGATGAACGTGAGGTTTCGCTCGAATTCATCGTTGATATTTTGCGGAATGAGCCGGCGTTTGTTGTAGAGAATCTGGGCGTAGTCGTTCATGCCACTTTGGATAGCCATTTCGTCAACGGGTGGGATTCTTGACCAGAGCGTTGAGAGAATAAAGTCAACATTGTCTATGCGGACAACCTTATTATGGTAGTAGCCGACATTCGGTAGGAACATCTTTTGCCAGCTCTCGCCCCGTGCAGCTATGTCTCCGTTATTGTAATACTCATGATTGCCCGCTATCATCAGAACGTGACGATAGTTTTCCGATGCCCATTTCCAGAATCTGAGATGCGGAATGGTAGTGTCAACAAGATAACCGACATCACCGGCTATGACGAGGACATCTCCGACCGGTTCCAGCGGCAGCGAATTCATGAAGCGCATATTCTCATGAAACTCCATGTGCAGGTCTGAGCAATATTGAATCTTCATCGGGTACGTTTGTTTATAAAAATTCTCATCACTTTTGAAAGTCGAACATAGATGACAAGACAATTACCGTATCATCATCGGATCTTCCTCCCAACAGACGCATGTCTATGTTGTCGGGGGTGTCTGTCAGGTCAGTCGCAAGATTGCCGTAGTCACATTGGACGATATGGTCAAGCACTGCGTAGGTCGGAATTCCCTTTCTCGTTGTTGCCGTAAGCCACACCTCTGTGTCAGGTTCAAATTTCTGTAGTTGATTTATCAGTTCTTTAACAGTCATTATTTTCTCAGGTTTATATAGGTCTGACAGCTCAGATTATTAGTTGACTTAAATCAATATCAGGAATGATTGACACAGGGAGTTTATCCTTTATCAAGAAGCCCATATATAATGGTATCGTCAGTATACTTCCCTCTCTGCCAACATTATATTGACCTAATTTGATGCCATGGTTTACATGATACACGTCCTTGTTCTTCAGCACGGTTGTCATGCTTTTGGCTTTGCCTGTCTTTGCTTTGACCTCGATAATTACACATTCTCCCTTAAATCTAACCAAGAAGTCTATTTCAAGACCGCTCTCCTTATGAAAATAGTAGAGTTTCTGACCGGATTTACATAGAAAGTCAGCCATGAGATTCTCAAAAATAGCACCTTTATACCCGCGAAGATTACCTGCTAATATGTCGGTCTGTGTGCCATAATCAAGCATCCCCATAAGAATGCCGATATCTGTGGTATAGACCTTGAAACAATCCGGAATGGAATTGCCGGACAATGGGAGTTCTGTGATAGTGGTGTTGTAGCAACGTTTCGCAATTCCGGCATCTTCCAACCATTGAAGACTGCCAGAATACTGAGAAGCTCTTCCACCCTTCTTGACCACCGAATATTGGAATTTCTTATTTTCTTTTGCCAATTGTCTGGGTATCGAATCGAAACATTCTCGTATGTGGGGTTTGTCAGAATCCTCAGCGTATTTGACCATATCTTCTTTATACTCGGCAATGAGAGTGCGTTGCTTATCGTAAATTAACTCAACATTCTTGGTATCAAGATAGCAATTCACAACTTCGGGAAGACCTCCGACAATGATATATCTGTATAGCAATTCCATCATTGCCTTATGAATGCCTTCTGGAACAACGGTCTCATTTTTAAAACAAGTTCGTACTGTTTCAATTACATTCGTTCCAATTCCGTTTGCCCACAAAAATTCCTCGAAGTCCAGCGGATACATCTCTACTAATGTTTCATATCCCACAGGAACAGAATCCTCTCCTTTATTTTTATCTTTATCTTTGCGCTTGCCATATCCTTCCACACCCAGAAGAGACCCAGTGGCGATAATATCAAAACGACCGTCCATATCGAATGATTTCAAGGCAGTCCTTGCCTCTTTACACTCTTGAATCTCATCAAGGATAATGCACGTCTTGCCGCTTACAAAACGACTGCATGGAATCAATGCCGAGAGGTTGAGAATGATGGTCTCAACATCCAGGTTGCCGGCAAAAGCAGACTTCTTGTCAGGTTCGAGGATAAAATTCATATAGACTACATTCTCGTAATTGTCATTTGCGAATGTCTTTACGATATATGTCTTCCCGCACTGCCGCACACCTTTTATCACCAAAGGCTTCTTGTTGTCTGACTTTTTCCAATCAGATAAATATGTCTCGATTTTTCTTTTGAGCATGGATTCTTTGATTTGTCAATGCCAAAGTTACACTTTTCACACCGAATAAACAAATCTCCATTACACTTTTCCAAACGAATATTCTATCATACATTGCATTTTTTCTAACGAATAACTGAGGGACATCCACACTTTTTCAGACGAATGGGTAAAAATCATTTGCTCATCTCACTCAAAATTATTAACTTTAAGGGTACAAAAACGCAGGCCTGAGAAGATCAGAATTAGCGAGTTTTAGAAGGTAGGACGAGGCGATTTCGGGGCTTTGTACCCGAAGATTTGCAATCCGTTGAGCGACAAGATGTTCTACACACTGCATCGAAAAATAATTAGTTGACTACCAATACTTTACATTGACAGCAATTGACTGTTACTGAACGATAAAACTTAATTCTTACAAGAACGCCTAATGCTGATAACTGTCAGTGTTAGGCGTTTTTATGCACTATTTTGTACGGATTTTGTACGACAGCGACTCATTTCACCCCAAGCGTCAGCAAGGTGGTGGAGGTTTGCGGACGTAGACGGACGTCAACGGACGCGCACGAACAAACTAAGGCGAAATAAACACCAAGAAATGAGTAGCAACATTAAAATTGAAAGAATCTGTGAGTGGTGTGGCAACCGTTTTATGGCTCAGACAACGGTTACACGTTTCTGCTCGAAGCGATGCGCGGAACATTCCTACAAGGAGCGCATGAGGCAAAAGAAGATGGCACTCTCCAATCAGGAGACCAGCCAATGGAATCCCGACCGGAAAGCTCGTGATAAGGATTTCTTGACTCCAACTGAAACAGCCCAATATCTCGGAGTATGCCGGACATACATCTATGACAGCATTAACCGAGGTAAGATCAAGGTGACGAGATTCGGAAGGAATCAGCCGAGGATGTAGAGTTTATTTCAGTGTCTGAAGCTATGGAAAAATTCTCGCTGACCCGTGACCAGCTATATCACTACGTCAAAACATATAAGATAACCAAGCTTCGCCGTGGCAAGTATGTCAAACTGAACGCCAAGGAGTTATCCGAACTGTTCAACCCCAAAATTGAGTTATAATCTGGTGATTCTTATCACCGGGCAACCACCTGTCCCTCTTATACATTATAAATCAAAAACAAAGAAATATGGAATCTGCAACCATCACCAAAGTTACCCTCCGAAAAGAAAAGCTTCGCAGCGGCAAACTGTCGCTCTATCTCGACTACTATCCTCCTATATGGAATCCGCACATCAAGAAGATGTCGCGCCGTGAGTTTCTCGGTCTTTATCTCATCGGTAATCCTAAGGATAAGTTTGAGCTTGACTACAATGAGGAAATCATGCTCAAAGCCCGTGGCATCCGCGCCACCCGCGAGTTGGCTATCATCAACGAGGAGTTCGGCTTCCTCGACCGCACCAAGAAACAGGCGGACTTCCTTGAATATTTCGAGAGCAAGACCAAAGAGAAATATCAGAAATGGGAAATCGTGTATAAGCACTTAGAGCTTGTTTAAAAACAAATGTGAATAATAAATAAGCATCAGTCAATATTTCAGGCATTTATGCTTTGGTGATTGTTTAAATAAATGAATAAACAGGAACAAAACCAAAGAATTATGTATCTGACAGATTTGACTGATGCTCAGAAGGAGTATATAAAAAGAACAATTCTCGTGGACAATTGGCGCAGCAAATATGATTTTTTCCTCATACTTGACGCGATAATCTACATCGATGTAAGCGGCTGTCAGTGGCGGTTGATTCCGGCAGAATACCCCAAGTGGCAGATAGTCTATTACTATTTCAGACGCTGGGGAGCGATGGATGCCTTTGCCGAACTTGCGGACGGACATGTGGAGAAAGTCAGGCTTAGAAGAGGCGAGTCTCCACAGCCCACGATCGGAGCTGTCGACAGTGAGAGTTCCCGTTCCGCCCTCCCGCGTTCCCAAAAGGGAATTGACGGCAACAGGAAAGTCAGAGGCGTGAAGCGCAATATAATAACAGACAAGGACGGTGACATTCTGGAAGCATCCACTACTCCTGCCAATATTCATGATTCCAGATCCGCATACGCTCTGGTGGCAATGCTGGTCGTCGCATTTCCCTGGATAAGGCGTATATACGCCGACAGAGGCTATCGCGGTAATTTCATAGAGGAGGCCAGGCATGATTTTGGAATTGACGTAGAGATTACACATTCAAATTATTCCGGTCAGTTTGTCCCGGCAAAGAAAAGATGGGTCGTGGAGAGAACATTTGCATGGCTTGAAAACTTCAGAAGACTGTGCAGGAATTACGAGGAAACGACAGAATCAGCCAACGAAAGCTCATAGTCGCAGCTGTTGTTATTACTCTCCGAGAACTCACTTCTGTTAACAATCGTTTTTAAACAAGCTCTTAATTATGGATACTCTTGTAAAAACTTGCCGATATCAGCAAGTTTTTACCATGTTAGACTCAACTTTGATAAAAGTTTTGCCGATAAACAGACTCTATTCGGTTTATATATGGCTTTTTTGCCACAATTATAATGTATAACATTTATTAGCATTAGTGCGCCTTATTATTGCCCATATTTGATATTAAATTTGCACCATGAAAAACGAAAAGCAAAAACTTACATTAGATGACGGCAATATTGTCGATGCTCAGACTCCGCTGATTGTTTCAGCAAGTCGAGCCACCGATATTCCGGCGTTCTACAGTAGCTGGTTTTTCAATCGTCTCGGCAAAGGGCATGTAAGATGGCGTAACCCCTACAATGGCAAGGATTCATACGTTTCTTTTGACAATACCAAATTCATCGTATTCTGGTCGAAGAATCCTGCGCCGCTATTTCCGTTCCTGCCAATCTTGAAACAAAAAGGGATTGGTTGTTACGTCCAATATACACTTAATGACTACGGGGCCGAGGGATTAGAGCCGAGTGTTCCACCTTTGCACGGACGAATTGAAACATTCAAACGTCTGGTTGATGAATTGGGCTTAGGTTCAGTCGTTTGGCGATTCGACCCGTTGATTCTGACAGACAGAATTTCGGCAGAGAATTTATTGCATAAAATCAGCAATATAGCAGGCGAATTACGCGGATATGTCGAGAAACTGGTGTTTAGTTTTGCTGATATATCCTCGTATCGCAAAGTCGGTCGGAATCTTTCCGATGCAGGGATAAACTATCATGAGTGGTCGGAGGACGAAATGGTTGAATTTTCACGCAGACTGGCAGATATGAAGCTAGGTCTCGAACTTGCGACCTGCGCTGAAAAAGTTAATCTGTCAGAATTTGGAATCAGTCACAACCGCTGCATAGACCAGGAGCTGATATGCCGATTATCGCCGGAATTAGAACCTTTGATACGCAATTCTAAAACAGACAAAGGCCAACGCTCACTCTGCGGTTGTATCACATCAAAGGATATTGGGACTTACAATACCTGCCCACACGGATGTGCATACTGCTACGCCAACACGTCCCCGGTTTCCGCCCGTAAGAATTACCTTCGGCATCAGCAGAACCCAGACAACGATTCAATTATATGAAACAGACATCAGCATTTCATTTTATCCCACAATTCAATGCCTCTCGATTATCGTTTGACGATGTTGTGGAGTCTGTGAAACAACATATCAACTCACTTTCAGAGAATAAACAAAAGAAGCTGAAAGATGAGATGGAGAACGGCCTCGCCAACCTCACGACTAAAGAGCAGCTTGATATAGTATTGGCGAATAGCCGTGACTTTTGTCATGGTTATTCGCCCTTTTGTTATAAATCAATCTTATAAAGCACATGAACACACAGCGGAGAATCATCCGACAGATTAGGATGCCTGAACTCTCCATCCTTTACCATTCCAATCTTCTGCATCACACGCTCTGACGGGGCATTTATCTTGGCAGTGAAAGAAAACAGCCTTTCAATCCCCGCACTCTTTGCCAGACTCAGCACAGCTTTGGCTGCTTCGGTTGCATATCCCTGATTGTGATAGTCAGCGGCAAGACGCCACCCTATTTCAACTCCGGGAGTGAAGTCTGCATCGAAACCAATCTCATGCAGTCCGACATATCCGATGAACTCCCCGGTAGACTTTATTTCCACAGCATATAATCCCCATCCTTTAGAGTCAAACTCACTCTGAATACGATTGTAAAAAGCCTCTGTCTCAGCATCACTCAGTGTTGCCGGGAAGCAGCGCATTACACGAGAATCCTTGTTCATCTTGGCGAACAAAGGTAAATCCCCCTGCCTCCACGAGCGAAGAATCAATCGGTCTGTTTCGATGTAGTTCATTATTTCTCAAATTGAGATTCGATATAAGCAAACAACTCAGGATTGTTACACATCGGATGTTGAAGACTTTTACCTCCTTTGAAGCCATGTAATTTCAAAACTGATTCATCAAGTTTCTCTCCTGTATATTCCTCTATCGCCTTTAATCTCCAAGTCATGTGCATTGGCGGAGTTTCAATCCAATAATTGCCGTCAGCACGCAGTTCCTCAGCGACAACTTCTGTCTTATAAATAATCTTACGTTCCTTAGAACTGAAGACATACACAATGTCACCTACCGCAAAATTGTTTCGTTCACGTTTCCAACTGATAAATCCTGTTTCTTTCAGTGAAGCATAGTGATTGCATCGTGAAGCATTAGCATATACCAGCCATTGTTTGGCAGCTCTTTTGTTGTTATTCATTCTCATACTGCAAATTTACTCATTTTTAACGACTGTTCATTCGAGATTATTGCGCGGCTGGAGTGATTGGTCATCTTAACCTAGAAATCACTTCAAATTCCACTCAATCACCATACAATTTTCATGTAAGTAATTTATGCTGATACTCAATCGGTTACAAGTCACCACGTAGTTATCTGCGGTTATTTCAAGGTGTCCGTATGACACTGACAACTCACTTTCAATCAGTGCGGTTCTATTTCCATAAAACAATTCAACCCCGTACTGATATGGAAACATCAACACCAACTTTTGACCAGCTGCCATATGTGGTAAGCGGTCTCTCCGAGAAACTCGACCGAGTGCTTAACCTGCTTGAAAAGGCAGGCATCGCCAGCCACTCCAAACAGTCCAAGCCCTCACGCAGACTCGTGTATGCGAAAGAGGCTTGCCAGATAATCGGCAAGTCACTTTCCACCCTTTACCGCGCGGTCAAAGCTCCGAATGACCCCATTCCGAGCTATAAGCGCGGCAAGCTCCTCTACTTTTATGAGGATGAAATCTACGCATGGATCGAGGGCGGCCGTAAACACTCCGCCGCTCCATCCCTCGCCGAAACCGCAGCGGCTATCACTGCCGGTATGAAACGCCGTCCCCGCGGGGGCTATAATTTCTGAGCCTATGGAAAAGAATATTACCCCGGACTCTGTGATCAGCGCGTTGATGAATCACGCCAAAACATCCGACAGTAATTTTCCTGTCCACGTGTTCCCCGCCAAGATGGAGCCAGTCTTGCCTCCGAAGACGCTACCTTTGCCGTGTCACTCGTAATCCTGACGACCACGAACGGATCCGCCCATCTCCCCGACAACGTGTTGATGCTTGGCTGAATCACATCAACCAACGATGTAAAATGGCTCGGCCCCGAACTGAGAAAGTTCACAAACTTCCTCATACAGCTCTGTCCCAAGCACCGCATTCAGCACCTCGCCTTTGCCTTCGACAAGACCGAGAGTGACGATCCCCACATCGTCAAAGTCAACGGCCTGCCGCTTGCGCAGCAAGAACCCGACGTCACCTGCCTCCGCCTCTACTAAGAAGTAGTCCCACCCAACGCCCCAACAAGAAATTGCTCTTGTCGGGGCGTTACTTCAATGTTTCTGAGCATATTCGATTGTAATATCAGAAATTTTTTGTAACTTTGTAATTAGGAATAGTAACGCTAATCTGAAAATGACCTGATAATTATCACAAAGACATACGGCGAGAGCCGAGAAAACTTTGAGAACCTCTTCGTAGTCGTTACGGGCTTTGGTCGGCCTTCAGATGCTACGCGGGGGTTCTCTTTATTAATATGGCCACAAGTACCCAACAGAAACAGGAACTATTCAAGGCGATATGGGCTATTGCCGAGGACTTGCGTAACTCGGTAGATGGTTGGGATTTCAAGAGTTATGTTCTTGGAATACTTTTCTATCGCTTTATTTCTGAGAATATAACCAACTACGTTAACAGGATGCAGCACGAAGCCGGAGAAACCGGTTTCGACTATGCCAAGTTTTCCGACGAAGAAGCTGAATCTGCCCGCGAGCAGCTTGTCAAGGAAAAAGGTTTCTTTATTCTCCCATCGCAATTGTTTTGCAACGTCAGGGCGAAAGCGAAGAATGACCCTAACCTCAATGTCACCCTTGCTGAGATATTCAAGTCTATTGAAGCATCGGCCATCGGTACTGAGAGCGAAGATGATCTCAAAGGATTGTTCGCCGACATTGATGTTAACTCCAACAAGCTCGGCGGCACGGTAGAGAAACGTTGCGAACAGCTCACGAAGATTCTCAACAACATTGGTGGCATAGACCTCGGTTGCGAGTACGACGACAATCAGATAGATCTTTTCGGTGACGCTTACGAATACCTCATGGCGATGTATGCCTCAAACGCCGGAAAGAGCGGAGGCGAATACTACACGCCTCAGGAGGTGAGCGAACTGCTTGCCCGTATCGTGAGCCACGGTCGCGACCATGTGAACAAGGTCTATGACCCGGCCTGTGGCTCCGGCTCGCTGCTATTGCAATTCGCCAAAGTCCTCGGTAAACACAATGTCAAAAAGGGATTCTTTGGACAGGAGTTGAACATTACCACTTACAACCTGTGCCGAATCAATATGTTCCTGCACAACATTAACTATGCCGACTTCGACATTCACAACGGCGACACGCTTCTCGAACCCTACCACTGGGATGACGAGCCGTTCGATGCCATAGTCTCTAACCCACCATACTCCACAAAATGGGTCGGCGATGACAACCCTCTGCTGATAAACGACCCCCGATATGCCCCTGCCGGTGTACTCGCACCTAAGAGCAAGAGCGACCTTGCTTTTACCATGCACATGCTTTCGTGGCTCTCTACCGAGGGAACGGCCGCGATAGTAGAGTTCCCCGGCGTGCTTTATCGCAGTGGCAAGGAGCAGAAGATACGCAAATATCTTGTGGACAACAACTATGTTGACACGGTGATTCAGTTGCCGCCTAATCTGTTCTTCGGCGTAACCATAGCCACCTGCATTATAGTGCTGAAGAAGTCGAAGCGCGAAAACAAGACCCTGTTTATCGATGCCTCGCAACTCTTTGTGCATGAGGGCAACAAAAACAAACTCTCACCCGAAAACATCGCTGCCATCATTGCCGAGTATGCCGAACGCAAGGAAGTAAAGCACTTCTCAGCGCTTGTTGACAATAAGGCCATTGCCGAGAATGGTTACAACCTGTCGGTCAGCAGCTATGTCGAAGCGAAGGACACTCGCCCGCAGACCGATATAAAAGAGTTGAACGCCCGCATAGCCCACATCGTAGAACATGAAAACAAACTCCGCGCCGAGATTGACGCAATTATCCGCGAACTTGAAGCCGAAACAGATTAATTTGCGGTCGAAAATTTTGACCACAAAATCAAAGGCAAATCCATAAGAAATTAATCAATGAGCAAACTTAAAGAACTGATAGACCGCCTTTGTCCCGACGGAGTGGAATTCAAAAGTCTAAGTGCGGTAATGTTGCCTTTGAAAAAAGGTACACTAAAAATTTCTGATTTAATTGAGAACGGCAAATATCCTGTTATCAACTCAGGACGAGAGCTTTATGGTTATTATGACCAATTCAATAATGAAGCTCCGGCAATAACTATTGCTGCCAGAGGTGAATATGCCGGTTGGGTATCTTTTTTTGAAGAAAGATTTTGGGCTGGTGGCTTATGCTATCCATATAAATCAAAAGATGAAGCAAAAGTTGCCACCAAATTTATATATTATTGGTTGAAAAATCAGGAGCGTGATATTATGGACAATTTAGTGGCACGAGGAAGCATACCAGCGCTTAACAAAGCTGATATCGACAAATATTCAATTCCAATACCACCTATTGAGGTACAGGAGGAAATCGTAAAAATTCTCGACCGCTTCGCGGACTACGCAGCGGAGCTGCAAGCGGAGCTGCAAGCGGAGCTGCAAGCGCGTAAGGAACAATACGAATATTATCGTAATCTCTTACTCACATTCAATCCCTCCGCCTGCGGCTGCGGGACCGATGGTGAGCAAGAGATAAAGGTAACTACCTGGGGGGGGGCATAGTTACGAAATTGCTTGGAAAACTATGGGCGAGATTGGCAAGTTCATAAGAGGCAAACGTTTCGTGCGTACAGACATAATGGAGCAAGGAACCCCATGCATTCATTATGGTGATATGTATACACACTATGGGTTGTATGCCACTGAAACCCCTGGCTTCTTGAGCGAAGAAGTTTCTAAAAAAATGCGCTTTGCCGAGCAGAATGACGTGGTAATCGTTGCTGCTGGAGAAAACAAAGATGATTTAGGCAATGCTTTGGCATGGCTTGGCGCCCAACCTGCCGCTGTTCACGATGCCTGTTTCATTTTTAAGAGCGATATGTTTCCCAACTACCTTTCCCATGTGTGCCGAACAAATAACTATCACAAACAAGTTCGTATGTTTGCTAACGAAGCAAAAATTTGTTCTGTTTCAGGGGCAGATTTATCGAAAGTAGTTATCCCATTGCCACCTTACGAATTACAGGTTAAAATCGCAAACATCCTTGACCGTTTTGAGACCTTGGTCAATGACCTCACTCAATGTCTGCCCGCAGAAATCGCCGCCGTCAAGGAGCAATACGAGTACTATCGTAACAAACTTTTAACTTTCAAACAAATAGCATAATATCATGGCAGAGCTTTATCAAATGGTGTCGGAGAACCCGGAATCAACCATCGTTGCCGAATTTGAGCCGGGCTATCGCAGTTCAGCTCAATATCAAAGCGAAGCCGAGATGGAGGCTGACTTTATACGTCAGCTTGAACGTCAGGCATACGAGCGCGTAAATATCACAAGCGAGGCCGACCTTATAGCCAATCTACGCCGACAGATTGAACGGCTCAACGATATACAGTTTACCGACAACGAATGGAAAGCCTTCTTTGCCGAACATATCGGTAACCCCAACCACGGCATTGTGGAGAAGACCCGCACCATTCAGGAGGACAATCGCAAAACAATTGTCCGCGAGGATGGCTCGACGACCAACATCACCATTATTGATAAAGCGAACATCCACAACAATCACCTGCAAGTCATTAACCAATATGTTCCTGAGGGTGGTGCTTATGAGAACCGCTACGATGTTACGATTCTCGTAAACGGTCTGCCGCTCGTCCACGTGGAATTGAAACGTCGCGGCGTGAGCATCAAAGATGCGTTCAATCAAATTAACCGCTATCAGCGCGATTCGTTTTGGGCAGGGTGTGGACTCTACGAGTTCGTGCAGATATTCATTATCTCCAACGGCACAATAACAAAGTATTACAGCAACTCCACCCGCGATGCCCACATCAAGGAACAGACTAAAGGTAAAGGCAAAGGGAAGAAGCAGACATCAAATTCATTTGAGTTTACCTCCTACTGGGCTCGTCTCGACAACGAGCCGATATATGATCTTGTGGACTTCACGCAGACCTTCCTTGCCAAGCATACTCTGCTGAATGTGCTGACCAAGTATTGCATCTTCACTTCGGAGGAAATACTGATGGTGATGCGTCCTTATCAGATAGCCGCAACAGAGAAGATATTGCAACGCCTGAATGTATCGACCAACGCCCGTACATGGGGTAAACACGAGGGAGGCGGCTATATATGGCATACCACCGGTTCGGGCAAGACGCTGACTTCGTTCAAGACAGCACGGTTGGCATCGCGTCTGCCCGACGTTGATAAAGTATTCTTTGTAGTTGACCGCAAAGACCTCGACTATCAGACCATGAAAGAATATGACCGCTTCGAGAAAGGTGCGGCCAACTCTAATGGCTCCACGGCAGTGCTTACCAAGCAGATAAACGATGATAACGCCCGAATAATCATCACCACCATTCAGAAACTGACAAACTTTATTGCTCGTAATCCGCAGCATAAAGTCTACGGGCAGCATGTGGTATTGATATTCGACGAATGCCACCGCTCGCAGTTCGGCGACATGCACAAAGCCATCGTCAAGAAATTTAAGAAATACCACATGTTCGGCTTCACCGGCACACCGATATTCCCTCAAAACGCCGGAAGCATAAAGAATGTGGAGTTTACCACCACCGAGGGTGCGTTTGGCGATCAACTGCACAGCTATACCATAGTTGATGCAATCCGCGACGGTAATGTACTACCTTTCAAGGTAGACTATATCCGCACCATGCGCGAGGAAGACGAGATAGCCAATGAACAGGTTAACAACATCGACCGCGAGCGGGCATTGCAAGCGCCGGAGCGAATAGCAAAGGTAAGCAGCTACATTCTGGAACACTTTGCACAGAAAACCCGCCGCGACTCTCGACATTACGACTTCTCGAAACTGGTCAATATCGGCGAAGTAGCCACCGCCCGTGACCGCTCAAAAATCAAGGAGATTAAAGCCAAAACAAGGATGCAAGGCTTCAACGCCATCTTCGCAGTGTCCTCTATACCCTTTGTCAAGCTCTATTACACCGAGCTTAAAAAGCAGATGGCGCAGTTGCAACCCGACAAGCGGCTGAAGATAGCAACGATTTTCAGCTATGCTCCCAATGTGGACGTTGACGATGAAACGCCCGAAGACACCGAAGGTCTCGACCAGAACAGCCGCGACTTCCTCGAAGCCTGCATCAAGGATTATAACGAGATGTTCGGCACGAGCTACGACACGAGCGCCGACAAATTTCAGAACTACTATAAAGACCTGTCGCTCCGCGTCAAGAACCGCGAAATAGACCTGCTGATAGTGGTCAACATGTTTCTTACCGGATTTGATGCCACAACTCTCAACACACTGTGGGTTGACAAAAATCTGCGTTACCACGGCTTGCTACAGGCCTACTCACGCACTAACCGAATACTCAACTCCATAAAAAGTCACGGCAACATTGTCTGCTTCCGCAATCTTGAAAAAGCCACAAACGATTGTCTCCAGTTGTTCGGCAACAAAGATGCCGGAGGACTTATACTTCTGAAAACATTTGACGATTATTATAACGGCTATGATGATGCCGATGGCACACATCATACAGGTTGGGCCGAACTAATCAAGGAACTTCTCGAAAAGTTTCCACTGTCGGGCGACCCTCGCGGACTGCACATCGTTGGCGAGAAAACCGAAAAGGAATTTATAAAACTTTTTGGCACGATACTACGCGCCCTGAATATATTACAAACATTCGATGAGTTTGAGGGCAACGAGATAATCGACCTTAACGGGGATTTCCTTGATTATCGCGGCTTCTACAACGAGATGCACGAGAAATACCGCCCGAAAGGTGGCGATGCCGTCAACATCAACGATGACCTCGTATTTGAGATGGAGCTGATGAAGACGGTAGAAATCAACATCGACTACATCCTGTTCCTTGTAGGTCAACTCACCGGCGACGAAAATAACGACCGCGAAATTATCATCAAAGTAATGAAAAGCGTCGAGGCTACGCCCGACCTGCGCAACAAGGAGGAACTCATCCGCGAGTTCATCAACCGCCATACACCGGAGATTGATGTTCATGACCAATGGCACGAGTATGTCAAAGAAACCCAACGAAAGGAAATAGAGAATATCATCTCAGAGGAAAATCTCAGACGTGACAAAGCACTCGCATTTGTCGGTCAGGCTTTCCGCGACGGCGAAGTGCGCGATGGAGGCACCGCAATCGCCGACATTCTTCCCCCGATGGGTCTGTTCGGTAACGCCGGAGCAAAGCGAGCAGAAAAGAAAAAGAATGTGCTGCAACGTATCAAAGACTTCTTCGACCGCTTCTTCGACATTTCCGGCGGCAATTTCTTCAATCCTGACGAGAAATAAAAATATTTTACCATTATGATTCAATCGTTTCAAAAATATCTTTACCCCTTCCTCAGTCTCATGGGAGACGGTAAAGTACGAGACATCTCACAAGTCAGTGATGATCTCGGAAAAACCATGAATTTAACCGATGAAGAGCTTGCAGAAACATACGAAATAAGTGGTCAAAACCGTCACCGTGGTCGTTGCGGGTGGGCTCGCACTTGGTTTCTCAAAGCAGGTGTGCTCGAATCTCCTAAACGAGGACATTTCGTAATTTCAAAATCAGGCAAAGATCTTTTAGAATCTGGCGTTACAGAAATCACGCAAAAGTTTCTGATAGACCATTACCCAAGTTTCGCTGCATTTGCCAAAACCAAGAAGAAAGACAAGCATGAAACTAATCCTGATGAACCGCTTGACACCTCTGACCCGATAAATCAAATGGAGGATGCCTTTGCGCAACTGAACAATAAACTTATTGATGACTTATTACAGTACATAAGCGAACAAGACCCTAAGTTTTTCGAGAAA
Source organism: Bacteroidales bacterium (assembly GCA_910575545.1). Classification (GTDB taxonomy): domain Bacteria; phylum Bacteroidota; class Bacteroidia; order Bacteroidales; family Muribaculaceae; genus UBA7173. Next base: position 28,836 of record CAJTFH010000011.1, read on the forward strand.
CTTGTAGTTGATTTGCTTGTTGCAATGGGATATGGTGGTGACTTTGAAGATGCAGCAAAAGTTACCCAGTTTTCTAATGATGGCGGAATTGATGGTATAATTAAGGAGGACGCTCTCGGCCTTGATAAAGTATATCTTCAAGCTAAACGATGGAAAGAAACCAATATTGTAGGAGCACCGGATATTCATAAATTTATGGGGGCACTTATGTCAATTGGAGCTTCCAAGGGTGTATATATCACTACGTCAAGTTTCTCAAAAGCCGCAATTGATGTTGTTGCATCCAACAAAAGCCTAAAACTCGTGCTAATCGACGGCAAACAACTTGCCAAATATATGATAAAGTATAATATAGGTGTAATATCGCAGCACTCATACACCATAAAACGTGTAGACACCGGTTATTTTGAAGGGGAGTAACTGATATGTCCGAATTTGACGAGTACATAGTCCACGGGGAACCGGGGCAGAAGGAGAAGGCGGATGCTTGGCAGACGGCAATCGGTCTTCAGGATGTGGATGGGCTGAAGGTTTCGACCTATCTGCTTGACACAGCGCGTCAAAATATAGAGGGTGACATTACCATTGATGAGGCTCGCGACCGTATCAAGGTTTATTATGAGACCAAGTCAGGACATGATGCTGTGGATGAGGAGGGAGACAAGACTTCCGTCAACATTGCAAAGATTCTCAGTGAACCGTCATTTGCATTTTCTTTAGTTGGGCTTACATCTATTCATCGGCGTATCTTTGAAGGTGTATTTAAGTTTGCCGGACAGCTGCGAAAGGTCGAACTCAGTAAAAAGGAATGGGTGCTTGGAGGAAATGCCTCGGTGAGTTATCAACCGGCGATTGACTTACGTGAAGCTATCGAATATGACATATCACGTGAGAAAGAGTTTGATTATTCAAATCGTCCAATGACGGAGGTTATCAAGCACCTGTCTCAGTTTGTCGCAGACCTGTGGCAGATCCATCCTTTCCGTGAGGGAAATACTCGCACAACTGCGGTATTTCTAATAAAGTATCTCCGCTCGATGGGTATTCCGGCAACCAACGATATGTTCAAAGAACATTCATGGTATTTCCGCAATGCTCTCGTAAGAGCGTCTTATAAAGGGTTAAATATCGCGCCTACGACTGAGTTTGTGGAACGATTCCTACGCAATGTGATTCTCGGCGAAAAGAATGAACTCCGCAACCGTGATATGCTTGTCGGAGCATCCCTTCCTGCTCCTGCAATTCAAAGTGTAACCGAAGATAGCCCAAAGAGCAATATTTGCACTTTAGGCTGCACTTTGGAGGAAACAGCCATACTCCGCTGTATCGAATCCAATCCCAAGATGACCCAGAATGAAATGGCTTTGACAATTCGTAAATCAGAGCGCACAGTCAAGACCATTACGTCAGCCCTCGTCGAGAAAGGAATCATTGTGCGTCGCAACGGTCGTCGTAACGGCTGGTGGGAAATCCTCACTAAAGAAATTATTGGATCATTTTCGCCCAACTTAACAACTGAATCATGACACTACCGATAAATTTTAAGACTGTCTTTCATTCCTCGTCCGTATCCCCTGCTATTAAGGAGAAGAATGTATCTCGCGGGCGTTGCTCAATGGTAACGAAAATGAAAATGACCCTGTAAATGACCCTGCAAAAGGAGAAGAGACTCTTGAAAAGAATCTTCATTCAATATATAATATAATTAAAGGTAATCCTTCAGCGACTTACTCTGACATTGCTAATCAATTAAATAAACCAATCGCTACAGTAAAAAGCAATCTTCAAAAATTGAAAGAGTTTGGCATTATCAAAAGAGAGGGAGCTGACAAAACCGGCAGATGGATAATTCTGAAATAACCTCTGTTTTTGAACGGTATCAAGTAACTTTGTCGGCATAGTAACAGATGAATCTCGAAAATCATATCATAATAATCAATGGGGTGGACAAGACATATCAGGTTGATTCCATCCGACTTGACGGTTATAAATACGCCATCAAATTTCAGAATACTGATAAAATCTATTCTTACTCAAGAGACAATATCTTATGGCTGACAAATCCGACCTCAATAGATTTTGAGAACTGTCATGTCTTTGCAAAGGGCAAAAAGGAGAAAAATATTCAGGCAATTCATTTGTTTGCAAACAATGCCGTAAGATATTATGCTATAACTTATAGTAAAGGTTTTGTCAAACATTACTCAGGAAGCGAGGTTGACATTCGTCGTTCATGTTTGACCGGTGAGGCAATAAACGTGTTTGATTATCTTAAACAATGTGCGGGAATAAATACTCTTGGGATTAATGTGGAGGATGAATCGTCAGAAGGAATATTATCATCGGTTTATGCCCGAATTGATTTTGTTGATGAATCAACCGTTGCATCCCGTTATATTAACCCCAATCAGGGTATAAAACGTTTTAATCTTGAAACTCCATTATTCCCTTTTGGCTGCAACTCAAGTCAGATGCGAGCAGTGAATATAGCTCTAACCAATCAGATAAGTGTTATCCAAGGACCTCCGGGTACAGGTAAGACTCAGACTATCCTCAACATTATCGCGAACCTATTGAAAGATAAGAAATCTGTTTTAGTGGTTTCCAATAATAACTCTGCGACAGAGAATGTATTGGAAAAGCTCTCTAAAAACGGGCTTGATTTTCTGGTTGCCTCATTAGGCAAAAAAGAGAATAAAGAAGCTTTTATTGCGAATCAACCGCCTTTGAATCAGGATCTCCCTACGTGGCATAAGACCTCTATAGAGACGAACCGTGCACACCGGGAAGTCAAGGACAGCGTAGAGAAAGTCGAAGAAATTTTTACCCTGCAAGAAAGACTGGCAGTGTGCCGTCAGGAATTGGCCGAGATAGACATCGAAATGTCTCATTATAAGGAGGAGCAACCGGATAAATTCAGCAATAAAGAAGTCAAGACATCCTCATCCAAAATTCTCAAAATATTAGGCCGAATAAAGAGTTTTTCAATAAAATATCAGCATGACTCAAAAGATTTCGTGCAACGATTCAAACGTCTTTGGAGTAAATTCAGTCTTGAATTACGCCTTAGGTTATCCTTTGACATAAAGGAGGAATTGACACCGGATTCAATGCCCCGGATCATATCACTGCTTGATTGGCTATTCTATATCCGTAGAGTCCATGAGCTTAAATCTGAGATTGAAAATTTAGAAACCCAACTGTCGCAACTTAATGCCGAGGCCTTAATGAAGTCTCTGACTGAAAGTTCAATGGCAATTCTTAAAGCGTCTTTAGCCCGACGATATAAATCGGAACGACCAATTATAGATTCAGTTGCGGAATTATTCAACAAAGGGGAATCTGTATTAGCCAATTATCCTATTATTCTTAGTACCACATTCTCGTCCAAGAACTGCTTCAATAGTGACACACTCTTTGACTATGTTATTATGGACGAGGCATCACAGGTTTCGGTCGAAACCGGTCTGTTGGCCTTAACATGCGCAAAAAATGCAGTTATTGTGGGAGATACTATGCAACTGCCTAACGTCATTACCGAAGATGACAGAGTAAAATTGGATGAGATTAGGAAATTAACAAATATACCCGATTCATACGATGCCGCCAATCACAGCTTCTTAAGTTCAGTATTGGCTACAATTCCAAACGTTCCGGAGACACTGCTTCGTGAACATTACCGTTGTCATCCCGACATAATCAACTTTTGCAACCAAAAGTTTTATGGCGGAAATCTGCTCATCATGACAAAGCGGAACGATGCCGAAAAACATCTGTTAGTCCTCGCGACCGCTCCCGGACAGCATTGCAGAGGACACTATAACCAACGTGAAATCGACGCTGTAAAAATCGAGTTAATGACGTTGCTTGATAATTTTGAGAATATGGGTATTATCGCTCCATATAATAGTCAGGTTAATCAATTTCGTTCTCAGATTCCCGAAATAGAGGTCGCTACGGTACATAAATATCAGGGACGTGAGAAAGACACCATCATTATGAGCGTTACCGATGATTCTATTACCGAATTTACTGATAATGCCAATCTTTTGAATGTTGCAGTGTCACGGGCAAAAAATAAATTTTGCCTTGTCGTTTCCGGAAACCCTCAGGAACTGAATGGCAACATCCATGATTTAATCAATTACATTAAATATCAGCAAGGTGTTGTTATACAGAGCAATCTTCGTTCTATCTTTGATTATCTTTTCTCTCAAATTCATGCGTATAACCGCAATAACGGACCCGTATCCGAATACGATTCGGAGAATTTGACTTTTGATTTGATTGAAAAAATCCGAGTAAGTTATCCTCATCTGTCCCACATCAAGGCTCTTTGCCATTATCCTGTGCGATATCTCATAAACGACACACAGGGCTTGTCGGAACGGGAGAGAAGATATGCGCTGCATCCGGCAACGCATATCGACTTCTTGATTATCAATCGAGTTACAAAAGAGCCTCTTCTTGCGATTGAGACAGACGGTTATAGTTTCCATAATGAAAAGACCGAACAGTTTCAAAGAGACCGCATGAAAGACAAAATCCTTGAATTATATGGTCTTCCACTACTGCGCCTTTCAACAGTCGGATATGGCGAGGAATCCAAGATTGTCGATGCGCTTAATAAACGGGTAAAATTATAACTTTGTTGGCAGTGTAACACTGTATTTAGGTCATAGGTCAGAGTGATGAGTTTCTATTACCCGCAATTGTTAATCGCTCAATATATCATATAATAAATATTTTTATTATCTTTACGGTATTAAAAAATAGATTGAGTGTGGCAAAGTCATCCGTTTAGACACTTTGCACTTCTTAAAATACAGGCAATGGCAAAGAACACTATGGGTACTAAATTGCCCCGGAAACTGGAGCAGAAAATGGCTCTTATGGGCGAGCAGATTAAGCTCGCTCGGCTGCGTCGCAATCTCTCTATTGCGCAGGTTGCAGAACGTGCGACCTGTTCGCCTCTCACTGTGAACCGCATCGAGAAAGGCTCTCCTACGGTTTCAATCGGAATCTATGCCCGTGTTCTTTATGCTCTGCAACTTGATGACGATCTTCTTTTGATTGCCAAGGAGGATACCCTCGGACGCAATCTGCAAGATTTAAGTCTGAAACATCGCCAACGGGCGTCAAAGAAGTTATAGTTCATAGACACTATGAATATATCGGCTCAAATCAAGTGCTAATATGACAAAAATCGGCTCAAATTGAGCCGATTTTCCAATAAATTTTAGTAATTTTGAGCCGATAAAATTTTCGTACATGACTCAAGAAATTGAAATCCTTCAGTTCCTTCACTACAATCCGGAGGCATCACGTGCTGAAATAGGCTCGTCATTGACCAATGCCCCAAGCCCGGCAACACTCAAACGATTGATTGCCGATGGCGTCGCTAAAGGACACATAGAGGTTGTCGGTCGTGGTCCGGCTACTCGTTATAGACTTACTCCGCAGGCTCATGTGACTATGGTGTTGAACCTTGGCACATACTTCGACAAGGATGTCGACGAGCGTCAGGTGCAGGAATCGTTCAATTTTGAACTCATAAATGAAATTCTTCCAAAGGTGGATTTATTCACCGATGAGGAACTGCAACGTCTTGATGACGCACAGAAACTCTTCCGTCAGCATCTTTCGGAAATGTCAGAGTTGGAATATCGTAAAGAGATGGAACGTCTCGGAATCGATTTGTCATGGAAATCTTCGCAGATAGAGGGCAACACTTATTCTTTACTTGAAACTGAAAGGCTGCTGAAAGAGAAACAAACGGCAAGCGGAAAGACCAAGGAGGAGGCCGTGATGCTACTCAATCACAAGGATGCGCTCGACTTTATTCTTGATGTGCCGGACTATCTTAAAGATTTGACAGTCGCTCGTATTGAGGAGATTCATGCGCTACTTACAAAAGAATTAGGCGTTGAGAGAAACATCCGTCACCGTCGAGTCGGTATTACCGGAACAAACTACACTCCGCTTGACAATGAGTTTCAAATTCGCGAGGCTCTTGAAGATACAGTACGACTCATAAACAGCAAGAGCAATATATTTGAGAAAGCTCTGCTTGCACTCGTTTTACTCAGCTACATTCAGGCGTTCACCGACGGCAACAAACGCACAGCCCGAATAGTGAGCAACGGCATTCTAATCGCCAACGGCTATTGCCCGATTTCATTCCGCACGGTAGATTCAATTGACTACAAAAAGGCAATGCTGATGTTCTACGAGCAAAACAATATCGCAGCCTTCAAACGCATTTTCATCGACCAATTCCTGTTCGCAGTCAAAACATATTTTTAGTCCGTTTTGTACGCGCATCTTTATACCTAATATTTTGTAATATCGAAGCCTCAACAAAAAAAGAATAAATGAAAACCAGAGACATTCTAAACAAGCGTATTTCATTTTGTCCTAATATACAGACGAAATCATATAGGTCTATCACATTGTTTGAGGCACTTAACTCTATCCGCACCAACACTTACGCGAAACAAATTAACAATATCCGCCGTTTACTCAGAAATAATGATATTCAATCATACAGAGCAAAGAAAAAGCAACTGCCCGCATATATTTTCACTGGAATTGCATCCGGGAATAGATACAAATTTGACATTAGTGGGTACACATCATTAATTGTTGTTGATATTGATAAATTAGAAACAATTGAACTTGTAAAATCTCAATTAAAATCTGATTGTCATGTCATAAGCGTATGGACGTCTCCATCTGGAAACGGACTAAAGGCTCTGTTCAATGTGGAGTATGCTAATCCGTTAAAAGATGAGGAAATCTGGGTGCTACATGAATATTGCGCATTCCCGCAGATTGAAAACTATCTTTCTACGAACTACGGTATTCAAGTTGACAGGACTGGAGCCGATATCACTCGATTATGTTTCGTCTCATCAGATTCGGGCATTCATCTTAAAAGAGAATTTGAACCTTTTATCATAGACATTACACTAACCTCAAAACAGATATGGAATATAAAGACGAAATACTATTATGGGCGAAAAGAGGTTCGTAATGCCGTGATATCAATGAAAAGGGTCTCAAATCACCGTCTTAATTCATTTGACAGTTATGATGGCAATCTATCTCAAATAATTTTTCATCCATACTCAACCGATGAATTACAAATACCCGATATGTGCAATAAGCTCCATCATATTTATTCTCGCATATGTATATTTATTAATTGTGTCAACTACAAAGCTGCCGAGCGTTTAATCGAAACTGCGGAAGAATTAATAGCTGATCTGAAAGAAATGTCAAAAGAGGATGAATCAGCTAATATTCAAATAAAATTTCTGACAGAACGATTTTTAGAAATAGGTAAATTTCTGAATTTTCTTAAGTCTATTGAGGGGAAATCTGATAAACATACAGAAAGTGAGTTGCTAACCCATTGCCCTGACTTAAATCACAAAAAAGAACAAGCGATTAAGAATCTGTTTAACAGGGATAAAATTCAAAACATGGTCATGGAATTCAAATCCAACATTAATTCTTATGATATTTCTCAACGTAAAGCATGGATTAATAATATGAAAATGTCAGTGACTAAAAGTTTTAGAGGCGCCGGATGCTCTTCCTTGCGAAAATGGGCACGGCAACAGTTGGCCGACATATATATAGGATAAAAATTAATCATTGGACGTAAGATTCAATAAGCAAAAAGACATGAGATAACGTATCTGTTTGTATGCACATCTGTATGTCGCGAAAAGTTAAAGTTGCTATATTCCATTGATAATCGGATTATTATAGCAAACTTTGTATTGAGTCACTGTTGTCGGTTTGGCAATTGAAAATCGCCGAACACCTATGAAATCAGCGCGAGGTGAGGCAAATGCGGCTTGTAATGATTTAAGTAGCAGACAGTTAGCAACTTACAACCATGGAAAATTCACGTTACTTGTACGGATTAGATTTACACTTGTCTGTATATCAGCAAATTAACCACTTCTGCATCGGGAAATGACGATATAGTTAGAAACGATTACAAAATAGCATAATCTGTTAGTATGGCACTCTTTACGGGGTGCCATTTTGTTGCCGCATTTCTCGATTTTAACGGCTCAAGCCGAAATCCCCAAAAAGCTCCCAACAACCACCCAAACCGCCCCCCGCCGACATTTACCGCCAAAATGCACATACGAACTGTTTTTGATACTCTGTTTTTACTTTTCGGACTTTCGGGGGTTATTATAATAGGCGTGCAGAGAAATCGCCATGAACACCGGTGGCGTTACATAGCACTCCGCGTGCCCCCCTTGCAAGGATCTAACAACACGTTTAACAACCCCATAGAATTACATATGAAGAGTTTCATCAAGACATCAATGATTGCCATTGCAGTTGCGTTGGTTTCAGTCCAGGCTTCGGCCATCCCCCAACAAGAAAACAGAAAAGCCCCCGACCGCGAACAACGGGTGCAGATGAGGGCCAAACGCATTGCCACAGAGATAGCCCTCGACGATGCCACAGCCAGCAAATTCATCGACGCATACAGCAACTACCACAAGGAGATGAGGCAGTTGCGCTCCGACAACAACAATAAAAACAAGGAGCAACGCGCCAAACAACGCAAACGGCAGCACAAAGAACCGCTCAGCAACAAATCTGAAGAAGAGATACGCCAGTCGATCACGCAGAAACTCGACCAAAGCGGGAAAATGCTCGACTTGCGCAAGAAGTATTACGCCGAATACAGCAAATTCCTGACCCAGAAACAGATTGCCCGCATTTACGAACTCGATAACCAAATGCCCGACCATCTCAAAGGCAAACACCCACGCAAATAAACGCTACTGTCTCCCCGGTGAGACAGACAGCCTGTAATCTATAAATTTATGACAACACCTGCGACCGAGCCTGAATGCAGACCGGTTGCAGGTGTTGCCATATTGCGGTGGGGAAGCAGGGAGGTGTTGCAAAGTTCCGGATTAAAATTATCACACGGTATTTCGGATCAGCGGATTGAGGACTAATTGCAAAAAAGTAGGCTGAAAAAGTGTTTTGTAAACAACGGAATGCCTCTAATTGCAAAAAAATAGGCTGCTAATTTATGCGACAACTATTTCGTTACAGTTATTAATAGTGCCGCGCAATATATTCCTCCAACAGCTTCATTCTACGTTGGCTTGATATTCCGCTGTGATTCCTTAAAAGAGTCTTTAACCGCTGGTTCAGGCTTTCTATCGCAGCATTTGTGTTGAGGATACATAACTCCGGATAATGCTCAGAATTTCGGTTTGAGCCCCAAACACCACACAGAAAACCATAGACAAACAGGTGCGATTCGATGAATCGCACCTGTTTGTCTGAAATAAGTCGGGGTGACAGGATTCGAACCTGCGACCACCTGGTCCCAAACCAGGTGCGCTACCGGACTGCGCTACGCCCCGAATCGCTCAGGATGAAGTTTACACATCTCCAAAGCGATGCAAAGGTAATCATTTTTCTCCAAACCGCAAAACAAAAAAGCCGTCTTCACCCATTTCCCGGGTGAAAACGGCTTTTAACCTATCTATGGTTGCACTCTCTTATGTGTAGGATATGTTTAAATACCCCACACCCCAAGGGGGTGGAACTTCACAATTATCCGATAGCTTCAGGTGCGGGACGACGGTTTACATCCTCCTCACTCACAACAATATCATTGATATCGTCGCGTGAGCCCACAACGATGCGTTCATATTGGCGCAGACCGGTACCGGCGGGAATCAGATGACCGCAGATAACATTCTCTTTCATTCCTTCGAGCGTATCTGTCTTACCGTTGATGGCAGCCTCGTTAAGCACCTTGGTGGTTTCCTGGAATGATGCAGCCGACATAAACGACGAAGTCTGCAATGCGGCGCGGGTAATACCTTGCAGAATCTGCTCCGAAGTAGCGGGCACGGCATCGCGCACAGTCACAATCTTCAGGTCGCGGCGCTTCAGAGCGGAATTCTCATCGCGCAACTTGCGGGCGGTTATGATCTGGCCCGGTTTCAGCGATTCTGAATCACCGGCATCAACCACAACTTTCTTGCCCCATATGCGGTCGTTCTCATCCATGAAATCACGCTTGTCAACAACCTGCTGTTCAAGGAAGCTGGTGTCCCCCGGATCAACAATGTTGACCTTGCGCATCATCTGGCGCACAATCACCTCAAAGTGCTTGTCATTGATTTTCACACCCTGCATACGATACACATCCTGAACCTCGTTGACGATATACTCCTGAACGGCCGTCGGGCCCATGATGTTGAGGATATCAGTCGGGGTGATGGCACCGTCAGACAACGGTGTGCCTGCACGCACATAATCATTCTCCTGCACGAGAATCTGCTTCGACAGAGGCACGAGATATTTCTTCTCCTCACCGAGCTTCGATGTCACAGATATCTCACGGTTACCACGTTTCACACGGCCGAACTTAACCTCACCGTCTATCTCCGACACGATGGCGGGATTCGACGGGTTACGGGCCTCGAACAACTCGGTGACACGGGGCAGACCACCGGTGATGTCACCGGCGCCACCGGCAGAGCGGGTAATCTTCACAAACACCTCACCCGGCTTAACCTCCTGACCCTCCTCAAACATAAGGTGGGCATTCACAGGCAATGCATAAGTTTTGAGGATATTACCCTCAGAATCAACGATGCAAGCCTCAGGAACACGTGTGCGGTCTTTCGACTCTATGATAATCTTCTCGCGGAGACCCGACTGCTCGTCGGCATCCACACGATAAGTCACATTCTCAATCAGGTTATTATAGTGCAGCTTACCGCCGACCTCACTCACGATTACGGCATTGAAGGGGTCCCATTCGCAGATAACGTCGCCGTTCTTCACTTTGGCGCCATCCTTAAAATAGAGTTTCGAGCCGTAAGGGATATTGGCCGACGTCAGCAACATCTTAGTGGTCGGGTCGATAATGCGCATCTCGGTCAGACGGCCTATCACCACCTCTACAGGATTGCCGTCCGAACCTTTCTCATCGGTCTGCACAGTGCGCAGCTCCTCCAGTTCGAGAATACCTTCGTAACGCGAAGTAATGGTAGACACGGCAGCGATGTTCGAGGCCACACCACCGACGTGGAAGGTTCGCAGGGTCAGCTGGGTACCCGGCTCACCGATTGACTGCGCGGCAATCACACCGACAGCCTCCCCAATCTGCACCGGACGGTGTGTGGCCAGGTTGCGGCCGTAACACTTGGCGCAGACCCCATGTTTCGACTCACAGGTCAGCACAGAGCGGATTTCAACCGATTCAATCGGCGACTCATTGATGCGGTCGGCAGCGGCATCGTTGATTTCATCACCGGCCTTGACGATAATCTCCCCGGTGGTGGGATCCACAATGTCGTGAACCGACACACGGCCAAGGATACGCTCGCCCAAAGAAGCCACAACCTCATCGTTGTTCTTGATTTCACGGCATACAAGGCCTCGCAATGTGCCGCAATCCTCTTCGCGGATAATGACATCGTGGGCAACATCTACCAGACGACGTGTCAGATAACCTGCGTCGGCAGTCTTCAACGCCGTGTCGGCAAGACCCTTACGGGCACCGTGAGTAGAGATAAAGTATTCCAACACGCTCAGACCCTCCTTGAAGTTCGCCAAAATCGGGTTCTCGATAATCTGGCCACCTTCCGCACCGGCTTTCTGAGGCTTAGCCATCAGACCACGCATACCGGCCAGCTGACGGATCTGGTCTTTAGATCCACGCGCACCTGAGTCAAGCATCATGAACACCGAGTTGAAGCCCTGGTCGGCCTCGGTCATCTGCTTCATCAGCACGTCGGTCAGACGCGAATTCACATGCGTCCATATATCGATAATCTGGTTATAGCGCTCGTTGTTGGTGATGAATCCCATCGCATAGTTGTTCATCACCTCCTCAACCTGCTCATAACCTTCCTGAACGATTTTTTCCTTTTCGGGCGGGATGATAACATCACCAAGGTTAAACGACAGACCTCCGCGGAACGCCATATAATAACCCATGTTCTTGATATCGTCGAGGAACTGGGCAGAACGGGGAATACCGCACTTCTTGATAACCTTACCGATGATGTTACGGAGCGACTTCTTTGAAATCAGCTCATTGACATAACCGATTTCCTTAGGCACGAACTCATTGAAAAGCACACGGCCAACAGAAGTATTCTCAACCAGGCGCTTGACCGGATTGCCCTCTTCGTCAACATCGTCAACCATCACGCTCACAGGAGCGTGTAACGTAACCTTACCTTCGTTATAGGCAATCTGAGCCTCTTCTGGACCATAGAACTTCGACCCTTCGCCCTTCGCCCCCTTGCGGAGCTTGGTGATGTAATACAGTCCGAGAACCATATCCTGAGAAGGCACAGTGATAGGCGCACCGTTGGCCGGATTGAGGATATTGTGCGAACCGAGCATAAGCATCTGGGCTTCAAGAATAGCCTCATTTCCAAGGGGCAAGTGCACAGCCATCTGGTCACCGTCGAAGTCGGCATTGAAAGCCGTACATGCCAACGGGTGCAACTGGATTGCCTTACCCTCAATCATCTTGGGCTGGAACGCCTGGATACCCAGACGGTGAAGTGTCGGGGCACGGTTCAGAAGCACCGGATGACCTTTCATCACATTCTCAAGGATATCCCATACAACCGGTTCCTTGCGGTCAACAATCTTCTTGGCAGATTTAACAGTCTTCACAATGCCGCGTTCAATCAGTTTGCGGATTACAAACGGCTTGTAAAGCTCTGCTGCCATATATTTCGGAATACCGCACTCGTGCATCTTCAGCTCGGGGCCTACAACGATAACCGAGCGGGCTGAATAGTCAACACGCTTACCGAGAAGGTTCTGGCGGAAACGTCCCTGCTTACCTTTCAGCGAATCTGAAAGAGACTTCAGCGGACGGTTGGCATCAGTCTTGACAGCCGACGACTTGCGCGAGTTGTCGAGCAGCGAATCCACAGCCTCCTGAAGCATACGCTTCTCATTGCGCAGAATCACCTCCGGCGCCTTGATTTCAATCAACCTCTTCAGACGGTTGTTACGGATAATCACACGGCGGTAGAGGTCATTGAGGTCGGAAGTGGCAAAGCGGCCACCATCCAGGGGCACCAGAGGGCGCAAATCGGGCGGAATAACCGGCACAGCCTGCAGAATCATCCATTCCGGTTTGTTACGGTGTGCCGACGCACGGAACGACTCAACAACCTGCAGCCTCTTCAGAGCATCGGTCTTACGCTGCTGCGACCCGTCGGTATTGGCGGTGTGGCGCAGCGAATACGACAGCTCGTCGAGGTTGATTGTGCGCAGTAGGTCATAAATCGCTTCCGCACCCATCTTGGCGACGAACTTGTTGGGATCGTCGTCTGCAAGGCTGCGGTTATCCTCAGGCAGCTTCTCCAGGAAATCGAAATATTCCTCCTCCGAGAGCAGATCCATCTTGGAAAGCTCCTCGGCAAAAGGCCCGGGATTGATAACGATGTAACGCTCGTAATAAATCACGGCATCGAGCTTCTTGCTCGGAATGCCGAGAAGATAGCCTATCTTGTTGGGCAGCGAACGGAAATACCAGATATGGGCAACCGGAACAACCAGCTTGATGTGACCCATGCGCTCACGGCGCACCTTCTTTTCTGTCACCTCAACACCGCAGCGGTCACACACAATCCCCTTGTAACGGATGCGCTTATATTTTCCGCAATGGCACTCATAATCCTTCACCGGTCCGAAGATACGCTCACAGAACAAGCCGTCGCGTTCAGGCTTGTATGTGCGGTAGTTGATGGTCTCCGGCTTGAGAACCTCGCCTGACGATTTCTCCAGAATCTCCTCAGGCGATGCAAGGCCGATTGAAATCTTGGAAAAACTCGTTTTCGACTTATTTTCTTTTCTAAAAGCCATATATTGTTTTAAAAGAGAGTTTTATTGCTTTAAAATAGCCCCTATCTACATAGCGGCGGTTATACCCCGTTGATGAAGGGCTGCGCCATAACGGCCCTGATGAGCCGTTATGACACATCCTCATATTATTGCTCGAGGTTGATGCTAAGGCCCAGACCCTGCAACTCATGCAGAAGCACGTTGAGTGATTCCGGGATACCGGCCTGCGGCATCGGCTCACCCTTAACGATTGCCTCATAGGCTTTCGAGCGGCCGGTGACATCGTCACTCTTGATTGTCAGAATCTCCTGAAGCACGTGTGATGCGCCGAATGCCTCAAGCGCCCAGACCTCCATCTCTCCGAAACGCTGGCCACCAAACTGGGCCTTACCGCCGAGAGGCTGCTGGGTGATGAGTGAGTACGGGCCGATAGAACGGGCATGCATCTTGTCCTCAACCATGTGGCCGAGTTTCAGCATGTAAATAACACCCACTGTTGCAGGCTGGTCAAACCGCTCGCCGGTACCGCCGTCATACAGGTAAGTCTTACCATAACGGGGAAGGCCGGCTTTGTCTGTCCATTCATTGAGGTCATCAAGCGTGGCACCGTCGAAAATCGGGGTTGCGAACTTCTCGCCAAGCTCACGCCCCGCCCATCCGAGCACGGTCTCGAAAATCTGGCCTAGGTTCATACGCGAAGGCACACCAAGCGGGTTCAGACAGATATCAACAGGCGTACCGTCGGCAAGGAACGGCATATCCTCCTGGCGAACAACCCTCGACACGATACCTTTGTTACCGTGGCGGCCGGCCATCTTGTCGCCCACACCGATTTTACGCTTCTTGGCGATATAAACTTTGGCAATCTGCATGATGCCGGAAGGCAGCTCGTCACCTATCGAAATATCGAACTTCTTGCGGCGCAGTTCGGCATCAATCTCCTTCGACTTGCGCAGATAGTTGACGATGAGCTCGCGGATAAGTTCGTTTTTATGGTCGTCAGCAGTCCATTTGCTGAGGTTAACAGTGTCGAAGTCAACATCTTTCAAAGCGGCGGCAGTGAACTTGCCACCCTTCGGGATAATGTCGGTGCCGAGGAAATCTTTCACACCCTGTGAAGTCTTCCCGGCCGTCAATGTCATCAGCTTGCTGATAAGGAGGTCTTTCAGAGCCGACAGCTTTTCTTCATACTCCTCGTCGAGCTTCGGCAGAAGCGCCTGGGCGCTCTTGTTCATACGGCCGCTCTTGTTGGCACGTGTAAACAGGTTGCTGCCGATAACCACACCTTTTAGCGACGGCGATGCCTTCAGAGAAGCATCCTTCACATCTCCGGCCTTGTCGCCGAAAATCGCGCGGAGCAGCTTCTCTTCCGGTGTCGGGTCGCTCTCACCTTTAGGTGTGATTTTACCAATCATTATATCACCCGGCACAACATGGGCACCGATGCGGATAATACCGCGCTCGTCAAGGTCTTTCGTAGCATCCTCGCTCACATTGGGGATATCCGACGTCAGCTCCTCCATACCGCGTTTTGTCTCGCGCACTTCGAGGCTGTATTCGTCAACATGCACGGAAGTCAGGATATCCTCCTTCACCATCCGCTCGTTCAACACGATAGCATCCTCATAGTTATACCCCTTCCAAGGCATGAAGGCCACCTTCAGGTTGCGGCCAAGTGCAAGTTCGCCGTTTTCCGTGGCATACCCTTCGGTCAGGATATCGCCGGCCTTGACTCGCTGGCCCTTGTTGCATATCGGACGGAGGTCGATGGTAGTGCTCTGGTTCGTCTTGCGCCATTTCGGGATATGGTATTCCTTGACCGGCTCCTCAAACGCCACAAACTCCTGTTCCTCAGTCCGGTCATAGCGTATACGGATGGTGGTGGCGTCAACAAACTCGATAACACCGTCACCCTCGGCCATAACCTGGGTGCGGGAATCGCGCACAAGCTGGCCCTCGATACCGGTACCTACGATAGGAGCCTCGGAACGCATCAGAGGCACAGCCTGGCGCATCATGTTAGATCCCATCAACGCACGGTTGGCGTCATCATGCTCCAGGAACGGAATCAATGATGCCGCAATCGAAGCAATCTGCTGGGGCGCCACATCCATAAGCTCCACCTCTGTCGGGGGAACAATCGGGAAGTCAGCATCCAGGCGGGCTTTCACCCTGGGGTTCCTGAACGTACCGTCATCAAGCACCGGAGCGTTACCCTGGGCGATAACCTTACCCTCTTCAACCTCCGCGGTGAGATAGGTCACATGATTATTGTCAAGGTCAACCTTGCCGTCGGCAACCTTACGGTACGGAGTTTCGATAAATCCGAGATCGTTAATCTTTGCATAAACGCAAAGCGACGAAATCAGACCGATATTCGGGCCTTCCGGGGTCTCGATCGGACACAGACGGCCATAATGGGTATAGTGCACGTCACGAACCTCGAAACCTGCACGCTCACGCGACAGACCGCCGGGGCCCAGGGCCGACAAACGGCGTTTATGGGTGATTTCAGCCAGCGGGTTCGTCTGGTCCATGAACTGCGACAACGCATTAGTGCCGAAGAACGTGTTGATAACCGACGAAATCGTCTTGGCATTGATAAGGTCAATAGGAGTGAACACCTCATTGTCACGCACGTTCATGCGCTCGCGGATAGTGCGCGACATACGTGCCAGACCCACACCGAACTGGTTGTAGAGCTGCTCCCCGACTGTGCGCACACGGCGGTTGCTCAGGTGGTCGATATCGTCGACATCAGTCTTCGAGTTGATAAGTTCGATAAGATACTTGATAATCTCGATGATATCCTCCTTCGTCAGAACCTTAACATCCATCGAAGTGGTCAGACCCAGTTTCTTGTTGATGCGGTAGCGGCCCACCTCACCAAGGTCATAACGCTTCTCCGAGAAGAAAAGGTTTGTGATTACCTCGCGTGCACTCGCGTCATCCGGCGGCTCTGCGTTGCGCAGTTGCCGGTAGATATATTGTATGGCCTCCTTCTCCGAGTTCGATGTATCTTTCTGAAGAGTGTTGAAGATAATCGAATAATCTGAAGTGTTGGCATCCTCTTTGTGCAGCAGAATAGTGCTCACACCCGAATCAAGGATATCCTGGATATGATCCTCCTCAAGCACGGTCTCACGGTCAATCACAACGTCGTTACGCTCAATCGACACAACCTCGCCGGTATCCTCATCCACGAAATCCTCAACCCATGTGCGCAGCACCCTGGCAGCCAACTTGCGGCCAACGGCCTTTTTCAGATTGGCTTTGTTGACCCTCACCTCTTCGGCAAGGTCGAAAATCTCGATGATGTCCTTATCGCTCTCAAGCCCGATGGCACGCAGCAACGTTGTCACCGGCAGCTTCTTCTTACGGTCGATATAGGCATACATCACATTGTTGATGTCTGTGGCAAACTCAATCCACGACCCGCGGAACGGGATGATACGCGCCGAATAAAGCTTCGTGCCGTTGGCATGGGTGCTCTGTCCGAAGAACACACCCGGCGAGCGGTGAAGCTGCGACACAACGACACGCTCAGCGCCATTGATCACAAACGTACCCTTATCCGTCATATAAGGAATCGGGCCCAGATAAACATCCTGCACAACCGTTGCGAAATCCTCATGATCCGGATCAGTGCAATAAAGTTTCAGCTTAGCCTTCAAAGGCACACTGTAAGTCTGGCCACGCTCCAGACACTCCTCTATCGAGTAACGGGGCGGGTCGATGTAATAATCCAGGAATTCAAGAACGAAATTGTTCCTGGTGTCCGCAATCGGGAAATTCTCTGCAAAAACCTTGTAGAGACCCTCGTTATTTCTTTTTTCAGGAGGAGTGTCAAGCTGAAGGAAATCTTTAAACGACTTCAGCTGCACCTCGAGAAAATCGGGGTAAGGAAGCGGGTTCTTTACCGTCGCAAAGTTTACGCGGGGTTTATCTGTTGTTGACATCTAATAAATATATAGTTTTGAAAACTCTAAATTCCGGAAGAAATCACCTTCCCTCAATCCACATACCATCACACCTTCACCACAAACCATCTCACCACTAAAACCATCCCACCATCTCCAACCATCGAATGCCACCTCCCCTCACTCCATCAGCCGGGCGCCATAGCGGCCTTTCATAGCCAATACCTAAACCGGCCACAGCCATTAATCGCCCTTACCAACTTCGGTAACTTATATTAGCCTTTTCTAGCCAATAAGCGGCCCTCCTTACTTGCCATCATAGGCCCTCACCAGCCTTTGATGGCCTTTATCAGCCTTTAAAAGCCTATCTCCCATCCGCCGATTCCAAATGTCTTCATTGCGTTAAATAAGCCTAAACTTACATAAACGTTCACAAATAAAGTTAATCGTTATCCCCCTTCTACGCAAAAAGGTTAAGCATCTGCCTTCCGGCAGACACTTAACCGAATCTCCTGTAGTCCTACAGGGACGTTATTATTTCAGCTCAACTTCAGCACCAGCCTCTTCGAGGTTCTTTTTGAGATCCTCGGCAGCTGCCTTGTCAAGACCTTCTTTGAGCACGCTGGGTGCGCCGTCAACCATTTCTTTTGCTTCCTTCAAGCCAAGACCGGTCAGCTCTTTAACCAGCTTCACAACCTGAAGTTTAGCAGCACCGGCCGATTTCAGAACTACATCGAAAGATGTTTTCTCCTCAGCGGCGGGTGCACCGGCTGCAGGGCCGGCAGCAACTGCTACAGCAGCAGCGGCGGGTTCAATGCCATATTCGTCTTTGAGGATCTGAGCAAGTTCGTTTACTTCCTTTACGGTAAGGTTAACAAGTTGTTCTGCAAAAGCTTTCAAATCTGCCATTTTAGTATGTTTTTATTTGTTTTGTTCAAATTTGGGTTATTAGTCTTCTTTTTTGGAGAGGGTTTCCAGTATACCATGCAGCTTCGTGCCACCGGAGGTGAGAGCCGAAACAACATTCTTCGCAGGCGACTGGAGAAGGGCAACAACATCGGCGATGAGCTCGTTCTTGCTCTTGATGCTGCAGAGGGTCTCAAGCTGGTCTTCACCAACATAAATGGTCTCCTCTACATATGCGGCTTTCAGGCGGGGAAGAACATCGTCTTTCTGCTTGAAATCCTTCAGGAGTTTCGCAGGAGCATTGCCGACATTTGAGAACATAATCGAGGTTGCTCCCTTGAGCGCCCCGTAAATCTCGCTGTAGTCACCTTCTTTCCCTTCAAGAGCCTTGTGGAGAAGAGTGTTCTTCACTACCATCAATTTGATGTCGCTCTTGGAGCATGCCCGGCGGAGAGCTGATGTGCGCTCCGCATTGAGCCCGGCGGTTTCAACAAGATAGAAGCAGCTATACTCATTGAGAGTTTCCGCAATCTTGTTAATTATAATTCCTTTATCTTCCTTTTTCATTGTCGTCAAAAGTTTTTTGATTAATCGTCAATGGTCTTGGAGTCGACCTTGATACCGGGACCCATCGTGCTCGAAAGATAAATGCTCTTTATATATGTTCCCTTTGCCGTTGAAGGCTTCAGTTTAATCAACGTGTTGATGAACTCACGGGCGTTATCCCTCATCTGTTCAGGTGTGAACGACACCTTACCCAGCGAAGTGTGAACGATTCCGTTCTTGTCGACCTTAAAGTCAATCTTACCCTTCTTGACCTCTTCAACAGCTTTTGCCACATCCATGGTCACCGTGCCGCTCTTAGGGTTAGGCATCAGGCCACGCGGGCCGAGAATACGACCCAGGGCACCGATTTTTCCCATAATTGCAGGTTGGGTGATGATAACGTCAACATCAGTCCATCCGCCTTTGATTTTCTCGATATATTCGTCCAGACCAACATAGTCGGCACCGGCAGCCTTAGCGGCTGATTCAGCATCGGGGTTGCAGAGCACAAGAACACGAACCTGTTTACCTGTCCCGTGGGGAAGCGTCACAACGCCGCGAACCATCTGGTTTGCCTTACGGGGGTCAACGCCAAGACGCACATCAATGTCAAACGATGCATCGAATTTGGCATAGTTCGTTTCTTTAACTTTCACTGCTGCCTCGGCGAGCGAGTAGGCTTTCCCGGCTTCAATCTTCTCTAAAGCTAACTTTTGATTCTTTGTAAGTTTACCCATGTCAATTGAAGTTTTTAGTTGTTTTCAGGGAATGCCCCTTTCACGGTGATACCCATACTTCTGGCCGTACCGGCAACCATACGCATTGCCGATTCAACAGTAAAGCAGTTCAAATCAGGCATCTTATCGGTAGCGATTGTCTTAACCTGCTCCCAGGTGATTTCTGCAACTTTCTGACGGTTGGGCTGCGCAGAACCTTTCTTAATCTTTGCAACTTCCATCAGCTGGATAGCAACCGGGGGGGTCTTGACAATGAAATCAAAACTTTTGTCCGAGTAATATGTGATTATTACCGGGAGCACCTTTCCGGCTTTGTCCTGGGTGCGGGCATTGAATTGCTTGCAAAACTCCATGATATTGATACCCTTGGAGCCGAGCGCAGGACCTACTGGAGGTGAAGGGTTTGCTGCGCCACCTTTAATCTGCAATTTGATCTGTCCAGCAATTTCTTTAGCCATTGTTTAATAAATCATTATTTGGTGTTACGAATTGCGCCTGATTAAAGTCGGCGGCTCGGTGCGTAACCACCTTTCCGCCACTATATCCTGCGCTTTACTTGCGACGGCTGTCCAAAACACTGCTGTGTGGACTGCCAAGATCCGCCCGTCCGAGGCTCTCCCTCATCGGCTTCGGAACTTTCTCAACAACGGCCGCCCTTCTTCCGAAGACCGGCCCCTTTGTCCAGCACCTCCACCTGGGGAAGTGAACGCGTCACTCGCGCTCTACCTGCGAATTTTCCAACTCCAAAGGAGTCTCGCGGCCGAAAATCTTGACCATGACCCTGAGCTTTTTCTTTTCGGGCAACACCTCTGTCACTTTCCCGTTGAAACCGCTGAACGCCCCACTGTTGACTTTCACTATCTCGCCAACAATGTAGTCGTTAACGCCCTCTTCAAGATTCTCATTGATGTCGTCGGCCGTGCCGAGCATACGCATAACTTCACTCTCACGCAACGGTTCGGGTTTTGCATCCTTTCCGCGCCCTTTTAGGAAGTCGATAACATTGGTCGTGTTGACCAGCTCGTGCACTACCTCCCCGATCAGTTCAGCCTCTACAAACACATAACCGGAATAAAGATTGCGCTCTTTCACAACCTTTTTCCCGTTTTTGATGGTGAGAACCTTCTCGGTGGGAATCAACACCTGGAAAACATGGTTGCCAAGGTCAGTGTTTTTTATAGCTCCGTCGAGCAACTCCTTCACCTTAGCTTCCTTTCCCGATATGGCACGAAGAACGTACCATGCTCTTTTTGTTTCAGCCATTGATTAATACCACTTTAAAGATTACTTTCCGAGACTGTAAATCAGGTGCATGATGTTGTCAACCACTTGATCCATGACGAAGATTATCAGAGCGATAATCACGGAAGCTAACATCACGATACAAGCGCTTTTGATCAACTGCGTCTTTGTAGGCCAAGAAGTCTTATAGAGCAACTCGTCATAAGACTCCTCTATATTCGTAAGTAATTTCAATTTCTTCATTTCCGTTTTTTTAGCACGGGTTGAGAGACTCGAACTCCCGACACTTGGTTTTGGAGACCAATGCTCTACCAACTGAGCTAAACCCGTATATAAGCTCCGGCAGACACCGCCTGGACTGGCGGACAAGCATCCGCCGGAGCTGTATTTCTGTCATCGGAATCCGTTTCGGGATTCCCAATCCAAATTAGTCGAGGATTTCGGTAATCTGACCCGAACCTACGGTGCGGCCGCCTTCACGGATGGCGAAACGCAGACCCTGGTCGCAAGCAACCGGAGTAATCAGATCAACGATGATTTCCACGTGGTCGCCAGGCATTACCATTTCAACACCTTCGGGAAGGGTGATTTCACCGGTCACGTCGAGTGTGCGGATATAGAACTGAGGACGGTAGTGGTTGTGGAACGGAGTGTGACGGCCACCTTCTTCCTTCTTCAGGATATAAACAGATGCTTTGAATTTGCTGTGGGGTTTAACAACGCCCGGATGGCAAATTACCATACCACGTTTGATTTCTTTCTTGTCGATACCACGGAGGAGCAGACCTACGTTGTCACCGGCTTCACCCTGATCAAGGAGCTTGCGGAACATTTCCACACCAGTTACAGTCGACTTCAGGTTTGCGCCCAGACCCATGATCTGAACCTCGTCACCCACCTTAACGATACCGGTTTCGATACGGCCGGTAGCAACAGTTCCACGGCCGGTGATTGAGAACACATCTTCAACAGGCATCAGGAAGGGTTTATCAACGTCGCGCGGAGGCAGGGGAATCCAGTTGTCAACAGCTTCCATCAGCTCCATCACCTTTGCTTCCCATTCGGGCTCGCCATTAAGAGCACCGAGCGCAGAACCACGGATAATAGGAGTTTCGTCGCCGTCGTATTCGTAAGCTGAGAGAAGTTCGCGCATTTCCATTTCAACGAGTTCGAGCATCTCTTCGTCGTCAACCATGTCGCACTTGTTCAGGAACACAACCAGACGGGGCACGTTCACCTGACGGGCGAGAAGGATATGCTCGCGGGTCTGGGGCATAGGACCGTCGGTAGCGGCAACTACGATGATGGCACCGTCCATCTGGGCAGCACCGGTAACCATGTTCTTCACATAGTCAGCGTGTCCCGGGCAGTCAACGTGTGCATAGTGGCGGTTGGCGGTCTCATACTCAACGTGTGCGGTATTGATTGTAATACCACGCTCTTTTTCTTCAGGTGCGTTGTCAATCTGGTCGAATGACTTAACCTCAGAAAGACCTGCCTTTGCCAATACGGTGGTGATGGCAGCAGTCAGAGTAGTCTTACCGTGGTCAACGTGACCGATGGTACCGATGTTAACATGCGGTTTGGTTCTTTCGAATTTCTCTTTAGCCATAACTTTGCTATTGTTATTTTTGATAAATAATTAATCTCACTTAACTTTTCGGCCCCTTGTTTGTTTCATAAGAAAACATCCTGGGGCGACATCACCCAATAGACCGGAAAGCGCCTCTTTTGCAAGGCCTTATTCGCAAAACGCCCCAAGCCGACAGACGACGCAGGAAAGGAATCCCCGCAAGGCTCATCCACAAGCCGGAAGCTAATGCACTCCAAACCCTCTTTCAACGACACACCACGGCAATGACAAGGCACTGTCGGGGCTGTGTTCCTGAGCGTTAAGAGAGCCGATGACGGGATTTGAACCCGTGACCTCTTCCTTACCAAGGAAGTGCTCTACCACTGAGCTACATTGGCAATTTTCAAGTTGTCAGAGCGGAAGACGAGGCTCAAACTCGCGACCCTCAGCTTGGAAGGCTGATGCTCTATCAACTGAGCTACTTCCGCATTGATTCCTACCGGAAATCATTCCGGAGAAACCTCACATCACACTCAGAGGTTTGTGGGCGCGGATGGATTCGAACCACCGAAGGCGAAAGCCAGCAGATTTACAGTCTGCCCCATTTGGCCACTCTGGAACACGCCCTTAAACGTTTACATATTCCTCTTGCGCTGATGCGTTTGGTGAGCCTCTTGTCGGATTCGAACCAACGACCCCGAGATTACAAATCACGTGCTCTGGCCAACTGAGCTAAAGAGGCATTTTTCAAAGTTCTATCGAAACGGAACCATCAACTTGCGAAGTATTACCGTCTCATTTGCGGATGCAAAGTTAAGCACTATTTTTCATTCACGCAAACAAAACCGCAAAAAAAATCCGCAAAAATAACATACCACAATCCTCAAAAGCAGCCAACACCCACAGCATCACAGAAATACCTCTAAACAAAGCCTCACGTTAAAATATTGGACACAGGTAAAGACATAAGATTCTGCCATCGCCAACCAAATCCCGATTTTTTTGTTAATTTTGCGACTACAGAAAGCAACAACCATATTTTACTATACATCATATGAAAGAAATCATCTCACAACGCCTTGCCTCGCTGCGAGCAGCCATGAAAAAGGCAGACGTGGATGCCGTAATCATCCCGCAGACCGACCCCCACCAAAGCGAATATCTTGCCGACCACTGGCAAGTGCGCCGGTGGCTGACCGGATTCACCGGATCGGCCGGATCCCTCGTACTGACACAGGCCGATGCTCTCTTGTGGACCGACTCACGCTATTTCCTGCAAGCAGCCCAGCAGCTCGAAGACACCCCGGTGAAACTGATGAAAGACGGCCTACCGGGCACACCTTCAATAACAGCATATCTATCCGGCACACTCGTCAAAGAGTCAACCGTGGGTATCGACGGGGCACTATTCTCAATCAACGAAACGGCAGCACTGCGCACCGCCCTCGAAAAACATGGCCTCAGACTCGACACGGCCTTTAACCCCGTCGACACAATCTGGACAGACCGCCCGGAGCTGCCCGATGCAAAAGTCTTCGTCCACGACGTCAAGTATGCCGGCGAAAGCGCCACATCGAAAATCTCGCAAATCCTTAACGATGCCGCCTCCCAAGGAGCTTCGGCAATGTTCATATCCGCCCTCGATGAAATAGCGTGGACACTAAATATCCGCTCACGCGACGTCAGCTGCAACCCCGTAGCCACCGCCTTCCTCTACCTCGACCCAAAAGGCTCGACCCTGTTTATTAAAGAAGACAAAATCGACCCCCGGACCCGCGCCTATCTTGCAGAAGCCTCCGTTGGCATCGCCCCCTACGAACACATGCTGCAGTTCCTATCCTCACTCCCCGAAAGCGCCAAAGTTCTCATCGAAGCCATGCGCACCTCCTCGCAAGTGCTCGACACCCTTGCCGCCAGGGCCATCGTCGGAGCCTCTCCGATACCGCTGCTGAAAGCCACCAAAAACAACACCCAGATTGCAGGAATTCGCACCTCTATGGAACACGACGGCGCCGCCCTCGTTGCATCTTTCATGGAAATGGAGCGGATGATGGCACAAGGGGAAAAACTCACCGAACTGAAAGTGGCCGAAATCCTCACCCGTTTCCGCTCGCAGCAACCCGGCTATTTCGACGAGAGCTTTGAGACCATAGCAGGCTATGGCCCCCACGGAGCAATCGTTCACTATTCAGCATCCCCTGAATCAAGCTCAACCGTAGAACCCCACGGACTGCTGCTCATCGACTCGGGAGCACAATACCTAACCGGAACCACCGACATAACCCGCACAATCGCCATGGGCACCCCAACGGCACAGGAAAAACACGACTTCACCCTAGTGATGAAAGGCCACATAGCACTGGCAACCGCCATATTCCCCGAAGGCACACGCGGAGCACAGCTCGACGCCCTCGCCCGCCAGTTCCTTTGGAAAGAAGGGTTGAGCTATCTCCACGGAACCGGACATGGAGTCGGGCATTTCCTAAACGTCCACGAAGGCCCGCAGAGCATCCGGCTGAACGACATGCCGGCCACCCTCGTGCCAGGAATGCTGACCTCAAACGAACCCGGGCTTTACAGAGCCGGAATCCATGGCATACGGTGCGAAAACCTAGTCCTCACTGTCGAGGCATTCTCCAGCGAAGAGTTCGGGCGCTTCTTCCGGTTCGAGACAATGACCCTCTTCCCCTTCGACCGAACACTATTCGACACCGCCATAATGACACAGGAAGAAATCAATTGGCTCAACGGCTACCATGCCGAAGTCTACTCCCGGCTCTCACCCCTCCTTTCCGCCGAACAACAGGAATGGCTCCGCGCCAAAACCCTCCCATTATAAACCATAGCCAACAAAGAGATTGTCAGAAATTTCTTCCAAAAGGTTTTAGAGCTGTTTTTGAGGGAATTTTGAAGTTGGAAGAGGGAGCGATGCAGGGCATCGTGACCGATGACTAGTTTGAAATTCGCCAAAAACAGCCTAAAAATCAGCAGACAATCTCATTGAAAAACTTTTTAGACAATCTCAAATATGCCGCTGATACAATCCGTCAGGGGATTCACCCCTGTAATAGGCCGGAACTGTTTCCTGGCCGAAAACGCCACCGTAGTGGGAGACGTAACCATGGGCGATGAGTGCTCCATATGGTTCAACACAGTGCTCCGTGGAGATGTAAATTCAATCCGCATCGGCAACTGTGTAAACATCCAGGATGGTTCCGTGCTCCACACCCTCTACCAAAAGTCAACCATAGAGATAGGCAACTTCGTATCCATCGGACACAACGTCACAATCCACGGCGCCAAAATCCATGACTACGCGCTAATTGGAATGGGGGCTATCGTAATGGACGATGCGGAAGTCGGAGAAGGCGCACTCGTAGCCGCAGGCTCTGTCGTGCTGTCAAAAACGAAAATCGGGCCTCACGAACTATGGGGAGGATGCCCGGCAAAATTCATTAAGATGATGGAACCGGAAAAGAGCCGTGAGCTGAACCAGAAAATAGCCCACAACTACCTCTTCTACTCACGTTGGTACACTCATCCCGACGACCCCTGCGAATAACCCGCCTACAGCCCCACATAGTCCATACGGTGGCCGTCAAATCTGACCTTACGCCCTGCGAAAAGCGCATCAAGCGCATTTCCAGGGCGTTTCTCCTCATGCTCCCGCAGAAAATCGCCGGGAGCACCGCAACGTAGCGAACAATCACCCGGCATAAGCCATAGACGGTCGCTCAATGCCAGTGCCGAAGCAACATCATGCAACGACAAAAGAACGCCCTTCCTCCGCTCTTTCGCCAGCTTCCGCAGAAGAGACAAAACCTCAACCCGGCTCGCAACATCAAGGAAAGCCGTAGGTTCATCCAGCAACACAACAGGCGTATCCTGAGCCAGCGCCCTGGCAATCATCACCTTCTGCCGTTCCCCGTCGGAAAGCTCTGCCACATTCCTGCACGCAAAACCCTCAACCCCGACAGCTTCCATAGCCTCGGCAACAACAGCACGGTCTTCCCGGCCCAACCGGCCCAGAAATCCAGTATAAGGATAACGCCCCATGCCCACCACATCCTCAACACTCAACGCGCCGACCTCAAGCCGGTCGGTATTGACAACGCTAACATTCCTTGCAAGATCCATGCGCGACATGCCGGCAATATTCCTACCATCAATATCCACCAGACCTTCCAAAGGCGAAAGCTCACCCCGCAACACTTTCAGCAAAGTCGATTTACCCACACCGTTGGCACCTATAAGCGCCACAAGCTCGCCCCGCTCCAGCGAAGCGTCAACGTTTCTCAGCAACACACGGCTGCCATATCCCGTTGTCAGCCCCTCAATCTTCAGCATTGGCCTATAACTTCTTCCTGTTCACAATCACATAAACTATCACCGGCACACTTATTATCGGCGTGATGGCATTAATCGGGATAATCTGCCCCCAGCCACAAACAACACTGAGCCACGCACACAGCAAAGCCCCGCCTCCACCAGCCAAAGCCGTAGCCGGCAGAAGAACCCGGTGGTTGGATGTGCCGGTAAGCATACGGGCCACATGAGGCATCACAAGACCCAGAAAACCAACCGGGCCGCAAAAGGCAGTAACCCCAGCCGCCAGTCCTCCGGATATGACAAGAAGCACATTCCGGGTGCGCCTTACATCCACGCCCATGCTCTCGGCATACTGCCTTCCCAGCAACAATGCATTCAACGGTTTCACCATCAACATTGCACAGACGGAAAGCATCACAGAAACCAATGCCAGCACTCCAACCCGCTCCCATGTCAACCCACCGAAATTACCCATCCCCCATATAACATAGGAATGAACCCCCTGTTGCGTTGAGAAAAAATTCAGAAGGGATATCGCAGAAGATGCCAGATAACCAATCAAGATACCAACAATAAGCAACATGGCATTCCCTTTGACAAGCATCGAAAAAAACAGCAACGCCACCATAACTATTGCCGCCCCGGCAAAAGCCCCGATAAGAATCCCGGCATAGTAACCGACACCCACACCAACCCATCCGCCGAAAGCAAGCATGACAACAGCCACCCCGAGTGAAGCCCCTGTCGATATCCCCAGAATCGAAGGGCCGGCCAGCGGATTGTTGAATGTGGTCTGGAGCAGAAGCCCCGATACCGACAGCCCCATCCCTGCCAGAAACGCAGTCAGAGCCATAGGCATTCTCACGCCCACCACAATCAAATCCGACATACCATCCCCACTTCTCCCCCCCAGCGACCTCAACACAGCGCCCCAAACCTCTCCCACACCGATTTCCACACTGCCACAAAAAAGCATACCCGCAAAAAGCGCCATGCTGACGGCCGACATAATCCATATGGCAACCGCACCTCTGCCGCAGAAATCACCTTTACACATCATTCCGCCCTCCTGAAATAGTGTTTTTCCCCACCCATAACCTCCGGATGGAAAATCTTGACAAACTCCTCCAGCAGCAATTCAGGATGGAAAGGAAACTCTTCATAAAAAGGGACCACAGCCGTATTGGCCACAAAAACATTCCCCTCCTTAAACGCCTTGAACTGCCCGTTGAGCAAATAGACATCCTCAATATCACCAAGGCTCAAATCCCTGCCGTAGCTCCTTATAAGCCACACATCCGCATCAGCTGCCTTCGCATAGACCGTCGAAAAATCAAGCTGTAAAGACCCCGACGACGTGTCGGCGCCCCACGGATAGCGGCCGCCGGCATCCTGGATCATATGCGCCATGTAACTCCCCCCTCCGGGCACAAACCAATAGCCGTCGGTAAGCATCTCAGTCAAAACCAAAGGCTTCCGTTCCAGATCCTTCACCCGGGCAGCAATGCCGTCATAACGCCCCTCAACCTCCTCAAAAATAGAATCACCTTTCTCACTGCCATAGAGAATCCCGAAAAACTTCACCCATTCGGCACGCCCCTTAGGGGTCTCCTCCATATAATCTGCACATTCTATAATGGCAGCCCCCGATTGCTCTATCACCCCATGACCGGCATTCTCAAACGGCGACACAAGTATGGCATCAGGCGACAGCCCTGCTATAATCTCCAGAGAAGGCGACAGCGAGCGGCCGACATTCTTCACTTCGCCCCTACTGATGCGCCCAGCCATCGGATCGCTGTTGAAATATTCCCCATCTGCCACCCCCACAACTGCGTCATCACAGCCAAGCTCCTCTATAACGCCAGTATGCACAGACGAATACACAACCGTACGCCGCAATGGAATATTTATTCTCACAACATCCCCCGCCGGCAAACTGTCCGGCCTCACCCCATGCCCTACCAAAGCATATCGCTTCAGCACAGATGCCGTATCCCACGGATTAACAACCTCGGCCAAATAATAATCGCCACGGTCATACAACCGCAGCAGACCGGCCTCCTCCATCAGATTCATCTCTACAGGTTCCGAAGCCTCCACCGCTTTTTGATCGCCCCCTTTGCATGAAACCGCAAACGCCGCCGTCATTAACACTGTGATTGCCAAACATATCCCATTCCCCAATCTGATAATATTCCTGTAATTCATCGCATTCCAATTCTATTAGCTGCCACCATGCAAGGCCACCTCAACCGCCATGTCAAGCATAGTGTCGCGCCCTGCCAATGCATCTTCAACGTTCATGTCAACAACCACATCCGGCTCTATACCGAACTCGGTAAGCCTCCCCTCCGGGTCTCTGACTGGCGATGCCGAGAACCTCACACCCCACCCGTTGACAAGCTCAGAAGAAAACGGCATACCGGAACCTCCACCCGTAGTAGCACCTACTACAGTCACATTCGGAAGACCTTTCATCACCGACACGAAATTATTAGCCGCCGAGAATGTCGACCGGTTGCAAAGCACAACCACCGGCTTGCCCCACATAACCCGCCCGCCACCGGCCGGGTTGATGTAATACTCAAACGGTTCTGAAAAATCATCATGTCCAGGCCCGGTCTTATGACATATCGAACCCGCCAGAACACTCTTGTCGGTAAAACGGCCTACAAGCATCTCGACATTCGTCATCGATCCGCCGCCGTTATCACGCACATCCACAATCAGCGCAGCGCATGACACACAATACCCAAGTATCGCGTCGAGGTTCCCCTCTCCAAGGGCATAAGAAAAGCTCGAATAATGCATATACCCCACATTCTCCGGAAGAATGCCATATTTCACCCCACCGACCGACCGGTAATTGAAATTGAAATAGCTCTCTTCAACAAGCCTGGCATCATAATTCTGAGGATAGTCGCTCCACCATTTCTTATAGTACGACGTGGCAAACGGGGCGCTCAGGTTAGTATGCCCGTCTTTAAGTTCATCAAGCATATCCGAACAAACTGAGAACAGCTCTTCATCTGTCATCCGATCCGACACCATCGCCCCATAACGGAAGTGAATCTCATTCCAGTCAACATCTTTCTGCTTGAAAAAGCAATAATGCTCATCAAGCACCCCCCACAACTGCTCGAACACCCCTTTTGGGCTGTTTTCGTAGTCCTCGATTTCATGACAGCCACCCAACACCGACGCCACCACCAATATCATCGATGCCAATGACGCACCACATAAAACCCCGCCTCCGCAAATCCGGCGACTCCCTGTCAGCCATGCCGCTTTTTTCATAAAGCCGTTAATCATCCTCTCGCAGTTAAGCAGTTAATAAGCATATACAATACGCGCCGTATCATCAGGCATCCCCCTCCGGGGAGAGACAGACAGCCAGTCGCCGCTCACCCCCAGCACGAACCCGTATGAAAAAATCCTGGTGGTAATATGATCAACCTCAGTTGAATAAATCCGCGAACTGAAGCCCACACGCAGTTTCGTGTATGACACATCCAGGTCAGCAGTAACAATATTTTCCCATCTGAAAAAATTCCCCGGCCATGCAAAATGCGCAAGCCCCTTTTTATTGCCGAGATATAACTCATAATAAAGCTCATCATATTCCGGCGAAAAAAAGCCCCCGGCCAAAGGCATCGTAGTCTGCCATCGTAACATCACCGGCAACCGCCATAAACGGGTTTTCCAAGTGACATAACCGGTCAGGTTGACTGTAATGTCTGCCTTGACCGAAGCCGGATTGTTGCCGTTGCGCCGGTTGTAGACACATCCGACATCCCCCCCGGCACTCCCACCTCCGGCCAACACAACACCGTGTGGAAGCCGCCACACATGCATCATCCCCCATGTTGCACCGGCATTACCATAAAGCAAGGAGCTGTTCCCCGACGGACTGTCGCCGCTGTTAAACTCCCCGTTTATCCTCAGCTGTTGCCTCCATCCTTCAGGCGAGAATTTCATTGCCTGCAAACGTTCATATTGAAAAGCCACATGCCATCCCGTATATTTCAACGGGCTAAGATATGTGTCGCCGATATGGCTCGTACCAATCTCGACCTCATAAGCGGAATTGACCGGCCTGAACACAGGCTGCCCCCCACTTGCCTCTGTAGCACATAGCAGAAGCCACGACACCATACCCATAATAGCGGCAAATCGCAACCTCTTTATGCTCAATCTATCCATTGCGTTATATTCCGACTTCCCTAAGTGCGTTTTGTATTTAACTCCAAGGCTTAAACAGCCTCTAAAAAATCCTCTGCTGCCCATTTATCTCATCGCGGAGCTCATCATCCGACACTTCCTCTTCAGGCATATCCGCGGCACTGTCATCTTGGGCACCAACGTTGTCAGCAGCCTCCTCTTCAGCATAGGCGGCAGATTCATTCGGTTCTATTTCCGCAACCTTGTCTATGACGAACATCGTCAGCCGTTTCCCCTTGGCCTTAAATGATTTGGTTCCGATAAACTCGGCGGCGTCAACAACAAACGGCTCGCGGAAAGCGTCTGCCCCCCCGAAACTGATCTCAAACCGAGCTCCCGGAGTATCGGTCAGAAGAATCAGTTCCGAAGCGTTATTCTCCCCGATAAACCGCTGCTTTTTGTTAGAAAGCTCGAAAGTGAACCGTTTTATATACGGATACCCCTGGTCGGCATCGTTCAATATGGCTGTCCACACATGGTTGGGACGGAATTTTTCAATCCGCAATATATTGTCGTCATAGTGGTTGGCCGCATCAAACGTCGTCATATAGTATTCACCGGTGTTTGTAACAACCAACACCAGGTCTTCACCTCCGAACTCTCCGAGATACTCCCCGCGCCCGTCATAGTTAAGCCGTAACACATCGGGGTCGAACCAGACCTTCCTTCCGCCCAAAGTCGAAGTTCCTTTCTCCTTGAGGCTGAAACGGTGCACCTCGTTACGGGTCACTATATTCCCCTGTGACTGTTTCCCCTTGATAGCCAACTCGCTAAAATCAACATCAAACTGCAACGTCTTCAGGCGCGGTTTCGGCTTCAGTGTCACCTTCACAACCTCAGCCTCTCCGTTTGGATTGGCCGAGAACCAGGCAATGCGTGAATTCGGCTTACCCTGGGTCAGGTTATACTCCTTGTCGCGGGTCATCCCCGTAACGGCAAAACGCTTCATAAAGAATGTCCCGCCACGGCCATCCTGATAAATCACATTGTAGATGGTCCGCGTGTCATTACGCATGAACAGGCCTATATGTCTGATATTTTTCCCTACAAACAGTTTCTCCGCAACGCGCACAACCTTATAACGGCCGTCATTGTAGAAAATGATAACATCGTCAAGCTCCGAACAGTTAAACAAAAACTCGTCTTTCTTCAAAGCCGTGCCGATAAATCCCTCCTCGCGGTTAAAATATAGCTTCTCATTAGCCTCGGCAACCCGTGAAGCCTCAATGTTATCGAATCCGCGTATGACAGTGCGGCGCGGATACTTATGGCCATATTTCTCTTTCAGCCCCTCAAACCACTCGATTGCGACCTCTGTCATATGTGCCAGCTTGTCGAGAATCCCTTCTATCCGCTCATTGTAAAGGGCTATCTGTCGGTCAGCCTCGTCGGAGTTGAACTTAAGAATGCGCTTCATCCTGATCTCAAGCAGTTTCTTCACATCCTCCTCGTCAATATCGCGCTGCAACTTGGGCAGGAACGGTTCAAGGCGTCCACGCAAATGAACTATGACCTTCTCAAGCGTCTCCCCCTGCTCGAACTCCTTGTCTTTATACATCCGCTCCTCTATGAAGATACGCTCCAGCGAAGCGAAATGCAGCTGTTCGCGCACCTCGCCGAGCTGTATCTGCAATTCCCGGCGCAAAAGCTCCCTGGTGCGGTCGGCGCTATGGCGCAACAGATCACTTACCGTGAGAAAATGCGGCTTCTTATCGGAAATCACACAGCAGTTGGGCGATATGGCTACCTCACAGTCTGTAAAAGCATAAAGGGCGTCTATAGCCTTGTCCGAAGAGGTGCCAGGCAAAAGATGAACCAATATGTTGGCATGTTCCGCCGTATTGTCATCAACCTTACGTATTTTGATTTTCCCCTTTTCAAATGCCTTCAATATCGAATCGATTACCACACGGGTAGTCTTGCCATAAGGGATTTCCGTCACAGCAAGCGTCTTATTGTCAATCTTATCGATTTTGGCACGCACTTTCACTGTCCCACCTCGCTCACCATCATTATAACGGCTGACATCGATATAGCCGCCGGTGGCGAAATCGGGATAGAGCGAAAACTCCTCGCCGCGCAGATAAGCCACACAGGCATCGAGTATTTCATTGAAATTGTGGGGCAGAATCTTCGACGACAGCCCAACCGCAATACCTTCCACCCCCTGGAAAAGCAGCAGTGGAAACTTCACAGGCAACGTCACCGGCTCTTTGTTGCGCCCGTCATACGACGGCACCCAGTCGGTTATCTTCCCGTTATAGAGCGTGTCAAGGGCAAATGCCGACAACCTGGCCTCGATATAACGGCCGGCGGCGGCATCGTCACCGGTCAGGATATTTCCCCAGTTACCCTGGGTATCCACCAGCAGTTCTTTCTGGCCTAGCTGCACCAGCGCGTCTTTGATAGATGCGTCGCCATGAGGATGATACTGCATCGTGTTGCCCACGATGTTGGCGACTTTTATAAAACGCCCGTCATCAAGGGTCTTCATCGAATGCATGATGCGGCGTTGAACCGGCTTGAAGCCATCATCTATGTGCGGCACGGCACGCTCCAGAATCACATACGACGCATAGTCGAGAAACCAGCTACGATACATCCCGCCCAGCCTGAGCCTTGCAGCTTCAGTGCCTATCGTAGGCGGAAGGTTCACAGTCTCCTCCTCAATGGTTTCCGCCGCCTCATCGGCATCGGCTGAAACCCCTACGGCATCAACCGCACCGGCAGCCGCAGGGCTTGCCCCCCCGGCCGCGCCGGAATCCAATCCCTCATTCTCAGTATTGTTTATCTCAGACACACCCTTCAGGTCTTCATCAGCCATCTGCACACTCGCTCTTCATTGGTTATTATCAATCACCCCACTCAGGGCATCACCCCCTCTCCACTCCACCCCCACAAAGTTACAAAAAATCCCACACAAAAAATTTGCGCACTCAAAAAAATATCCGTAATTTTGCCCCGCTAAAAGAAGCCGAAAATCAAAACATTAAAAATATAAAACCACAAAAATGATTATCGTACAAGTTAAAGAAGGCGACAACATCGAGAAAGCTCTCAAAAAATTCAAACGCAAATTTGAAAAAACCGGCATCGTGAAAGAACTGCGCAGCCGTCAGGCATTTGAAAAGCCCTCTGTCACCAACCGCAAAAAGATGATGAAGGCTGTCTACGTGCAGAAACTGCGCCTTGTCGAGGAATAATAGCTGAGGCATTTGTCCCGGTTGCCGGTGTGTTTTAATCGCCATACGGCAAGCGGGCATGTTTTTTTATCACTATTTTTCTGTCCGATATTTGGATATTTCAAAAGATTGCCCTAACTTCGTGAACAGGCTGCGGCCAAAGCCGCCATCGGTTGACCTTTTCACGGAGCGACAATGTTGATAAACTCATTTTTGACATATCTGCGGTGTGAGCTGAACTATTCGGCTCACACCGTTTCGTCATATTCCATCGACCTCCGGCAATTCGCATCGTTCATAACCGGAGGAAAGACAGACTGCTTCGACCCTCTCCAATGCACCCCTTCCGACATAAGGGCATGGATAATCGACCTGGCCGAAAAAGAGGCAGCCACCCACATCTCAATCCGAAGGAAGGTAAGCGCCCTGAGCTCATTTTTCAGATTCCTGATGCGGCGCGGACTCATACGCACCAATCCGGCATCAGAAGTCCCCTTGGCCAAAACGCCGAAACGCCTCCCGGTCTTCATCCGGCCTGGGGAAATGGAAGAAATAATAGACTACAGCAACGCAGTGTCGCAACGCATCGGAGCTTTCACCCAAGTCAGAGACAGCCTCATTATCCTGATGCTCTACACCACAGGAATCCGCAGGGCAGAGTTGATCTCGCTCCTCGATGCGGATGTAGACCTTTCGAGAGGCGAACTAAAGGTGCTCGGAAAGCGTAATAAGGAAAGGATAATACCATTCGGCAGCGAACTTGCAGAGGCAATAAACCACTACCGTGCAATCAGGGCAAGAGACACCGGTCACACACGCCCTGAAACATTCTTCATCCGTCCAAACGGAGAACCTCTCTACCCGATGCTCGTGGAGCGCATCGTAAAGCAAGCCCTCACCGGCCACACAGCAGCCTCGCGCCTCTCCCCACACACTCTCCGCCACTCTTTCGCCTCAGACATGCTAAACAACGGAGCCGACCTGACAAGTGTGCAGCAGCTGCTGGGACACGAATCATTAGCCACCACACAGGTTTATACACATATAACCTACCGAGAACTAAAACAAAATTATCAACTTGCGCATCCCCGCGCACAAAAACATCAAGGAGGATAACATTATGGACGTAAGAATTCAAGCCATCCACTTCGACGCCACCGAAAAACTTATCGCCTTCATCAACAAGAAAGCCGAGCGCATGGCCCGTCATAATTCCAACATATCGACTGTCGACGTAAAACTATCCGTCGTAAAACCGGAAACGGCCATGAACAAAGAGGCGGTAATCAAAGTAAACATCCCGCAAGATGAACTCGTGGCAACTAAAGTCGCCGACTCATTTGAAGAAGCCGTTGACCTCTGCCTCGAAGCCATAGAGCGCCAGCTCGAAAAACGCAAAAACGCCTGATAGCCATCAGCCGATAATACCCGGCGCCGTGTCGATTTTTTTTTGACACGGCGCCGTTTTCACATCAGGATAGGCGAGGATTATGCCCGCAATCAACCAATCACGGCATCAATCCCGGCCAACTCATCAGGAGTGAATCCCCCATGGTCGAGACACTTGAGATTGTCGCGCAACTGCCCCACGGAACTGGCACCGACAATCACAGATGTCACCCCGTCCTTAGCCAACAACCACGACAACGACATCTGCGCAAGCGATTGCCCGCGGCCCGTTGCCATCGCATCAAGCAGCCGGAGCTTCCCCACCAACTCCGGGGTAACATCCTCACGGTGAAGGAAAACTCCGCTTTTGGCAATCCGCGAATCTGCCGGAATCCCGTTAAGATAGCGGTTTGTCAGCAATCCCTGAGCCAAAGGTGAAAACGCTACGAAACCCAACCCCTGCTCTTTCAGCATTTTGAAATGATCCGCCTCAGGCTTCCGGTTAAGCATATTATATCTATCCTGGTAGACCAGACAATGCACATTCTGAGCCTCCATCATCTCACATGCCCGGGCAGCCTTGTCGGCAGGATATTTCGACAGGCCCACATAAAGCGTTTTCCCCTGTTTGACCATATCTATCAGAGTCTGAACGGTCTCTTCCAAAGGCGTCTCGGGGCAATAACGGTGGCTGTAGAAAATATCGAAATAGTCCAGACCGGTTCTGCGCAGACTTTGTTCAATACTCGCCATAAGATACTTACGTGAACCGCCATCGCCATACGGACCCTCCCACATCAGATGCCCCGCTTTAGAAGCCACTACGATCTCATCGCGGTGACTCCCCAGCCCCTGCCGCATTATCCTGCCGAAATTCTCCTCGGCACTCCCCGGGGGCGGCCCATAATTATTTGCGAGGTCGAAATAGGTTACACCTGAACTGAAAGCCTCGAAAGCCACCTCCTTGGCCGTAGCAAAACAATCCGTATCGCCGAAATTATGCCACATCCCCAACGACACCACCGGAAGCCTTAAACCGCTCCTTCCACAGAATCTATATTCCATCATCCGTTTCGATTAGGTAAATTAGTCAACAATCTCTAAGTCAATCACATCTATAAGTTGTTATAATCCAGCCTTCACCCCACACTGCAAATATAGCAAACATATTCCACCCGCCACCAGCTCTTGCGCCATTAAATCCCACCCCCGACTGCAACAATAAAGGCGCCATTCCCATATTCCCGGGAACAACGCCTTTTTGAAGGTCATCTGCAGTCTTTCTACAACGTCTTCTTTACCATAACTCTTTCATACTAACCTAAAATCTAACCTTATCCTTTAGTCTGCAAATGACATATCTTAATAATCGAAATCCATTCATATCAAGAGTAGAAATCGCCTATTGTCATCAATCTATCATCAATCTATCAAATTAATCTTCAATCGGCATTTGCCATCAACCAACATGGAATCAGGCTTCTATCGAATTGAGCAAGTCAATTTTCCCTTCCTTGACGAGCTTCATTATCAACTCGCCGAAAAGAGTGTTCTGCCATGCGAACCATTCGCGGGTGAAATCATCTGGATTATCAACATTAAACGACTCATGCATGAATCCCTTGCCGGCATCGGTGTTGAGCAACATTGTCAGACACTCCTTGATTTCATTATCATCGGTCGAAGTGAACGCTTTCATCATGATGCTCATCGGCCAGGCCATGTCATAGCCGATATGCGGGCCACCTATGCCCTCACCCTTCTCCCCACGGAAGAAATACGGGTTGCTGTCGCTCCACACGAAACGGCGCGTATTCTGGTATATCGGGTCGTTGACATCCATCTCATCAAGATAAGGCATTGCAAGAAGGCTGGGCACATTAGCATCATCCATCAGCAGATGGTTGCCGAATCCGTCAACCTCGAAAGCATAAATAGTGCCGAATTCCGGATGATTATATGTGGCATGTTTCTTAAGGGCTGTTTCTACCTCGTCGGCCAAGGCGGTGCATTTGGCGGCAAAATCAGGCTTCCCGTTAACCTCCTCGAGAATCTCTGCAGCCTTGCGGAGCGAAGCCACGGCAAAGAAATTCGACGGAACAAGGAACTGGAGCGTGGTAGCGTCGTCAGACGGACGGAAACTCGAAACTATCAGACCGCAAGGTTTCACCGGAGCACCCCAACCGTCATTGTTGAGAGTATCGAGAGCCCGCTCGGTCTTACGCTGGAAACGGTATGACCCTTTCCCCTCTTTCCTCTGCTGCTCAACGAAAGTGGCATATATCTTCTCCATAGCTTCCAGCCATTCCTCATCGAAGATTGAAGCGTCGCCGGTCACCTTCCAATATTCATAGGCAAGGCGCAACGGATAGCAGAGCGAATCGATTTCCCATTTGCGTTCATGCAGTTCCGGCTTCATGTCGGTCAGGTCGCTCATCCAGTTGCCGCCTGTCGGGCCGTCGTTAAATGCATTGGCATACGGATCGATGATTATGCATTTGAACTGGCGGCGGATAACACCCTCGAGCATATCTTTCAGCTCTTTGTCTTCATTGGCGAACTGCACATAAGGCCATACCTGTGCTCCCGAATCACGCAGCCACATGGCATGGATATCCCCGGTATACACAAACGTGTCGTTTTTCCCGTCGGCACCTTTGCGGAAATGCACAGTGGTGTCTATCGTGTTGGGGAAACAGTTCTCAAACATCCACGCCAGTTTTTTGTTGGTAAGCATCGCCTTCACACGGGCAATCTGCTTCTCAACCTCTTTAGAATGGAACAGGCGCTCGCTTTTGGGCGGGCGGTTGGTGATGCTGTAATCGGGTTTAACCGCCACAGCGGTGTTGTCGGCGGCGCAGACCGGAGCACCGGCGGCAGAAGCGGCAAAGCCGGTCATAAGCGACGCGGCGGCGGCCAAAGAGATGGATAGTTGTCTCATGTTATTACGTTCTTTCATTTTTCTACTTGGTTATGACGGAGGTGATGAATGTCACTCACGGCTAATGCCGCTTTCTTGATTCGGCCGGAAATTGAGTTGTGTCGAAATTCGACCAGCTCCTTTTTGGCATCCTGATGGAAAGGGCGTTGTCAGTAATCGTAAAGCGCTTTGTCTTAGCGAAGAGTCCGACTGGCGACTACCCGGATGAGCCGTTATGACGCACACCCTCGTTTTCCGGCGTGTAAATGAATTTTTGGTTATGAGGTGAGGTGTGTTATTCTTTCGACGAAAAATATGATGCGGCTATTGCTTGCATTTCAACCATCGCGGCCTGGGTAAGCAGCCATTTTTTCGCATCTTTGTCTTTACCGCTCCAATCCTCGTGGAAAAGTCCACACGATGTGTCGCGGGCATTATTCCAGGCGTAATCAAGGTTACGCACGAAATCATCCATATATTTGGGGTCGCCGTCAGTCCTATAAAGTTCGTCAAAACCACGCATCATCACTGCGGTGAACCACACATTTCCTTTTCCGACCAAAGGGAAATCTCCTTTCGCGTCTGTGGCCTTGCCGCTGAAAAAATGGCGGTGGGCCGATTCCGCAATCGAGCGGGCCTCGTCAAGATACCTCCCCTCGCCGGTCAGGCCATACAGCAACGAGGCCGACTGGAGCATCTGCCCGCTGTTATATGCATATTTGGCTTTACCGATACGGCCGTTCAGCGCCACATTGTCGAAGTAGAGGCAGTCGGTGGTGTCTTGCAGAGCCTGTTTTGTCCATTCGTAAAGTTCACGGCCGGCATCCAAATATGCGCTGTCGCCTGTGGCCTTGAAGAGCTTAAGGGCATAAACCGAGCCGGGAGCGTTGGAACAGGTGTTTTTACTATGCTTTTTCTGTTCGCACCAGTAGATTCCGTCGCCGAGCACTTCGTCTCTGCCGCTCTCGATAAAACCCCATATCATCTTCGCTTTATCAAGATAACCCTGGCGCCCGGTCGCAAGATACATATCAGTGAAGTCTATGCCGAGCCACACATTATCGTCGTAGAAACGGTCGCTTGCCGGAGCGCTGTTAACATAAGAGGCATAAGCCGTGGGCTGGCGGGTGGCGTCGAGATAACGCTCCAGACCGGGAAGCACTTTCGTGTCAAGCATAACCATATAGGCCGAATCGCCGGTAGCGTCATAAAGGGCGCGCACGGCCGAAAACGTTCCGGAAAAGGGCCACAGATAAGAATACGGATTGCTCACGTTATGGTCATCACCTGCGAGATAGGTAGCTTTATATGAGGAATCATGGGGATAATTCTCCCTCAACAGAGACTCGCCGTCGATTCCGTAATTCGAGTAGAGCGAATCAAGTGTCTCCTGCGCCATCATGGCATAGCGGTTCACCGGTTCTGCATCTGCCGACTTCTTGGCAGCAGAGCAAGCCGGAAGCGACAATGCAAGCAATGCAGGGCAGAATAGTAATAGCGGTTTCATGGATAACGTTTTTTGTGATAATGATGCCGGCTGGCTACCGGCGGCGCAGACGTCATGGCAACACTCCGCGTCTGTTTTCCAACACCACAAAGATACATCTGAATCCGCCCACAACATGTCTCCATTTACGCCGCAGAAGGCCACAGCGGCGCCATGGCGCTATTGTATACATTTCTGTCGCCATTCGGCACACTCCTCTTTCATCAAGATTTCACCCCTTTTCAGGCTCACATCCGGGTGTTTTGTGCCGGAGCCGGTAATCCTTCGGGGTCATGCCATGGCGCTTGTCAAACTCTTTATAGAAATGCGACCGGTTATTGAAACCGCACCGGTAGATAATCTCCTGAACGGTGAGCGAGGTTGTCACGAGCAATTTAGTGGCAAAGGTGATGCGGTGGTCTTTTATGAAATCATTCGGAGGGAGCAGCTCGAGGTCTTTCATTTTCCGGTAGAGATTCCGGGTGCTTGTCTGGAAATGCGCGGCAAGGCTCTCGGGCGACAATTCCGGATTATCGAGATTCTCCTCTATGTAGGCGTTGAGATTGTCGACAAACTGCTTGCTCTCCAAGTCGAGCAGTTTGCCATTTGCATACTGATAAGCCGAAGCCGAGCTGTTATAATACTCCCGCATCTCACTCCTGCGTTTCAGAAGCCGCTCGATAACCGCCCTGAGATAGCTCAAAGTGAATGGTTTGGTAACATAGGCATCCGCTCCTGACTGCAACCCCTCCACCTTATCATCAGAGCTGTTGCGTGCAGAAAGAATCACCACAGGCACATGGTTCATGTGGCGGTCTTGCTTTAAACGGCGGGCTAACTCCAACCCGTCAGTACCCGGCATCATTATATCCGTAACAATCAGGTCGGGCACACGCTCCTTGGCCTTCTCCATGGCCTCCTCAGCATTTGAAGCTGTGACAACATCATATTCCGTCAGACTGTCGGCAAGCAGCGAAAGAATGTCGGGATTATCGTCAATCACAAGCACACAGCTGCCATCGCCTTGCCGCCGTTGCATATCCTCAATATGCGGCGCCGCCACAACCTTCGCTCCCAAGGACATCTCTCCGGAGGCTTTTAATGGGATACCCACCGTTCCTGCGGCAGGAACTGGCTTTTCAGGTGCATCCTCATCGGGCTTACGCCATGGCAATGTCACGATAAACTCCGCGTAACTGTCAACCTCGCTTTCGATGGCGATTCCCCCTCCCAGCAGTTCCGTCATGCTGTGGCATATGGCCATCCCGAGCCCGTTGCGCGACGACAGCCCCCGTGTGGCATTCTCCTCTACATTGTCGAGAATAGTGTAACGGTTGAATATCTTTGATTTATCCTCTGGCCTGATCCCTTTCCCTGTGTTGTATACCCTGATTTGCAGACTGTTATCTATCTGCTTGGCCGTAAAACGGATAACACCCCCGTCTGGAGTATATTTGAACGCATTCGACACAAGATTATAGACAATCTTGGTGAAACATCCATAATCCGTTGGCCAAACCAGATCCGGCGCGATGTCTCTCTCAAGATCCACGCCGCGTTGCTCGACCATACCGCTGAACGATGCCATAACATCATTACACAGACCCGTTACGTCAACTTTTGCAATCTTCACCTTCTGGTTGCCGGTCTCAACCCTGCGGAAGTCGATAACCTCCTGTATGAGAGAATTAAGGCGCTCGGTGTTGCTTTTGATTATAGAAGCATAGCGTTTTATATACGGATCTGATTCGGAATGGGACAGAATCCGCTCGCAAGGGCCGTAAATCAAAGTCAGAGGGGTGCAGAATTCATGTGTTATATTGGTGAAAAAGCGCAGTTTCTCTTCATATGTCTGCTCCCGCTGCTCATGGCGCACCTTTCGCATGAATTCCATATGCCTGCGGCGCGAAATACGCCGGCGAAGCTGCCAAACGAACCAAAGCAATCCCACCCCGAGTAGGATATAAGCCATTTTTGCCCATACCGACAGATACCAGGGGGCGTTTATATGTATAACCAAGGTCTTGACCATGCTCTCCTGGCCACTGGCAAGGTTCACAGCCTTCACCCTAAGGGTATAATCACCATAGGGCATAGATGTGAACGACACGCTTCCCGGCACTGACGACCTCATCCAGTTCTTATCATCATTGATTCGATACAGATAGGCATAACTCTCCGTATCGATAAAGTCGGGCACATTGAAGTTGACTGTGAATGTGTTTTCATCAGAATCCAGTTCCAGTTTGTCGGCGCCGTCGTCATCCGGCTTGATATAATCTATAGCGGCCACATTGCGCCCTGCGAGATTCAAACTGCGCAACGATATCATCGGCCTGAAAACCGACTTACCCCGTGCCCCCTTAGGCATATCGGCATTCGCCTGCAAAACGACAAAACCGTTTATACCGCCGAAAAACAATGTCTTATCCTGTTTGAAGGCCGCCCCGTCGCTGAATTCCGTCACATCAAGACCATTCCCCCGCCGGTAAACCTGGTAATTCTCCGTGGTTAGGTCGAACCTGACCAACCCTTGGTTGGTCGACACCCACAGATTCCCGTCGCCATCCTTCATGAGCGAATGCACCGTGCTGTTGGGAAATCCGTTATTCCCATTCCACAAACGTTCCCCGTCAGGAGTCATTTTAAGCAAGCCGGTGGCAGTTCCGAGCCAACGGCACTTATCATCTCCGGCAATGGCATACACGTCATTGACCATCTTTGTGTGGTATTTCCCCTTCAGGGCTATATCACGCAGATTGTCGCCATCCACTTCAAAAAGGCCGAGACCTCGGTTGCCCGCCAGAATATGCCCGTTATCTTCGTGATGCAGAGTGAAGAAATAGTTTGAAGACATATTCCCGTCTTCAATCGCCAACCGCGTCACCCGGTCAAGCCGTGGCACTCCCCCATCCCCCGCAATATGCCCCCGATACACACCGCTCCCCACCGTGGCCAACCACAAAGTTGTGTCGTCAGCCTCATAAATGTCATGTACCCATGGAATCGGAATCTCTGTTTCAACCACCGACAGAGCCCCTTCGCTACCCCGGGCATAATTGAGCCCCCTGTCACTGCCTACCCACATCCCCCCATGCCGGCTCGGCGCGAAAGCATACACCGCATTGTCGAGCAACAGGGAGTTATCCTTGGTCACATTCTCCAGCTTTAGGCGTTCACCGCGGTTCCAAGGTTTGAAATTCTTGATTTTCAATATCCCGTCGCCTTTCGTCCCCAGCCACAGAGTGCCATAATCATCGAAATATATAGCCCTGACCGGGCGTGTGATTCTGTGACGCAGATCCGCAAAAGTCACCGTGCGGAACGAATATTCATCCTCCACATAAAGGTAAAGCCCGTTACCATCTGCCCCTATCCACACTATATCCTGGTTGCGGTCTGCTTTAAGGCAGAACACACCCCCTTTAACCCCGATATCCTCACAATCAAACGAACCGTCTGATTTCGGGGTCAGTTTAACGACCCCGCTGGTAGCAAATGCCACAAACAGCCTTCCCCGGTCATCGGTAAGCATATCACTCACCTCCCCACGCCCGGCAGCCAACGCCTCAATGTCGGTAATAGGCTGCCACTGTCCGCAATCTGTTAGAAAAACCGACACCCGGCCGCTGCCATCAAGACACAAAACCTCCCCCTCGTGGATATAACACCCCTTCAAGGAAGAATTATCGACAAATCTGAAATCATCTGCCCGATACCTCCCTGCCTCATATTTCAAAGCGCACGCTCCCACGCCACGGTCGGTGAAAAACCACAGGCGGTCATCTTCGGCTTTGAATCCCATCACCCGCGCATTGCCAAGTTCCGGTCCCTGAAGATGCTCAAACCCTCTGCCAGCCATTCCCGTATAATAATACACCGCATTGCCTCTCGACACCACGAACATGTGACCACGGCTGTTGGCTGAAATATTTTTGTTATCCTGAAACTGGGTGAACCCCTTTAATGAATTGTCTTTAGGTGAATATCTGTTAAGTCCGTAATTGGTAGCTATCCACAATGCACCGTCAGACGTGTGCAGCATAGCTGAAATCAGCTCACCGGTCAGGCGCGGATATGATTCCGACATGCGGAACGACACCACCTCCCTGCCATCGAAAAGATTCAGACCATCGCACGTGCCTATCCACAGACGCCCACCATCATCCTGCCCCAGCGACAGCACAGCACTGTTCGACAACCCGTCGGAGTTGTCAATCTGCCGCAACGTGTATGCGTGAATGACGCTTACTCCTATTGCCGCAAGCAATAATGTGGTAATGAATCTGAGGTTTCTCATGCCGTGAAAGGGTGGGGATTATAGCATTCTTTTCACAAAGATACGCAAAGAATCCTGTATAAACCAACCGACCGCAGCCGGCATCAACCGCATCCCCCTCATTTATTAGCATCAAAACAAACTGGCTCTAAACCGGTTATCAGATCAAGGCTTCATAAATAACGGATAACGGCATCATTTTTCCCATATTTATTTATAGGTATCATAAGGGTTGTTAGCATATTTTTTGTCAATAATAGTGAATACATAAGTTCAACAAAAAA
Organism: Bacteroidales bacterium; assembly: GCA_910575545.1. Classification (GTDB taxonomy): domain Bacteria; phylum Bacteroidota; class Bacteroidia; order Bacteroidales; family Muribaculaceae; genus UBA7173. Next base: position 73,743 of record CAJTFH010000011.1, read on the forward strand.
ACGACCTTATGCGCACTGATTTTCCACTTACAACCATTATCAAGAAATTTGAGGGGAAGGCGACCCCTGCCGACGAGCAGGAGCTGCAGCAATGGCTAGGAAAAGACCAAGCCAACGCTGCCATCCTCACCGACATAAAAACAATCTGGGACGACGTGCAGTCAAAAACCGCCGGCTACACCCCCGATGTCAACCACTACTGGGAGTTAATGCAACGCCACATATCAAAAGAAAGTAACGCCTCAATATTGCCGAAACGGTTCAGAACGAGGATGAAAACATTCCTTTCCACAGCAGCCGTTGCATGCGGCCTGCTGTTAGGCGGAACACTCGTGGCATGGCTGCTGTTCATGCGGCCTGACACCCCACAGCCATCAGAGCTGACATATACGGCTATCGACGGTAAATCGAGACTGGTGCTACCCGACAGCTCCATCGTATGGCTCAACGCCAACTCCCGTCTGGTCTACACCAACGCTTCCAATGACATTCGCGAAGTAAAACTCGAAGGTGAGGCTTTCTTCAACGTCACAGCATCGTCAACACCGTTTGTTGTGCGCACCGGCGCCCTGACCGTCACTGTTCACGGCACACAGTTCAATGTCGACGCATATGCCGACTGTGCGACTGCCACTGTAAGCCTCTATGAAGGCTCCGTGTCAATGCAATCAGACGCAGAAAACGCAGCCGGAATCTTCCTGAAACCGGGCGAGGAAGGATGCTTCCACAAAGACAACGGCACTATATCAGTCGCTCCGGCCGACGTAGAGCTGGCCAAAGCATGGACTGGTGACAAGCTGAAAGTCGAAAACAAAAACCTCCGCGAAGTATGCTCATACCTGGCCGAATGGTATGGGGTGGAAATCACAATAGACCCCCACACACCCAACGACCAAAGCTACACCTTCACTCTCGACGACCAGAGCCTCGACGAAGTGATGGGAATCCTCAACAACATCAGCGCCATAAACTACACCTACGAAAACGACAAATCAATAATAATAACCCCTTAAAATCTTATTATGCCATGACATCTTAGAAACAGCTACTTACAACCTCACCAAAATTCAAACAGGAGCACCCGGCGGAAAGCGATGCTCCAACTGTCATAACCGAATTACAGGAACGGCCAACACCGTTCTTCTGACCAATCAGTTATAACAAACCCTATAATATCTGTCTGAACTCTACAGGCTATTATAGCTTGATTTTTTAACCTTAAATATTCATCGAATGAATTTAAGAATGAAACTGGCCATATTCCTGGCCTTTCTGACCTCATTGAGCCTGTCGGCCCAGAGCAATGAGGGGAAATTGACAGTATCATTCCAAAATGTGCCCCTGTCGGAGGCAATAAAACAGATTGAAAACGTGAGCGACTACACGTTTTTCTATGATACTTCAAAAATCAATGCCGACCAGAAAGTCTCCTTACAGGCCAACCAGACACCTGTTAAACAGGCTATGAAACTGATGTTCGCAAAAACCGACATCAACTGGGACATCAAAAACAACCAGATTATCCTATCGAGCAAAGGCGCAGCCAAAACCGGAGCAAAGATAACCGTGCAGGGTAACGTGACCGACGAAAGCGGCGAACCGTTGCCTGGAGTTACCGTCGTGGCAAAAGACAATCCGGCCATCGTCACCGCAACCGACATCGACGGCCGGTATGAACTGACTGTTCCCGAAAAAAACACCACCCTCGAATACCGATTCATAGGCATGGCCCCCATTGAAGAAGCCGTTGGTAGCCGCAAAATCATCAACGTGGTGATGTCGGAATCTTCAACACAGCTGCAAGACGTGGTTGTTGTGGGCTACGGCGTGCAGAAACGCGCCTCTGTGGTGGCCGCCATCACAAGCGTACGTCCCGACCAGCTATCGGTCGGCACAACCCGCTCACTCTCCAACGACCTCGCCGGTAACATCGCCGGTGTGATTGCCGTGCAGCGCTCTGGTGAGCCGGGATACGACGACTCCGAATTCTGGATCCGAGGCATGAGTTCGTTCAAAGGCAACGGCGCCCCGCTGGTGCTGGTCGACGGAATAGAGCGCTCGCTCAACAACATCGACATCGCCGAAATCGAATCATTCTCAGTGCTTAAAGACGCATCGGCAAGCGCCGTCTATGGTGTGCGCGGTGCCAATGGCGTGATCCTCATCACAACCAAGAAGGGTAAAGCCGGAAAAACAACCGTCAACGTTTCTGTCGAGCACTCGTTCACACGCCCCGAAAAACTGCCCCAGTTCCTCGGAGCTGCCGACTACCTCACATTGTTGAACAACATCAGCATCCAGGACACCGGCCAGGAACGCTACTCGCGCGACCTCATCAACAAATACCGCACAGGCTACGACCCTGAACTCTACCCCGACGTTAACTGGATCGATGCAATCACAAAGGATTACGCCCACAACACCCGCGCCACCCTCGACCTCTCTGGCGGTAACGAGCGTCTGCGCTACTCGGTTGTGGCTGCATACTACAACGAATCTGGTATTACAGAGACCGACAAGAGACAGAACTACAACTCAAACCTCACCGTCAACCGTTTCAACCTGCGCACAAACGTCGACATGAACGTCACCCCCACCACACTGCTTAACGTCAACGTGGGCGGTTACCTTCAGACACGCAACGCGCCCAAGGAAGGAATCGACGATGTTTTCTCCGCAGCATTCAAGGCCACACCGTTTGCAGTGCCCACAATCTACGAAAACGGAATGATTCCAAAACCCCGTGAAAATGAAAACCCTTGGGCAAAACTCACCCAGAGCGGTTTCTATCGCGAAGGGCGCAGCAAACTCGAATCGCTATTCTCGGTTGAGCAAGACCTCCACTGCATCACCGACGGCCTCAAAGCCAAAGTGATATTCTCCTACGACTACTACTCGCGCAACGGCGTTGACCGCGGCAAAGCTCCCCGCTACTACTATCCCGCCACACAGCGCGACCCCGTCACCGGCGAGCTACAGACAATCGTGCTCCAGGAAGGCGATGAATTCCTCGGCTACAACCGTTGGGAGGAATACGGCAACTACAGCACCTATCTTGAAGCAAACATCTCCTACAGCCACCACTTCGGCCCCCACCAGGTCGATGGCCTGCTCCTCTACAACCAGCGCAACTACGACGACGGCGACCAGGTGTCATACCGAACACAGGGTCTTGCCGGACGTGCTTCATACGTGTTCGACGGCCGCTACATCGCCGAATTCAACTTCGGATATAACGGTTCTGAGAACTTCGCCAAAGGGCACCGGTTCGGATTCTTCCCCTCGGCCGCCCTCGGATGGATTGTGTCGCAAGAAAAATTCATGCAGGGCACAACACCCTACATACAGAAACTCAAACTCCGCGCATCCTACGGTCTGGCCGGTAACGACCGCTTCTACAACGACGACGGCTCGCAGAAACGCTTCGGCTACATCACTACCATCGAAAGCACCGAAGGCTACAAATGGGGTAACTCAAACACCTTCTATGAAAAAGGCGGTCTGCGCGAAGGAGCGCCAGGAGCGCCCGACCTCACCTGGGAAAAAGTGAAAAAAGCCAACATCGGATTGGAAATGCGCCTGTTCAACATGCTCGAATTCCAGGTTGACTTCTTCCACGAGCGCCGCGAAGACATCTTCATGCAACGCCGCAACTACCCCAACTCGGCCGGCTTCCCCTCACTTCCATGGGCCAACTACGGAATCGTGACCAACAAGGGTTTCGAAGTGGAGGTTAACCTCAACAAACGCATCAACGAAGACCTCGCCTTCTCGGTGCGCGGTAACGTGACCTACGCTAAAAACAAAATCGTGGAACAGGACGAAGACCTGCAGGTTGTAGGCACCTACCGCTCCAGCACAGGCAAATCGGTAGGCACAATCTTCGGACTCGTTTCCGACGGCCTTTACACCGAAGACGACTTCGCCGACCTGTCGACCGGACAGCTCAAACCCGGGCTTCCGACCCCGAAATTCGCCGACCGAGTATACCCCGGCGACATCAGATACAAAGACCTTAACGGCGACAACGAAATCACCGAAACCGATAAAACCGCCATCGGAGGCACTGTAAACCCCGAACTCGTCTACGGTTTCGGAGCCAACATCAACTGGCGCGGTTTCGACCTCGGAATCTTCTTCCAGGGCAACGGACGCACATACCGTGTAATCGGCGACGGGCAGAAGAACTTCCTCCCAGGCTCTACACTCGGCGCGGAAGGAAACATTTTCAAGAACGCCTCAGACGCCTGGACTATCGACAATCCCAGCCAGGATGCATTCTATCCCCGTCTGCACATGGGCTACAATGCCCACAACACCCAGACTTCAGACTGGTGGCTCAAAGATATGAGTATGCTCCGTTTGAAAAACCTCGAAATCGGCTACTCGTTCCCGTCGAACCTCATCAAAAAGGCCGCAATGGAATATGCCCGCGTATTCCTGCGCGGAACAAACATCTGCCATTTCTCAAACTTCAAACTCTGGGATCCGGAACTCTCAACCAACAACGGTCTGAAATATCCAATCATGTCAACCTATTCGATTGGTCTTCAGGTAAGATTCTAATCTGATTTTGAACGGCTAAACAACGATTGAACAATCATGAAAAAGAACATAGCTAAATATTTGATTGCCGGACTCGGACTGCTCGCGACAAGCACATCCTGCTCCGACTATCTCGACAACGCACCCGACGACATCCTGACCCAGGAGATGGTGTTCAACTCAAAGAACCGCACAGAGGAGTGGTTGGCCGGAATATACAACGGCATACCCGACCCCTACACACCAATGATGCGAAACTATGACGCATATGCCGACGATTTCTCCCCCTCGCAAGACTGGCGCCAGTTCACCGACTGGGACTGTATCGACAAAATCCTTGGCAACTGGAACCCCCAGAGCACCTGGAACGGCAACTTCTGGGGCGACCTCCCCGTGCGCATCCGTCAGGGCTACATCTTCCTTAACAATGTGAAAGCCCTTCCGGCTCAATACCTCTACCAGGACGAAGTCGACAACATGAAAGCCGAAGTGCGTTTCCTGATTGCGTATTACTACTACCTGCTGGTAAACACCTACGGTGCAATCCCCCTGCAGACATGGCTCACAGACATCAACGACACCACCGACGACATCCTCATCGGACAGAACCCCTACGACGATGTTATCAAATGGATTGACGAAGAACTCAAAGCCGTGTCGAAACTCCTCCCCGCCGTCTACACCGAAGACCGCTACTACGGGCGCGCCACATCGGTCATGGCTCTCGCCATCCGCGCGCGTATGCTCCTGTTTGCCGCAAGCCCGCTGGTCAACGGCAACGACGACCCCGACTATGCCAACTTCAAGAACAACAAAGGCCAGAACATTTTCAATTCAACCTACGACCCATCGAAGTGGACCCGCGCCGTTGAAGCCTGCCGCGACCTGATCACCGAATGCGAGCGCAACGGATACGAACTCTACAAGGAATACAACACCGACGGCTCAATCGACCCCTTCATGTCATATTCAAACATGTGCTACAAAGAGTTCAACCAGGGCAACAAAGAGATTCTCTTCGCACGACCCGACTGCTCTTTCGACCTCATGCTGCAACATGCCGTGCCACGCGGCTCGAAAGGCCAGGGAGGAAACGGTGTGACACAGGAACTCGTCGATGCATTCTTCATGGATAACGGACTCCCCCCGATTCTGGGCTACACCGAAAGCACCGATGCAGAGGGCAATCCCGTGAAAGTGCCCATCATCAACCCCGAATCGGGCTACACCGAGAAAGGATTCTCGACCGAAGACGACATCCGCACAACCAAATGGATTGAAGGCGACAAGAGCGCAAGCGTGGGCAACGCCCGCAACATCGTGGCGCCCAAAGGGCTCTACAACATGTATGTCCACCGTGAACCCCGCTTCTACGTGTCGGTGCTTTTCAACGAAGCCTACTACCGCCAGAGCGACCGCAAAGTCGACTTCTTCTATGGCGGCGTCGACGGAATCGAATCAACCGACAAATCCCCGTGGGACGCCCCACAGACTGGCTATCTCCTGCGCAAACGGGTGCATCCCGAAACCAACCCGCTCAACGGTGTGATGCCCTACCGCCCCGGAATCATCTGCCGTCTGGCCGAAGCATACCTCAACTATGCCGAAGCCCTCAACGAAGCCAACCCCGGCAATCCCGACATCCTCAAATACCTAAACCTGGTGCGTGAACGAGCCGGCATTCCGCAATACGGCTCGGAAGAAGGGATGATTGCCGCCCCGGCAAACCAAGACGACATGCGCGATGCAATCCGCCGCGAGCGCCGCGTTGAGTTCAACTGCGAATACGCCATCCGCTTCGACGACATCCGCCGCTGGAAACAAATCAGCCTGTTGCGCGGCAACTTCGACGGTATGAACAAGTACGGAACCGACAAGAGCGCCGACCCCAACAACAAAAAGGCCTACTACAAGCGCCGCTGCGAAATCATCCGTGCATTCAGCGAGAAAAACTACTGGTTCCCCATCCATCAGAACCAGCTCGACAAGAACCCCAACCTGCGCCAGCTCCCCAAATGGTAAGCAGGCGTTCTCTCTCCATCTTTATTCAAGCACATAAAGCAAAATAACATGAAATCGAAATCATATTTACCACTGCTGCTCGCAAGCCTCTGCCTGCCAATGGTAAGCTGCGATGACAAAGACAACGATAAAGACCCCGAGCGCAACCAGCTCGTACTCACACCGTCGGCACAAGAGGTCACACTCACCGAAACCGACGACCCCACCCCGGTGCTGACATTCTCATGGAACACCGCAACCGACCTCGGGTCGGAATACTCGTTCACATACCTGTTCCAGGTCGATATCGCCGATAACAACTTCGCCTCTGCAACCGAAGTTGAAATTGTCGAGCCAAACGGATCATATAGTTTCTCGGCCGGTGAACTCTACAACCTCATCGTCGAGAAATGGGGCCGGACAGCCGGGCAACCCGCACGCATCGAAGCTCGTGTTGCCGCTCGTGTCGACGGCCCATATTTCAAATATCCTGAAATCGCCACAGCCATCACCACAGTGACAACTTTCGTGCCTGTGTCAAGACCTCTCTACATTACCGGTTCGGCAACCCCCGGCGGCACAGACCTAAATGCCGCCACAGGCATCACCGAGCTGTCAAACGGTCGTCTCTACTCATGGCGTGGCAGACTCGTGCCGGGCACCTTCAAGTTCATCACCGAACCTGGCCAGGAATTCCCCTCCTACAACATGGGCGACGACAGCAAAACCCTGGTTCAACGCAACGATGCCTCCCAACCCGACAAGCAGTTTGAAGCCTATGAAGAGGGAACCTACAGCATCTACCTGTCCTTGACCGACATGACTATCAGCTACGCCAAAGTGATGTTCGAGCATCTCTATCTCGTAGGTAACGGCACAATGGCCGGATGGGAACTCGACAAACTGATTGAAATGAATCCGGATCCGTCTAACCCCAACATCTTCACCTACAATGGCCCCCTCATGGAAGGCGAGATAAAGATTATTTCAGAGCGGGAATGGAACGTGCCGACAGTGAAGCCTCTCAAGGCCGATGCCGACATCAACTCCGACACCGAAGTGCAGATAACCCCAGGTCAGGATCCCGACTATAAATGGAAAGTGACAGCCGAACAGGCCGGCACCTACAAAATCACACTCGACCTGGAAAAACTCACCATCAACTTCGAGAAGCAATAAACGATTCCACCACAGCCGTGTGCCACCAGGAGGCGCATAGCCCCCCGGGCACACGGCTTCATATCCGAAATTCATAAAACAACATGAAAAGCAGAATAATGATAGCGGCGGCAATGGGGGCAATTGCCCTGAGCGGCTGCGAAGAGAAATACGACCCCATCGTGGCTCTCGAACCTAAAGAGAAACAAGAAGTGACCTACACCGACTTCATTTCCCGCGCAGAGACCACTTTCGAAGTCGTGCATAACCTCTACTGGAGCGACAAAGCCCAGCTGATGTTCAGCAAATACCCCAATGCAAAAGGGCTGGGCAACGAACCAACCTCAGGCGAATATGAACATCACGCAATGTCGTGGGGCTACGGCGGCTACGTGTCGGCATTCGCCACCATCGCCCAGACAACCACAAACCTCTCATTCCTGACAACCCATGAGGCTGAAATCAAGGCGACACTTGAGAAATATTACAACACCAGCAAGCAACCCAACTGCTTCGCATGTTTCGTCAACTCCCACGACGACCGCCTTTACGACGATGCCGAATGGATTGGCATCGACATGGCCGACATGTATGCATTCACCCGCGACTCATGGTATCTCGAAAAGGCCAAGAGCGTCTACGAATTCATCCTTTCAGGCATGGACGACAAACTCGGAGGCGGAATATACTGGGGAGAATCAGGCTCCAACAGAGACACCAAAAACACATGTTCAAACGCTCCGGCGGCGGTAATGTGCATGAAGCTCTACAACGCCACCAACGACGACAAATATCTCAACACCGCCAAAGAGCTTTACACCTGGACTAAAGATAACCTTCAGGATCCCGGCGACTACCTCTACTTCGACAACAAGCGCGTTGACGACGGCTCACTCGGCACAGCCAAATTCTCATATAACTCAGGCCAGATGCTCCAGGCCGCCGTGCTGCTCTACAACGCCACCAACAACGAAGCCTACATCACCGATGCACGCAACCTCGCCGATGCATGCTACAAGAAGTTCTTCCGTAAAATAGTATCGCAGTTCTCCGGCGAGCAGTTCAACATCATCGACGACGGCCACCGGTGGTTCAACGCCATAATGCTGCGTGGATTCGCCGAGCTCAACAAAATCGAGCCAAACGACACCTACACAAACGCCATCTACAAAACACTCGAAGAGGCATGGAAATACACCCGCGAAGACAACGGGCTGTTCCTCAATAACTTCTCAGGCACGAACTATGGCGACAACCCGTCCGACATCCTTCAGCAGGGTGCCATCATCGAGATGTTCGCCCGCTTCTCAACATTCAAAAATGCAAACTCATAACCGATAGACCACAATGAAATTCAACCGACTTTTATTTGCTTTCGCGGCATCAGGAGCATTCGCGGCATCGGCAGGGAACCTACCTGTCGCCACCACCAACCTGGTAGGTGAAGGCATCGTGGAATTCATCCCACAGGGATTCGACCAGACCAAGACCCCGTCTCTGATTCTGAAAGAAGAGCCGAAATCAATCGGCGCCATGCCCCAAGGCTGGAGCCTGGTTCCGGAGTTCACCATGGTCGACGGCAAAGCCTCGGCAACACTCCCACTCTCAGGCGAAATCAGCCTCTACGGTGGCGGTGAAGTGACCGGTCCGCTGCTCCGCAACGGCCAGTACATCAAACTCTGGAACACCGACACCGGCGCCTACGGCGTTGATGGCGGCAAACGCCTCTATCAGTCTCACCCATGGGTGATGGGAGTGCGCCGCGACGGCACAGCCTTCGGCGTAATTTTCGACTCAACCTGGAAATCGGAACTACACACCGACAACGACAAAATCGAATTCAAAACCGAAGGAGCCCCATTCCGCGCCTATGTTATCGACCGCGCAACCCCACAGGAGGTGCTCAAAGGGCTTGCCGAACTGACTGGAACAATGGAGATGCCCGCCCGCTGGACTCTTGGCTACCAGCAGTGCCGCTTCTCATATGGAACCGAACAGAAAGTGCGTGAAATCGCCGACAACTTCCGCGCCCGCCGCATCCCCTGCGACGTGATATGGATGGACATCGACTACATGGACGGTTACCGTATCTTCACATTCAACCCACAGAACTTCCCCGACCCCAAGGCCCTCAACGACGAACTCCACCAGAAGGGATTCCGCGCCGTCTACATGATCGACCCGGGAGCGAAAGTCGACGAGAACTACCACGTCTACAAATCCGGCACTGAAAACGACGTGTGGGTGAAACGCCCTAACGGCGAAATCTACAACGGCAAATGCTGGCCCGGATACTGCGCTTTCCCAGACTTCACCATGCCCAAGACACGCGAGTGGTGGAAAGGTCTCTACAAAGATTTCCTTGCCAAAGGAATCGACGGCGTATGGAACGACATGAACGAACCTGCCATCACAACCGACGAAGACTGGCTTCCTGAAGACCAGCGCACCGGCACCATGCCCGAAGACACACCACACCGTGGTGGAGGCGACCTGCCCGCAGGGCCACACAAACTTTACCACAACGCCTACGGACGCCTGATGGTCGAGAGCACACGCGACGCTTTCATGGAAATCTACCCAGACCGCCGTCCATTCGTGCTCACCCGCGCCAACCTACTCGGCGGACACCGCTATGCCGCCACCTGGACAGGCGACAACTGGGCAGGCTGGGATCATCTGAAACTCTCCGTACCAATGTCTCTGACTCTGGGCCTCTCGGGGCAGCCGTTCAACGGCCCTGACATAGGCGGATTCCTCAACAACACCGAACCCGACGTGTGGGCCCACTGGGTAGGTTTCGGAGCCTTCCTCCCATTCGCCCGCGGACATGCATGTGCCGGAACAAACGACAAAGAACCATGGGCTTTCGGACCTGAGATTGAGAAATCGTCGCGAATGGCTCTTGAGCGCCGCTACCGCCTTCTCCCCTACTTCTACACCAAGTTCTACGACGCCCATAAAACCGGCATACCCGTGATGCAGCCCCTCTTCTTCACCGATGTCAAAGACCTGCGCCTCCGCACCGAACAGCAGAGCTTCCTCCTGGGAGAAGACATCATGGTCATCCCCGCATTCGCCGAAAACCCCGTGATGCCCTACGGAATCTGGGAGACAATCAGCCTCGTCGACGGCGACAACTCCGACAAATACCAGGCCAAACTGAAAATCCGTGGCGGCAGCATCGTTCCAGCCGGCCGTGTGATTCAGAACACCAACGAGAACTCTTTCGAGCCACTCACTCTTCTTGTCTGCCTTGACAAAGACGGCAAAGCCGAAGGACGCCTCTATTGGGATGCCGGCGACGGCTGGGAATTCCGCTGCTGCGACTACTCCCTGCTCACTTTCAAAGCCGAGCGCAAAGGCAACCAGGTGAAAGTCACCCTCGCCGACAAAGAGGGCAAACGCAAAATCGATAAGGAAATCAAAGCTGTCAACGTCGAACTGATGCTCGACGGCAAAACCTACAAAGGTGAAGGCTCCCTCAAAAAAGGAGTAACCGTCAACATCTGATTTCCAAACACATATTACCACCACAAAGCGGTGTCGTGTCAACCCAACACGACACCGCTATCCTTTTCACCCGGTCTCACAACACCGGCATCCGTTGGTGTTGATTTGCCGCCAGCCTGCCACCGCGTTAAATTATGTTATAGATTGATAGGGGGGGGTAAATTTTATTTAAGTTTGTAACTTGTTGATAAAATTATCTACTGTAGGGATTGTTGTGCCTTAAATCAAGACTACGAAAACTGATTTTGACCGTGCAGACAATGAGTGAAACAAACGACAACAGCATAGCACTACTCAGGCAGATCCGCGAAGGCAACCAGACTGCATTCAAGGGGCTGTTCGACACATATTTCACACCCCTCTGCAGGTTTATCTACTATCAGACCAACGACCGAGAAGCGTCGGAGGAACTGACCCTCGACATATTCACCTATCTCTGGGACAACCGCGCCACATTCGAGATAAAACTCTCTGTGAAAGCCTATCTCTTCCAAGCCGCGCGCAACAGAGCCATCAACTGGCTTCGCCAGCAGAAAGCCACCGTCAGCATCGACGCCATCGACCATTCCGACATGGCAACCGACGTCAGCGCCCTCGAAACAGAAGAACTCTACCAGCTGATACGCGCAGCGGTTCTGAACCTCCCCGACCGGTGCCGCGAAGTGTTCACCCTCAGCCGCAACGAAAACCTCACAAACAAAGAAATCGCCCACCAGCTCGGAATATCGGTCAAAACCGTCGAGGCACAGATAACCCTCGCCCTCAAACGCATCCGCAAATTCCTCGGCGACCGCTACAGCTACCTTTGGTAGTCCCACACAAATTATCAGGATAGCGTGTTAAAATTCGACATCGTTTATAACAGACGCATCATATCGTAGGGTCGCGACCCTTCAGGTCTGCAAAAATAGAATTGCAACACCATCCCCACACCCAAATACCGAAAAAATTTTTTGATAAAATCCACAATCCCTTATAGGGGTTGAGGCGCATTGTGTTGTCATATGTATAAAAGAATATAATACCTTAACATCGCGATATCATAACCATACGCAATGAAAAAGCTACTGCCATTCACGGCTCTGTTTATCACATCCATAACCAACGCTCAAGAAACTCCGTTAACGGTAATCGAGGCCGAATCAGCCACGCTAACCCCACCGGTCAAGGTTAAGCGGGTCAACGGTTATTCAGGCAACGCCTATGTCGGCGACTTCGATTCTGGCTCACAAATCAAACTGTCACATGTAATGGCCGACCACGACGGCCCATATGAGTTCCGTGTCTACTACACCAGTATGCATATCCGCTCGGTCAACATAACCGCCAACAGATATCCGGCCGTGGAGGTCACAATGCCCCAGACAACTGAAGACTGGAACCGCCCTCCATGCGGAATGATGCTCACCTACATATGGCTCGACAAAGGCGACAACACCATCATCATAACCCCGGGCAACGGAGGCGGACCAAATATCGACAAATTCGAGCTGTGGGAGACAGGAGTGGCAATGCCACGCCCACAACAGCCGGAATCAGTCTTCCCCTACGACCTTTCCGACGATGCCGCGAAAATCTCTATGGGCAACAGCGACCTGACAGTGTCGCCACTCAACGACAACGCCATAACAACAATCCAGCCCGTAGATGGCGCCGACAGCTATATCAGCTATGAACTCGACCAGCCTTATCTAATCACCGGCTACCTGTTCTCGGAAGGGCTCGATGCCTCTCAACACGGCAAAGACTGGATTTTGGAATATTCAAACGACGGGAAAATCTACACCAGGCTGACACCCTCGGAAACCACCGCATTCGGCAGCTCTAACCTCTACAGAATCACCCGACAGCCTCATGCCGACCGCAGCCGCGCCGCCAGATACTACCGCGTCAACACCCGTGGCCGCAGTGTGGCAGAAATACAGCTCTTCGGCATACCATATGCCGACAGCAGCAACAACCGCAACTTCCCCGCCGACATAACCGACGGCCTCGACATAAAATCGATGGTCAACGGCAACCCGATGGGAGAAATCGAATTTGCCGACGAACGATGCTACAACCTGTTCGACCGCAACATGCAGACAAAATTCTACACCGACGACGCCCGCACTGCCACCATCGAGATTGAGCTTGACAAACCTATGGCACTTGAGCACTACACCCTCACATCGTGTCAGGACTATCCCGACCGCGACCCCCGCTCATGGTCTCTCGACGGATTCGACCGCCGGTGGGAGACCCTCAGCGAAGTCAACGGTTTTGAATTCCCCAGCCGCTACGCCACAATGAAGTTCAACGGCAACCCCGCAAAACTCTACCGGGGGTTCCGCCTGAATGTAACGGAAAACAACGGAGCCGACCGTTTCCAGCTCCTGAAATGGCAGCTTTTCGGATCAGAAACCGCAGGTGTCGACAATGTGGCTGCCGGCACACAGCCAACCATTGCCATCACATCGTCAGGCACAACCCTCTCTTTGGAATCTGCTTCGCCTGGAAATTATGCCATCTGCCGCGCCGACGGAGCCACGGTGGCGCAGGGCCATCTCACCGCAGATGCGGCAACCCGGTTGAGCCTCCCCTCAGGCATCTACATCGTAAGCTGCCGAAACGCCAGCTCCTCCATTTCAAAAAAGATCGCATTGAGATAAAATAATCCGGCATGAAACCAAATATTACCGCCATCGCGGCAAGCATCCTCATAGCTTCAGCATCCACACCCGCCTCGGCTGAAACCGTAGGCACAATCAAATCACCCGACGGAAAGCTGACCCTCACAATCGACACTGAAAACGGCACCGTGGGATATACGCTCTCAAAAGGTGCTCAGATTCTCATAGAGCGTTCCGCAGTCGGAATAGCCACATCAGAAGGCGATTTCACATCCGGTGTGACCATAGATGGAATGGAGACCGCGAAAATCAACAACACATTCACCCTTCCTGCAGCCTCGTGCAACCGTATCGACGACATTTGTAACCAGGCCACCATAACACTTGTCAACGGCGACGACGTGGCTAAAACGGTGTTTCGCCTCTACAACGACGGTATGGCCTTCCGCTACGAAATCCCAGGCACGGGCAACATCACCGTCAGCGATGAAAGCAGCGAATGCCGCATAGCAGGACAAGGGCGCATTTTCAACCTGCCACTCTGCCAGGGTGTGAACGCATCATTCGCCGAAGCCGACACTGAACTGATGGAATGCATGAAAACCGCCCGTCTTCCGCTGGTTTCGCAAAGCGGCGACACACATATCCTTGTGGCCGAGACAGCCCCCAACGGAAACTACTGCGGCAGCCGGTTGGAAGTGGCCGGCGGAGCCTACCATTTCACTCCACTGGAGACCGTCAGCGCCACCATGCCGCTGAAAACGCCATGGCGCATGATTCTTGCCGGAACGCAACAGCAGCTTGCCCAGACATCAATGCCGCTCTGCCTGGCCGACCCGACAACCCTCACCGACACCGGATGGATCAGACCCGGCCTGGCCGCGTGGAGTTTCGGCGGTGAAGACCACACCCCACAAGGGTTCAACATGGAAACCATCAAGAAATATATCGACTGGGCGGCAAGCCAGCACTGGCAATATTTCACCCTCGACAAAAACTGGAGCCGCAACGGCATCAGCCTCAAAGAGGTCACATCATATGCCAACAGCAAAAACATAGGGGTGTTCATCTGGGTCAGCCGCCACTCGCTGCCGACCAACGAGACCGACCTCAACAAGCAGCTGCAGGATTGGAAAAACGCAGGTGTGAAAGGGCTCAAAGTCGAGTTCTGGGAACATGACACCCAGGAAAGCGCCCGTCTGCGCCAGCTCTTCCTGCAACTGACAGCCCGGAAGCACATGCATGTCGTGTTGGCCAACAGCGGCAACACCGCCGGACTGGAACGCACATGGCCACACCTGCTCGCAACCGACAACACACTCACAAACAGCGCATACGCTTTCAACCCCGACTGCGTGACGGCAGCACACAACATCAACACCGCCATTTTCCGCGCCCCCCTCGGGCTGACCGACTACTGCCCCGTTGATTTCGCCGACCACAACGGCAAACTACACCAGGCAACCACCCACGCCCACCAGCTCGCACTGGCGGTTGTCATGCACGGCGGACTGACAAACATAGGCGACGCCCCCGCCAACCTGCGCTACAGCATGTCAAAAGAGATTCTCAAAACCATCCCTGCCACATGGAGCGACACACGCTGCCTTGCGGCCGAAGCCGAGGAATTCATCAGTCTGCTCCGCACAGATGGCTCCAACCGCTGGCTGGCAGCATTGACCAGCGAAAAGCGTACCGCCGAAATCCCCCTTGATTTCCTCAACGACGGAGAGCGGGTCAATGCCTACATCTACCGCGACGGTTCCTGCCCCACCGACCTGGCGTTTTCATATCGCGAAAGGCTGACACGTGCCGACAAACTCTCCATAGAGATGGCCGACAACGGCGGATTCCTAGTGAAACTCTCCGCCTCGGAAAACGAGGTCAAACCATACTGCATCAAATATGAGGCCGAAGCAACAGCCAACACCATCCCATTCGGGGTGTCAGTGCTCGACGACCCCGACCGGCTCTGCTCCGGAGGGAGCTACGTATCGGGAGCAGGAAACAACCGACCTGTAACCATCAACAACATAACTGTGCCGAAAACCGGCACCTATGCCGTGACCGTCTACTACATGGCCGACGAAGCCTCTAACGGCTTCCTGAAGCTCAACGGCAGCTTCGCCTCGATCCGTGCTCTGAATTTCATCAATTCCGGCGGCCAAACCGGCCGGTCGCTGGCCCAGGCCACCGTCTCCCTCCCCTTCGACCGCACCGGGGGCAACTCGATCGAAATCAACAGTTCCGACCCTCTCCCCTCAATCGACCGCATAACTGTCACCGACAACGAATCTCTTGTGTCTGGAGTTGAAAACGTAGCGACCGACAGCCAGGTGCCGGGTCACATCTACTCCCTCAACGGCAACGTAGTCATCGAGCAGCCAACAGCCGCCACCTACACCATCCACAACACCCTCGGGCGCTTGCTCGCCTCAGGCAGCATGGATGCCGGCGCGGTTTCCATCCCCCTATCCGAACACGGCATCGTCATCGTGACCCTAACCTGCGGCACCAACCGCTTCGCAACAAAAGTTGTGGTAAAGTAGTAAGTTGGAAGTCGTAAATTTCAAATAGAACGTCATATAGACCGAACACTTAAAACTTACAACTTGCGACTCCATTCCCCTACTTGCGACTTACGTCTTACGTCTTACGACTTAAAACCAAATTGTTCAACATAAACCATATCATTATGAAGAAGTTTACTCTTACAGTGATGTCAGCAATCCTCGGAATGCTGAGCATGTCGGCAGTCGACGCCGACCAACTCTATGTAGTGGGTAGTGCAACCGCAGCCGGTTGGAGCCCCGACAAAGCATTGGAGATGACCAAAGTGTCAGACAACGTGTTCTCCTGGACCGGTGAACTCAAAGGCGGCGAGTTCAAATTCCTCACCACCTTCAACGAGTGGCACCCCTCAATCACCTGCGACTTCAACACCGAAGGGCAGCAAAACCAGATTGTTGCTTCTGGCCAGACCTACGACCTCTTCCTGCGTCCGGGTGAAAACGACGGTCAGGACAACAAATTCCAGATTGAAGTCAGCGGCACCTACACCCTCAATGTCAACCTCAACGACATGAAGATGGCAGTGACCCTCGACAGCGAAGGCCCCATGGAGCTTTACATCATCGGCGACGCCACAAACGTTGGATGGTCAACCGACCTGAACCAACTCGCCAATGACCGTCAGAAACTCACACTCGGTGAAAACGGCCACTACACCTGGTCGGGCGACCTCAAAGAAGGCCGTTTCCGCTTCATCAACACCGCAAGCTGGTGGCCAAGCTACACCACTGCCAACGAAGAAGGTGACACAGAAGCCGGTGTTGGCACTTTCGACCTCCGCTTCTGGGATTCCACACAAGGCCCCGATCCCGAGGCCGCATTTGCAGTGAATGCTGAAAACGCAGGGAGCTACACCATCGACATCGATGTTGACAACCTCCAGATGACAATGACCAAAAACGCCGAAACACTCTTTATGATGGGTAACGCCCTAACCGGCGCAGCCGGCGTATGGAGCCTCGAATGGGCACAGGCATTCACACCAACCGCCACCGAACATGAATTTGAATGGAACGGCTTCCTCTATGCCGAAGATGAAGAGGGGCTACCCACCCAGTTCAAGTTCATCAAGACCGCCGATGACTGGGCCGGTTACGTTGCAACCCAGGAGAACCAGGAGATCGCCGTTGGACAAAGCTACGACATAGCACCCTCAAACGGCAACCCCGACTGGAAATTCACCGTTCCCACAGAAGGCTACTACAAGCTAACAGTCAACACCGAAGCCCTCTCAATAAAAGTGGCACAAGGCCAAGATGGCATCGCCGCAGCTGAAACCGCAGGTTCTATTGTGAAAGTCAACGGCCTGAACCTCACAGTTGAAGGCGCAAACGCCGATGTGTTCGACGCAATGGGACGCACCATTGCCGCCAACGCCTCTGCCGCCACGCTTCCCGCCGCAGGCATATACGTCGTGGTTGTCAACGGCAAAGCCCTGAAAGTGGCCGCAAAATAATAAGTTCCAATAGGTTTCAAATACCCTAACCCGAAAGTTATGGCGGCTGTAACAGCCTTATGGCTCATATAGCCGCCATAGCCTTCCATCCTAACAACCAAACACTACCAAAAAATCCATGAAAAAATTCACCACAATGCTGCTCACGGCAACCATCGCTGTGGCCGGCATGAACGCACAAGATTTAAATCTACACATCACGGGAGATGCAACCGGTTCTTGGAATAATAATCCCGGCGACGACATGAAATTGCAATGGAATGCTGAAAAAAGCGTTTACTCCTGGACCGGTGATTTACAGAAAGATAAAAACTTTCGTTTCCTGACACAAAATAATTGGTATCCTACATACACCACGACAGAAAGCGCCCACAAGACCGTAAACGCGGGAACCTACCCAATACAATATGACGAGACTGCCCGCAGCGGCGAACCCGCTTTTAGAATGGAGGTTTCCGGCAATTTCACCATAAACCTTGACATAGACAAGCTCCAAATGGAGCTGATTCTAAATAAAGAAATTGAGACCGCCCCTGAGCTATACATCATTGGTGATGCAACCCAGGCAGGTTGGACAACCGGCTTGAACGGATTGACCAATAACTACCAGAAACTCACACTCGAAAAAAACGGCCATTATACATGGATGGGGCAGCTTACCGATAATGGGGATGGATGCTTCCGTTTCATTACAACAGACAAATGGTGGCCAAGCTACACAACAGTAGAAACCAATAAGACAACCTCAATCGGAGAAGGAAATTATGAATTGCGTTTTTGCGAAACTGGGCCGTCACCAGACGCCGCATTTAAAATCGCACAG
This sequence comes from Bacteroidales bacterium, assembly GCA_910575545.1. GTDB lineage: Bacteria > Bacteroidota > Bacteroidia > Bacteroidales > Muribaculaceae > UBA7173. Next base: position 92,422 of record CAJTFH010000011.1, read on the forward strand.
ACAGGAATCTACTCGATTGACCTCGACCTCGAGGCAATGACAATGAAGCTCGAGCGCAAACAGCTATATGTGTTCGGCAACGCAACAGACACCGATTGGAACCAAAACAATTGGAATCATCTGCCTTTGGAATACGGCGATAACAACACCGCCTCATGGACTGGAAATCTGAAACACGGAGAATTCCGTTTCAACCCTTCAAGAAACTGGTGGCCGGCACTTACCACCTCTAATACCGCTTCCGACCAGGATATATTCGAAACACCTCTGAATCTCAGCTTCATATACACCGAGAATAAAGGCAAATCTTTCTCTGTGACAGAAGAAGGCAACTACACCCTTGTAGTTGACTTCAATTCCATGGAATTGACTGTGACCCGCAACGGCGATGTGGTTGTTAAGGAAGAAAAGCTCTTCATCTGCGGAAGCGCACTCCACGATGTTGCCGACAACAACTGGAACACTCCTGAAAGAATCAAAGAAATGACTCCGACCGAAACCCCCAACGAGTTCACCTGGACCGGACAGATGTATGTTGAAGGCGGAGCCCAGTTCAAATTCCGCGACCACGAAGCCGGACATGCAAGCTGGGACGGATATGTCAACGACATCAACGCCGACCTGCCTATCGAATCGGGCAAAACCTACACAATGCGCAAAAGCACCGATGCGGGGGCGGGCGACGGCAAATGGACTATCAACGAATCAGCCGAATATACCGTTACAGCCAACACCGCCGCCAAGACCATGACCATCACAAAGAAAAACTCCTCTGCCATCGAGGCTGTTGAAGCCGAAAGGTTGACAGTGACCGTGACAGGCCGCACGGCCACTGTTGCCGGTGAAGCCACCGTTTACGACGCCCTCGGACGCACCGTAGCCACCGTAACCGACGGCTCGCTGACACTCCCCGCCGCAGGCATCTACATCATTGCCTCCAACGGCAACACCGCCAAAATCGCAGTGAAATAACAGACCCGTCAAAATTGCAGGGATGCACCTCGGCGCATCCCTACAATTTCACATTCTATAACCAACTACACGTATGAAACAAATCTACCTGTCACTCATCGCCATAGTGCTTACATGCCTTGGCCTAAACGCGCAGAATGCCGAAAACATTTTCATCACCGGCGATGCAATAGAAACAGGGTGGACCTCATCAAACCCCGAAGAGACACGGCTTGTGCAACAGGCCGACGGCACATACCAATGGAAGGGGATGATGCAGAAGGAGGGGCGATTCCGCTTCCTGACCACCAACAAATGGTATCCGACCTACACCACAACCGAATCTTCCCACAAACGGGTCTATGAAGGCTCATACCCGATTCAATACGACACAAACGGTCGTCCCAACGAGCCGTCGTTCAAGGTCGGCACCGGTGGGGAATACACTGTGACACTCGACCTTGAAGCCATGACCATGACCCTAAAGCTCGACAAAAAGGTCGAGAACCCCGAAGACACCCACATCTACATAGTGGGCGACGGATGTCCCGTGGGATGGTCGTTAGGGAGCGCAATCGAACTCGACCGCCTCTCCGATAACCAATTCACATGGACGGGCGACCTCACAAAAGCCAACGATGGCCGGTTTCGCTTCATCACCTCGCGCAACTGGTGGCCGAGCTACACCACGGCCAACCCGGAGCACACCTATGTGAAAGCCGGAGTTTACGCCCTGGCATACTATGAAGAAGGCCCTAAAGGTGAGCCGTCGTTCAAAGTGGAGGTGCCGGGAAACTACACCGTGTTGCTCGACATTGAAGCGATGACCATGACGCTCACCCTCAACAACGCATATGAAGAGAAACATATGTTCATAATGGGCACTGCCATCACCGGCGAAGATCTCGCCGAGGGTGATGCCTACCCCACAGCCGACATGCACCTCACCGGAACCGGCATCTTTGAATGGACGGGTGACCTTTACTCCACAACCGGCTCCAACACAACCGCCCTGTTTAAATTCTCCCCCGACCTCGAAGAGGATGTTACCCTGACATGCCGCACCGACATGGCGGGCGATGAGCCTGTGGCCGACGGCGACACCTTCGACCTCTTTGAGAAAACCGCCGGGGAAGGCAACGACAACTGGTTTACCATAAATAAATCAGGCAGCTACACCGTGGTTGTCGACACCCGCGTGATGACCATGTCGGTGGCCCGCAACAAGTCGGAGCTATATATCGTAGGTGGTTCTGTAACCGGATCCAACACCCCCTGGGGATTCAACGACAAATATCTCAGCAAGATGACCGAGACCGACACCCCGCTGGTGTTTGAATGGACCGGCTACCTCCACGCCACATCTGAAAACGGCCAGGAAGCCCAGTTCAAATTTCTCAAATCAAACTCGGCATGGGCAGGGTTTGTAAACGGTGCAGGGGAACACACCACCGTTGAAATCGGAGGCAGCTACCCGCTGCTCGACTCCACAGTGCCCGGAAGCGGCGACTTCAAATTTGCCGTTCCTGCCGACGGAATGTACCGCCTCGTGGCCGACATACGCAACCTCACACTCTCTGTCGCCGACGGAGATTCCGGCATTCTTGCCGTTTCCGGAGATAACGATGTGGAAATCCGCCTGTCAGGGCGCACCCTCACCGTGAAAGCCTGTGAACCAACGGCAGTAACCGTCTACGCTCTCTCAGGGCGCACCGTTGCCGCCGCCACCCTTGCCGAAGGCTCGCTGACACTCCCGTCGGCCGGCATCTATGTGGTGAAAGCCAATGACACCGCATCGAAAATCGCAGTGAAATAATACGCTAATTCTGATACAATGATTCGGTAAAAATTGAGGTTGTTCAGCCTTGGCTAAGCCGCTAACTGAGCCAACCGATGATTTATTTTCTGAATTATTTTGAGATGCGGAGATTTTCCGCAAGTCGAAATAATTGTTGAGGCGAGATAAGATTCAAACATAAGCCGTTTGAACTGCGCTACCGAAAGATCCGGATAATCCTTCCTTATGACCTCTTTGCAGACATTGAGGGCTGTGAAGGAAAGATTGAACGCAAAGTCAAGCCGCTTCCTGTCGCGGGTCTGCTGTGACTGAAGTCCGGTAAACTGCTTGGCATCGCGTATACCGAACTCGATCTGGAAGCGTGTGCGGTAGAAACCGATGATCTTTTCAGACCTCATGTCGGTGTCGGTAGAGAAGTAAAGAAGAGGCTCTCCGTTTTCAACCGGACAGACCACGATACGGATGTCGCGTTTCAATGCCCTCGAATGTACGGCCGCCGTGTGACATCGGGTTTTGATTCCTTTGGAATCCTCATATATGAATGAAGTGAACACGGACATATCAAGA
>CAJTFH010000012.1 GCA_910575545.1 Bacteroidales bacterium
GACGTTGCTGGTCTGTCAGTTGTATAACTTTGATTTTTGCGATAGCGTTGTGTCTTTATGTGTTTACACAAACATACGCAAAATTTTTGATATAAACTAATTTTCAACATCTACTTATTTTTAAATAATTTATCAAAGCTAACCACAATTATCCATTTCTCCAAACCAAATGCCAGGAAAACTCATCACGCGCACAAAAAAACACAATTCCATCATCGCCACAACAAAAATCGCCCATAATATTTGGATAATCCAAAAAAACTCCCTACCTTTGCATCGCTGAAACAAAAAAGCCATGCATAAATGCCACAGAGGCAGCTTGGGAACTTTCCTCATCCAATGCAACAACGGCTTTTATTCCGCACGGTGCCATAGCTCAGTTGGTAGAGCAAAGGACTGAAAATCCTTGTGTCCCCGGTTCGATTCCTGGTGGCACCACCAGACAACCCCACCAAACGGTGGGGTTTTGCTATAAATATCAGATTACTAACGTTTTACTTACGCCCGTCAGTAGTCAATTTTTAATAATTCGTCGGCACAATTGTAGGCACAGTGGTTTTTGATTATCAGCGTGTTACAAAAAATGTCGGCTCAAAAGTTGGCACACCGAAAAATGGCGAAAGTAACAATCAGGCGGCGCAACGAAAGCGAACGCGCCGACGGCCGGGCGGCCCTGTATGCCGTCCTGAACATCAAGCGGATAAAAATCCGCCTCCCCCTTGACATTGCGGTAACTTCCGCAGAATGGGATGAGACAGCCGAGCGCGTCCGTGGGCGCGGTCAGCAAGTTAAAGACTGGAATCTTATCATTTCCAACACAAAAGCGAAAATCTCCGACATTCTTGTGCGGGCGCGTCTGACAGGCGAGACCCTGACGAAAGACAGTTTTCTGGCCCTATATCGCAGACCGGGCGAGACAATGAACTTTATCGAGTATGCCCGGCGGCACTTGGAGGCGTTGAAAACCGCCCTCCAGCCCGAAACAATGCGACACCATGCCGCCGCATTGCGCAAACTTGAATCCTATAACCCACGGCTCCAGATTGCCGAGATAACGCCGGACTGGCTGCGCGTATATGCCGCCTATCTGCGCGACAAGCACAACAACAACCCCGGTACAATCCGCAAAAATATGTGTGTAATCCGTATGCACTACTACGCCGCGATGAGAGCCGGTAAGGTAAAAAACAACCCGTTCGAGGTGTACAGGATTCCACAGGCCGACCCGATTGTTGTTTTTCTTACCGAGGACGAATTTAATGCGCTAATTGGTGTGTTCCGCTCCGATAAACTCGATAAAGGCGAAACCGACGTGCTGCGCTTCTTTCTCTTTATGTGCTTCACTGCGATGCATATCTCCGACGCACGAAGTCTCCAGATAGAGCAGATTCACGGCGGCGAAATACACTATACCCGCATAAAGACCCGGACCCGCGTAAATATGCCGTTGTCAGTTCCAGCGGCTAAACTTGTCGAATACTACAAAGAAGGAAGGCTGCGCGGGCCACTGTTCCGCCACTTGCCTACCGACCAGGCTTTCAACCGCATAATCAAACGGGTCTGCAAGCGCGTGGGAATCAACAAGCCGGTGAGCGCCAAAGCTGCCCGGCACACTTTCGCCACCCTGTATTACAAGAAGAACAACGGTGACGTAGGCACGCTTTCAAAACTCTTGGGACACACGCAGATCAACACAACGATGGTTTACGCGCACATTATGAAAGACAGCCGCGTGGCCGGGGTGTCGGCTTTCGACGGCATGCTGTAGCCTGGCAGCTATGCTTCCAATACCGGGGTGTCGTTTTCGGGGAGGTCTGCGTCGGGCGGCGACGACAAGGCCAATATGTCACGGCGGAGCATCTGCAACACCCTCAGGCGTCCCATGGTGGCTGCATCATCGCCGTCATCGGCCGCGTCAAGGTCGAGGATTGTCTTGCGTGTGAGCTCGTCGATGGTGTCGATATAGCTTTTGACCATCTCCGGCTCATTTTGCAGCATGTCGAGAGTGTCGGCCACTGCGTCGGTGATTTGCGCACCGGCTATCACAATCCTCATATCCCACCCTCTTTCTTTGCAAAGCTGGACATGGTTGTCATAAGCCAGGGAAGAGCCGCCATGGCGGCGAGGCCGGCGGCCGGGAACTGCCGCCGCTGCGGGGCGGCGATTGTTGCTTGTTTTTTTCATTGTGGAAGACATTTAAATGAAAGTAAAATGTAGAAATTCTCTGCTGGGGTATAAACGGAAAAAGTTCCGCTCCCCGTTGTCTTCCACCTTGAAACAGGCAGCGGGCGCATTAACGCACCGCACGGGACGGAACTTGAGTTATCGTGACCTCGGCCACGGCCATAAAAAAGGCCGACGGCTGACGCTGACGGCGACACTGTCGCCTGTTTCAAATGGAAGACACCGCAAAGTTGGGGAAAAGATTTAATTTCTGCAAAAGTTTTTTTGATTTTTCAGCTTGTGCCGGCACAAAAATGCCCGGCGGAATCCGTCATGCGCACTTTGGGGAGTCGCTTCAATTGGACTTCTCCGGGGCGTTTGTTTTAATGGGGCAGCGATTCACAAACCTGTCAAGTCACCGGCTGAAAGTCCTCAAAGGCGGGGCACCAGTCGGTCGATATGCCGCCGCGCTCGAACTTGGCCTTGGTGATGGTGGATTTGCTTGTGCCGGTGTTTGGCATCTGGTAGATGCGCAGGGACTTATTGGAGGGGGTGGGCTGGCCGGAGCTTACCTTCTTAGTCCATTTGAACGTTGTCTTCGACACCATGCGCCCGTAACCGTCGGCTTTGAACTCGGCCAAGCGGCTGAGGGCTGCATAACCGCCGGAGTTGAAAGCCTGAAAGCGGGTGCGGTCTGAACCGAGCGACCCGTAGAGGGTGAGCGTCACTGTCTCACCCTCCTGCAAATCGTCGGTCAGGTCGTAATTTGCTATTTCGTAGTTGGCGTTAACGTGGGATACCGCCGACTTCTTCAGCAGGTTGCGTCCGCAACAATGTGCCATTTTATCCTCCGCCGAGGTTATTTCCGCCTGAAGGGCTTCCAGCACCAGCGTGACAGCGCGTTTGAGGGCATCGAACCCTATGAATTTCTTTGCCATCTGTGATATGGATTAGCGGTTATTCTTCAGATGCAGCCGCGACCGAGGCAAACCATGTGTCAACTTCCGCAGCGGTGATCTCGGATATGTTCAGGTTGGCGTCGGGTACTTTTTTATCGGAGTTGAGCGGGCAGAGGCCGTTGACGGCATTTTTGGAGTTTTTGAATGTGTTGAGTTCCGTGACCTCCGAGCGCAGCGTAGCGCCCGCCCCTCCATCGTAAGCTGTGCCTGCGGTTGTGCCGATGACGAGAGATTTCGGGAGTTCGACCAGCGCCGACCCGCTCCAGCGATAGCACTTGTTGGTGGTGGTATCGACGTATATCTTGCCTTTTTGCGGGGGATAGCCGTTGATAGGATCCTGGTCGGTCAATTCTCCCCAGGATGAAGCCCCGCCCCAGTTGGCATAGTAGGTCGTGCCCACTTTTATGATGAACTTCTTGGTCGGGGAGCAGTAATACACTTCCCCGCTCAGGGTGGTTGATGTCGTCGATATGGCCGGCTTGGTCGACAGGAATCCGGCGAACTCCAGCACGTCGTCGACGAAAGAGGGCAGCTGGGAGGTCGGGATTTTCCTGTTTGCGTCGAGCGAAGCCACGCCGTTTGGCACCCCTTTGCCGTTGCCGACCTTGGCCTTGATCATTTCGGCAACTTCGTCGGTTGTGGGAAGCTCGCCCACTACGCTGTTCGTCTGTTTGATTTTCGCGAGTATCGCCTTTGCGGCCGCCTCGCCCATGAATTTCTTTGCCATTGTTATGTCGGTTTTAAGTTAAATTAGCAGCGATAGTCCAATCATTCATACATCTTCCAATAGAGCTTCATCTTCTATCGACCGGGGGGCTATGTCTTGAAAGATTTCCTCTATCTCGTCGGCTGTTATTTCCACCAATCCGAGGGGAGAATACCGGTCTTTTTCGAGGTTGCGCCACCTGCTCCATAAACCGTTACGACAGTAGCGGGTGTATTGGAAAACCTTATTTCCATTATGCGCGTGGTCGACACCGATTTGCCCGGTGTCTTCATTCAGCAGGTAATTGGTTGTCAGAAGCTGCGTTACGGTGCATCCGTCGTGCGACTGGAAAATGTCGAGCATCCCGACGGTCTGCATGTACCCGTCTGATTCAGTGGTCAGAACCACCGAGTAAGACGGGTGCGGCATCCATGCCTCGACCAATCCGACGGAATCCAGCTTGCCAAATTCCACAACCCGGCCTCGGTCGACAACCCCCAGTGCCGCTACTATGTCTGAAAACAGGCCGCCTACCCTTTCGGGGGTGTTCTCACGCTCTTCACAGGCATACCTTATCAGTGCAGCCCGGTCCGCCATATCTTTGTAATTGTCAAGCATAGTCCGTTGTGTATTTAATCAAATGCATCAGAAAACTCCTCGGAGAACATACCTTTATAGCGGCATTCATCACCGGTCACGATGTCGGGGGTGATTTCTGCATCCCGGTCAACGGCCTCGAATGCCATCTTAAATGATTGAGGGGCTTTGGGAAATAGCCTGAATGTGAGGTCGTCAATCGAGGGAATCACTTTCACCGGATATTCGCGCGGGCGCAGGATCCAGACATCACCGGAAGCCGCTATTTCAGCAAGCAGACGCCATCGCGAGCCGGAAACCGGAGACATCTCGACCGAATATGTTTTTTTCTGCGAAACACGACCACGGAACGAAACCAGCCTACAAACAGATTTGTCAAAGCGTTCCCCCGCCTCTGCCCCGTCATCCTCCGACAAAGACACATCAACTTCGCCCGGCAAATCGGCCATCTCGAATATGCCCAACGAATTACGGAATTTGACAATCAGCCTGTCTTTGGCCACGGGGGCTTCCTCAACGAAGATGCCACAGGAATAGGTTTTGCCGTCTTGGGATTGACGGTAAACATCGAATGCGGAAGCCAGGATGTGTTCCTGATCCAGGAAATGGAGACGGAGGGCGGTGATGCTTAACGCCCACACGCCTTTCCCCAACGACATCGCATATTCCTTATGCGACAGCCTTTCACGGATTATGACCGTCCCAGCATCCGGCATTATGAAATATAGGGGGTAGAGTTCGGTTTCTCTGACCACGATACGCCACGAACCTGTGCGAGACGTAAGGAAGAAATTCGCGGCTGGGTTAAGAAACCTGTGCGTGAACGGATCCATCCCCAGCTCCTGCAACCTGCGCCAGTTACGGTATGAGACACCTCCGGGAACCAATGTCAGGCTGATTGATCCGGCTCTGGTGCTGCTGTCGGCGCCGGCTTCAGGCCGCAAATTTACTGTCATGGTATAATCCGACAGACCTTGTTGCGATACCACCGGTATGAACACGGAATCCGATTCCGGAACTTCCGGGAACGGTACAGTGCAACCTTCAGCCACATCAGACAGGTCTACACTGAAGGGGGGCAGATATGAACCGTTGAACACGGTGCGGCCTCCGACCTCGACGGAATAAGGGCATGGCGTTGATGCTGAGGCATCGCCGTCAGCTCTTACTTCCACCGGATTACGGCAAAAGGCGTAGCCAGACAATATATGTGGAACTTCCGGTATCATTTGGCGAAAACTACAGGGGCGGCCACCGGGCCATCGAATAACACATCAACACCAACGCGGCGCAGGAACTCCGCCCTTTCGGCAGAAGGTTCGATGATGAACTTGTTGAATTCTTCGCGGGTGCTGCCGTGGTAAGCGTGCTGCCACTCGACAAAAAGCCGGTACATGTCGCCACACTGGGGAGCCAGGGTCATATTGTTTTTATCCATGCGCAAAGATAGAATCCGGGGTAAAAACGGGAAAGGACAATTATAATCCGATTTTTTCCAGTATCACGGTATATGACAGCGGAATTTCAAATGCGTCCGCTATGGTTATCTGTTTCGCCGGTCTGTTGGGCGCTGACTCCCCGGTTCTCTTATATCTGACTTCCAGCACCATGCGATAGCTTGCGCGGCAGAGATATTCAGCTTCAACAGTCTCCCCTCTCGATTCCGCCGGAGGCGGCACGGCAAACCTTGGGTCGGTGAACCAGGTCATCCCCTCAGCCCATACTTTCAACGGATAAGCAACGAGGACGGCTTTCTCCGTAGCGGTTTCATATTGCGGATCTGGATGGAATGAATTAGGGGGGAGATAGAGCCTGACGGCATCTCGCCGCGCGCGGTCTAAGCGGAAGATGCTGTTCATATTGTTGCTTATCATCTTCCATCCCCTTTGCAAATCGCAGAACGAGGGAATTAGCGGCATCTCTTTGTCAGCGCACCGGCATGAAACAACCCGCATGGAGGCGTCGGCCACCACCTCCGCCCCGGCGGGGAGCGAGTATTTCAGCTTGTCGATTAGGCATACCCCTCCGGAGAACCTGACAGGCGAGAACGGATCCAATGATAACAGGCTGTGTAGAGGGAAAGCCAGATTCACCCGGCATGTACGCGCCCCGTTGCGGATCAACGAATCATAGGCTCTCCAAAACTTGTCGTATAGTCCGTTTTTGAACTGGAAAATGAGGGTTGTGGAGTGGGAGACATCCCCTCCGGGCCATTCTAGAACTTCCCCCTCACCGGTTTCATGCGACAGGCGGCCGATTGTGCCCAGGGGCATGTCGGTTGTCCCTGTAAACGCCCACATGAACGCCAACGGGCATCCGGTCGTGTCGGCCTTATTGTCGTCGGATCCTTTAACATATGTGTGCATGTGTCTTGATCCAGCCTGGTAAAACGGGGTCGGGCCGTGAACCCCGTCAGATTCGCCCCATACGTTCTTCATCGGCACGCATTCGTCGTCGCTGGAAAGTTCCAAGGCCTCCATTCCGGCCGATTGCGGGTTCCAGTTGAAAAACGCTGATGAGGTCTGTAGAAAACCGCCCTTACCATCGCATTTATACCACATGCTTCCGACCGGGTCGTATAAACAATCGTAACCTTCGTTACCTTTAGGGGTTGATGTTACATAGACCCCGTCTGTGTCGCACCCTTTGATGAAATCCTCAAAACGGTCGTTGGCAGGAGCTGCTCCTTCAAACGATGTGGAAGCAGAAAGAGACAGGTACTGTCTCGCGGCGAAATCAATGCCGGGCATGGATGCCGCCAAATCAGACCAGTCGGCCGACGCTTCAGATCCGAGAATGTCGCGCAGCAGCCGGATATCGGCAGCCCCGGTATCCCAGTTGATGTTATAGACGCATCCGAACCTTACCCACAATGCGTTAAGGAAAGATTCCACCGAGTTGTCAGGCATCAGGTCGGCCACATGTACTTTGCCGGTGCACAATGCATCGGCGGTATTGTTCAGGATCACGAGCCGCGCCAGGTCGCCGCTTTTGAACGGGTTTGATGCTATCGACAGGCCGAGATCGTTGAAGATGAGATCCAGCACATACCACACCCGTAGAAATGGGGTAATACCGTAGCGGTGCGGCACGGTCAGCTCCGTCACAGCTTCGCCTATCACCCGTATAACCGGACCGGAAACCTCTCCGCTCAGGCGGCCCGGTGCATTAAGTATTTCCCAATAATCTGTCGAAGTGCCTGATGCGCCGTTGTTCTTCACGGATTCGCATCCTACCGCTATGGGAAAGACCGCAAACGGGTTTTCCGCCGGGTCTGCCTGGCGGTAAACCACTCCATACATGTAATCGAGAACGTCTGCACCGGGATCGTCGTCAGCCTCGAACACCATAACGGGGAGATTCGCCAGCTCATTCAGCTGTTTTTTCTGCCACTTTTCGTAAGCTATGGAATTTCCGAACCCGATATTAAACGACACACCACCCCTTTGTGAGACAGAGGTTACATTGAGTTTGCCACTGCGGATGAAAGTGCCTGACACGACACGGCATTGCTTTTCACAGACACTTCCTGCCGAATCAAGCCTCCCGGCAAATCCCATCAGCCGCATATTACCGGGAGTGGGCGGCACGGTGGCCGGGACAGACATGCTTCCCCGGTCATTGAATACCGGCGAACTATCCTCGACATCGAATGAGAAGGATTGCGGCAAGTCGAGCGTTTCGCCGTCAATCTCGATATACATCTTTTTCATACACTTGCGGATAAGATAACAGATGGCTTGGGTTACGGATTGTTGCGGGTGAAGGGCGCGCGGGCGCGTGCCAATGTTTTTCCGGCTTCCTCAATGTCGCTGTAAACCACATAAGCTTTCATGTTCTTTATGGCGGCCTTCAATTCCTTGACGGTCTCTGAGAATCCGGAAAAATCAGGCACTGCATCAGCCTGGGGCGTGTAGCCCCCGTCGGCATAACCGGCGGAAGGCGTTCCGACGGGAATGCCTTGTCCGAGGAGTTTGTTGCGGCGTATCGCCTCGATGGTGCCCACAGCGTCAACCACGCGGGGGTTGTCCATTATAGGCTTCGGCACGACATACTCGCCGCGATGGACTACACCCGCCACCTCGTAGCGGTCTCCGTCGCCGGTATACCCACCGTCGGCATAGCCTGTCAGCACACGTTGGGCGGTTGCCGGTTTGGCAGCCGAGCCTCCGGCGGTATTGCCCGGCTGCATATTCTTGATTTTGTCGCGTTCGGCTTTGGCCTGAATCCCTTGTGCTATGCCGGTAGCGGTCAGCAAGGCGGCCGCTATTGCCCCGCCAATCGGGCCGAGGTCTGCGAACGCCTTCATAATCGAAACTGCCGTATCGGCTACGATTTGCGATATTTTTATGGCAAAATTGACATCGGCATATTTTTTCTGAATTTCAAGTTTCTTGTTTTCCTTTTCTTCTTCAAGGGCTGCTGTGTCCTCCCCGTTATTCTTGGCTTGTTGTATCAGAACGTCAAATTTCGCGTCGCTTTTGGCAATCTCCGCGTCCTGAATGGCGGTGAACATGGAGCCGGAAAGACCGGCATAATAATCGAAATACTTTTTGGCGTTGTTAACTCCGAGCTGCAACTTCTTACGCTGGTAATCCTTTTCCTTGATAAGCCCCTGACGGTGGTAACTTTCAAGTTGAGCAAGTTCGTGGTCGTACTGCTGCGCCCATGAGGTGCCGGTTAATTCCTGCATCTGGTAAAGCTGTTCAAGATATTGGAAATTAAGCGCGGCGATTCGATGCTGTTTATTGGTTTCAAGTGCCACGGCTTCCTCCGTACCTTCTCCCACGGCCTGAATCATGGCGTTATATGTCGCCTCGATATTTTGTTTCTGAAGGTTGTAAGTGTCAGTGATTCCCGCATAACTGGAGGTGTCGGTCATCATATCGCGGAGAAGTTCGGACCATTTTCCCGTATCTGTAAGCGTCTGCGACTGCATACGCCTTATATCCACCTCCAATTTTTCAAGAATCAGACGTTTATCTTCTGCGCCGAGATAATCCGCGTTCTGGACCTTTGTATAATAATCCTGAAGTTCCTTTAACTGCGAATTGTTAAGCTGCTGTTTTTGTTGGAGCAAATAAATATTTGCTTGCCCTTCCGTAATTTCCTCTGTCATTACGGCATGGCGCATCCTCTGCTCTTGTGTGTCGTAGAAGGCTTGTTGAGCGGCAAGGCGTTGCTCGTGGCCGACGGCTTCCTTTTGGGCTATGGCCTTGTTTATTTCCTGTTGTGCCGCCACAATCTGCTGCCCGATTTTATTCTCACGCGCTTGAATCTTGTCGAGTGTCTGCGTGTGGGTCGCGTCGGTTTTGGCCTTAAGGATTTCAAGTGCTTTAATCAAGTCGCCGGAATACCTTATTACTTCCTTGTTTTTCTTAATGATAATATCGTATTCCGGTAGATCTCCCTTCAACTTGTTTATAGCAAGTAGATTCCGCTGGTGCAAATCATCAGCGGCGGCGGTCGCTTCATCAAGAGAATCCTCCTCGTATGTTCCTGGAGTATGGCGATTTTTGCCCTTTTTGGAATCCTTACCTTTCAACGTGCGTAACCGTTCTTGGATTTTCTCTTTGCGGGTCTCGATAGCCTCAAATTCTTCATCGGTCTGGGGGTCGAGTTTGCGGAGTTCCTTCAGTTCCTTTCGGAGTTCCTTAACCTCGTCTACAACTGCATGAGCGGCGGAGCCGGTGTTATTAAGGTTATTGGTAACATTCTGCGTCGTGTTGGTAATGGTTTCATCGGCGGCAGTAAATACGTCCTCTATATTGATTCCGTTAGCCTCCATGTCGGCCTTGAAATCATTGAGTGCCTTTGTTGTGGTGGAAACGGCGCGATTCGCGGCATCAAGTTCGCTCTTCATGTCGTTACCCCAAAGTTGCTCTGAACGTTTTACCTTGACTTTCTCGCCCTCTTTTATTCGGATAGTAGGTAAGAACGGAATATTACGGCCATATTCACGATAATACGTCCTATCATCTTCAACTATATCATCTTTATGCGCATCCCACTCTTTCTGTGCTTTGCGCTGGCGCGATTTTGCGGCCTCTTGTTCATTGATATATTGTTGGTATTCATCTTTATAATAGGCGAGGCGCATACGCTGTTCCATAGACGCGATATATTCGTCAAGAGCCTTTTTGTTGGCTTTCAACTTTCCGCGTTCCATATCAAGGTGGCCGTTGTATTCCGGGCAGATTTTATTTATTTCCTGTATGGCTTTCAGACGGCGTTCCTTCGACAAATTTTCATTTTCTGCTACTTTTATGAGTTCAAGTAATTTCGTTTTTTCGGCGGCAAGTTTGTTGGTGAACTCTTCCCGTTTACGGGCGTGTTCCTTTGCATTCTCCGCCATCTTTTCCTCTGCCTCGTTAAGTTTTTCGGTAGCTTCCGCTGCGTCATTAGTGCCGGAACACCAAGTATAAAGAGCTGCGCCGAGTGCTGCAAGTGCGCCAATTACAGCCGTCCACGGGGTTGAAGCCATAGCGACTTTCAAGGCGTTGAATGATGTTGTGGCCGCCTTTATATTGCCTATCATTGCCTTGAAGCCGGTAGACAGTAAAAGAATCGTGGCCCGGCAAGCTGCCATTATAGCGGAGCCGGTGCGGAGTGTGGCAAAATAAAGTTTGGTTGCAGTATGGGCGAGGAATACGGCGAGTTTATAAGCTGCGAATCCGGCGGCCACACCTTTAATCAGACCTCCGAATTTCGTAAGCCATTGATAAGCCTCCCCGACCCATTGAACCAAAGAAGTAAGAGCCTTTATTAAATCCTTAATCGGGCCGTTTGTTCCCTCCGATATTTTCAACACCAATTCCTGTGCGGCTGACTGAAGTCCGGCCATTGCTCCGGCCACATTATCTGACATCGTGGCCGACATGTCATTGAATTGCTTGTTTACGTCGGTAATTGAATCCCGTAATTCAGTAAGGGAATCGGCCGAGTTTAGGAATGTGGAGAAGGCTGCCACACTTCGTTTGTCGGTCAGGTCAAGGGCTTTCGCGAGGTCTATCCCTTCGGCATTGAGTTTTTTTAATCCTTTCGCGAGGTCATCGGCGTTTTTAACCGGGCTTCCGAGGGCTTTTGCGAGGTCGCCGTTAGCATCGCAAAGATTCAGAATAATATTACGGGTGGCGGTGGCTGCGCTTGAAGCGTCGAAACCGGCATTGGCAAGTTGGCCCAGAAGTGCCGTTGTATCTTCGATTGAGAATCCAAAAGAATTTGCAACCGGCCCGACTGTTGAAAGTGAGGATTCCAATTTGGAGAAGTCAAGCGCGGTTTTGGTGGTAGCAACGGCAAAGGTGGCGAGAACGTCCTCGGTTTCGCTTGCGTCCTTATTGAATATTCGGAGAGCTGCACCAGCGAATGCCGAAGCCCTTGAAAGGTCGGTATCTACCGCTTTCGCGAATTTCAATACCGCCCCTTCCATCTTCAGAATCTGGTCTTGCCCGAATCCGAGTTTAGCCAACTCAATCTGAAGCCCTGTAACTTCTGCGGCCGTGTATGAGGTCGTTGCGCCCAGTTTCCTGGCTGCTGCTGTCAGTTCCTTGATTCCGGCTCTTGTTGTTCCAAGGATTCCGGCAAGTTTGGAATTAGCCTTCTCGAAATCTACAATGATATTGAAGGCATTTTTGAAAGAACCCACCACAAGGGCCATAATCGTCATGCCTATTGCAGAAAAGAACCCTATAAGGGTCTGCTTCATTTTTGTGAGCGAAAAGAATCCGCCCTGAAGCCCGCGGGCCGAGGCATTGGCCTTATCAAGTGCCGCCTGTGTCTTGTTTATTTGGTCTCGGAGTTCTTTATAACGTTTAGGGTCTGCGGCTTTAGAGGTATTGTTAAACTCTCGCTGCAAATCTTTCAACCGCTTGCGGAGTTGGGAAACGGTCATTGTGGTAAGGTCGAACCGTTTCGCCACTTCGTCCATTTTACGGCGGTTTTCCGCCATAACACGGTTATTCTGGTCAATAGACTTACGGAGATTATTCCATTCTACCGACCCCTTCTTGCCCTGCGCTTCCAGTTCCGCCATTGCCTTACGGCTGGCGGTAGTTTCCGCTTTGAGGGATTTATTTGCTTTTTCTAACTTGTGGTATTCCTCTTGCGCCTGTGTCGCGTTAAGAGTGAGAACCCAGTTTATATAATCGGGGGATAACTTTTTAGCCATTGCGCCAATCTGTTTATTGGCGCAAAAGTATTAAGGCACAAAAACGTGCCGAAGGACACTAAATTATCCCACTGTCAGTATGGTGGCCCATATCTGTAACCGTTCCGTTAGCTTCATCAGCGGACGGTCGGCCTATAATCGCGTCGCTTTCGCGGTTACATTTATCAACAAATGCCCGATTCTCTCGATTCCATGCGTCAAGATTCTCGTGTATGATTCTTTTCTTCCGGGCTTCAGACATCGCTCCGGCTCTCGCCCAGAGGACGAGCCATTTCCAAAATGTTCTGTGCCGTTTCATCATTCAAGCCCTTTCGTTAATAATTCCGTTACCAGTTGGGAGATAGATATTTTCCGGCGGTCTGCTTCGTCGCGTATGAGGTCTAAAAGCCACGTCGGAAGATTAACGGAGAATTTGACTCTTGCCACTCCGTCAATCGGTTTCCTTCCGGCTCCTTTGCGCGAGCCTCCGCTTCCATATCCTCCCATAATAGTAATGTTTTGATATACAAAGATAACGCTTGTTTTTGAATAATGCGGAATAATTCAAAAGAAATAAATATGTTCTACAACATATTATCGCCCGAAATCGTAAGGCTCCGGGCGATATGCAATGGCGGAAGTATGCGGGTTATTCCGGCGCGTCGGCTTTTTCTTTCCGCAATTCGATTTGTGCCTTAATCTGTCCGGCGACGGTTATAGCGAATGTAAGGAAAGCGGCCCAGATAAATTCAACGCCGAGGGCGGCGAGAATAGTTACCAGTGCGCCGTGGATTTTCCATAAGGCGAACCCAGTAACTATTCCGGGGAGGAGAACGGCAAAAAGGCGCATAATCACGCCTACGATGTTTTTTAACCTTTTCATGTCGAATTATTTTGATTGGTTGGTGATTTGTTTCAGTAATTCCGGGAAATGCTTTTCGAGCCAATCCCGGTATTCATATTTTACGTTCTGAAGTGTTTCTTTATACAAGATTCCCCAGATTTGGCGGTTATAGATTTGGTAATTACCGTGTCGCTTCATATCGAGAAATCGGATATATGTCGGTAAGGTTGTTTCGGTTCTGACACCGCTCCCGTCCGGCGAAATGCGATAACGTGGATTCGTCAAAGCTGCCATAAGTGCGCCACTGCGCCCTTGAACGGTTGCGCCACTCCGCTTTTCTCTTACTCGATCATGTCCTTTTTGATATATGCGCGAGGAAGCAATAAGGCGTTGAGCCTCCAGAATGTCGCGGATTCCTTTCTCAAGCTGCTGCTTGAAATACTGAACTTTGATACCTTCCGTTTCCATTTCATCAAGTAATTACTTTGAATCCGACAGACCAACCGGCAAACCCGGCGAAAAACTGTGTTTCCGGGAGCGTGTTCAGTGTCGACACGTCAAACCGCATAAGAGGACACCCGGAGGTGAGGTCGTCAAGCATACACAACTTTAATTTTTCGGTTATGACTTGCGATGATTCGAGAACGCTCCATGTGTCCCGGCGTTGAGGGTCGTACTTTTCCATGACGAACACAACACACTCGTTTCCCTCCTTGAAACTATCTATATTCTTGCCCTCGCTTTCTGCGGCCGGCGGTAACACAAACAGAGTAATTGACCCGGTTTTAAGTGAGGTTATTCGTTTTGCCATAGCCTCGTCAACAGTAACGGGAAGAATCCCGGTAATAAGTGGAACACGTTTTACAAGGCGTTCCCAATATTCTTTATATGCGGTAAGATTTATCATATCTGCCCGAAATAGTGGTTAGCCTCTGCGGTACGACGTTTTACCAGACCGGGGAGAATCTTGCCGCCTCCGTGTACCCACTTGGCAAACTCGGCGCGTATTGTGGGGTCGGCAGGGTCTGTCATCACCTTCTTGAAAAGCGTCGATTTCTGGAACGCTCCGATTCCGATGTTATACGCCAGCGATACAAGCGCGTCGAACTGGTTGTTATTGATGTTCGCGCCCCGGAGTTTCGCGGCCACACCGTCGGCGAATCTCTTAATATCCGCCTCGAAAAGCGCGTCAGCCTCGGCCTGCGTGATACGTTTTCCGAGAGTAACCCCCGGCCCGGTATGTCCGTAGCCGATTGTCAGCACACCGGCGGGGCAACGGTACGCCGTCAGCCGACAGCCTTCCCACGCCTTGATTTTTGATTTGATAGACTGTGAAAGTTCCATAATGATTTATTTTTGTGAGTTGTTTTTGTCATGGATATACTCGAATTTACATTTGTAGAGATACAGCAACACCTCCCAGAAGTCGGCGGCCTCCACCTCCTTGACAGTTCCGAACAATCCGGCGGTGGCTACCTCGAAAGTGATACCGGCCCACCCGGTCTTGTCATCAGGACGGGAACCGCCGGAACTGCGGAAAATTATGCGTAGGTCAATTTTCTTGCCGTTAATGTCAATAGGGCCGGACTGTATCGCGCTCCATACCGATGAAAACAGTGTCGGGGCATGGAAAGCGATAAGGTCAGGCACGGAGGATTCTCCCGGTATATGGTAAAGAACACGGGCTATATCGGCATAACCTTCCGCCACACCTTCGGCATCCGTCTCTGCCAGACTTTCAAAAATAGTAAGGCATTTTACGAACTCTCCGAATGTGATACCGTCGAGCCAGTCGCCGGGGCCTTTGAAACCTTTATATTCCGGGAGTAGGTTAACAGTGGTGGCAAAATCAAGGCTCTGACGCTCTACTCCATTGATGGTCTTCGTCCTGAAAAACCCGTCAATGATTTTCTGCTGCGGCTCCAGTTCCGCGATGTGTTCCGGCTTCAGTATCGTGTAATTCACTTTTTTCAGACCAATCAGGTAAGAGAACCAGCGAGTACGAAAATAACCAAGGTCTATAACTCCGCCTCCCAAAGCGAAGGCGAGAAAACAATAATATTCATACTGTGCCGGAGTAAGTTCCCCGACACAAACAGGAATATCTACCGAGCGGCCGCGTGTGGTGATTGTTTCCATCAGAACGACATTCCTTTACTGTGAACGATTGGGCCTCCTACATACGGCACTGTTTCCATTCCCTCGGCATTGTAATCCGCCACAAGCTGCTGAAGCCGGTCTATGCACCTTTGAGCGTCAGCACCCAGCGAGGCCGCCACAGCTGTGCGGGCCGACTGTTCCGCTTTCAGCCGGGATTTTACCGGCTGCGACTGTTGCACCTGAACCACACCCTCCGGGATAACCTCGACGGGCAAACGCTCCACTGCTTTCTGCATTGTGAGCAATACCACGGCACGGGCGGCGGTGTCGCCGAACACCCCGGTTTCCTTCTCGCTTCCGCCAAGAATCAGCCCCAGCACCTTATCGCCGAGAACCGGCGCGATCTGCGCTTGCTGAACTTCCCGCATAATCGGCAGGAGCGTAACGAAAAGCCGGTGTGAACCGATGTTATAATATTCGTCGAACTGTTCTTTTGTGCGAATCAGGCAATTGTTCCGTAGCTTGCATTTGTGCGAGTTAATCCAGAATGGAAATTTGAAACGTTCGAGGGATTCCACAAGCGCGTCCGTCGCCTCGTATGCCAGACGCAAGATGTTTTCTTCGTCCTTGAACTCCTGTAATGCGGTAAGCCCTTTTTCATTTTCTCCCAGACGGCGGGAGCGTCCAGCGGTGTCGTGCTGCGCATCGAGCGTCGGGATTATCTTCAGCCAAGTAAAGAAAGCCACCGCTTGTTGCAGATACTTCAACGCTGTGCCTTTCTCAAAATCGAACTCCCCGCTCTCGTAGAACTCTGCGAGGGCTTCCACCGGCTCACGTCCTACAATGGCCGCTACGTCGCGGATTCCGAAAGGCAGAACCGGCTCCCACTTGTCGAAAGTAATATCACTGGAAATCATTCCGACGGCGGCGACAACTTCCGCACTGCCGTTTCCGTCTTTGTCAAACAGTTTCATCGCGTTTCAGTTTATAGGGTTTCCAGTCGTCAAAATCTTTATTGAACGACCGTATATTATCGAAAACTTCTTCTTTGTAGAATCGGGCCAACCCTGTATCAAGAGTGATAACCGTCTGTTCACAACGAGGATTACTGTTAAGGTTGGCGGAGCCTTCCACGGCGAAATCAAAACGCTCACCGAATCCGGCCATAACCTTTGAGTGGTTTCGGAACACCGCCACACGTCCGCCCCGGAGGGTTGCGGCCTGCCTCAATGTGTTGTAGACCTCTACAAACTTTGAATCGAATATTTCGCCGAGATATAGGTCGATACGTCCTATAAGGCCCTGACTTTGCCAGCGCAAAAGAGTTTCCGCGTCGGTGATAGCCATTGAGAAAGTGGAAAGCAATATATATTCGAGCGGCTGCTGTTTGAGTATAGCCCGTAAATATGTGAGCGCGTCCACGTCTCCGAACGAAAAACAGTGATACGCTTCGCCGGGGTTGAAGTGCCACGGCAAAGAATCTTCAAGGAACAACTCCGATTTTACGCGGCGTTCAAAATTCCGGCTCAACGTGCGATATACCCCGGTTTTCTTGCCGGTGTTCATATCCT
This sequence comes from Bacteroidales bacterium, assembly GCA_910575545.1. GTDB lineage: Bacteria > Bacteroidota > Bacteroidia > Bacteroidales > Muribaculaceae > UBA7173. The sequence continues at coordinate 17,087 of CAJTFH010000012.1, forward strand.
CGGCGCGTTCCTTGCCTTCATCTTTCCCGCGTCCGGCGGCCGCCTCAGGCTTTTGGCTGTTTCCGAAAATATTACGCATTGGCTTTCATTCGGTTTTCGGGGTTAACGTTTCGTTCGGCCTCGACAACAGTACGGTAAAGACCGATTTTTATTTCTGTTCCGGGAAAATTCGCGTCGATGAACTGTTGGAACGGCTGACATAGCACCATATCAGGCACGGAGGTCTCGGTAGCGTTATACACCTTCAGGGCATAGAGTTTTTCCGAACCGCTTCCCAATTTGGTATCAAGTATGAGGTTGGATAACGAGGGGTCCAGCCCGAACCCGGAGGTGGCGGCCGCCTCGGCTTTCTTGCAGATAAGAACCTGCGCCTCGATATACTCTTTTACCTTGTTGTCGATAGGCACTATCTTCCAGCCCTCGAAGTTTCCGGCTTCAGGATTCCAGAACTGCGACGTATGAAGGAACTTTCCGGCGTTCTCCCTCCCGGTCATCGCGGCGGCATAATGCTCCATTGCCTCGTCCTTGAATTTTTCGAGCATTTCGGGCGAATACGGAATGCCTTTTTGCTGACATATATCCTTTATCCGCGCTTCGGCCGCGTCCCAGTAGGATTGCGGCGATTCTATATGTTTGGATATGGCCGAGGCATTGGCGTTATAGGTGGCGAGTAAGGGCGCGAGTGTTCCGGCCAACTCCAGCCAGTCGAACGCTCCGATAAATCGCGGTACGCTGTAATGGTCGTGTCCGAAACTGTAAATATTATAATACGCCAGAGATACCGGGTGTTTCAGCGGATTCCGAGGGTCGAAAAGCGGATATATATGCGAGGTCTTGCTGTCAGGCACCGGCCAATCGGCTACCATAGCCTCGGAGGGTATAGCGTTGTCGCCGGGCCATACATAGCGAACCTTTGCCGCCGGAACGTGTTCCACCCTCACGATACGTCCGGCACCTATCCGCGCTCCTCTCGAACGTGTGAACTTAACCCAGAACCCCTCCAAATGGCAGAGGTCAATCAGACAGCGGTGCATTTGCGTAAGGTAGTCGGTTTCTTTCAATGCGGCGGTAATTTTGTCGTCAATCACCCATTCCCGGTAAAAGATATTGTTCCCGTCCACCGCGTCGCGATACAGGCGGGGGCCTTCGCCCCACTGCAAACCGGCTTTCTTGCCCATAATGCCCTCTCCGGCGTAGAATTTTTCGAGCAATCCGCACACGCGCCCCGGTAAATTGTTATCAGACCCAAAAGGTATTATCGGCGTTCCGTTCACATTCATGTACTTGTAGCCGAAAGAGCCGGAGCCGCCGCGCAACATAAAGTGCGTGGGAGTCCAGCCCCGGCCGCCGGAATTGAGGCTGAAGGTAAATATTTCACCGGCTCCGTTATCGACAAATCCGAAATTTCCGCTTCTGCGTATCATCGTGGTAAATTTGAAGTGTTAGTTTAAGACTGTGCGGCGGCCGTTGAACTCGACTATTAACGGCTGCCAGCACACACTGGCAAGCCCGGTTTCAGTATCAGTAAAAAATAATTTGTATGACGAGCCGGAAATTTCCTCGTCGGAGGCTTTCGGACGGACACGGACGGCGTTTACCTTCACAAGGTCGCCGCCGTTGCGCGTCTGCCTGTTCCACTTGCGGAACTTCATCGAAAACGTTCCTCCGGCGAGGCTAATCCGTTTCATTTCCTCGATAGCCTGAAACAGGTCTATTGTCTGCGTCTGCGTTCCTTTATCCATGGCCATACATGGTCGGCTATAATTACATAAATGACATAAAGCAGAGTGAATCCGAGAAGGGCCGTTCCGATAATGGTTTCTAAAGGGATAGACGGGTCCACCTCAGTCTTTGTTTCTTTCTTTTTCTTGGTGTCTGTGTCAGTCTTGCCGGAGGCTTCGGAATGACGCGTGGCGTTAAGCCCGTAAAACCATTTGCCCTTCTCCGTCTGCATTGTGTTTTTACCCTGTAACCGCCAATCGAGGTTCCAGAGGATAACAATCGGGCGGCCCGCTGAATCTCTCTCAATCTCGACCCTACCCCGTTCATCAGCGCGGACGTTTGAGGAATCGGCGCGGTTCTCTGTTGTTTTCTCGGCGGTGGCGGCGGCGTTGAATGTAGAATCTGCGGAATATTCGGAAACTGCCTGTATGGTGGTTTCCTCGACGACTTCCTTAGTAGAGCGGCAACTGAACAAAATGCCGAGGCAAGTTGCTGCAATGCAGACAAGCACATACGCGAATAATATATCATACTTTCTCATAACTGTGAAATATCAATCAGTACACATTCAGCACAGGAAGGAGCCTTTACACAAGCGAGGCGCGAAAGCTGCTTCAGAATCTTGGCATTGTTTTCCACTATCAGTTCAAGGCTTTTGATTTTATCCTCCATTGTGCCTATTCTGTTGCGAAGTTCGGCGCGGTCATCCTGAAGGTCTTTAATCAAGCCTTGATATACTGTTTGAAAATGCTCCATTGCCTCGGCTTCGGCTTGTCGACGTGTGTATTTTATTGTAAAAATCCATGTCGCTCCGCCTCCGATAACAAGGGTAATAATCGGGATAATGATGTTTATTATTTCCATATCGTCTGCGTTTTACATTGCAAATTTCGGTCAGCCGGAGCGAGGTTGGAAGGACAACCCCCGACAGTGTGCGAAAAACGCCCGATTCACACCGGGCGTTCTTCTTACTTGCTTCCTAATATGTGGTAACAACCTTCTTTACCTTGAAATGCTATTCCTTAACGACTTCATCGGATTCCCCTACTGGCTGCGGATAGTTGGAATCCGAAACATCGTCTATATCGGTGAACGTATCTTCCACCCGTTCGGCGATTTCTTCCTCCGGCGGATTCTGGTGGCTCTTGCGCCGGGCGACAGACCCCGCGATTGCTGCGAGGTCTTGACGGATTCCGTCAATGGCGCGGAGGGTGGCGACTGCCTCCATATCATCCATCCCCAAATCTTCGGAAACATGAAGAACGGTATTAAATATGCGGTCAAGGGTTGCCCGGTAATAGTGGTATGTTCCGGCGGTGTGCTGAAGTCCGTTTATTGCGGCGAGTGCTGCGTCGCTTACTTGTATGGTATTGTTTTTCTTTTCCATGATTTTCTATACTTGTGATTGTTGATTGTTTACCAGTCTTTGCCGACACCGAGTCTGTCTTGGCGTATGTCGCGGAAAGTTTCACGTATAGCCCACGGTGTAAACCCGACAAGGAATACCAGTCCGCCATAAGCGGTTATTCGCTCGTTGTCAATGCAAACGCCCCACCATGCAATAAGGGTGGCGATTACGGATACAAAGATACTGAATTTTTCCGATGTAAGGTAAATAATTGCTTTAATCGGTAGTTTCTTCGCTCTTGGTCGGCATAATTCAGCCGGAGCCGGTAAAGTTTGAGTTACTTTCATTTGTGGTGTAGTTTGAGTTTGACGATATATTTGTATGAATGAAAAGGCGGCCACCTCTCCATGTCGTCAAACTACACCGGAAACCGACGGAAGGGTCGAGTTACTAAAGTGCGGAGAAGGCGGTCGCCTTGTATCGTATGTAATCAGGCACAAAAAACGCCCGAAGTATTTCGAGCCGAGAACCGGCCCAACCGAGATAACTCGGTGTAGTTTGACAGCGCAAAGTTCGGAAGAATATTGTGAACAAAGAAAAAAAAAACGTTAATAAAGTTTAAGACGAAAGAGAAAAATAAAGCCGGAGCGATTTGCCCCGGCGCGTTATGTATTATTTTATATAGTTAGCGATTTTCTTTCACATCACACCCTGTAATATTCCAACTTGAACGGTCGAGTGGATTCCCTTCAAAATAAGTAAGGGTTACGGTGTATCGCAATTCCTGTTCTACACCAAAAGCGTTTTCAGCGGTCAAAGTGCCTTTTATCCGATAGGTGTTATCCCCGAACTTTTCACGCGTTACCGACATCAGAGAAAAGTCGGCGGTCGCCGGGTTGTTCAACTGACTTTTAACCTCCTGTTTTGCTATCTGGAAAGCGGCTGCTTGGATTTCATCGCTTGAATCTCCGGCAGAATCAGAGTTTATGCCCTGAAATACCGCGTATATTATAGCGATTATTATTGCTGCAAAAATCACCATTCCGCAGCCTTTGGCCGCTTTATCGGTTTTTTGCAATTCGGTTTTTACTTCCGGGCTGGTTGGGGGGGGCATGTGGCGTAAGATTGGAGTTATCTCCGCCGGATTCCGGGTGTCTGACAGTGCAAAGTTACGAATTTTTAGCGGTAATGAGGTAAAATTTGAGGTTTGCGGAGCAAAAAACGGCATTTCAGACGTAAAATTTTGGTCTTGAAAACATCATTATGCTATGAATAAGATAGTTAACCGCGTTGAAAAATAAAAACGCGATTTTTGACACGCTCCGAAGTGCGGGCCGCTCTGAAGTGGAAAAGTAATTACCACCTCTTACCAATAGTGAAATGTGAGAATTTGGATTTGTTACGGCGTTACACGGCGACACAGAGGGCGCAAAACAACGCCCGGCGGCATCGTCGGCCGTCGGGCGGTAATATGGTCGGTAAGGGAGCCGGTAACTATGTCAGTCGCCGAATCGGTCGGCCATCCACTGTTCGGCAAGTTCCGCCGCTCCTGAAGCAGCGGAGGGCGCGGCTTTGGCGGCGTTCAGCCACTCGCGGCGCATCATCAGGTACTTGAAAGCGTCCGAGAAGTTGGTCGACAGGCGGGGGAGTTTCTTCGCCTCCAGTTTCTCGGTTTTCTTGACTTTCGCCACCACCTTTTGCTGGCCCCGGTGCTTGACTTCGGCCTTTGCGCCTTCGATACTGCACACCATTTCCGGGCAGTTCAGAACATCGACAAGCAACAGGGGAAGGCGTTCGTTCTCTCCTCGCATGAGTTCGTGCATAAAATCATATTCGGCGTTTTGCTTAATCGTGGCTTGCTTGCGCGATTTCAGTACGACAGTCCAGCTGGTACGTCGGCCGGCCGCGTCCTTTTCGATAGCCTCCTTAATCTTTCCGGCATAGTCCTCACCTTGTTTCTGGAAGTTATTGCCGGAGCGGTCATAATAGAGGTTCAGGGTCTTGAACGTATGCGAATTAAAGAAGTCGAGGAATTGATCGGCGAGTTCGCGGAACCAGCCCGGCGGTATCTCGTAGAAGTTTTTATGCACCCGGTAACGTCGGCCGTCAGATTGTCCGATAACCAACGAAAGCATATTGCCGAAGTCCATGCCCCCGTCAATCGGTCGGGAGGGGTCGAGGTGTCGCAGTTCCGCAGAGGTGAAGGCCGCCACTCCTGAAACAGTTCCGTCGGTGTACTTGTGTGAATCTCCGAAAAGCACGTAAAATCTTGCGTCCTTCCTCACGCCCGGACGCATACCCATAACGGATTTAAGAAACTCGTGGAGTTCGAGTGCGCCGTTATAGAGACGTTTCGCATAGTCAACGGTAAGAATGTCGATGTTGACGAAACTCGATATATTCATAAAGAAGGTTTGCCCTTTGCGCAGCTTCAGCAGCCCTTCGGTATAATAGTCGATACGCTTTTCAAGCCGGGCAATTTTCTTAACGTCCGGGGTCACCTCACGGTTGGCTCGTGTGAGTTTCAATTGCAGACGGTTCAACTCCCCGGCAGCTTGTACGATTCTGACAATTCGCTCCGGCTCCATTTCGGAGGCATAGCGGAAAAACCAATCATATTCTCCCTCGGTAACGTCCGGCATATCGGTGGTAATCGTAACACCTCCGTAGAGGTGGCAGCGCCCATAAGTTATCGCGTCGCCTCGGAGAATAGGCATAACACGGGCAGCCTTTGAATCGGAAGCGTATTTGGCTTCATCGAAAATCAGGTGAGCCACGGATTTACCGGCAAGCAATGAAGGGTTGTCGAGTGAGCCGAGAAAAATTACAGAGCCATTCCAGAATGAAAAAACGTGCTTGTAGTCATCGACAATAACAGAGCAACGACGTTGCCACTCCAGCGGCGGACGCTTGTATTTGACATAGTGAACCCCTTCGATAAGGTCATCAATTTTCCATCCATTCTGAACGGCCGGCATTATGTTGTTTACAAGATTTGAATAGGTGTCGGCCACAATAGCGATAGGCGCGCCCGGCATGAGCCGGACGCACTTGACAGAACGCCGGGCGATAATGACGGTACTTTTAGCCACGCCACGGCCGCCGATTGCTATAAAGTTGGTGGTATCTATCCAGTCGCAGAAAACAAGCGCGTCAGAGCCGAATTTTACAGGCATTTCGGGGATTTTATTCGCTTTCATCGCCAAACTCCTTTTCGTCGTCAATCATTCGTTGAATAAGATTGCGTTTCATAATTCCCGCATCCTCCTTCACGCGGCGGCGGCTAATCTCCGGGATTTCAGGTATCGAATCAATGAACTCCTCCAGTTCCTTGCGGTCGGCCTTCGGTGCGCCCATAATTTCGGGGTCGTGTGTGTAGAGTATGACGGGAGAAGCGTCGAGAAGTTCCTGCGGTATCTCCGGGGTGGCTTCATCGTAGCAGCCCCGGAGTTTCGCGGCCTCGTGCAACATACTTTTGGCCTCCTTCAGCTTTCCCATAGAGGCGGCAAGGTCGGCCCATTTCTCGTAACGTTCGGCGTATAGGTTGGCCCATGCGCGGGGGCGGACATTCTCCTCGGAATAGAAAAAATTGAGCGCGTCGGCATATATCTGGCGGGCCATCCAGTCTGAAAGTCCGTAAGCGTCGGATTTCAGCAGCTTGATTATTCCGGCTTTGGTAACTATCCGCTTGCCTCCGGGAAACATCATACGCGCCCGAAGTCCGCGAACCATTTCCATTAAATCGAAATAGTCGCGTTCTTCGGGTGTCAGGCTTTCAAGATTCCCGGTAGACAGTATTCTTTCAATTTGGCGAGAATCTATTGCCTCAAAATTTATCCGGGAGGGCTTACGGGGTAAATTCGTCATCGTCCAAATAGTTGACAAGTTCGTTAAAGCGGTTTCGCGCCTGAATCTTCTGGAGTTCCTTTATAGCGTCAATGTTTCCGGCAGTGGCGGCTTCCTGAAGTTTTATTTGCGGTGTGGCGATTCCTTCGACACGGGCGGCGGCCAACATCAGAGCCAGAGGTGAACCCGGTAACTCGGCGATAATGCAGAACGCCCGGCGACGCTCCGGCGGCCATTCCATAGACACGGCGATTTCAGCCGGACGCATACCGGCGGAAGCCAGTTTGTAAACATCTTCCTCCTCCTTAGTTGTCAGAGGAAAATCGGGATATTTTACAATATCGGTATTATCGGTATTCATCTTCGAGGCGTTTGCAGGTTGTATGGTAATATCCTTCGTCTTGCTCCATGAGGATAAAGCGGCGGCCGGAGCGGACAGCGGCCACGGCAGTAGAGCCGGACCCGCCGAAAGTGTCGAGTATCACCGCGCCGGGAGCGGTCGCGTCCTCGATAAATTTCTGAATCAGGGCTACGGGCTTTTGTGTGTGGTGAACTTTAGCCCCGTCAGTCGATTTAGCCCCGGAGGTGAACGCCCTTATATCGGATATTATGTTTGTGCCTCCGATATTCGCACCCTTTCCGGCATGGAACAATATAAGTTCGTGGATAAATGCGTAATGATTGCCGGGGCCGCTTAATTTGTTATATACAAGCATATTGTGCGCTTTCAGGATTTCATCGAACAACGGATAATAAAACGCATATCCTCGCCAGTCGCAAAAGAAGTAAATACAGGCTTCAGGACGGCACACGCGCCGAAACTCGTTGAATAAATCCCGGTAGAACGGTCGGCATATAGAGAGGTCGCGGAAATTGCCCTTTTGTCCGTTGTGGGTCATTCCGAGAAAATAAGGCGGGTCGGTAACAATGCAGTCCACCGACGATTCCGGGAGGGTCTTTATAACGTCGAGGCAGTCGCCGTTATAGACAGTTCCGCCCGGAAACTCGCGGCGGTCATATGTGGAGAGATTGCAGGAGGGATAACGAAACATTCAGAGCAGCGATTTTTTTATTCTGGATTTCGAGTTGGTGGCCCGCCTCCGAGCGGTCGCACGGATGGCAGCCGGGGCGCGAGAGGAAACGGAGGATATGAGCCTTTGAGCGTTCCGCCGCCTCGATAGCCACGGTTACTTTTTTTTTCGACGCTCAACCTCGGCCTTTAACGCGGCTTTCCTTTGCGTCCACACTTCATAAGCTGCGGCGGCTTTCTCGTTTTCCTCGCCTTTAGCCTTTGCGTCATCGAGTTTCTTTTTATGTTTTGACACGTTGGAGTTGGCGGAGTTGAGTTTTCCCACAAGTTCAACATCGGAGAGGGCGGTCAGGTCCTCGGTCGCCTCCATTTCGCGGAACTTGGCGGCTTTGCCGAGAATCGAGCCGGTTTCCCGGTAATGTTCGAGTTCGTCCCAGATTTCGCGATTCTTCAGATACTCGGTTACGATTGTCTCACATTCGGCGGCAGCTTGGGCGGAATCAGCGTCGCCGAGTGCCTGGAGACGGACGAACGCGGCTTTATAGTTGCCGTATGCGGTGAACATATCGGCCACCAGCACTTTCAGAATGTCGGGGCAGTCCGGGGAGTTAAGGAACGGATATTTTTCGCGGAAACGTATCATCTTTCTGACAGGCTCCGGGGCCTCGGCATATTTGGAGCGGGCTTTTTCCAGTTCCTCGGTAAGTTCGTCGATTCGGTCGGCGTTGTCGTCCATGGACAACACTCGCTCCTGAAAATCGGGGCTTACCAGTTCGTCGACGCTTACACCGAAAGAATCCGCCAGTTCGATAAGTGCGGTTTCATCATCAACCGGAACGGTTTTAACCGGGGCTTTCGTCTCGATCATGGCTTGCTTCGTTTTTGCCCGGCGCGGAAGTGCGGCAAACTCCGTTTCGGTAAGTCCGGCGATTTTGCGAAGTTCATCAAACAGTATTTCGCGGGTAGTGGCGGTATCATCGACGACAAAACGGCGTTTTAACATCAGATTCACACCGAAACGCTGGTACAGTGCCACGCCCTCATTATAGTCTCGCGGGCCTTTAAGGTATTCGGTAATTACTTTTCTTTTGTCCTGTTCCATGATATAAAGTTTTTGACAGTACAAAATTAAGCGACGGTAATTACCGGCTAAAAGACAAAACGCTCCAAAGGGCGGCTAATACCTTCGGAGCGATTCAATATTATTTGCGGCCTGTTATATTCGGTTTCCGAGAGTAACAGGGGTAAGGCCTTCGCAATTTATAGAGAAGTTGGCACTCAATCCGAGAGCCTTCAACACCCGGACGATAGTAGATATTGTAAGGTTGCGGCCACTTTCAATTTTGGAAATTTGCGCAGTCTGAACCCCCACACGTTCTCCGAGTTGGGCTTGTGTCAGATTCATAGCCTTGCGGGCATTCTTTATCGACGCGCCGATTAAAGCGGCTTCCACGTCAGCGTCAAACGCCTCACGTTCGGGGGTGCTTTTCACACCTACAAATTCATCGGTAATTTCTCCGAGGGTGTACCACTTTTTTTTCATATCATTTGTTTTTTTCATCAAAATATTCTTTTCTTAATCTTTCTGCCTTTTCAATTTCTTTTCCGGGTGTTTTGCGCGTTTTCTTGACAAACCCATGTGTGGTGATTATCAAGGCTTGTTCTTCTGTGTCCCAGAACGCAAGCAGACGGTAAGCAATTCCCATATAAAGCGTTCTAAACTCCCAAATGTCGGAATCTTCCAATTTCTTGAACAATTCTTTATCCTGAAGGCCTCCGGCTACAACAGTAATGTTATAGATGATTTTCTTTGCAGCCTTAACCGGGAGAGTGCTTAGAAACTCCCTTACTTCCTTGCTAAGGATAACATTATATTTGGGTTTGTCCATAAATGCTTTTCTTAATTACAATGCAAAGTTACAAAAAGTTTTCCATATATGGAAATATTTACGCGCAAAAAAATCCCCGAAGCCGGAGCCTCGGGGATATATGTCGGGAAATGAGCCGGTAGAATCAGGCGGGGACGTATCGGCTTTGTTCTATCCATATCAGGCCGCCTTCTCCGGCGTCAAAAGCGCGGAGGGTGAGCTGGGCACCTTCTGAAGCAGTGAACACCTTGCCGCCACGCAACAGGATTTTTCCGCTCGTATGGGAAACGGTCGGTGATGTACCGGCAGCCCCCAGAAGCGTTATAACCGCGTCATGCGCTCCGCCCTCTATCTCGTCGATGACAGCAGAACCGCCCGAAAGTTGGTATTGCCCTTCGGTAACGAACGGGACCACTTTAACGCCGGCCTCGACGACTGAAACAGGTTCTTCGAGGGGTACGGTACCCTTATATATCTTGATGTCGTCGCCTTTGGAGATTTGGGCGAGGGTGAACTCGTTGGTGTTGCTTTCGTTGTTCCCGGTATAGGAGGTGTTGATTTTACACGGATTGCAGATTGAACCGATAAGGTCGGCGGGCTTGCCGGAGCAATAGCGCATAATGCCGATAAATTTTGAGTTCAGTTCGTTGACTTTGAACTCGCGCAACTCCTGACTGTTTCCGGGGTGGTTGAACTTGATAGAGGGGGTAAAACCGATTTGGTCGGTTTCGCCTTCGGCTGCGCTGGTAACTTCTGCTGTTCCCTGCGTCATGTAGATACCGATTCCATAACGGCCGGGCTTCATAACGATATTGTCGACAATTACAACGCCTTTGTCGTCAGGAGACGGCATAAACGCGATGTCATCAGTATTGATAAGCACCAGAACGTCGCGGAGCTGAATCCCTGTACCGGGATTGCCGGGGGCGCGTCCGACGGATTTTCTTATATATGTCATGTCGATGAAATTTTATGGTTTGAAATTTAAGGCACGGGGCGCGGCGCATTATCCGCGCCCCGGCCATTATCGGTAGGTTTAACCGCGTTCCACCTCGTAGAATTTGCCGTCGGCGGCCTTCACCAGTTTGATGAACGAACCGGCCTTCAGCGTCATGGCGGCGGAAAGTGCGAAGTTACCGGCGTTGGCGATTGTCGAGGCGTTGTCGGCTCCGGCTCCGTGGATTGTGTAGACTGTTCCCGGAACTGCGTCGGTCAGGTCGGTAATCGCGGTGGCCTGTGTGTTGGCGTTGGTGACGAAAACGGTAGCACCCTGAACGCTCGGAGTGGTCTCGTCGGCGGGGAACTCGTAGGAATCGCCCGGAGCGGTGGCACGTTCGATTTCGATGAATTTGCCGTCGGCGCGTTTCATCACACGGAGGATTTCGCCTTTCTTGGGTGTCCATACAGCCGAAAGGAGGGAGAATTTTCCGTTTTTCTTGATTGTTACGCCGCTGTTTCCGTCGACACCGCATTTCAGGGATATGACTTGCCCCACGGCGGCGTTGGCGATGTCTGTAATCTCGAACACCGAACTGTTGGCTACTGTTACGATTGACGAGTGGAGAAGCGCGGAGGGATTCGCGTCGGGGCCGGTTTCGAGGAAGAAGGAATCCGGGCGGTCATAGTCATTGCACCACACAAGCTGACGGGAACCGTCCATGTCGGCGGGGTCGGTGTATTTGAAGCCGACAGCCTCTGCGGCCAGACCTTCTTTCCATTCGCTCCATGCCTTCAGGCTCCAGTCCTCCTGTTCGAGGTTGAAACGGAGCATTTCGCCGGCGACATGGTCGTATGTGTGGAAATTGCCTTCTATGGTCCAGAATATACGGTGGTGATTGTCAGCGTTGGAAATCGTCTTGATTCTCACGCCGGGGAACTCCTTCACATAGGTGATATTCTCTTTATAGTCTACATTGCGGCCATAATGCGCCTCGTTATACTTGTGATACCACGGGAGCATGAAGGAAGGGATATACAGAACGATTGTGCCGGTATCGCGGAACACCGAGGGAATCATTGACGTGCCGAGGTAGAACACTTCGCCGATATTGGCGGGGGTGATTCGCGGGAGGTTGAACGGCTTAATCTGGTAAACGGTCTTGCCGGAAGTGCCTCCGTTGGGAGTGAAGTCGGTATGTCCTTCCACTTTCTTGCGGATGTATTCATACAGACCGTCGGCGGCTTCCATTGCACGGCCGGGAACGTTGGGATTGGGGTCTTTGCGAACACCGTTAATGCGGCGTTGCTCGCGCTCGTTATGGAGTTTCTTCGCCGTTTCTGCAAGCAGATACTCGATGAATGAGAGTTTTACGGCGTTTGAACCCTCCTTGTTCAAGTGGCCTATCCAGCTCTTTTCGATAGCCTTCAGGTTCTTGAAGCGATAAGCGAACATAACATCGTACATTCGCAGGGTCTCGTGGTCGAACTCGTAAGAGCCTTTTGTAACGTTGTCGAAGTCGCTGTCCTGTGTGTTGTCGGCCTGTGAGAACTCGCCCAGCCAGATATTAACCAGCGTGTCGAGGTCCTGATGGCCGGATTCGAGCGGGAAAAGCGTTTCGATTGTCGGCAGCTCGCGGAGAAACGACTGAAGGCGGTCGCGCCACGGCAGACGGTAGAACGCGCCGAGGTCGTCCTGAAGGCGTTTGTAATCTACGCGGTTAGCCGTCGCCACGGCGAGGCTCTGGCCCTGTGCCGCGAGAAGCGCGGCCTTTGCTCGCATATTGTAGGGGCGGTCGAGGCTGAAGAACTCGCCAGACATTCCGCCGAGCTGTTCGGTGTCGTCGAGGTTGAAAGCTTCAGGTGTCGCGCCGCTCTGTCCGGCACCCTTGCCGGGGTCGGATTCGGGAAGTTCGGCAAGTGCCTTAATCTTTTCGTTGAGTGCGGCGATTTCCGTCTCCTTGGCCTTGATTGCTGCGGCGTGTGCCTGTGCGTCGGTGGCGTTCTTCGTTTTCAGTGCTTCCAGTTCTTCAGACGTTTTTGTAAGCTGCGACACGGTATTTCCGAGGATAACCTTTAACGCTGCGTCCTGTCTGTCTTTGGAAGGTTCTACGGCTGGAGCCGGGTCGTTCAAGGCTGCGGCGAAATCGTCAAGGAACTTGTCGGTGAATCCGTAACCTTTGAGGGTTTCGCGTTCCTCGGCCGAAAGGCTCTTTTTACCGTCTTTCTCCTGAAAGGCGGTAAGTCCGAGAATACCGAGAATCGCGGGGATAAAATTCGCAAAATTCATCTTTTACTCTGTGTTAATTGGTGGTTAATTACTGATATAATTGTTGTGCCTTCCGGCTCGTTGCCTGTGCCAACACCCATTTCACCGCGTCGGCCACACCTCCGAACTGGTCTATGTAGCCGAGTTCAACCGCCTCGTTGCCATCGAACATCTCGCCACGGAAAAGCGGTAATTTCGGGTCATATTCGATTCCGAGGTTTCGGGCCACGGTTTCGGCAAAGATTTTATGAATTTTTTCGGCGCGGGCCTTGATGAGTGATTCGTCGTTGTTCTCGACAAGTACGCGGGTTTCCTTGTTCTTCAGGTCGGCGGTGTCGGGATATATTTCCCGGTAGTCGATTCCGTTCATCTTGAAAAACTCGCGGAAACTGTAATGTGTGCAGACGATTCCGACGCTCCCCACTTCGCAAAGTGGAGACGCGATGAAAGTGCGGTCGCTGGCCGTGCCTAACCAAAAATGGGCGGAGGCCATTATGCCGGTTACGACTGTGGCCGTCGGCTTTTTGCAGTTTTCCACGGCTGCGGCCGCCATATCGAGATTCGACACCATGCCGCCGGGGCCGTCTATCACAAAAACGATTCCGCAGATATTGGGATTCAGTTCCGCCGCCTCGATTTGCTTTGCAACCCACTCCGATTCCCACGAATAAAGAACCCCGGTAAGAGTTATCACGGCGATAGAATCAACCGGCAGGGAAATATCGTCAAGTTCATACCATTTCGCCATATAGGGAGCGGCGGTCGCCTTGACGGTACATTTGTCGTCCTCGTTGAGTTTGGCGGAGGCGGCCTCTATATTGCCGGCCACAATCGCCGGCATGATGAGCGACACGAAACTTTCAAAATCATGTCGCCGTATGGTCCAGTTGTCGGAAAATATACGTTGGAGCCTGTTCATGCAGTTATTTTTGTCGCAAAATAACTACATATCGCGGGCGCGTGGAAGGACTTCAATCGGCTAAATATCCGTCCGGCTGTGTATCCTCCCCCGAAAGTGTAACGGCAAAAACACCGTTCCCGGTAGTGTAATCAAGGTTAAGAGAAAAGTCTGGGGAACCCGACACACGGGTGTTTCCGTTTTCATCGACGTATGTAGCCACCAGACGTTGGCATTTGTATGATTCCAGAATGTCGGCTGCGGAATCCGATACGCCGGAGCGGTCAAAAGTTATTTTCTTCTTGATAATCCCTTTGTCGGAGGTTGTCGATATTTTGATACTTCCCGGAACTGCGGCCGCGTCCTCGGGTGTTCCGACGGTTATCAGGATAACGCAGGAACGGTATCGGGCAAACCGCGTCAACCGGGCTACCGGGATAATCTTCAGGCTATGACATACCGAAACGGTCAACTGTTCCATAATTACAGACTATAAATTATTGTTAATCAATCATTCAGCATTTTTCCGACACTTTTCCGACAAAATTACCCTCAAAAAAGGACAAAATCAATCATTTGGTAGGTAAAATAATCGCTGACTTTTATATATTTATTTTCGCGAGTAGCGGCGTTTTGTCGTCCTCCGCTGCTTATCTCTCCAGCGTTGGTAATTCTTCAGTAGCGCATCTTCGGTGATTGATTCTATTCCGTAGCGGCATATAAATTGAAAAACTGAATCCTTGAACTGAATACCCTTTAAGTGCTTGTTCTCGTCCATGAGGTCGTGCAGCTCGGCCCACATCATAAGGCGCATTTTGTCGCCGAGGCGTTTTGCAGCTCGCGCCGACAGATAATTGAACTGCTCCGGCGATTTGCCTCCGGCCATATTCGCGTCGCGTCGGTCCGGCAATGCAAATTCCAGATTGCCGGATTCAAGCGGGCAGTTAACAGGCCGTTTCTGAAGTAGGTCGTAAACAAGTATGTAAATGTCGAGTTTCGAGGGGAATCGGACGGCACCGACTTCCGGGTCGAAGTATTTCCCCCGGATATACTCGGCCACATACTGTTCGACTTGAATCTTTACTGTAATCATAGAGGGAGATTTGATTGATTATGAGCGCAAAGTTAAGAAAAAATTCCGACAATAGGATATTATACAGGCGACTGTGTTATTATATTACCGACTTGGCCAAGATTTAACGCGAAAACTTTGTTTTTTTGTAACACCGTTACAACCATTTGGAATCAAGCAATTTACACTCGTCACAGTTCAAAATTGCAGTTTGTAACGCCCCCTGCGTTTTGTTACTTTTTCACCTTTTCCTCCCTCCCCGAAAACGTGTAACAAACCGCAATTTTTTTGTTACGCCGATTGTTACCGAGTTTGTCACACCCTCTTTTTCTCTTAATTCCTTTGATTTTATATTGTTACCACCTTTTGCAAACATCTGTTACAAGGTAACAAAGATTTAGTAAGAAAAAGGAGGGGGTAAGGGGTGAGGTTCGGCAGTCGCGGTGTGGGTAAAAAGGAAGCCGGGCGGTCATGCGTGGTGCAAGTTCCGCCCGGCTCACGGCTCGAAAATTGAAAAAATACCTTATTCATCAGTCTTCATAAAACAATACCACCGCGTCTTGCCCGAACGCCCGGTGATATGCCCGAATAACGGTTCTCGGCCGAATCGTTTTAGAATCGGCGCGACTTTGATTTGTTCCTCGTTCCATTTGAACACAAGAATGCCGAAAGGCTGCAATACTCTCCAGCACTCTGACAGACCTTGAGCAATGTCATTACGATAATCTGCTGTCAGCCGTCCGTATTTGGCCCGCATATACGATGAATCACCACACCAACGGAGGTGGGGAGGGTCAAATACCACAAGCCGGAAAGTATCATCAGGAAAAGGCATACACCGAAAATCCGCCACAACATTGGGATTCACTTCAATAGTTCGCCCGTCGCATAGTTCAAGAGTTTCCCGACGAATATCCATAAACATGGCCAAGGGATTGCTTTTGTCGTTCCAGAAGGAGCGGGAACCGCAACAAGCGTCAAGAATAGGCGGATAAGATTTATCGTTCATAAGGATTCCGGGGTGGTATTGGTTCGTCTGGAGTTTCCCATGTCGGGTGGCGGTGTCCGTGCAGTAATTTGCATAAATTACGCGCATGAATTCCGGCGCGATGACACTCTCTGTTAAAATCATCGTCAAACGTTCCTTCCATTGCACACAGGGTTTCCAACAATTCGCGTATTTCGTCGGCTTCGTTTCTTGCAAGCGAAATGCGGTCTTTATCTTTCTTCATAGAATGAACATACTTTTGAATATCTGAAACAATACCACGGCGACAATCGAGTTTCCGGCAAGTTTGCGCTGCTGTGTTATTGAGATTCTGGCGGCTTGAATAGCGTTGATATATCGGTCGTCCAAGTCCATGAGGCGGAATGTCTCGCGTGGAGTGAACCGGCGAATCTTATAGCCGATATACACAAAATTGTTATCAGTATATGCTGAGGCAGTAACGGCCGGAGCGATTTCAAGAACATTCCTGGCGGCGTAGCCGTGGGACCTTTGTATCACCATAGGCTCGGCGACAAATTCCGCTGTGCTGCCTGTATTGCGGAAGTTTGAGGCACATACAGACCCGGCAAACTCTTTCAGGTGGCGAGACACCACAACGCCTTTGTTATCGCGTGTGTAGCCCAAAATCTTAGGCTCCGCCACGAGGCTGTCTTTCTCAACCGTGGTAATACAATTTGCCACAGTATCGCCGATTTCAATGCGTTGGGCTGTTTTTGCTCCCTGGCTGCGGTCTGACGGATTTTCGATGTTCCGGCCTCTGAACGCACAGGCCACGGGTTCGGCCAGGCACGTATCGGTGGGATAATGGCCGTAACCGGCACAAATCGCACCGGCTATTCCTTGAGAAGTTTGGAAATTGGTGGCAAAGCCGCAACCTTCCGACAATTTGCGTTCACAATGCCCGATAATCATCTGAAGCTGCGGTACAGTAAGATAATAGTTATCCGTCACTTTCTGCTCCAGTATATGGCGGAGGCGACGCTTCGGGGCGGCTGTTTCGGGAAATATGAACGGTTTATGTTCTCCGAGGATTGAAACCATAAAAACACGTTGCCGATTCTGGGGAATCCCGAAATCACGAGCATTTAGAACTTTCCAGTAGTTGGAATAGCCTTGGGCCTCCAGCCACTCTCGCCAGCGTTTGAAGTTCTCGGCGTGTTTCTTGAATGTCAACGCCTTTACATTCTCCATAAGGAGGTATCGTGGACGTTTAGCCTCGATAGCGCGGGCGCATTCCCACAATAACGATGAACGGGTGCCGGAACCCTCCGCGAATCCGCGTTGCTTCCCGGCGGTACTTATATCCTGACAAGGGAATGAATAGGTGAATAAATCAAAGTCGGGCATTTCCGCACTGGTCCAGTCTATCAGCGTAATATCCCCGTAGTTGGGAAATCTTTCCGTAATTTCCTTTGTCGGAGTGTATGCCTTTATATCGAGACGGTCGATTCTTTCGCCGGCAAGACGCGGATCGCGGGCGGCGTAATATGCCGCCACTGCGTAGCGGTCAATTTCCGAAAAGCCCACCACCTCGTAATCAAAAGAGGGATAAGCCGTTTTCAGTCGTTCGAGGGCTATTGACTGACTGCCATAACCGGCGAACGCTTCAAATACTCGTAATTTCATAAAATCGAAAAAAGGTTTGCCGGTTCTTCATCAGGAAAGAAGCGGCCGTTAACTTGTAATGCTTTTCGCATGGCTTCGCGGAATGAAACAAAAGTGTCAATCGTTCCGAGCGTGTGGTCGATTTTCTGTGATAGCGTCCAGCGTTGCCGGGATTCCAGTGTCTTACTATCCATAGCGGTAACAGTTTAGAAGGGCAGTTTTTCCTGTTGTGGGGGTTGTGGGGGTGGATTCTTGATTCTGTCCGATTCGGCTACCGTGCGGAGATAAATCATTTCTTTCTGCACTTTCTTATGTGTAACCGGGTCTTCGATTCTCCGCATGATTCTTTGGCCGCTATTGCATAGGTCTTGCGGATTCAGTTCTGCGACATATTCGCACGTATAGCAAAAGCCTTTCAGTGCTTTGGTAAACCTCTGCATAGACCATTTATGATTGCCGGAAAAACTCTTGAAGGCATTGAACGCTTCTTCCCTGACAATTTCGGTATTCAGGTGGTCGCCGTTCCCGTTCTCGTCGATAGAGAAATACATTTCGGCCCAGTCTTGGAAGTTGTCGCCCATATCCCGGAGGAACTTGCGGAAAATTATATTGTCAATCCGTGGTTCTATTTTTACCGGCATATTCGCGACAGAAAGATAGAATCTGACGCATTGCATAAAGAAATTTATATCCGCTTCCCACTCGGCCTCTGTATATGTCGATGAATATAAATCCTTATTGAAATCGTCGTAAATACGTCGTGTTTCGAGATAATCGTTATCTTCAGTCTGCTGGTGGTAATAGTCGGAGAATACCACAAAAAGCATACGGCCGACGCTCGAACCGTCAAACTCTTTCGGTACGTAATTTGTGGTAAATGCGAACTTCGGGGCCTCGTTGAATTTCAACGTATAGGCGGAAACGTTCTTTGTGTTTATGGTGATGTCGGAAGTGATGTTGTCGTAAAACTGTTTGAACGGCAGATATTCGTCGCAGTCGTCAACTACCACGATTCCGAGGTGTTTGCTTATCTGCTCAAAAGCAAATTGATTTTCCAGTAACCGGGGATTGCGGCCGCTTATCTTCAGCCACCTTGTAATGTGTGAAAGAGCGCGGAACATGAATGATTTGCCGGAGCGTCCGTTACACTGGTCGTTCTCGCCCACGATATTATCCATGACGAACGGGGCCCATGCACGGGAATCCGATTTGAAACGGTGCAGCATAAACCCGATTGTAAAAATCTTGTTTATAAGACACTGTTTTTGTTCCTGTATCTCGGCAGGGGTCAGGCGAGGTCCGGCAATGTCGAATTTATGCTCCTTGCGGTAAGCCTCGATTTGCTCGGCAGTCCATTCGCCCGGCATTTGCTCCAGTTCCTTGCGCCAGTAGATACGGGAGGAGTTAATCAAATATCTGAAGTAATTGGAGGCGTGGGGGTAAACTTCGATGTTGAAATCTTCGCTGTCATAGCGTCCTTCCGGGTGCGTAATCTCGAACATATCGGGAAGGAATCGGACGTTATGAGGTATCACGTTTTCTTCCCACACATAGCGGCCCCCGACGGCTATACGGTTTTCGTGCTTGATTATCTCTTTGCCTGTTACTTCAGCCGAGAATGTCGGGAAGTAAAAGAACTGTGAACGTTCCGTGTAGTTGGTGAAATCCGGGTCGGCCTCCCGTAACGCCTCCAGAGAGGAAAGCGAAAGCGTAGGGGTTGATAATATCAGGTTGCGGAGTTCTCGCGGTTGTCGCGTATGAATAGACCATTTATGCACGAACTCGCGTATTTCTTTCGGGGTTACAAGCGTTACTATATTGCCGGTAATACGGATAAACTGCGTTCCGGGAGCGTGTTTGTCGCGGAGTGTGTAGAATCCGCTCAACATCAAAAATTCGTGTAGACAGGAAATGTCGATACTATATTTGTAGCGGCCTTTGCTCTTTCCGTCCTCACCTTTGCCGCTTACCCATTGTTTAGTCCAGAACTTCGCCGGGGTGGCGAGTTCGAGAAGTCCGCGAAAGTCGCTGTTGCTTTTCCAAATCTCTATCCAGTCGCGGAAGTCTTTGCGAGGGTTGCCCCGGTGGTCACGGTAATTTGCGAGTTCGTCGGGTAGCCATATCGTATGAATGTCGATGAATCGCAAGGCAAGTTCCGTCCCTTTCACCCGGCCGGTCGTGTCGATGTCCGGGATATTGTAGACGGTTTCGACATAGCGTGTTATCTGTCTGTATTCTTCCTCCGTAACCTTGTATGTCTCGGAGTTGAACCATAGAGGGTGGTAGCCGAGGGAACGGACGCAAATCGCGTCGCGCTCGCCGGAGCAAATGATGGCTTCCGGCAGTTTCTTTTCTTTGTACGGCTTGCCCTCGTTCGCCGGGTCTGAATTGAAGGCGCGTTCTTCAGCCTCGTTATAATCCTGGTAAGCTGCGATGAGTTCAAACAGTCCATTGATGTAACTTTGCGGCTTTTTACCTCTTGGCTGGTATTGGAATCGCCATTGCTTATCGACGTTAAGAGGCTCGTATATCTTATAAAATTTGTCTGCGTTACCTTTTTCGTCAACAAACCAACATTCCCGCATAAAAATCGGATAGTTCTCGTTGGAGAACTTGTGGATTGCTTCGCGGTTCTTTACCGATGTAAGACGTTTTACCCGGTACCAGTGCAACGCCTCCATGTGTTCCGGGGTAACACGTGGCCCCATTATGGCACATTGCGATTTCGTAAATTCTTGGTCTATATCCCACGTGCATTCACCTTCCGGCTGCTCTGCGGTGGCGGGTTCGCGTCTTATGTCCGGGCGATTGATTGAACGTGTTATCTCGTCCTGTATGTTGAAAGTGGCCGCAAGGTCGAGGATTGCTTCAGTGAATGAAATGCCCTTCGCCTCCATGTGTATCTGTATCGGGTCAATGGCGCGGCCTTCACCTCCGAAGTCAGTCATTTTCCAGACCTTACCCTTATCCGTATTGAATAGTTTTACCCGTGCGCTTGGTGTCCGTTCGTCAGGACGGGCGCGGAACGGTTTGTTTGTTCGTGCCGATTCCACGGCCTCCGGGTAATGCAGTGCGATGATACGGAGACCGTCGTCGGTTGCCGCGTTTAGCCTTTCAGGTGTTACCATATCATATTACAAGTTACATAATTACAAAAAATTATAGCGGTTTTTACCCCCCCCCAATTTTCTGAAAATCGGTTGAGCCGGTTATAGTTCCGCAAAATTGCCGAGAATCAGCGGTCGAGAGAAGGACGGCCAAAACGTTGTCATTCATATTGGAAGATGTTTAATTGAATACAGTAGCCGAAAGACTTCAGCCGGGCTTCGATTCTTTCGGAGCGATTCACCTCCGGCATCGTGGCCACTCTTTGGTTCTTGGCAAAGACATAGCCACGGCGACGCGCATAGTAGCGGAGGTTATACAACGCTTTAGGTTCTTGCATTGGAAACAGAAACGTCGGTATCGTATATTGCCGATATGGCATTGCAAACTATGTCTGTGAGTTCGCCCATTGGGAGGTCATGAGTAATACGGACACAACCGTTTTTATCATCATCAAAGAACACTTCGGTGGCTATGATGTCTCCGGCTTCGTTGATTTTATCGGCGATTTTGAGTGGCAGACGTTTGTGTTTTATCGTCAGCATTGCGCGTTCTGCGCTGGCGTTCAGTATGGCGGAGTATGCGCCAAAGGTGATTTCTTTTTTCATTTTTCGAGTAGGTTAATATACCTCCCCGGAGGTCGGACGCTTACGCCTTCGCCCCTCCCTCCGGTTTGGTAATTGTGAATATTTCTTTTCCTGACACCTGAAGGCTCACACGGTTGATGTCTCTTTGCGAGGCCGGACGTATGGAACAGTTTCCATAAACCCAGTTGTTAACCGTGTGCAGCGGCACAAGGCAAGCGTCAACCAAAAGGTGCTTCGTCTTGTTATAGTCCTTGCGTGGCAAAGAATCAAGCCAACCGCGTAAAATTTCGTTTGGTGTGAGTGGTCTAATTTCTTGCTCCATTTGCTCAATTCAAAAATTTGTTGTAATTTTATTATGCAAATAAAGCATTAAAATTACTATTCAGTAATTAAATCACTCTTAAAAATTGTTAACAATATAAATTTTAATGGCTAACTTAATACTAATCAGAGATTTGTGCGAGCGTAAGAAAATGACTATCCGCGAACTCGCGCAAAAGATTGGCCGCAATGAAAGCAGCATACAGAGCGCAATCCGTCGCGGTACTACCAACTCCACCACAATAGAGTTGATAGCAAAGGAATTAGGTGTTTCAGCCGGTATCTTCTTCGACGGATTCGACGGGGGAGAAGCAACTGCCGAACTGCGCCGCGAAATCGCTCACCTGAAGGAACTCCTGAAAGAAAAAGAACGTACCATCGAGATACTAATGAGCGACCGCAACGCTAAAAAATAGTCAAATGTCGGCGCAATGTCGGCACAATCAGCAATTAAACTACTGACTACTAAGGGGTGCAATGTGCCTGGTGGCACCACCCAAGTAAAAGTTAAATCGCTAATTCTTACAGAGTTGGCGATTTTTCTTTTAGTCACTACAGGGCGTAGTCACTATAATAGTCACTATCTAAATCGCTATAAACCACGATAAATCGGCTTGATTAAACTGTATTAAAAAGTAGCGTTTAATTCTAAACCCAATTAAATTCTACATTAAATTCTCTGCAAAATAATAGTGACTATCGGCGTGGTGCGCTGAGATAGTCACTACTTCATTCTTACATTGTAAGTCGGGTGCCGGACTGACGGTTGTCGATGTCGTCGTAGCGGGTGCGGTTGCCGACTTCGTGCTCGCGCTTGTAGCCGGATGAGCCGGAACTGACATTGAGGGAAGATAGTGCGTTGGCAAGATTGAATGTGAACACTTGCGAGATTTCCGGGGAGTAGTCCTGTGGACGGGAAGGGAGAATAAGGACTCCGGCTTTGGACTGGGTATTCTGCTTTATCCTGTCTTTAACCGCCTCGGCATCCTTTCGAGTAAGATGCAGCATGGCTATTGACATCAGGAAGTCTTGTCTTGCTTGTTCATCGGCATGTAGAGAGCGGAACTTGGCTTCCTCCTCCGAAGTTAATTCTATCAAAGGCATATAGCCGTCAGTCAGTGCCACGCGGAGGCAGTAGTTGCCGTTTCTATGTTTGACAACGGCCATGCCTTTTATTCTCTCTTGATGGTTGTGTATCGGATAGCGCATGAGATATTCGGTCAGTATCTCCTCGGAGAACATCGTGGCCGCTATTGTCAGGCCTACATCTTCGCGCTCGTCGTCTTTCACGCCGTTATACCATGCGTACTGTCTCGGAGAGATTGGCTTGCTGTACGTCGAGCCGTCTTTGACATTGATGAGCATATAGTTCCCTATGCTGTCTTTGCCAACCTCGACAGTGAACAGGTCGCTGTACACGTCAAGCGGCGATGGTTCCCTTTGTGGTTTGATGGCGAAATCAATAAGCTCCGACAGTTTCATCACCTTGCTGCCGTCGAAGGCAATCTTTTCGGCATGGTCGATTATACTGTAGCCTCTCACCCTGCCGTCCTTGTCCTTCTGGAAACTGATGTCTATGCCAAACTTTGTCTTGAGAACATCGATAAGAGTCTGTATGCGCTGGCAGTTCTCCTTGCTCAACGGTTTGCCGTGGTTGTCAAGTATTTTGCGGATGTCGGTATTCAGTTTTGCTTTTACTGGCTTTCGCTTCTTACCTTTTGACACTTTGACATTATCGACACTTTGACATTTTCCCTCGGCTATCTCGCTCTTGTATTTCCGGATTATGTAGCGGAGCTGCGTAGCGCGGTCTTTGCGCTTGGGGCTGTTTTTGGTGATTCGATTGAGGATGTCATCGATGGCGATATTCCAGGCGTCACCGCCGCACTTGAACAGACGGTAGCCGTCGAGCGATTTCTCTATCTTGTAGCCGTGAGTCTTGACGATATTGGCAAACTGCCCCTCCGTTTCGTAGTCGTAGCTGAGAATCCGGTCAATATCTTTCTTGATGTCAGGAGATATTATGCGGTTGGCACACTCGTTAAGCCTGCGCCTGTCCTGATGGTCAGATATGGCATAACCGTTTGGCTTTATTCTCGTCGAGAGAATATGCACATGGTTATTACCGGTATCGTGGTGGGCGTAAACAAAATACGGCTGACGGGCATAGCCCATGCCCTCCATAAGTTCACGCGCAAAGTCGGTAAGTTCTTCCGGCGACATGGCGCGTCCTTTCACCGAGGCCGAAACATGGAACTGGAAACGTGTTGTCTTTGTATTGCCGTAAGTCTTTGAACTTTCTTTCAGATACCTCTCGACTTCTGCCGACGCATCAAGACCGAAGCGGTGCAGCGTATCTACATTGTGACGCAACGCCTCGCTGACGTTCTCCATCGCCATAAGGGTTGCCACGCCATCAGCAATCTTTTTCTCGTTATATCGAGCGCCGGGGAAACCGCCGCCGGACACATCGTTGAGTTTCTTGACTATCATTTTCCTGATATTATCATGTTATAGAGGTATGTCAGCATCTGTTGGATTTTATCTGTACCCTCGCAAAACAGACCGAAGGGAAGAAGATCTGCCGCCCGCAACGAGTAAGGATTCATTTTCTGCTGCTCGTTGATGTGCTTTGCAACCTGATTGGTGTTGGTGCCGGTCCTTTCGATGAGCTTGATAGCGGACTTGATCAAAGCAATCATACGGGGATTGTCTCGGTCAGCCATCGGCTGCTCTTCATATTTGAGTGTGGCACAACGTACAAACGCACTCAGATTACCGTCGGTGTATCGGTCGGCTCCTGACTGCATTTCTGCGTGGGTCTGCGAATCGACACGTATTTTTATAGTGATGGATTTTTTATCCGGCATAGAGATTAACTTTTTAAGATATTATGGTTTGATAGATTGGTTGATTGAATATCTGATACAATGAAGACTATATGACTTGGTATAATGATTGCTTGATGATTTGATGAACTGATACCTTGATGATATAATATCTTAGTGACTCGATTGTCTGATTATCCAATGCTCCATTACCCGATGACTTATTGTCCAATGGCTCATTATCATATTATCCAATGTATCGATTATCCAATGTGACGATGACCGATAAACCGAAGTATCACGGTTCATGATAAATGTGTTGCTTGATAATATATCAACCGCAGATTTTCAGTTTTTCATCATTCATTTTTCAGTCTATCATCGTTCACGGGCAATGTATCATTAGACAAAAGACTGCGAGTTTCGAGCGGGATTGACCCTCACCTCGGGGGAGGCGGGATAGCCGTTGTGGACACAATCGGCATATCTTGCAAAGCAAGGTTTATACTCCAAATCAGGCGTGAGCAACCGGGGTATCTCAGTCAGTTCGACCTCGGTCGAAAATGTCATAATGTCAAAAGTTCATAGTGTCAGCTCAAGCGTCATATTTTGCGATAGCAACCGTGTGACTTTTTCTTCACGAATCCTCGGCCTCCGTCTCTCAGGAATCTTTTGACCGAGGATTCCGAGATTCCGAGTTGCAGGGCTTCCCTGACTGCCTCGGCTGTGGTGAACGAATCCCTGAGGTTTCCGAGTAACTCGGTGAACCGGTTGTCAAGGATACCGGTTTCAATCTCCGGTGCAATCCGGCTCTCCATGTTTCTGAAATATTCGGTGAGCCTGATGGCAAGTTCGGCAGTTCCCGGTTCAATTTCATCCATGCCCGATTCTCCACAGATGCCGTGCATAATCTGTATGACTAGACAGAAGCGGATGAGATAAGTTTCCAGTTTGCCACACAACGCCCTGACAGCATCCGAATCCGTTTCAGCATAGGCCTTGTTGTTTACCGCATCTTTCCACTGAATTATGCGGAGCTTCGCATCTTGGGAAAACATTAGCTCTATTGAGGTTGCTTTTCCCTCTTGGTCTGTTGAAGGAGTGACGGTTATTACCTTTCGGATAATTCGTTCCCATTCTTCAAGAACGCTGTCAGGCATGGCGGTGTCGTTCCACGACGGCATCTTGTCAATTTCGGGATAGACTTTCAGGAATCGAGATGAAAAGCCGTTCATCATTCGCTTGCCGCCGAACTGTTCGCCCAGACGACCGGGCTGTGTAGTGCCAATAATAGAACAATAGGGATTGGCGAGAAAGATATGCTCGTTGTTTGACTTTCGGCTGTACTTGAAAGGCGTACCGCTGAACAGACTGAGAAAGTAGCCCTCGTCCGAACCATTGTAGCGGTTGAAATTGGAAAGAAGGCTGTCTATCTCATCCTTGTAAATCAGCACTCCGCGCGGATTGTCGCGCAAAGCTCCGATAAGAGCCTCTACGGTGGAATCAACCACTACATGACATTTTCGCTGAGGCATCTTCATTGCTTCAGGTAGAGAATGTTTCTCACGCTGCTTTGCCGACATGCGTTCCCATTGACGGTAGGTTTCCATCTCCTTGCAATAGATCATGTCATACTCTCCATCGAGTTTGAGCAGAGGTGCGACCGCCTGTTGCAATGGAGGTGTCTTGCCGCAGCTCGGCGAACCTACAAGCACCATGTAGATTATCGGTCGGCTTACCCATCCGGTCATGAAGCGGACTGACCAAGTGTTGCCCATAGCAGCCGCGAATACTGTAAGGAAAGAGGCTGCAGTGAAATCGACATTATAGTTCTCGTATTCTTCAAGAGTCTCGATTATGTCGCGGATTGCTTTCGGAAATATCTCCAGAGGGAAAGAAGGAGTTTCGGTAGTTTTACCGGAATCGCTGGTAAAGGCAATGCTATCCTCCTCGATCAATCCACATCCGGCTTCCAACGGAAAGCGTGGATGGTTGTAATAGCCATTCGCTTTCATGATGCTCAGATATTGATGTTACGTTGTCCGAGGGCTTTGCGTACCTCATATTCCGGGTACATAATCTTGTTGCCGGTCTTGACAGGTTTGAGGATACCTTTATTTGCCCAGTGCCAGAGTGTGGCATCGCATACGCCAAAGAGTTCCTTTACCTCGGCTTTGGTGAGCATACGTTCTTTCTTGGCTGCCTCGACCATCGAGCCGAGTTCATCCTTTGCGCGGCGGATCAAGTCCTCCGAAAATGCTTTGAGGTCTTCGGCGTTCATCTCTACCTTGACATGGGCCCGACCCTCATTGAGCATATCTAATAAATCTTGCATTTTTGTTTTGATTGCCGACATTGTTCGACGCTTCTACTGGCGGCATAAGACAGAAACGCCACCGCTCCGAAATGGAACGATGACGCAAAAGTATAGCGTAATTTCTTGGATTAAAAAGAATTGATGGTTCGTTAAGTTCGCGAACTATAAAACGAATCAAACGAATCGAAAAGAGGCTATTTCAGTCTACTCCATCTGGGTCAATTCGTAAAACATCGGTCTTTATAGAGTCAATAGCGAAGCGATGTTCTGGCTCGTCTTTGATAAATCGCTTACGATTGGGAGATAAATATTGTAGCGTGTTTACGCTCTTCTGCACCTGACGCTCGCCGACGATTTTGCATTCAGGGAATGTGGCGGATAATATCTCGACAAATCGTTTGACAGGTGTTGACGGATCCAGCTCGCCAGACTCGACAAGTGCGACATATAAGTGCGCTATGTCAACGCCACGGATATGTGTTTCTATCCATTTGCCAATGCGCTTAACAATCTCACTGCCGTGAGATGCCAAAAGGGAAAGAAAGTCATGAGATAATTCTGCGTTTTCTGTAATTCTAGCAGTCGGTTTAGACTCATCAATACCCTCCAACGCCCAATCAGCCAAATTGCCGTTATCTACACTCATGCGATAATCAAGATGCTCCTTCAAATCCTTGCGCGAGCGTCGTTTATCCTCTACCTCCCTCGCAAGAAATGTCTTCATGAACTTTGCAAGCTGCCACTGGTACTGTTTGTTGTCAATCGACTCTGCCGCTTCCTCAATATTATCTATCATCATTTCAGAAGAGCGTCCATATTTGAGCCATGCGGCAAAGGGCAACCGGTATTTAGCCCATTCGCTCCCTTCTGCCTGTTCGCCAAATATCTTCTCAGCAAAATCAGACTCTTGAAGAATCTTCAAAAGCTCATCCAAGTCCAGATTGTCAAGGTCAATCATATTCTCCAATAGCTTCTGAAACTCCGGCGACGAAAGAAATGCTGCTGCTCCCAACAAAAACACCTCCAGCGAGTCCGCTTCGCCCATCGCCGCAGCAAACTCGCCATATTCCTGCGGATGCTCCTCCATCCACGCCTTCAAATCAATCTTTCCATCCTGACTGCCTAAGTTATCTTGCTGATTTTTCATAGTGAAATTTCTAATTCATAAAGTAATAACGTGCAAAGGTCAAAAAAAGATAATAGTACTTTGAACGATAACAGCGACAGCGTATAAGCCGCACCAAGCAACGCTGTATCCTCGCTCCAGCCTCCTGCCATACAACTCACAATCGCCAAGATGAGAAGCACAAGCCATGTTATCCAAAATCTCTTATCAGTCAGTTTCATAGTCTATCGGGAACTTAGTCGTTGACAAATCTACACCACCACGAAAGGCAACATCTATCAGGGTGGCTTTAGTGAAATCCACATAGTGTAGCCGTCCTTTATTGGAAATCCAATAATTGAGCCAATTTATGTAATAACCGCCTTTATATTGAGGGCCGCAGAATACGCAACCGGAAATTTCTCCGACGAAACTGCAACGGGTAAAAGATGCAGCAATAAAGGCAGAACGAAAATCGCAGTTAATGAATGAACAATCGAAAAAGTCCGCGATACCGAAGTTGCGTAGTTTCACTCGCTCGAATGTGCAATTACGATAAACCGTTTTACGGGGCATTACCAGAGTAGTGGAACCCATATAGAAATGCTGTAACTTTCCTCTTTTGAAAACACAACCTATGAAACGGCACCCTCTTGCCATAATATCGGTAAAGTCGCAGTTATCAAAATCACACCGCTTAAAAGTTTTTTTAGTCCACCATTCAGCCAAGCTTCCGTTGCAAAAAGAAGCCTTCTTAAATATTTGATTGCTATAATGTTTGCTTGTTAGTTTCATGGGCGAAGATACAATCCGTTTCTGGTTACAATTTCAACAACCTGATTTTTTGGCACGGCAGTATGAACATGCATATAATAGTCGTAGCCAAACTTGACAAGGAAATTATGTGTCTTGTTGGAGAATACAGCCCAACAACATTCTCGCAGGCATAGGCGAAGATAGTCCGGACAGTCCTTTAGTGAGATTCTTAATCCTTGTCGGATTGTCTTTGCTCTTTCAATAAGGCCATGATTCAGTTTGTGACCCTTAACTGAATTTACAATATCCTTTGAATCACCCTCCATGTAACTCACTATAAGATATGAACAACCAGCCAATTTTGCTAAATCAATAGCCGTATCAATATATCGGTTCTCCGCTTCAATATACTCATCGGCTGTGAGTATTCCATCTGCAAACGATTTGCCAATATCAGAGATTGAAGTCCACTCGTTATGAATGTAGCATCCTTCAGCATCATAGAACTGCGGACGATATTTTGAAATAGAATAGTCCCTGTCGGTATCGCCGATAATCATATCCAGCCATTTAATATGCTCATTAACTTGTTTGATCGAAAAATCGCTATATAGCCCACGCCTTCTTATGGACTTATGTGTTTGGAATAAATCTCGTGCCTCAAGATTATTGCCTTCTTGCTGATAAATGACAGCCCTCATATATCTACTATCGTTTAGCAGAGATTCAGCCCATCTTTTCCCTTCGCCATGCTTATAATCAGCGAGAAAAGCCACATCGCAGGCTATGATTGAATTAAACATCTCAGCTGCTTCTTCCAATTTATCATTTGCAGATAATGCACAGCCATAAATATATCTTACCCAATAATCATCAGGAGCTAACTGATATGACTCTTGTGCATAAGTTAATGCTTCGATATATTTCCTTAATTGATAACAGGCACTTGACAGTTCAGCCATGAAATAATATTCATCGGGGTAAGCCGATAACAATTTCAAAAGGAATGACCGCAAATGACTGAAGTCACCAGTCCGCTTTAACCGATTGATTTTCGATTGGATTTTTGTAATATCGTAATTATTCATATTCTTATTCAGCGGGTCTTACTTGCCAACAATTCAATCGGCGGTTCAATATATCACAAATCTCCTTCCCTTTCATTGTCAGATTGTGAACGGGTATATTTTCTATCGCTCCAATCTCATTGAAATTGAAGTTCATTATATTTTGTTTCAAATCGGATGCTCCGTCAAACTTATGTATCAGTGGAGCTGTCTTATAGTCCACCGCAATCATTTTAGACGAGTGAATCTTTACTAATCGAAACTTTTTAACATCTGCGTAATTGATAGTATGATAATCACCATTGCGCTGTTTATAAATTCCCAATCTATCTGCATAGATTATTAAAAACGGAATGCGGCGAATCCGTTTATGTGACGCCATAGCAAAGAAAAGCGCACTGGCACCTCCAAAAAATATCATATTCAGCAAACCACCAAAGATTTTCGTTGGCCATTTAGTACTTGGATTTATTATAATCAAATATCCGACAATAGCAAAAGCCAAGCAACAGATGGCATAAAACGTATTTTTCCATACGCTTTGGTAGATTCTTATCTCGGAGTTTTTATCGGTCAGTTTCATGATTATCGAGGAGTTTTCGGGTTTCACTTACGATGTCGTATATAGAATCATTGCCAAGGTCAAAAGACAGGGCGCGGGCATAATCCCAGTCAAGACCTTTGCCATCAGTAGCTTTCCGGGTGGGCAAAATCTCCAAAGTGTGGCTGTCGTGTTTCAGCAACACGCATGTGGAGTGTTGGTAAAGCTGTCGCCATGAGCGTTGCTTCATGGCTTTGATCAGTTCTGCGTTTTTCAGCTCCACATATTTGCCATGCAGACTTGCATGGAATATTTCCATGAGAGTATTCTCAAATTCTCCGTTACTACAGCCTATGGGGAGGAATTTAATCGGAAGACTCGCTGTGACATTATATATTGTAACAAATATATATTCCTTGTCGGTGCGGTAAATACAACACCTTCCAGTGCCATCCAACTCCGGGCAGCTGTCGTTATATTTTCGATTGATTTTTCGCCATCGGTATAGTGCCAGAACAATCGCAGCGATGACGAATATTGCGACCGAACCATACGACGGGCCATCATAATATTCAAACACCGTCATATTATTCTCCGGATTGTCTTTCTGATATACCACACCTATGCTGTCGCCAACGGCAAAACCATTGGCATACATACCTCCTTTATATGTTACACCGTTCACTGTAAATTTGTAATGTATTATAGGACCACTGTTGCCTGTATAGCCGATATCTGAAATTACAGTTGATGTATGTTCCGGATTTGCCGACAAAGCATTGTACTTGCGGTTCTGGAAAAACAGACCTCCGATAAGAAATGGCACGAGTATCAGCAACATAGCACCGAATGGCAAGTGCCTCTCACCCCGCCGTCCAAAGAAAAACCGATATATTTTGCTGTCAGATTTCATATGTCTATATGTCCTTTAACGATACTGAAAAAGATATTAGCATTGTCCGGATATTTTTTGATATAGTCGCAGGCAACTTGATAACTTCGGGCAACATACTCATACGAAGTTTCAGAGTTATTCCGATTACAGTACCAATTGTCGTATGTGGGTTTAATGTTACCATTGTTAAAGAAATACACGTCACCACCAAGAATAGGTATATTTGAATTGTAATACTCCTCCGCTATTCTCAGAGTTTCACTCTTGGTATAGGCAATTCCATCCACACCAATTGATTCAAGTGAAATACTCCTTAACTCCATACCTGTTGCCACCGTTGTCTTAGCTCTAAAACAAAGTGAGGCTATAAATGTGGTAACCATAGTCGGAATAAATGAAACAATACCCCATATCAATATTATTACCAATGTTAAATCTAAAGTTGATAAACCTACATGCACGTCAGCAGATACATCATCAGATACTTCAGTTGCTGAAAGCCAATCTATAACAAATATGATTGCAAAAAAGACAGCTAAGGCGACAGCGGAGAACAAATAAGTCGCAAATCCAAGTTTTAACCAAGCGCAAGACTTATTGCTTTTCCAAGCCACAGCGTGCCCGATTAGGTATGTGATAAGAATTATGATACAAATGGGTAAGACATCAGAATCCAACCTGAGTTTGTAAAATAATTCCATCTGTCCGACTGTCAAAGCCGTTGACAATATGGCAAATGCCTCAAATATCCAAAATCGTTTATCGGTCAGTTTCATTTGAATGGCTTTTTATTAATAATCACATTCAATCCTCATTTTCAAGAGTATCGCATATTTCACGATAAAGACGATTAAAGAATTGGAATCTCGTTTTATCTGAGCATTTGCCCTCAATTACAAGCATACAATCATCGTCATAAAGTATCGAGAAATAATTGAAATCCACAGCCAGCTTATATATTGAAAAATCTTCTCTATCCGGAATATTCCTGAAAAAACCAATAGAGAGTGTAGGTTCGTAATCGGTACAGATATGATTTCAGCGATATTGTCATCGGATGACTGAATATAAATCGGTTCTTCCTGTTTCGGATTGAAAATTCCAAAGCAATAATTGGATAGTCTTTTTATCGGCATAGTTCCAAAAATTTTATCCAATGCAAAGAAATCAATGCCGAGGAATCTCATACTTACCCGGCCATCCTTATATTGGATTGTTAGATCATAATTCATACTCAGGCGTTTTGATGTTTGAACTTCATTATCATAATGGCTGACACCGTGAACACAATCACAGCACCGATAACGGCACAAAGACTCGCCACTGCTATAGTTTCAAGGTCGCTGGATTTATTATTAAACCATAGGAAACCTTGATATTGATTAGCCCATATAGTCGAAAACATCAGATTAGAGCAGCCAATAAATAAAGAAACAATGTCGTTGGAATACCTAAATATCGCATATCCCAATATCAGTTGGAATATTGGCAAAGTCATACAGACGGAGGCTCCCCAACTATAGAATGCTGCACAATACAGAATTTGAATATACGTAGCGACACAAACTATGAAGATTGGAATTATAGCCTTATAATTGCCTTGGTTGCCTTTAACCAACAATGCCAAACTTACAAGTATGGCTAAAAATAACGCGATTCCCAACGATATTTTCATACTGATTTCATCAGCATTGGCTTTGGGAACTGCGTTAAGCATTATTATTGCTTCTATAAGAAGCAATCCGACCATATATAGGTTATTTTGCCACCGCTTCATGGCTGTTGCTTTATTGGAGCCGGTCTAACAGCTTCGTTTGGCATTACGTTTTCAAGCATGTCCCTGACGGTCTGCTGAACTTTGAATTTTAGATATACCGATTCTTGTCGGTTATGGTCGATGGTTTTCAGATACAACGTATTGTTGTCATGCCAGAAGATAGTGCTAAGTCCGGATTCTTCGGCCTGACAATAAGGTCCTTCACCACTGTATTGAAGATTCTTGTATGACTCAAATTCATATATGAAGTTTCCATCGCGACGAAAAAATCTCAAATCCAAAGGCCAGTCACAATCATAGCCGACCTGCGACACATAAATCCCATTAGCATTTACAGCCGTGGGACAAGCCGCGCGACAGATATACTTACCGTTCTCAGAATCAAACCACCATATTGCATCGTCATGCGGCGATTCAGGGATAATGAAACCATATAATTTCAGTTCAGGCAGAAATGTTAGACATCGTTTGTTAAAACCAAAATCCGGGTTATCATAAATACCAATTATTTCTTGTTGCCAAGCAGAATCAAGACGTTCAAATTTAGCTTGCGACTCCTTCAATACCATAGAGACAATATCATTGTCGACAATGGAATCAGCTGGAATGACATTATAGCGCGAACACTCTCTTTCAGCTTTAACATATTCTGTTTCGCTTATTTTCTCCACAGAGAAAACTGTTTGTGCGGGCGCAACAGAAGCATACGCCATCACAATAAGCAATATCCAAAATCGTTTATCGGTCAGCTTCATTACCACCACGGATTTTTATATGTTGCACGGCTGTCGCCGCTTTCGGGTTCGACAATATCAAGGTCTTTCCATTGCATAAAATTATCCCATTCCGGAGACGAGTATTTGGGATTGACAACAATCTCTCCGGCTCCTATATCAAAATCAAAGCGGAATGGCAAACGGTTATCGCCCCACATACAACGCTTGACGACCGCAGGATTCTTATAACTCCGCCATGTGCCTACATAAGAACGGTTCATATATCCGTCGCCGTCCTGATCTATATTGTTAACCTGTATTACTCCGGGAGCATCTTCAGTGACATAGCCATACGCACCCATTACACCCCGAAACTCTCCGCTACCTTTTTGCGTAACATCTTCTTTTAGAGTATAATCCGCGATTATCAAATAGCAATCGGGAGAGTCGATGTCACGCTCATATTTGTGATAGATTTTCTTGATTTTGACTTCACCTGTGAAATCGCAGACATTCTTCTTAACCTTTGTCCGGCCTTTTACGACGTATGTTACCGAATCCGACTTAACAGCATCGGGATAGAAATAGACCTCTATCCGCCTGAAATCATTGCCAAGCACTCCGCTTACAGGTGTATCAATTTTGTCTCTCCAATAAGAGTAAGAGTATGTCTTTAGAAAGTCCGGTTCCAATCGAAGTTTCCCCTCAATGAATAGCTGAGTACAGTCCTCAAATAACTGACCCTCAATTGGTGTCATATAGGTTTCATATAAATCACTATAATCCACTCGGTCAAGGTCGAGCGCATTATTGTCTATCCAATAATATACTGCACCAAGTGCATCACGCTCAATCTTGAGCGGACTTGTGTCAGTCTGCACATAATCTATATGACTTTGCGCCCATAAGTTATTGGAGAGAGCAAAGCCTACACACAAAACCAATATTTTAGAGAGAGTAGCCATATGCAAAGTTACAAAGAATAATCGACATTAGGTGTGACAAATGTCCCAAACGAGTATGAAAATCAGCGCAGTGAAGAGCGCAGAAAATCAGCGCAGAGATTAGCCGTTACATAATCATTCAGCACCGACAGGTCAATCCTCGGCATGAAGTCGTTAAGCCGTGCATATTTCGGGGGTTGTTTCGTCTTATCCTCAGTTGTTCTTGTTGATTAGGTTGACGATGACTTTTACCATTGTGTCCTTTTCCTCAGTGCGGCTTTCTGCTATCATCAGGGTGAGGGCAACGAGTGTGTTGTCGGCAATGCGCTTGGTGCCGTCTCCGTTATAGAGAATGCCGTTGCCGTTGAGAAACCACAGGAATAGAGTTGCGGCAATGCGCTTGTTGCCGTCGCTGAATGAGTGGTTTTTGGTAACAAGGTACAGGAGCATGGCAGCTTTTTCCTCCACTGAGGGATATAGGTCAACGCCACCGAAGGTCTGGTAAATCTGACCGATGGAGCTTTTGAAGGAATCGTCCTTTTCGTTGCCGAACAATGTGCTGCCACCGAATTTCTCATGTAACTCGCGGATGACTTCCATGGCGTTTTCGTAAGTGGCATGAAACGACTCTTTACCGGTGGTGTCCTCGATCTTCAGTTCCTGATAGTCGTAGCGGTCAAGAGTGTCGAGGGCGTATGTGTAATCGACAACAACATCGAGCAATGAACGGCTGTCCTCCGTAAGCCTTTCCTGATTTTGGATTGTGCGGCCGAGCACTTTTATCAACTGACTAAGCTCGTCATATTTCTGTGCAGCTATCCGCTCGTTTATGGCATAGCCTTGAAGAAGATACTGCTTCAATATCTTATTTGCCCAGATGCGGAATTGAGTACCACGTTTGGATTTAACGCGATAGCCAACAGAGATAATAACATCAAGGCTGTAAACCTGAGTCGGTTTGTACTTCGACAGAGTATTATGCAAAATTTGCATATTACTCTCTTTCTCCAGCTCGCCTTCCTTGAAAACATTAGAGATGTGGCGGGCAATAACTGACTGATCTTTGTCAAAGAGTTCGGCCATCTGCCCTTGGCTCAGCCATACGGTATCATTCTGAACTGTCACATCAATCGACATATTTCCGTCCGGCGCCTGATAGATTACGAGCTGTGAATTATTTGTTTCCATATTCAAAATTACAATTTATATTTTGATTTGTAGCTGTTTCCGAGTAATAATAGTCAAAATACTTCGGATTTTGCGCCATTAGCGATTGCGTCTATCTCGTCGGCGATTTCGTCCGAGGAGAGTTTGATATAGTCCATAAAGGTCTTTTGTGTCTTGTGGCCGCTGACGTGCATCATCTGTACTATGGAGTATTTGTGGGTTAGGTACATGTTGGTGATTCCGCTACGGCGGGCTGTGTGGGTTGTCACGCACTTGTAGCGAGGCATTATCACCTCTCCCTTTTCGTTGTGCTCGACAACGAGCTTGCCGTCCTCCACCAGTTTCTTCTGCTTTTGAGTAAGTTTGGTTACTACCATCTTGGCTAAGTCGGGCACTTTATCGGACAACTCCTTCAGAATCTCCTTTATGTAGCGGTTGAGTATCACGTCAACAACATAAGGGAGATTGTAGTTGTATTTTTCGCATATAGCCTTTAGGTTGGGATTCATTATAGGAATCTTTACCTCGTTGCGGGTTTTCTTCTGAATGAGGCGTATTACCGGTGTTCCTTTGGCAGTAGTGGTGAAACAATCCTTGTCAATGTCGTTGTAATCGCTCACGCGTTGACAGGTGTAGCACCCGACAAGAAATATATCGCGCACCTCTTCCTGCTTGCCTGACAGTGGCATTTCATACAATGCCTGAAGCTCTGCTTCGGTAAGGTATATTTCAATAGCCTTGTCTTTCTCTTCAATTTTCTTTTTTGCGAAATATTGCAGGGCGCGGTCATTGTTGTGTATTCCGTCGGCATAGGCATAGCTGATGATTGCTCGTAGATCGACCAGGTATTTATTCTGCGCAGTCACCATATAATCTTTCTTCTCCATAAAGTTTAGGAATTTGGTGACGAATGCACGGTCTACATCATGCCATGTGTAGCGATGCTTTCTGTCAAACAGGTCATATAGTTTCCGAAAGCTATTCCATGCCTTCACAGTGCCTGGCGCGTATCTGTCATGACCATTAAGCCTGGCACCGCTCTTGATTTCATTGCAAAATCGGTCTATGAAATTCCATATTTTGGCGCGTTCAGCATCGATGCCTTCCTTTATCAGACGTTCCTGCTCTTCCTTTATGCGTTCTTCCTCGCGTTGCCGTTCCTCCTCTTCACGCTTAGCTTTCATTATGGCTTCTGCTTTCTTCGGATTGGCGATAGAGAGGATCTCGGCCTCAACATGTGACTTATCGAAAGACATGCCCTCGACTTCCGACTTCACTACCAGTTCAATCCTATTGAGAGAGTCGTGTAGATTGAAGTTCGCCCTTTGATGTCGCATCCATTTTTCAGGACACGACAAAGCCTCTTTCCACTCCGCAACATTCACACGTATCTGAGAGGAAAAGAGCGTATCGACTTTGTGTTTCTTGTTCTGCACCCTAAAGAAAAGAGTTGCGATTTCGTTCTTCTCGTCCTGCTTGCGGATGAAGAACCGGGAAAGAGATTTTGCCATAGAATCCAAGGTTCGATTCCCTTATGAATCGGACACTGCAAAGTTAGTGACTTTTCCCGAATAGTCACTACAATAGTCACTATAATCTCTAAAACAGCCGCTATCCGCCTAAATTGAAAATTGTTTAATTCGGCTTAATATCAGTGTATTAGTATATAATTGAATTTAATCCGATTGATAATAATTTAACATTTATATTGCTGGTGGTACCACAAAAAACCGCTAATTCTCAATGAGTTAGCGGTCTTTTATTCATCTACACCCCTCTGAGTCACCACAATTGAAAATCATCGAAGACCTATAAAATCAACCCAATCTGAGATAAAAGTCACCACACCCATGCTAACGCGCTGAAATATTGCCCGTTATGTGTGTCACGATAGGTGCATATCTTTTCGTGTGGTCTCTTAATATGTTGATAATCAGTATGTAAATCACATCTATTCAAAACTATTCAGCATCATTCAACCCCATACTACCGCCTCGCAACCCCAAATTTTAACAGACTTTAACCATATTCTGGCAATAAAACCTTTAGCTCGACGAGGCTCGACCGAGTCAAATGTGGTGACCTCAGCCAAAATTTCGCTGGGTCACCACGCATAACCGTTAAAATCTCATAATATTCAGTAACTTTGTAAGTGGAATCCATTATACCAATAGCGGATTAGTGGAGACTAAAATCAATGTCATAGTTTTGGAGAAACTTATAAATGATTAATTCAAGAATCTCTCAATGGTTAGATAGTGGTGAATATCTTACCGAAATAGATAATGTTCTTACGAACATTGTGAAAAAATCTGAGTTGGCAAATTCAGAGGCAGAAACCGCATCCATTTTTGAACGAGAGATTTTTTTCTTATTGCGAGAAAGACTAGATTTTGAAATCAATATCAGCCGAGAGACGACTATAAATGGAATAGTACATTCATTTTCTACAGATGAAAGGTCTGGAAGAATCGATGCTATAATCAATAGTCTCCTTATCGAATACAAGCATCACACGGCATTATCTTCATCTACTGATGTTCAATCTGCGTTTATTCAAGTTGAAGAATACTTGAAAGCATATTCTTTATGCCATGGAGAAAAACATGATGCAATCTTAACTGATGGAATTAAAATTGCTTATTTCTCTTTTGTGGGAGATGAAGTAAGACATACTTCACTAAAAATAATGGAGGTATCAGATATTGATACTTTAATTAAGGCAATTTTAAATAACAGCACCAAGAAATTTGAGCCAACAAATATAGTAAAGGATTTTGCAATTTCTTCTCAGTCTGATTCTATATCTAAAAAGACTGCGAATACGTTATTCCATCTATTGATGTTAGACTTAACAGATAAGTCTGAGATGCTATACTCTGAGTGGAAAACCCTAATGCATCTTTCAGTAGATGATAATGGAAAAAGCCAGGATATAGAGAAGAGGCGAAACGATCTTTCAGGAATCTTCTCTACCACAATAGATTCTCCTGAAACAGAGTATAAAGCCTTATTCGCTCTACAAACAACATATGCAATAATAGTTAAACTAATTGCCTGTAAGGTTGTAGATCGACTTAATTTCAATGTCGATACAAATGGGTATCATGATTTGATTAGTTTAACCTCTCAAAAATTACTCCGATTCTTACAAAAACTCGAAGATGGATACTCTTATTCCAACAATAGGATAAGGAACTTTTTAGAGGGCGATTTCTTTTCATGGTATGCTGATGAACTGCAATGGAGCGATGGGGTGTTTAATGAAATTAAGCAACTTATTATAAAGGTTGATTCGTACTCTGCATTTTCATTGGATGTAACTTATACCCCTATTGACGTGTTCAAAGATTTATACATGTCAATTATTCCTCAATCAGTAAGACATTCAATGGGAGAATATTTTACTCCTGAATGGCTGGCAGACAGAGTGATTTCTGAAGCATTGAGTATTGTCGATAAATCAAATTGGAAAGCCATAGATCCATGTTGTGGTTCAGGGATATTTATAATTTCGCTGATAAAGAAACTTGTTGGAACCAAATCTATCCGTGAACTGACGATTTCTGAACGCGAACAAATTATTGAGGATATCATTCATAGAATAAGTGGAATTGATATTAATCCTCTTTCGGTTTTGTCTGCACGTGTTAGTTATTTCATAGCATTGCACAAAATCGGCAAAGTGGAGAACATTGAAATTCCTATATATTTGGGAGATTCAGCGATTATACCAACCCTTAGGAATATAGATGGAATCGAATGCTATTACTATTCAATAAACAACCTTAAATGTGACAGTTTCGATATTGTCTTGCCCAAAAGAATGGTATTATTACCATCTTTCGGGAAAACTATGGCAACCTTGCAGTCCATGGTCAAGACTGATAATCCAGAAGCTCTGTACCGAGTAATTGTTAAAGAATTTACTGCTGAGGAAAAAGAATCTCCGGTATTACTTGGATATGTAAAAACTCTGTCCGAGAATTTGACCTTTCTTCATAAAAATAATTGGGATGGGATATGGATTAGAATTGCCACTAATTTTATGCTCATTGCTCGCATACAAAAGCAGGATATTATTGTTGGAAATCCGCCATGG
Organism: Bacteroidales bacterium; assembly: GCA_910575545.1. Classification (GTDB taxonomy): domain Bacteria; phylum Bacteroidota; class Bacteroidia; order Bacteroidales; family Muribaculaceae; genus UBA7173. The sequence continues at coordinate 56,918 of CAJTFH010000012.1, forward strand.
GTAAAATGGGAGCATTTACCTGCCGCCTATACTCGTAAAATCAAAGAATTCTGCGATATCAGAAATATTTTTTGCAATGACGGTGGTCTATATGGCGGAGCGCAATTAAATATTTGTGCTTTAATATCTAACGTTACAGCTGCCAATTGGTTGAGCGATGATGGAGTATTGGCATTCCTTATGCCAGACAGTTTGATGTCGCAAAATTCTTATGAAGAATTTAGGAACTTTTACTTGGACTATGATAAGCAAAAAAGATTATTTCTGCAACGTATAGATAGATGGAAAAGTCCATTGCGACCATTTAGAATCGGGAAGAAGTTTGTATCACAAGATTTTAATACATATTACTACGGAGCTGAAATAGTTAATTATAAAGAAGGAATCCCTGTCTGTGAGATTACTCGCCGACAAGGAATATCTGATGACACACTCAATTCTCTGTCAACGTTTGAAGAAGCCAGAGATGGATTGATACTTTCAGAAACTGTAGCAAGACAATTATCGGTTGAGTCAACCGCTTTTACTTATTCTTCTGCCCAATTTGATTATACGCCAATTATCGGTCCTACTTCATACCTATATCGCACTGGAGTTGAATCTACTCCTTTTGAAGTTTTTAAACTTCTGGGTGTAGGACATTCCCAACATCGGGGACATTATCGTTTTAGGAATAAAGTTCTTAAAACATCTCGTTACAAGGTTGATGATATCCCCTTAGATGGATGGGATTTTCCTACGGAACTAATTTATCCAATGCTTGAAGGTCCCAACGTAACGCCATTTGAATTTGACTGTAGGAATAATTTTCATATTATTCCTTATCTTGCTGATGCATCAACAAAACCGGTGTCTATTGAATACCTCATAGACAATAATGAGGAATTGGCGACATATTTTGCCAATCATCGTTCACTTTTGGATATGCAATCCGAAAAAAGCAAATCAATGCACCAAGGTGATGCATTTTATGCATTATCTAAAATTGGGCCATATACTTTTGCCAAATACATGGTTGCAGCAAGAGATAATTCTAAATTTTGTGCTACAGTTGTAAAACCTACCCTGACGCCATGGGGAGAAGTTAAACAAACAATTTGTGTCAAACATACCATTATTATTAGTCAGGATATTCACAAAAATTTCATATCTGAAGATGAAGCCTATTATATTAACGGTATATTGAATTCCGATATAGTAGTGTCTTATATTCATGACACATTTAAGACTAATGGCTTTAGCCTCAATAAATCCAAATTGTTCATTCCTAAGTACGAAGACGGGAATCCTCTCTTTACCGAAATTGTGAAGTTGTCAAAGGAGGCGACTGTATTCAAAGATAAGAGAAATTATAATATCAGATTGCTTTCAGAGGCATACGTTAAACTATGCTTAGAGCTTAATCCTTCATGTAGAAAGAAATAAGTTATTAATATCCATCAATAAAGGCTTAATCACATTAATCTTATGCATCTTAGTATCAAGATCCAAGTTGAAGGCGAATTTACAATTAACGAAAACTTATCTATTAATATTGAAAAGAGGTCTAAATCAGTAGCGATTATTCGTGAAAACAACAAATTATATTTAATTGTTTCCAAGGAAGTGATTGATTATAATGACAAAATGCCTATACTAAATGCACATTATTTTAAGCCTACCCCAAAAGACTTTTTTCAAGATTTAATTGATATTGTCAGGTATGTTGAGGCAATTGGATCCGAATTTTTACATCTCCATAAAGTTTTTTGGGATGAATTTGAGATTATATGGACTCCTGATGTACCAGAAGAAGAACACATATATCCTGTATACAGTTACAAAGAATCATTATCAAATCATTCTTCTCCAAAGTTGATATCTGTTAAAACTCTACGTCATATTTTTGATGAACGAAATAAATATGACGTTTTGACAGTCCCAATGTCTTTTTATCGATTGGGAAATCGTTTTTTTCACAATATGGAATTTAAGATGGCGTTCATTCAACACTACCTTATGCTTGATTACTGCTTTTCCAATGGCCAGTTTGAAACAAAGAAAGTAATTCGAGCATTCCTATCTAATAAAACTTTGAGATTCGGAGCCTATAGATACCTACAATATTTTCTTAAAACGGCAAATGACAAAGATATCACTTTTTATAACAAACAACGTGGAATTTTCAACCAATATGATTCGTATAAGAAGTGTAGGAAATACTCCTCCCATGTGGATTTTTTGCTAGCAATGCTTGTTGAATTACGAGGGAAAGTATTTCATGCCTCAGATAAAACAGTCAACTATGTTTCCGACGAAGAGTTTCCATCCCTTAGTAGAATAATATAGGGGTTATGTTCTCAAGTGACTGGACTTCTTCGATTAGAGTTGTTTTGTATAAAACAAGACCGAGACAAGTTATGGACTTTTAATGAAAATGAGATGTTAATGAAAGAATAGGTTGTTGGGAACAACACTTCCCAACAACCTCATTAATTTATTACAGTTTAGGCCCTGTTCGGCGTTGCTTGGCTTTCTGTTCTTCGCGATAACGGTGGAGGGCTTCATCGAAAGTAAGTCCGGGATGACCGCTCAACCACAATTTGAAATCATCCGGTAGAGCTGCTCTTTGAGTGAAGCCTTCATCTTGAATCAGTGCGCTGCCGATAGACGGAGATGACAACGTGATTCCGGCACCCTGTGCTGACGATACGGCGGATTGCTTTGCTGCCAGTTGTCGCAGGAAGGCTTCCGGAATTTCTTTCTGCGAAAGCGCTTGCGCGATGATGTGGTCGGAGGGATATGTACGGCTCATTACGGGTTCTCGTTTGTCGAAATCGTACCAAATCCAATGGTTGATTGGCACAATGCCTCCGGGGGCACAGATTCCGATGCTGATGAACTTGCCTTCCTGATATGCTTGTTGTTTAAGTCGGTCAATCTTTACGCCGCATACTATATCCGGCAATGGCGGGATAACAATAGGCTCCGGCTGCTTTGATTTAGGCTGTGACTGCCGTTGCGGTTTAGGCTGTGGTGCGGTTCCTGGTTGAGTCTTTGTCGCTTGCTGATTTTCTCTGCGAGCCTTGAATTTCAGTTCAAGATTCTCACAGCTGAGAAAGGAATCAAGTTTCTTATACCAGAATTCCTGCTTGCCAACGCCGTAATAGAGATTAACGCCCCTGATTTCGGGTCAGGCCGAAAGCACGGTGCATATGTTAAATTGGGCAGTTAGAAGTGTTAAATTTTTAGGCGTATAGTTTGACCAATCGGAAGATGAAGAAGTCGCGGTTCCGGACACCACGCATTTGTGAGCGAAAGATCTTGACTTTAGAGTTGAATGCCTCGGCGGAGGCATTGGTCGCACGACGACGGAAATAGTTCAGGATTGTTGGAGCGTGGTTCTTGAATGTTTTGATTACCGAGCGGAAGTTGTTGTTACCAAGAGCCATTACCTTTTCATACCACCTGTTCATCCGCCCATGGCTTTTGTCGGTGAGATTTTAGCGTTGAAAATCTTGCGCAGCTCCATCGCAAGGCTGTATGCAGCCTTCAATATTGGATAGTATTTGAACAGTATGTTGACACTATGGCGCTGAATGTCAGTCCATTTGTTCTGCGACATCATCAGGGTGTGTTTGCTGCGGGCCAGTATCTGGCGCATGGTCTCTCCGTTGGAGTACGTTACCGGCGGTTCGGACTTGTCGCGGTTGTTTTCCTCTGCGATGAGCTGACGGCGAATATCAATGCGGATTTCGTCAACGGCCTCATTATAGACCTGTTGGATATGAAAACAGTCGTTGACAACATGGGCGTTATAGAACACTTCTGCGGCTATGGGCATCATTGATGGCGAAAGATCGCAGGTCACTTCCTTGACCTTGCGTCTGATTGATTTCCCCATAGCTCAGATGAGTATGGATATAATTTCGTCACTCTTTGTTCCGGGAATGGCTGCCGCAAGTGTTCCCTTGCCTCCGTGGCCGTCCTTGTTGGTCAGGAACGTCCATACCTCGCCGTTGCTCAGACAGGTCTCGTCAAGGCTCATGTAAGGGCCGATATTATCGGTGTTGAAATAGAACCCACAGCCAAGCTCCTGTTCGCACCAGTCGGTGTAACAGCTTATCTTATTGCGGTACAAGTCGGCAAAATGTTTGCCGTTTACGCAGTACATCTGCGCTATATGCTTAATCGACAGGGCTGTCGTCTCCACCTTCGTCTTTTACAAAAGCCACGAACTCTGCGCTGAGTCGTGTGCCTTCCTCGTTGGAAAGCTCGAGATTGTAGCTGAAGATTTCGTTGGTCTGCCTGTCCCACTACTTGTTCTTGCGCATGTGTAGAAATACCGGGCGACCTCGCATCGGATAGTCCTGTATCGTAACGTAATCCGTATAGCCCCGCGCTACGATATGCGGATTACTATAGTCTTCATCAGACAGTTTCTTCTGTTCGTCAAGCCAGATGTCATAGGACTGTTCCGTGCGCTCGAAGCGCACCATCTCAAATAGTTCGTCCATGCCCTCGGGCAGGCACATCCATATTGCATCTGAGGTTTTCATGCCACAAATTTAACTCTTTCCGCTAAATCCATGCACCGCCATTTCGGCTTGAAGCAAAAAATGCTAACTTTGCAGTATTATGGGTAATTACATGCCAATCTCGCCAAAGAATTTCAAGAACGGGCTGTTTATTACAGTGGTGGTCATGGTTTTTCTGTTTTTCGCACAGAAGGGCTATGGGAGTCAACATGCGTTTTCTGAGGTTCTGCGTATTGACAATTCGATGGGGCTCAGTAGTCAGAAGGTGTATTCGCTTGTTGAAGATGCGTCAGGAGCTATTTGGATAAGCACCAAGTCGGGGGTTGACCGGTATAATGGCAGGATTCTAAAGAATTACTCGCTTGAAAGCAACTCATTCTATGGCGATAGAGCCGGTCACATTATTCGGCTGTATCACAATGAAGGCGATTTGTATGCCTACGAAAGTACGGGCAAAATTCACAAATATTCACCCGTATATGACTCGTTTATATTGACGAGCAATCTTTCCGACTTAAGTCACGGCGATGTTGTGCTCAACAAGATGCTTGTTAACAATGACGGCAGTATATTATATGCAACCAATAACGGTCTGTTCAAATACGTGTCAGATAAGGATTATCGCCCCATTCTGCCCGGCTCGGCTGTCAACGACATTATTATTGCAAAGGGCTATTTGTTTGCAGCTACTTCATCGGGCTTAAAATTCATGCGCAACGACCATGCGGTCAAAGATGTCGGGCTGCTTAAAGATACCAATATACAGAGTCTGTATTTCGATGAAGCAAGCGATGCCTTGTATATCGGGGCTTTTAACAAGGGCTTATATATGCTGAATTTGTCGGATTTCAGCGTTGCCCAGATACATACCACAAACAGCCTGTTACAGAAACCAATCCGCTCGATTGTCAAACTGAGCCCGGAACGGATTGCCATAGGCATTGACGGTAGCGGTGTTCTGGCTTATAATGCAAAGGACAACTCACTCACCACGTTTGTCAACACGGAACTCGCACCTGAATTTTCATTTACCGGCAACGGCATATATGCCCTATTGAATGACGGCAACGGCAATCTGTGGATCGGCAGTTATACCGGAGGGGTGACAATGGTGAGTCTGTCACAGTCGCCCGTACAGATAATTACACATATCAAAGACAATCCCAATTCTCTTGTCAACAACAATGTGAATTATGTCATAGAGTCGTCAGACGGGAACATCTGGTATGCAACTGACCGTGGAATAGGTATTTACAATCCCCGTACCGGAATTTGGAGCAATTCATTATCCGGAATCGTCGTCGTGTCGCTATGCGAGGACGGCAACGGGAATGTATTGGCCGGTTGTTACGGCGACGGAGTGTATCGACTGAACTTGTCGGGGAACATCAAAGATCACTGGACTCAAAACGATGGAGCTTTGTCATCAAACTATATATTCGCAATAAAGACTGATAGTCGTGGCAAGATTTGGGTCGGCTCTCCTCACGGCTCACTCGTAGCTCTTAACGATGACGGCTCATTATACCATAGGTTTGAGATAAACGGCGTAATGTCAATCAATGTCATTGACAGCAAATCAGTTGGTGTCGCAACAGGCAATGGTTTTTACATTATTGACGCCGACACAAACAGCTACAACTGGTTTGCCAATTTTCAGGAGCAATCTGAGCGGGACGTAAGTGCATATATTATCCCGATGATGTTCTTAAACGACAATACCGTGTGGCTCGGAACCGAAGGAGGGGGGCTTAACCTATATGATTATAAGAATAGAAAAATCATACGCGAGGTTAAAATGTCAGACGGATTACCCTCAAATGATATATACGGACTTGTGCGTGATGACAAAGGTCGTCTATGGGCAAGTACAGGCAATGGACTTGCAATCATTGGCGATTCAACAGTTTCCAGCCTGAACTTTATCAACGGAATTGCCAAAGAATATAACAAGTCCTCGATATTAAGGTCATCGAACGGAGATTTGATTTTTGGCAGTACGGCAGGAGTAGTCAGGTTGTCGCCCGACAAAATCATTGTAGCCAATTATTCCGCACCATTGAGAATATCCCGTTTCACTATCGATGGCATCAGCGAAGATGAGTCTGCCGAGATTATACCCAATCTTTTCGAGATGCTGCAAAATCGGAATATAGTGCTCAGTGCCAGTCAGAACTCGTTTCATGTAGATTTTGAGGCAATAAACATCGACTATCGCAATGACATAGCCTATCAGTATATCCTTGAAGGGTATGACCACGATTGGAGCGAAATGAACATGGACGGTACCGCCCGCTTCCGGAATGTGCCGCCGGGAAATTATACTCTGAAAATAAAAGCATTACGCAAAAGTGATGGACGCGCCTTAGATGAAACCGCCATTGACATCACAGTCAAAGAACCATGGTGGAACACGATATGGGCCCGATTATGCTATCTGGCGATAATAGCCTTTGTGATTTATTTTATAGTACGGTATAAGTGGTACCAGCTACGAAAGGAACATGACGAGGACAAAATCAGATTCTTCATCAATACAGCCCATGACATCCGCACTCCGTTGTCGTTGGTCATGTCGCCTATTGAGGAACTGAAGGCACAGGACGGCCTTTCGGATAAGGCTCAATATCTGCTCGGCGTAGCGGGCGCAAATATCCGAAAACTTAATGCCGTCACCGCCCAGCTGCTCGACTTTGAAAAGATTGATTCGAGAAAAGCGAAAGTCAACATCGAGCCGATAAATCTGAATTATCTATTGTCGGAAGAGCTGAGTTGTTTCAGTAATGTCGGTGAAAAACGCGGTATCTCACTGTGCCTGAATGTACCCGACGAACAGGTTGTAATCTCTGCCGACAGGCATCTGCTGGAACTCATGCTTGACAATCTCATGTCGAATGCCTGCAAATACACCAACCGTGGTGGTAACGTAGAGGTTTCTCTGACAGCAAGCAAGTCAAAAGCGACGATAAAAGTCTCGGATACAGGAATCGGTATACCAGAGAAAGAGCAGAAAAACATATTTACCAATATCTACAGAGCCAAGAATGCGAGAGCATCGCAAGAAACCGGCAACGGTTTCGGTCTACTTCAGGTCAAGCGTATAGTGGAACTGCTCAACGGCAACATAGGCTTTACATCCAAAGAGAATGCAGGGACTACCTTTACAATCTCGTTCAAACGTATCTATGACGAGCCTGTAATACACTGGAACCCCAATAATCTGAATGAGGCATTGAATGAAATACGCATACCATCTCACGTTGTATCGACAGTCTCAGAAAAAAAGGATGAAACATTGTTGATTGTCGAGGATAATGATGACCTTCGGAATTATCTGACGGCGACTTTCTCGGCTGAATATAATGTCGTCTCAACAATTTCTGCAGAAGATGCCCTACGATTTCTGGAAAATCATTATCCCGACATTATCATATCGGATGTGATGATGCCGGGCATTCAGGGCGACGAGCTATGCAGTATAATCAAGAACAACCCTGACACTGCCGGCATCCCGGTTATCATGCTTACTGCAAAAACCACTCACGATGCAATAGTAAGCGGTATTGAAAAAGGAGCCGACGATTATATCGCCAAGCCGTTCAGCCTCGATATTCTCAAAAGCAAGGTCAGGGGCATGCTTCATAACCGCAAGCGTATTCGTGAATATCTGATGAGGCTCGCACTGATGAGAGCCGAAGGGGAAGATGTCGAAGCTAAAACAAACACATCGACCGAGGAGGAACATGCTGAAGACAATCAGATCAGTGAAATGCCGGCATCAGACAGGGTATTTGTCGATAATGTTGTCGATATAATTATAGCGAATATGTCCAATTCCGAATTTGATATCGAGCACCTCTGCCGAGAAATGGCGATGAGCCGAACTCTGTTTTTTGGACGTCTGAAATCGGTGACCGGAAAAGCACCGCAGGAATTTATCCGATTCCTGAAACTCGAACGTGCAGCCGAATTACTTAAGCAAAAGACCCCGGTAGCAGAAGTCGCAGTTATGACAGGCTTTGCCAATTCAAAGTATTTCAGCACTGTGTTCAAGAAGCACTTCGGGGTGTCACCAAGCAGATTCGGCGAAACAGATTAGCAAGGATTTGATTTTTAAATTTATTGATTTTCTGGAATATAGCTTATATGTCAGAAAACAGACCTCGAAATGTCAGTAATCAAACCTGAATATGAATGGTCGGTGGTAATTTTGCAAAACCCATATAAGGTTTATATGGGAACAAATAAACAACCTAATCAATATCATGTTCTTATTAAATCTCAGACATTTGTTCATTTCCGTATTCGGAGTAGCGGCCTTAACAGGATGTGGCGCTTCGGATGATGAACCCACACCAATATCGCCGGGAGTTAATCCGGCAGATGATGTGGTGTTCTTTGACGATTTTGATTCATTCAATTCGGCTTATTGGTCAAAAGAGACGCACGAATCAGGATGGACGAATCAGGAGTTGCAATCCTATAGTACAAGTCAGGTCAAGGTAGGAAAGGACGGCGAAAAAAACGTACTTATCCTCACAGCCAAACGTACCGGCAACAAGGTAGTGTCAGGTCGTGTGAACTCAAAGAATAAGAAGTATTTCAAGTACGGAAAGATTGAGGCAAGTATAAAATTGCCTGAGACTGCAAACGGTCTGTGGCCCGCATTCTGGATGATGGGCAACAATAAGCAGGAGTGGCCTGCCTGTGGTGAAATAGACATAATGGAGATGGGAGATGCCCAGGGTATCGCCGACGGGACAAGCAACAAGCGAGTAAACACCGCACTCCACTACGGCCCTGATGTCGCCGGACATAAACAGGAGTATTTCGCTGGAGATGCCCGTTCAAATTTACAGGACGGCAAATATCACACATACACGCTTACTTGGAATGAAAATAAGATTGATATTTCGGTAGATGATGTCAATTTCCATAGTTTTGATATTACCGGTAATCCGTATTTTCAAAATGACTTTTATATTCTGTTTAACCTTGCTGTTGGCGGATCATTCACCGGTATCTATGACATCGAAGGCTTAACAGCTTTAAAGGATGGCCAGACGACATCAATGTATATCGACTGGATAAAAGTAACCACAACAAACTAATCAATACACATGAAACAGAGAATTTTAACAAACAAGCTCATGTGCGGTTTCCTGCTTGTCGGTGCGGTATCCTTTGCTATGCCGCTTCAGTCATTTGCAGAACCCAGTGCAGCTGAGGCATCACCATCTCAGAAGATAAAGGTGACCGGTGTCGTTGAAGATGCTGAAGGTCCCGTTATCGGCGCCTCAGTAATTGAGAAAGGAACCAGCAATGGAACAGCTACCGATCTTGACGGTAACTTTACGCTGATGGTATCACCAAATGCAACACTGAAAATCAGCTATGTCGGCAGTGACCCTGTTGAAGTCAAGGCGACAGAGACTCCGATGAAAATCACCTTGGAGCAGAGTGCGCAGATGCTCAGCGAAGTGGTGGTCACTGCCCTTGGAATCAAACGTGACCGAAAGGCTCTCGGTTACGGTCTTGATGAAGTAAAAGGTGATGCCTTTGAAAAAGCCAAAGAAACTAACGTCATCAACTCCATGGCAGGTCGTGTAGCCGGTCTCGTTGTAAGTCAGACCGCAGGTGGCCCCTCCGGATCTACCCGTGTAATTCTGCGAGGTAGCACTGAGATGACAGGTAATAATCAGCCTTTATATGTTGTAGATGGCGTGCCTTTGGATAATACGAATTTCGGTAGTGCCGGGACATCAGGAGGCTATGACCTCGGTGATGGTATCTCAAGCATCAACCCGGATGATATCGAAAGTATGTCGGTACTTAAAGGCCCGGCCGCTTCCGCTCTCTATGGTAGCCGTGCCAGCCACGGTGTAATTCTCATCACCACAAAGAAAGCTGGCAAAGAAAAATATTCAGTAGAATATAATGGGACACTGACATTCGACAAACAGCTCTCTAAATGGGATAACGTACAGCAGATCTACGGTATGGGCAGCAACGGCACATACAGTATCGATGCCGTATCAAATACCAACAAGAGCTGGGGACCGAAAGCAGACGGAAGCAACGTCCTTCGCTACTTTGACGGCGTGGAGCGTCCATATCTTATAATACCTGACAATACCTCCGGATTCTTCAGAACCGGTCTTACCGCAAACAACACGGTTACAGTCTCATCCAATTCAGGCAATACAGGCATTCGCTTCACACTGACCGATATGCGCAACAAGGATATTGTCCCCAAGACTCACATGAGCCGTGACATTTTCAATCTGCGTGCCAATACATCTATGGGGAAGGTTGACCTCGACTTTACCGTAAACTATACCCACGAAAATGTAAAGAATCGTCCTGCTCTTGGCGACAGCAAATCAAACGTCGGCAAGAACCTTATGACTCTTGCAACCACCTACGACCAGCGTTGGTTGCGTACATACCAGGATGCCAACGGCGAATATTCCAACTGGAACGGCATGGATCCCTATAATGTGAATCCTTATTGGGACGTCTACAAGAATTCCAATGATTCAAAGAAGGATCTGTTCCGTTTACACGCATCTGCTATTTATAACGTAACATCCCACCTCAAAATCAAAGGAACAGCGGGAGCTGAACTCAACTGGTTTAACTTTAATGACTTCAAAGCACCGACAACTCCTGGTTACGAGTCTGGTTACTTACAGCAGAGCCAGTTCAAGAACCAGATGTATAACTTTGAACTCATAGCGACCTATAACAACCGCTGGGGTGACTTTGACTTCACAGGAACTGCCGGTGGAAACATCTATAAGGTCGATAACCGTACAAACATTACCACCGCTCAGGAAATGCAGATTCGTGATGTGGTTGCTCTTATGAGTTTCAACGAGACAAGTCTTCAGGAAAACAGCTACCGCAAGCAGATTAACTCGCTGTTCGCAGCCGTCAATCTCGGATGGAAAAACCTGTTGTATCTTGATGCGACTATCCGTGGTGACAAATCATCAACTCTGCCTACTGGCAATAACACCTATATTTACCCCTCGGTGTCGGGTAGCTTCGTATTCTCTGAACTAATCAAGCGTGGCGACATTCTGCCATACGGAAAAGTTCGCTTGTCATTCGCACAGGTTGGTAGTGACACTGATCCCTATCAGTTAGGTCTGGTTTATACAAAATCCAAGTTCACATATCCTGGTTATACTATCGGATTTATTGACAATACCACTACCCCCAATAAGAACCTCAAACCTACCCGGACCAACTCATTTGAAGTGGGTTTTGAAACAAAGTTCCTCAACAACCGTATCGGTCTTGACTTCACATACTACAATCAGATAAGTAAAGACCAGATTATGGGCATGGCAAGTAGCTGGGCCACAGGATACCCCTATCGTCTTATCAATGCCGGTGAAATCCAGAACCAAGGTATCGAAATCGCACTTAACACACGTCCCATTATCATAGGCGATTTCTCTTGGGATTTGGGTATCAACTTCTCTAAGAACAACAATAAAGTGCGTAAGCTTGTAGACGGCATGGATATGTTTGAACTTGAAAAGGCTTCATGGCTTGATGTCCAGATCGCTGCAAAGGTTGGTGAGAACTTCGGTTCTATCGTGGGTCCCGATTTCCAGAGAAACGAAAACGGAGATATTCTTATTGACCCGGCAACCGGTTTGCCGATGTACGACAAGAGCAATCACGTTCTTGGAAATGCATCTTGGGACTGGACAGGTGGTCTGAGCACAACATTCCATTACAAGAATTTCGGGCTTACCGCCCTTTTTGATGTAAAGGTTGGAGCTGATCTGTATTCTATGTCGGCACGTGCTGCTCACGAATCAGGCAAAAGCCTTGCAACACTGGCCGGACGAGAAGAATGGTATAAGTCGGAAGAAGAGCGTCAGGCAGCAGGTATTGCAAAAGGTGCCTCGACATGGACTCCAACCGGCGGTTTTGTCGCACCCGGTGTGATTGACAACGGCGACGGCACATATCGTCCCAATGACATAAAGGTCAACCCCGAAGACTATTGGATGAGTGTTTGCCGCAATGCCCCTTCGATGTTCATCTATGACAATTCTTACATAAAGTGTCGTGAAATCACACTTACCTATCAATTCCCGAAGAAATGGCTCGGTAAGGTGGTGCAGGATATGTCCATTTCATTTGTGACACGAAACCCGTTCATCGTATGGAAGAACATTCCTGACATCGATCCAGACTCCAACTACAACAACACAACCGGTATGGGTCTTGAATATGGTTCGTTGCCTTCACGCAAAAGCTATGGTTTCAACCTGTATGTTAAATTTTAAACGTAAGATTACCAATGAAACTACATAAGATATTCACTCCTGTTTTGGCGGCTCTTGCGCTCATTGCAGGTTCATGTAGCGACAGCTATATGGAGGATCTGAACACAGACCCTTCAAAAGCCAACGGCATTGATCCCAATGCCCAGCTGACCACAGCCCAGCTCCAGACCTACGGCGATCTGGGTATGGTGGAAATCTACCGCAACTACCATTATGCTTTCTCTCAGATGCTGATGGGTTGCTGGAATACAACCAACTATGGCGGCCGCCACACAATCGACAACAACGAAATGTGCCGCATCTGGACCTCGCTATACCCAAATGCCATAAAGAATCTTACCGATGGCATTCACAATAGTGAGGAAGAGGGCTTGACAAACGTAAATGCCGCCCTGCGCATATATCGAGTATATATGATGTCGCTCATTACCGATGTGTATGGCGACGCGCCCTTCAGTGAGGCCGGTCTCGGTTATATTGCCGAGAAATTCAATCCCCGCTACGACACACAGGAAGAAATATACGCAGCTTTTTTCAATGAACTCACCGATGCATGCGGCACACTGTCAATGTCAGGCGACAGAATTACCGGCGATGTAATCTACAACGGTGACGTAACTAAGTGGAAGAAACTTGCCAACAGTCTGCGACTAAGATTTGCCATGCGAATATCCGATGTTGATCCTGACAAGGCTAAACAGGAATTTGAGGAGGCTTTGATGGCTGACGGCGGTGTCTTTACAAGCGCAGCCGATGACGCTCTCATAAAATATATCGAAGTACCGTTCAGCTTTGGTCAGGACACATATTCCGACTATCGTGGCAATGCCCTTTCCAAACTGCTTTTCGGTAATGACCCTGCCAACAACCCGAGCTATCTCTGTTCTACATTCTTCAACCAGATGTATAACACAGGCGATCCTCGCACGTTCATCTTCGCTCGGTTCTATTACGACGGTATGATGAGCCTCACGAGTCCCGAGAACCGCATTGACCTTACCGAGGAAATTCTCTCAAACGGTATTCCGATGAATCCGAGAGTTCCCGGAGCTTACTCGTGGGAACCATGGCCGGCAGGCTATGACAGCGAAATCATGAAAGATATTGCCAAGAACAATCCTTCGGTTGAAATAAGCATGACGCGCGAAACCGAACCCAAACTTGCCAACAACTTCCTTAAGAGTGACAACCCCGGTGTGGTAATGACATACGCAGAGGTAAACTTCCTTATGGCTGAGGCCGCCATTAAAGAAGGCTGGGCAGTCGCCGGCAGTGCCGGCAGTGCCGACAGCTACTACAAAACAGGTGTGCGTGCGTCAATGGACTTCCTTACTGACAACTACGGCTGCCGTAAGATTACTGATGAGGAATTCTCTACTTTCATTGCCAACAACGGCATCGGTTACACCAACGAGCAGCGTAAGGCCGCAATCAATACTCAGGCATGGATTCTGCACTTCACCAATCCCTCTGAAGCATGGGCAAACGTGCGCCGTTCAGGTTATCCCCGGCTGAAATCCCCGGCTGAATACGGTTTCGGCCAGTTCCTCACCGGAGGACAGGAAATCCCCGTTCGCCTTTGCTATCCGGTTCTTGAATCATCGTATAATAAGACCGGCTATGATGAAGCTCTGGACCGTATGGGCGGAAGCAACAGCTGGTACATACCCATGTGGTGGGACGTTGACTAATAACATAAAAAGAAACTACAATGAATTTCATATATAAGACAATTTTGACATTGCTGCCGGTAAGCGTCATGCTTGCTTCATGCAGCAGCGACGAGCCGTTCTCTGTGGCAGGTCCGGATGACGAACCCCATATTCTGGCCCCGACTTTTCCTGACCGAAACAATGGTCAGTTGCCCGTAGTAGCCAACATTAGCCGCGATGCAAATTTCGCAATGGAACTTACTGTAACCCCGGCTGACTATGTTGATGTGACATGGTATATCGACGGAGAGCAGACTGCAACCGGAAAGGCTATTGATATGCCTCTCTCCGCAGGTACATACGAGATGAAGGTTGTCGTCACAACCACTCAGGGTAAATCAACATCACGCGAAGGCATTATCAATGTCAATCCGCTGGATAGCGACCCTTGGGCTTCGGAAGTCTCATTTGAACGCATTGTCGCTCCCGGACAGAACGCAGTGCTATACGGTCGCAATCTCAGTTCGGTGGAATCAATCACTATCGGTGCTTCTGAACCGATTCCTGTTGACTATTCTACTGAAGACGGCAATGATGTTCTCACCTATACTGTCCCTGCAAACGCCGTCAATGGCACTTTCAGACTGGAGCTCATTGATGCCGAGGGTATGAACTACGGTGCAAATAAAGTGACTGTAAGCTCTTCCGCCCTCATTACCTCTGGTGCCGACCGTGTTACTTCAGGCGCTACGGCAACGTTTACCGGTATAAATCTCGACAGAGTGGCTTCTCTTGAAATCGGAGGAACCAAAATCTCTGAATTCACCGAAAAGACTTCAACCGCAATCAGCTTCTCCGTTCCGGCTCTCGAAGATGGAGAGTATCCTATGTCGGGGGTTATGAATGATGGTACCGAAGTACAGTTCTACAAGAACGGCCAGGTTGAGGTCGTCACAACAGTGGTTATGTCATCGCAGCAGACCTTGTGGTCTGGACACCACTATGTTTCGTGGGATCTTCCCGATGATAGCCCCAACAAGACCTTCAACCTTATCGGCATGGATGTTTTTGCCGGCATTAAACCGGGTGCTGTAATGTCAATTCACTATTCGATAGAACCTACCGCCGAATATCATCAGCTTCGTACCACTACCGTATGGTGGAACGACCTTCCCGGAACAGGAACGATTGAATTCTCAACTGACGGTGTCGCAGAAATCACGCTGACAAAAGAAACTCTTGATATGATTCAGGAGCAGGCCGGATTCATCTGCGTCGGTCATGGTTACTATGTAGATCTCGTAACACTTCGCTGATATGTTGAAACATCTAATGACATTTTTAACCGTCACTTCAGCAGCCTGTTCTATGCAGGCTGCCGGAGTGGCAATCCCCTCAGACCCTGATATTGAGGCAGCTGTAGAGCGCACATTGTCCAAAATGAGCCTTGATGAGAAAATCGGCCAGATGACCGAGCTTTCCATTGATGTGCTTGGCGACTGGAAGGACGGTGAGTTCTTTCTCGATCCTCAGAAACTTCATGAGGCTATCGCTGTCTATAAGGTCGGCTCTGTGTTGAATGCTCCCGGCGGACCGACAGCACAGACTCCTGCGAAATGGGAGAAGCTGATCGGTCAGATTCAGGAGGTGTCAATGAAAGAAATCGGCATCCCTTGTATCTATGGACTCGACCAAAATCACGGCACAACCTACACTCTTGGCGGTGTGCTGTTTCCGCAGAACATAAACGTAGGTGCGTCGTTTAACCCGACGTTGGCTCGCAGAGCTGCTGAAATTACGGCATACGAGACTCGCGCCGCCAACTGTCCGTGGACATATTCTCCTACCGTTGACCTCACCCGCGACCCGCGTTGGAGCCGTGTATGGGAAAACTACGGAGAGGACCCTTTGGTCAACGCCATCATGGGAGCCCAGCAGGTCAAAGGCTTTCAAGGCGATAACCCTAATAGGGTTGGCCGGCATAATATCGCTACATCGGTAAAGCATTATCTTGGCTACGGCGCGCCACGTACTGGGAAAGACCGCACACCTGCCTATATTTCGCCGTCCGATTTGCGCGAGAAATTTTTTGAGCCTTACCGCGCCTGCATCGAGGCCGGAGCGTTGACTGTAATGGTCAACAGCGGTTCAATCAACGGTCGCCCCGTTCACGCAAATAACGAGCTGCTCACCAAGTGGCTTAAAGAAGACCTTAACTGGGACGGAATGATTGTGACTGACTGGGCCGACATCAACAATCTCTATACCCGCGAATATGTGGCTCACGACAAAAAAGAGGCTATCGAAATGGCTATCAATGCCGGAATCGACATGTCAATGGAGCCATACGACCTCAATTTCTGCACTCTGCTTAAAGAACTCGTAAATGAAGGTCGCGTATCTCAGGAGCGTATTGACGACGCAGCACGTCGTGTCCTGCGCTTGAAATATCGTCTCGGGCTGTTTGACACTCCCAATACATATCCCAAAGACTATGCCGACTTCGCTTGTGACCGACATGAGCGTGCCGCACTTCAGGCAGCTGAGGAATCGGAGATACTGCTCAAAAACAACGGCGGCATTCTTCCGTTGAAGAAAGGTACAAAGATTCTGCTGACAGGTCCTAACGCCAACTCGATGCGCTGTCTCAATGGCGGCTGGAGCTATTCATGGCAAGGTCATCTGACTGACCGTTTCGCATCGAAATACAACACCATCTACAAGGCATTGGTCAATAAGTTTGGCAAAAAGAATATCGTCCTTGAACAGGGTGTCACTTATCCTGCCGAAGGTGCCTATTACGAGGAAAACGAGCCGGAGATTGAAAAAGCTGTGGCAGCGGCATCTGGTGTAGATGTCATTGTCGCTTGCATCGGCGAAAACTCCTACTGCGAGACACCGGGCAATCTCTCTGATCTCGCAGCTTCTGAAAACCAGCGTAATCTGGTGAAAGCACTTGCAGCGACAGGTAAACCGGTTGTGTTGATTCTCAACGGCGGGCGCCCGCGTATCATCAGTGACATTGAGCCATTGGCAGATGCGATAGTCAACATTCTGCTTCCCGGTAACTTCGGTGGTGACGCACTTGCCAACATTCTTGCCGGCGACACCAACCCGAGTGGCAAAATGCCATACACCTATCCACGCCATCAGGCAGAACTCACCACCTACGATTATCGAGTGAGCGAGGAAATGGATAAGATGGAAGGTGCTTACGACTATGATGCGGTGGTATCGGTGCAGTGGCCTTTTGGCTATGGACTCAGTTATACCACATTCAAGTATGACAACTTGCGTTGCTCGAAATCTGAATTCGGTGTCAAAGATGTCCTCGTTTTCACAATCGACGTAACCAATACAGGTAATTGCACCGGCAAAGAGGTTGTGATGCTTTTCAGCAGAGATATGGTAGCGTCACTGACTCCTGACAATCGCCGACTGCGTGCATTTGAAAAAATCGAGCTCAAACCCGGTGAGACCAAAACCGTAACCTTGCCAATCAAGGCCAGCGACCTCGCATTCGTGGACTACGACGGCAAGTGGGTTCTTGAAAAAGGACAGTTCCGTATGCAAGCCGGCACCAGCGTAATGGACATCGTTTGCAATGACACATATAAATGGACAACCCCCAACAAGTAAAATATTTCCTACGGCAAAGAAGATTTGAATAGACATGATATGGGCTTGCAGTGATAGCAGGCCTATATTTTTAATTATTACTGTCCGCTAAACCATAAAATGGTGAGTCCAACTTCTTAAATGACAGAAGTTGGGCTTACTTTTTGTATAGGACAAGCCCCCTCAGTAGTTTATGGGGACTTCGGGAGGCGATTCTGAGGCATTGGCGAGCATTATTTTCAGGTCCGCATCGGGCTGATTGAGGAACTTTTCGAGATTCAGGTAATACATCAGAACGATTCTCACGATTGTAGCCAGCCCTGAGAAGCTCCAACGCCTTTGCAACGTACTTTGTAAGACCGAGAGTAACATATTTGCTATGAGCGTGACCCATATCTGGATTTTGATTGCGTTGGCACTTTCTCCATAGAAGTATCTCAAGGGGAAGTTCTGTTTGATCTGCTTGAAAAGAGACTCTATCTGCCATCGGCGGCGATATATCGCCACGATTGTCTCTGGCGGCATGTCGAAGTCGTTGGTCAGAAGCGATATGAGTTTTGGCTTCCTGTTCTTCTTGACATCGACGTATGTGATTATTCTGGCTATGTGGTTTATGCCGTCTTTACGGAACACCACCACCTGCTCACGGTACTCCATCTGTCCCTGTGGATTCTGACGCATACAGTCCACAAGTACCTCGTAACTGAGGTTTTTCTTCATTTTAGTGACATATACGACATCACGCTCCGTAAGTTCCTCAAATTTAGCATAGTTGATATACGCGCGGTCAAGTGCCAGTATCTCGTTGTGGCTGTAATGACTCGGAGCAAGCATAAACGAGTCGTTTGTCGCTGCCGAAGTGAACTGCACATCGCAGGGCACGCCCTCATTTGCTTGTATTACCGAGTGTACCTTGATGCCGCCCTTCTTCTTTCCGGTTTTGGGATGCCGGCCGACACCCTTGAAAATAGCGTTGGAGAACAGTGTAATGGTCGTGGAATCAATGATTCTAAGCCGCTTTATCCATTCTTCAGTGCCGTTTCCTCGGCTGTCCGAGGAAAGTAGCCCTTTATTGGAGGCATACAGGTCGCGATATACTTCATCAAAGAACTTCTCTGACCGTCTGGCATTTGCATCCGACAGCGTACTGCGCTTTGGAACCGTATCGATTCCGATATGACGCAGCTTGCGTACTTCAGCAGTCATGGATGTCTCTATCTCACGCAATGAATCGAACCGCTGGATTACCGCATAGAGCATTGTCAGCAGATGGGTGTAGCCGTCGAAACTCTTGACATACTTCTGTCCGCCGTGTTTACGGCTCATTTCAACTATTTTTTCACGGTCAAGCGGTTTTATCAGCTGACCATATATCGGCTGTCCGAAGAAATTACTACTTTTGGGCATAGTTTAGACATACGTTTTGGCGAACACAAACTAAACTAAAAGGGCCGACTCCTGCAAATGGAATCGGCCCTGTTTTTTCAATTGCCATCTAAAGTTTAGCGGACTGTAATAATTGGATTTACTTTCATAGTAGCGAGATTTAGGTACAGGCCTTGATGCTCTATCATACTGTGACGGAACATTTTCCACAGCAGGTTGCAGCCGAGCTGCGCCAAGGTTGAGTTGATGAACAGGTCTTGTTTTTCCAATGCCTCGGCAAGGGAGCAGCTCGGCCCGGAATCTGTTTCCTTGACACGCGCATATCGAACATAACGTGTGATGACTTTCAGTGAGCCGACGGTTTTGTATTGTTGGGACTTGGGCTGTTTTATCTTTCCCGAAACCGCAAGGCCCGGCCTTGCAGTCCGAATGAGGCGGACGCTAATTTTGCCCGGTAGTTTCTTCGGGTCTGTCAGCCAGACTATTCCTCTCGACCCTGTTTCATGCAGTCATTTTTCAATGGGTTTCTACTAATATCAAGTTTTGTTGTATGCTTTGTTTCAAATAAAATTCAATCCTCATGACGCATTATTAATTATGAACCATACAGCGGATACAGGTGTTGAAATTGGATAGTAAATATATGTAATATCACAGTTTATGACACAATATCAATTAAAACGGGCTTACGAACCCGCTTCTCCGGAAGACGGTTTCAGGGTATATATAGACAGACTTTGGCCGAGAGGTCTCTCGCACGAGACTTTCCATTATGATTTGTGGGATAAGGATATCGCGCCGTCCACAGAACTCCGCGAATGGTTTCATGCGGATCCCGATAACCGATGGTCTGAATTTGAGACTCGATATTCCAAAGAACTGGAGACCAGCCCTTCGTTCGGGGCATTGCGACATCTTCTTGCACAGAAATCTGTAGTGACATTACTTTATTCGTCTCATGATGAGCGACATAACAATGCCATTGTGGTTTACAACTTATTGACAAAATAATCTCTTAACATATCCTCCACTTATGAAAATGTTCTGTTACCAGTGCCAGGAGACCGCACGCGGCAAAGGCTGCGAGATACAAGGTGTATGCGGAAAGAAACCCGAAACGTCTGCAAGAATGGATCAGCTGCTTTACATCGCCCGTGGCATGGCCATCGTAAACCGACAGTTGCGAGAGAAAGGCGCATCAAGCAAGGATGCATCCCGGTTCATCGTCGACGCACTGTTCACCACCATCACCAACGCGAACTTCGACAATGATATGCTCGACGGCTATATCACAAAAGCCCTCGACCTGAAAAACGAACTCGAAGGAGAGTCGAAAAAGCGCGGCATGAAGCCTCCTTTCATGCCTGAGGTGTCGTATCATATCCCAAAGGAGGAATATGGCGTACATGAGGTAATCGAACACAGCGGCACTCTTGAAGAAGAAATCACAAGTGTGCTCCATGACAAGAACCCGAATATAAGAGGTCTCAAGCAGCTTGCCATGTACGGCTGCAAGGGTATGGCGGCCTATGCCCGCCACGCCTGTAACCTCGGTTATGAGGACGAAGACATATATGTCGTGATAGAGAACGCCCTTGCCGAGATAAGCCGTCCTGACATAAGCGTGGATGAGCTGTTTTCGCTCGTGCTCAATGTGGGTGACGGGGGTGTCAAGGCTATGGCTCTGCTTGACAAGGCAAACACATCGACCTACGGCAATCCAGAAATCACAAAGGTAAACATCGGAGTAAGAACCCGTCCGGGCATACTCGTGAGCGGTCACGACCTCAAGGATCTTGAGGAACTGCTCGAACAGTCAGCAGGCAAAGGGGTTGACATCTACACCCACTCGGAAATGCTCCCTGCCCAGAGCTATCCTTTCTTCAAGAAATTCCCCCACTTTGCAGGTAACTACGGCAACGCATGGTGGCGGCAGATTGACGAGTTCGAGACATTCAACGGCATGTTCCTCTTCACCTCCAACTGCATCGTGCCCCCGCGTCCGAAAACCACCTACATGGACCGCGTCTACACGACCGGTGTCGTCGGAATGCCCGGCACACATTTTATCCCCGAGGGGAAGGACGGCAAAAAGGATTTTTCCGAAATCATAGAGCGGGCGCAGACATGCCAGCCGCCGACAGAGATAGAGCACGGTGAGATTGTCGCCGGATTCGCCCATAACCAGGTGCTTGCTTTGGCGCCTAAGATTATCGACCTCATCAAAAGCGGTAAAATCCGCAAGTTTGTGGTCATGGCAGGCTGTGACGGCAGAATGCCCTCGCGCAAATACTATACGGAATTTGCGGAAAGGCTTCCTAAAGACTGCGTGATTCTCACCGCAGGCTGTGCCAAATACCGCTACAACAAGCTTCCGCTCGGTGATATCGAGGGTGTTCCGCGCGTGCTCGATGCCGGACAGTGTAACGACTCCTATTCGCTCGTCGTGATTGCCAATGCTCTCAAGGACGCTTTCGGCCTGGAGAGTGTCAACGATCTGCCGATTGTCTACAACATCGCATGGTATGAGCAGAAGGCGGTGATAGTGCTTCTGGCCCTGTTGAGCCTCGGAGTGAAGAATATCCACACCGGCCCGACGCTGCCGGCGTTTTTCACCCCCGAAATTCTGAAAGTGCTTCAGGAGAAGTTCAATATAGGTACCATCGCCACCGTTGACGAAGATTTGGCTACCCTTATCGGTTGAAAGAAATGGACGGTCGGAATGTGAATCGGTTTATCCATAAATATGTGATAGCGGCGGCGCACGCCATCCTTTGGCTGGCGGCGCTGTCTCTTGCCGCATATTTCCATCTTGACCACGGATATTCGGCTGCCGAGGCGCTTCTCGGCTCCACGCTCATGGCATATTGTGCATATGTCTGTGAGTCAGGACTGGGCACATGGCGCGTGGCGGCCGCTGCCGGTGATGTTAGGATTGATTTCAGGAAGGCCGGATTGTGGGGATGGATTGTCGTGAACATAGCGGTAGCAATAACCCTGTCGTTGCTTTTTCTGAAATACCCCGAATGGTGGATATTGCTCCTCATCATACTTAACGCCGGATGGCAGAAATATATGAACGGGCGAATACCCCCGCGTTTGCAGGAAACCTTCCAGTCTGTAAAGCTATGAAAATATCATCCGAACTGTTCCTCTGCCTCGGGCTTGTCTTTGCCGCTTTATATTTTCTGATATTCGGCATCGGCTTTGTCATCACTATGAAGATTCGCAAAAAAAGAAACCTCTAAATAAATTTACGACATGTTCAGATTAAAAGACAGAATTCCATACGCTGACGGCTCCATAGCGAAGGAGATTGTCATGCAGAACCATAGCGGGCTTTCGCTCCTTATGGCAGTTGACAAGGGACTTGAGATTCCCACACATACGGCTAATGCCGACGTGCTCGTCCAGGTAATAGATGGGAGCATGGAGTTCAACATTGAGGATAAAGTACTTGAGTTGAAAGAGGGTGATGCGCTCACTATGACACCGGGGGTGAAACATTCCTTAAAGGCTACGGAACGGTTCAAGGTTCTTGTCACAAAGCTCAACGCATGAGCACGGCATCGTTCGGTCTTCAGGCATCCTGAGGGTATGGACTCCCAGGATGCCTTTATTATTTCCCGATTAGATGTCGGATAGCCATTATCGGGTGATAAATGAGCATCCTCGGGCCGGAAAAGCGCATGACCGTCTTTATTTTTTCTTTCATATCCGGACGGTAACAATGTATCCTGCATTTGCGGCAACTTCCTTTCGAATCGCTGAAAGGACAATGGCGCAGACGGCTTTCGGCATACCTCGCCAAATTCTCACACCCGGGACAAGTATCTCTATTTCCCTCTTTCAGGCGGCAATATAGACGGATCATCTCTCTTACGATCCTGATTTCGTATTCTATCTTCATTTATGGTTTGGATTTGCCGACCGGCGGTTCTGTGAGTGTTATTTTGACAACGGTTGTGCGGTCGAGGCTACGCTTGATTGCTTCATCAAAATTCCCCATGTAATTAGGTAAAAAGCGTTGGCAGAGCAGACGCAAAGCCATAATCTTTTCCGCGTTATCAGTCACAATCTCCGCCTCTCCTAAAGCGATGGCAGAGTCATAATACATAGTAAAATTCTTTTTCCCGGTCTCAAATTTCGGGGAGCATCGGCTGACGGCACTCAGACTGACAATGGGATTGGCCCTTATGCAATCCATCTTCTCCCCCTCGTCGGCGCAATGGAAATAAAACGTGTGCCCCTCTCCCCGTATCAACGACAGCGGGAGTCCGTATGGCGTTCCGTCCGGTCGTATCATCGACATCGTTACAAAGGGAGCACGGTCAAACACATTAAGCGCCCAGTCCTCATCTTTCTGCCTTGCTGCTTTTCTCATCTGCTTCATATCGCAAATTTAAGAAAAATAAAGGAATAACAATCTGATTGTTCCTGAAGCATCAAGAAGCATCCCGCAGGAAGTATTGTCGCATCGGGCGGTCTTTGCCCGTATCACGACATTCCCTTTGCCGCATTTGGGACACGGGCGGGAATGCACCGGGGTGACAGGCACTGTGATTCCGAGAATCTCAGTGGTAGCCTTGCGTGTATAGCCGATGATGGCATTCATGAATGTCGCCGGTTCAAGGGTGTGCCGTTCAATCTGCAACAACGGAAAATGAGTTCCCCTTCACGCCCGGCATGGCGAGCGACACGAGGTGCCCGAGCGCCCATGTCACCATATAGCCGTTGCCGGCAGAGTAACCCTCTTTGCGTATGTTTGCGCCGACGACACGGGCGATGTCCTGCCCCACAGTTCGGCGGGAATCTTGAACTGCTCGCGCTGCTCAAAGCCGTCCGGCGTGCGGGAGTAGCTCAGCCGTCCGGTTTCAAGGTCGGCTTTGATAAACGAGGAAAATTCCTCACCTTTGCGGTTCACCATTTCTTTGAGGAATCTTACCCGACCGGCACGCAGTTCTTCCCGTTCTTCACCGGTGAGCTTCACACCGTTGATTTTCTTGGGAATGTAGATTTCCCGGTCCCCTTCGGGCGAATCCGGATTGTAGCGCATGTATGCCGGACGCCTGCTTTGCGGGTCGAGTTTGACAAACGAAGAGAAGTATTCACCGTCCTTGCGTTTCATATCCTCCACGAAGATGGCTTTGCCGAGGTTAAGGTCTTCAACCTGCTGCTTGGTGAGTTTCACGCCCCCGAGTTCCTGACGGTTGAACACCCTGTCGTTCTCGAAGATGTATTCGATGCCGCGACGCTCGGCGCTTATCTGCACCTTGGCGTCGAAGTCGTTGGCCGCCTGCGACTTCATGCCTTCGAGAAATACTGCCTTTCCTTCCTTGAGGTCGTTCTTCTCCTGCTCGGTGAGTTTGACACCCTTGATTTCATCGGGGATGAATACGTTCTCGGCTTTCATCGCCACAACCTCATTGGTGAGTTTGTCGATGCTTATGAAGGCGAGGACAATCTCACCGCTGCGGGATTTAATATTTCAGCGTGTTAGTATGGGTGTGGTGACTTTCGTGGTGACTCGGAGGGATGTGGGTGAAAGAAAGACTGCTAACTCATTGAGAATTAGCGGTCTTCTGTGGTGCCACCAGCATTGTGCAATATTTAACAGTCCATTGATTGTCAAATACATACGGTTTTTGCTGTGGTGGATAATTTCATTTGCTCCACTGATATCTTGTTGCGTTATGGGTATTTTGCACATGGGTAATTCTTGCGCTTAACCCATTACCTCCTTTTCAAAGTCCTCTCTTATTATGCAAAGTTAATGTTTTATTTCCCAATAAGCAAAAACCGCAAGTCGCCTTAACTCAATTTAACAAAGTCTGCCATATCAAAAACACAAAGCCAATCGCATCAAAAACATAAAATAGGTTTGTCATATCAGCTTTAATCACTAATTTTGCAGACAGTTATGGAAGATATGAAATACCTGAAAAGAATCGCTGACAGGACTCTTGACCTGAGGCTGAATGCTTTCGGTGCCGTACAGATAGCCGGACCGAAGTGGTGTGGCAAGACAACAACGGCAGAACGCCGTGCCGCAAGTGTAATCAAAATGCAGGATCCGGACAGACGGGAGGGCTATCTTGCCACAGCCAGAACAAAGCCCTCGCTGTTGCTTAAAGGGAATGCGCCTCGACTGATTGATGAATGGCAGGTTGCGCCGGTGATATGGGACGCGGTGCGTCATGCAGTCGATGAGCGGGGTGCGAAAGGTCAGTTTATCCTGACAGGTTCAACAGTAGTCGATGACGATGAAATAATGCACACCGGCACCGGGCGTATTTCCAGAATGTCAATGTATCCTATGAGCCTGTTTGAATCGCTTGAATCAAACGGCACAATCTCATTACGCCGGCTGTTTGATGATCCAGATTATGATATTGATGGGGAAACCTCGCAACTGTCAATAGAGCAGCTTATTTTCGCCGCTTGCCGTGGCGGGTGGCCGGCTTCGCTCGATGAAATGAGCCGCGATGCAAAATTGCTGATTGCAAAGGATTATGTTGATGTTATCTGCAACGAGGATATTTCAAGAGTGGATAAGACCCGGCGGAATCCGGCTTTGGCACGGATGATACTTCGCTCATACGCGAGAAATATCTGCACTCTGGCAAAGAAAACGTCGATGCTTGCCGATGTGTCGGAGGAAATGGAGGGAACATCCATGCCTACGTTTGATGATTATGTCGGCGCTTTGGAGAAGCTGTTCGTCATTGATGACATTGAGGCATGGTCGCCGGCTATACGTTCTAAGACGGTAATCCGCACCGGGAAGAAACGTTGCTTTGCGGATCCATCCATTGCTGTGGCATCGTTGGGCGCTTCTCCCGAGAGCCTTGAACTTGACCTCAACACATTCGGATTCATCTTTGAATGTCTGTGCTTCCGTGACCTTAAAGTCTATTCCCAGGCGTTGGGTGGACGGTTGTCGTATTACCATGACCGTTTTGGGCTTGAGGCAGATGCAGTGCTTCACCTCGATGATGGACGATATGCACTGATAGAGTGCAAACTCGGCAGTCGGGAAATAGAGGATGGGGCAAAGCATTTACTCGAAATAAAGCAACTCGTTGCCGAGAAGAACAAGACTGAGAAGCAGATAAGACTCCGTGAACCGGATTTGCTGATTGTCCTGACCGGCGGAGAAATGGCATACACCCGAGAGGACGGAGTGAAAATAATCCCTGTCGGCTGCCTGAGAGACTAAAATTGAGGATTACTCACGGGGGAACATGGCCTGTCGGGGAGATAATCATTTGAACGGAGGATGGTAATTGTTGTAGAGATACGTTTCCACCTCATCCTCATCATAGATTATCTTTCCTTCGAGGGAATAATAGCCGAACAAGCCTTTCAGACGATAGTTGGCGAGTGTGGATTTGCTAATCGAAAGGCGGCGGGCAAGTTCGGAATCAGAGACATACCTCTTGCCGTTGAACATTGGTCTGCTGCAACCAGCGAGATTCCTTGCCGAGGATACTATATCGGAGAGGATGGAGAAAATTTCGGCTCTCTCATCCTTGGAATGTATCAAGTGATTCTCAGCCATATTTCTTATAATTGTCTTTCAATATTCTTCTTATTTCATCTGCCGGATAAAACGCTTTTCCCTCAATGATGGAATAGCCGATTTTCCCGTCTGTGCGCATTGTTGCCATCGCCCTCTGAGAACGACAGAGTATGGCCTGAGCCGATCCTCCGTCAATCCAATAAACAGTTTTTTGGACAATTGGAGAAACAATGGCGGTACAAAAAGAGGGGAGATAAGCCCTGAAACGATGATTTCTACCTGTCAGTGATAGGCCTTTACGGGATTTTCATTACATTTGTTTTTGGATTGAGGCAACTCTATCCCATACATACGAAAAAATAAGAAGCGGTATGCTCTCTTGTAAGTCGAGAACATAGGAAGTTCAATACACTGCACAAGGATAGCATAGCGGTTCTCACGCATACGGCGTGGGCTACTATACTACATTTGTGCATTTAGGGTTCTTACAACCTTCGACTTAGAATGTTGCATTGGTAGTCCACGCTTCTGCATATCAGTAACCAGTCCTATCGGACTGTGGGGCAAAAAAGAAATGACAATGGAAACGAAATTCTGTCAGAGCTGTGGAATGCCGCTCACAAATGAAATCTTCGGCTCGAATGCCGATGGTACGCCAAATGAAGATTACTGCATCTACTGCTATAAGGACGGCAAGTTCGAGCAAGATATGACTATGGAGCAGATGATTGACCACTGCGCTCAGTTCACCGATGAGATAAACAGGAACTCAGGTCAGAATCTTACATTCGAGCAGATGAAAGAGCAAATGCGCCAATTCTTCCCGCATCTCAAACGTTGGAAAAATTGATTGGGTATGTTCATAGCAATTCTGACTTACAAGAAGCCGATTGAAGAAGTCGACCGTTTCCTACAGGCGCATCGTGAATATCTCTCCAAACATTATGCCTCAGGTGACTTCATCGCATCCGGTCCGCAGACACCCCGCATCGGCGGCGTGATAATGATAAAGGCTGACAATCGCGCGTTGGTAGACTCCATCATCGCTCAAGATCCATTCAGCATCAACGGAATTGCCGACTACCGGATTGTGGAGTTTACTCCGACAATGTTTGTAGAATCGAGCCTTTCCGACATACTAAAATAAGTATTATACTGATGGTTAAT
Organism: Bacteroidales bacterium; assembly: GCA_910575545.1. Lineage (GTDB taxonomy): Bacteria > Bacteroidota > Bacteroidia > Bacteroidales > Muribaculaceae > UBA7173. The sequence continues at coordinate 85,092 of CAJTFH010000012.1, forward strand.
AAAAGAGCTATAATTATTTGGCTGGCAATCACAATCCTTGTGATGTTAGCATTGCCTTTTGCCGTTGCCCGGCTTGCGTCTGAATGTTCCGGAATGGCACTGTGCATGATGCTTTTCTTAATTGTGAATCCTATTTATTCTGTGATTCTTGGTTATCGCTGCGGGAAAGACATAAAGGAAATGTGGAATCTTCCATTGGTGTCAGCCGTAGCTTTTCTTGCCGGGACATGGATTTTCTTTGACATACATGAATTATGGTTTGTCGTCTATGCAACAGTATATCTTGCAATAGGTTGGATAGCAATGGCTATCAGCAAGTCCTTGAATAGACGTGTTCAGTAGAGTTCAAGAGTACTAATTAAACCGAGTAAATCATCAAGATGAAACAGAAGAGTCTTTTATGTATGTTTATAGGTTGTGCCATGACAATGGTATCATGTAGCCAATCAGCGAATAATAGCCAAGACTCTGCATTAGCAGGTGGTGACAGACCCCCATTTGAATATACTGATGCTGACAGGACGTTTGGTGTTGTACTTGAAATTTCAAGCGACAGCCTGATAACTTGCAACAATAATTTCTCTGGGCAGGACAGTGACCCTTTGATATTAGATACAAGTAATCCCGCTTTCACGGATTTTCTATCCAATTGGTTTGCATCAATGGATTCCGTTCAGATAAACCGACTCAAAAACGGCTCTGAACTTCACATATCAGTAGGAGATGGCGTTACGGACGCAACTATCGAAAAGGTTAAACGTAGCGTCATGAAATGTGGAATCAAGGGGATGTCAATATCTAATTTCTGACGGAATCATATTACGATGCCTACATATCAATCGAGAGCGGCAAACTGACCGCTGAACATAAAAACCGTTAATTGAAAATGAGCAACGATACACGAGACATCTTTTCCGGACTTAAAGCCCGCAAGCCACAATATGTGCTGGGCACAAAGAACGGGGATATACGCACATCAAACGTGACCGAGGAAAAGATCCTTGATGCTATAGACGACATTGAGGATAACGGATGCGTATACCTTGAAAAATGCGTGCCGGTGGTGTTGGTCAGCGATGCAAAGGCATACTCAATTGATTACTTTAAGGATAGCAGTATAGCGGTATGTTTTATGGTCAACGGGTATATGCTGCGAATGTGGCGGTCGGACGTTGATTGCGACATGGCCGCCGATATCATGTGTGACTTCTTCCGCACCGCATCGCTCCCCGATATGACCGGCTGGCACTGTCAGAAAATCCATCCCGAGCAAGAAGAGGCAGAGACGAAACTATGTGTTGACGGCGAGGATTTCCGATACTTTGATATGGCGGATGTGTTCTGTGCTTTGGAAGATATCATAGAGGGCAAATCGCTATGGATGCTTTATGATTTCACTAAAGGCGATGGCGGGTATATCAACATCCACAGGCGTGACAATGATACCGCTCCGACCACCGGATATAAAGTTGAATATGTAAGGTGGTCGGAGCCGGTGCCTATTGGTTACAGAGGTGTTGTTTTTGATGTCGGTCTCTTGCGGAACTGGCTGTGGAGTCTGATTGATGGCGAGAGATTGCCCGATCCTCTGAGCTGTTTGGAGGAGTTTGACGTAAACGATTATTTTGGAAGACTGGTATTCAGATTTTTAGACGAAGAGAAAGATGAAAGGTAAATATAGCAGGCAGGTGAAAACGGCAGTCAAGCTGATTTGGTCAAGTTTTGACCGCGATGAAATACGCCGGGGATACTCAATACTTATACTGGAGGCGCAAAAGGGCGATGCAGATGCGCTGGCATTCATAGCCCGCTGCTTCATGGGTGAGTCGTATGTGTGGCCGCAGGCAGGCTTCAAAGCTGACGATGAAAACGCATCGAAGCTGATGCAGAAGAGCGCGATGATGGGCAGTGCCACGGGCGTTCTTTGTGCTGCGCGAAGCGCAAACCTCACCCCTTCGGTGGAACGTGCAATGCCGTTCGCCTCGTTTAAGGAAGCGTTTGAGGAGATTCTCGGTCAGGCAGAGCGGGGCGACGCCTTCTGTTGCTACATGGTCGGCAATGTGTATTATTGGGGCGACTATCTGCGTGTCGAGCCTGACTATGCCAAGCAATTCAAAGACGAAAGCGATTATAACGCATGGGCCTGGCCGATAGCAAAGGCGTGGTACGAGCGCAGTTTCGACGGCGGGCTTTGTGCCGGATGGGGCAATTACTGCGACATACGCAAATCCGGCCTCTGCGAAATTGCGCAGGATGTCTTTGAGAAATATTACTTGATGCTGGCGGATATTTCACCCGTAATCTGCAACAACTACGGCTATTATCTTCGCACCGAGAAGGGCGACTCATACGGTGGGCTGTTGCGATATGTGGAGGCTGCCCGCAGGGGCGACCCACAGGGAGCATACAATGCAGGGCATATCTACGAAGCCGGTGAAGAAGTGGATGAGAATATCGACCTTGCATATCAACTCTATGAAATGGCTGCCAAATGCGGACATCCCGCAGGACAATTTGAGGTAGGATATTATCTGTTTGAAGGCTTCGGTGATGTGGAGCAGGACTATGCCAAGGCTGTGGAATGGTTTGAAAAGGCATACCAAAACCCGAAATGCAGTAAGACCACCCGGACGCAGGCCGCCGCCTATCTCGGTTTATGTTATCAGGATGGGCTGGGAACAGTTCAAGACGACGATGTGGCATTCGAGTATCTTCATGAAGCCGGCGATGGTGTCGACCATCTATGGGACTCAATAACTGTCAGGTTGCTCTCCGCACTCGGTGTGGCGTATGCTTTCGGGCGTGGCACCGAGGCGGATATTGAGTTGGGATACCAGTATTTTGAGGATGCTGTAAAACTCGGTTCGGAAGAAGCCAAAGAGTATATCAGCTATATCAACTCGCCCGACTTTGAAGCCCGCGAGCGGAAAAAAGAAGAACCGGCCACTCCCGTAGCCCCGTTCTGGCAGGAAGTGACTGAAAAAATCAGAGATGCGGTTACAACTGACCTGCGCGAAATTCTTGGCCGCATAGATGATGAGCACATATACACTGCCGCCTTGGTCACCGACAGGTATTGCTGCTCTCTTTTTCTCGCTGTGAACACGTTGGAGTACCTTCAAAGCGAAGACGAAGAACCCGATGACGAGAGCAAATGGCATCCGGATGAATGGGGATATTCTGACGGACATGGCAGCGAACTGGTGAAGCTCAGCAAATCGCTGTGGGAAAACCACGCCACTTTGCCGGGCGAAGCCTTTTTCTTCAGCGCAATGATATCAGCGATGGCGCAGGTCAAAGGCTCGGGAATATTCGGAGAAGGCACCGAAGAAATCACATTCTTCATTTCAATATCGGATGATGAAGATGCTGAAAATCTCGAAGACTCGTCAGCCATGACACTGAACAGCCCCGAACTGGCAGCAGCTTTTTTGAATAGGAACAGATAATTTCACATAAGTAAGTCGTCACAATTATTTTATATTATCGGAGAGAGATTTTTCGAGGGATTTTAGCCTGAGAATGAAGGAGTGTAGTTGTCTACACGACTGAATATGAAGGCTAAAAGCACCGAAAAAGCTCCGCCGATGATATAAAGTCTCAAGATTCATAATATGCGTAATAATTTTGATGACTTACTTACCGGCTATCGTGCTGAAAGAAAACTAAGAGCTTCACACCTTCTCCAGCTCATACCGCATTAAAAAAGGCGGCTAAGGTGGTGGGGATGGCAGTCGGGGCGGTTGTCGGGATTATTCTTTGGGCGATACTCAGACCGATATTCCGAGGCGTGGGGTGGCTAATCTCAATCCTCACCGCAATAGGGATTATCTATTGGGTATTAACTCTATAAAACATTATATTGCTGTCCGATAAAACTTTTTGAGGCAAAACAAAATTAGGACTGGCACCTATTGCAGGAGTCAGTCCTTTTAGTTTAGTTTGTGTTCGCCAAAACATTTTCTAAACTATGCCCAAAAGTAGTCATTTTAGCGGACAGCCGCTCTATGGTCAGGTAATAAAATTGCTTGACAAGTCGAAAATTCTTCAGTTTAGCCGCG
>CAJTFH010000013.1 GCA_910575545.1 Bacteroidales bacterium
GGCTGTCCGCTAAAATGACTACTTTTGGGCATAGTTTAGAAAATGTTTTGGCGAACACAAACTAAACTAAAAGGACTGACTCCTGCAATAGGTGCCAGTCCTAATTTTGTTTTGCCTCAAAAAGTTTTATCGGACAGCAATAAAAAAATATCAGATATTCATGATGGGTGCGATGGCGCTGGGGTTCACAGCCTGTGAAGACGCTCCGGCCGACGCCCCTATCCAGAACACTCCTCAGCCCCCGGTGGTTGCGGCTGATGAGGTTGCCATTGTGGCTGATGCGGTTCTCACTTCGGGTGAGAACCTCAACCTTGACCAGTATATCGACCAAACCGGTATGCCGCTCTTCTCGATCTCTAAAGACAATCTGCCCGAAGGTCTGACGCTGTCGGCTGACATGCAGGTGTCGGCAACGGAAGATTTTGTCGAAATACAGACACTTCCCCTGACCCTTAACGGCACAAATCTCGAGGTGGATCCTGCCCTGTGGCATGAGGCTCATCTGGAGATGTTCGGCGATGATGTTGACGCACAGAAAGCCTATTACCGCGTTCCGGCCTATGTGACTACTGAAACACAGGCGGGGGTGCCGGGCCTTACCTACCGCCTGGGTGGCGTTGACCACTATCTGGCATCTGGTTCGGTTATGGAGATACCTATGACTTCTATTATGACCACTGACTATTGGTATACACCCGGTGATTCAAACGGATGGTCGGCGGCAGCCTCGCAGTATCTCTACAATACCAACAAGGAGGACAAACCCTGGTATTACGGTAGCTGTCTGTTAAACAGCCAGTTCAAGATTGCCGACACCATTGATTGGAGCGGTATAAACTACGGTTCGGGTGGCGAAGGTGTGCTGACCGATGATGGGGCCGCCGGCAATATCACAGTGGCGGCTCCGGGTCTCTATTGGGTGACGGCCAATTTCACCGCTTTGACTTATACGTTGACTGCGATTGAAAAGGTGAGCATCATCGGCAATTTCGGAGGATGGAACACCGACCAGTATCTCACTCCCAACGAGGACATGACCGTGTGGACAGGCACTGTGGAGCTTGACGGCGAGTGGAAAATCCGTATTAATGAAAACTGGGACTACAACTACGGAGAGCGCCTGGCCAGCCCTGTTTTAGACGGTTCTAATTTCAAACATGATGCCGGCACATACAATGTGACCATGACATTCTCGGGCCACCACCCGAAAATCAAGGTCGCCAAAGCGTGATAGCTGCCTGAAGAAATAACTGAGCATTTATTAGGATGCGCCCGGATGCATTGCGTGGGATACGCAGTGTTTCCGGGCGTTGCTTTGTGATTGCCATAAGCGTTCAGCGCCATAGCGTTCCCGCCCATACCGTAAAATGAGCAGGTATATCGTGAATATAGTTTAATTCAACTGACGGGGGTAGTGGATATATGCTGAATTAGGAATATTTAACACGAAAGATGCGGGGTGAGATAGGGTGTTTTCGGAGGATTCTGCGTAAATTAGCACCGACTATCGCCCTTGTGGAAGCGCCCGGGCGCTTCCGTTTCCCCTGGGGGGAAACGGATTGTTTTGAGCATATTATAGTGTGGTAGTCATATCGGCGGCTATTCGTCGCCAACGACAGTGCATAAATAATTTATATTAACCATAAATCTTGAATTTTTATGAAGAAATTATTACTTTCTTTGGCCGCTCTGGTCGGTGTGTCAGCATTTGCGCATGCCGAGGGCACGAAGCTGGTGATGCAGGAGGTCTACAAAATTGAGGCAACCGGTAGTGCTCCGGAAACAAAGACCGTGGGCGACTACACCATCACATTGAAAAAGAACAATGGAAGCAATGCGCCAGCGTGTAATAAAGCCGGTGATGTGCGTCTGTATGCAAAAAATACCATAACAATAGCGTCATCAGGCGCTGACCTGACATCGCTTGTATTTGAGCTTTCCGACCAAGGGAAAAAGCAATATGCTGCCATAACGGCATCTGTAGGGGCGGTAGGTGCGCAAGCGAAAGGTGACGAGCAGGTATCGTGGACAGGTAGTGCGAAAGAAGTGACATTTACTGTAGGAGACACCAATGAATATGGGAGCGCGGATAAAAAGGCCGGTCAGTTCGACTTTAACTCCATCACAATCAATGGTGATGGCGGCGGCACGGTGACCCCCACCGACCGGGTGGATGTGGCCAGCGTGGAGGCTTTCCTTGGTGTAGCCGCGGGCACAGAAGTGAAATTCACCAGCCCGGTCAATGTTGTTTACCAGAACGGCATGAACCTTTATGTTGAGGATGCTACCGGCGGGATGTTCATCCACGGCACAACCAACCAGGCCTATAACCGTGGAGATGTGATTCCCGCAGGTTTCGAGGGAAAATACACCGATTATAAAGGTCGCATAGAATTCGAGATTCCCAAGGATGTCGACGGCAAATTTGCTGCCGCTTCCGGCACGGCTGAGGTGAATCCCGCAGAATGGACGCTCGAGGATATTTCAACCGACATCCAAAACCAGTATGTGATTGTGAAAGGGGTTTCTGTGGAAGAGGCTGCTGACGGCCTTGTGATGACGCAGAACGGCGCCGAGCTGGTCATCTACGATAAGTTCAAAATCAACGTCGCCACCGGTGAGAACCTTAATGTTACCGGCCTTGTGGCTGTGTTCGACAATGCGCTGCAGTTCTATCCGCTTGTTGTGACCGATGCCGGCGGTTCGGTTGTAGAGGCTGTTGCCGCTCCTAAATTCAGCGTTGCCGCCGGGGCAGTGGAAGAGGGCACAACGGTTGAGATTACTTGTGAGACCGAAGGTGCTACAATCCATTACACTACCGACGGCACAGAACCTACCGAAGCCTCTGCCAAATATGCTGAGGCAATCGTGGTTGACAAGGCCATGACCATCAAGGCTATCGCAGTGAAAGAGGGTCTGACAAACAGTGTGGTTGTTTCTGCCGAATACACAGTGCTTGCCAAGCCTACCGGAGTCGCACTGGTGTTTAATTTCGAGGATCCTTCAACGTTGAATCCTTCATACTCTAAAGATGTGCCCGCAGATGTGGCCGGTGTTGCTAATTTCCCGGGTATGGCTGACGATACCTTTAACGACAAAACAAACGGTTACTTCTATGTGGTGACGGATACTGAGTTTAAGAGCGGCAGTGTTACATTAACCACAAATAAAGGTACGACTGATGCCCGTCTGTATTACTCGATTTCAGCACAGAAATGGGGATACCGCGCTTACAAGAAATCAACCATGAAAATCAGTGTTCCGACAGGATTTGCAATTACGGGTCTCCACTTCGAGGGGAACAAGGTTACGAATGAAATTTGCGACAAGGTTGAGTATGCCGGTACTAAGGGCGACGCCACCTGGACTGCGCCTGAGGGAGAACCGATTTCAACTCTTGAATTCAGCAACTCGGCGGGTACAGCAACGTTCAACAAAATGACAGTTTATGTTGTTGATATGTCAGGTGTTGAGGGTGTTGTTGCCGAGACTGCCGACGCTGAGGTTGAATATTTCAACCTTCAGGGTGTGAAAGTTGTTAATCCTGAGAACGGCCTTTATATCCGTCGTCAGGGCGGCAAGGTTGAAAAGGTGGTTATCCGCTAAATTGCCTTGGTCGGGTTGCGCGGACTGCGTGTAGCCCGCCATGCATGAAAAAGACTATAGCACTGCTTTAAATATGTGGGGGCGCATTCAACCGCCACGTAAGTTGAAACGTAAGAAAAACTCGTTAAATAATTAACCAAGTTTTACTTACTTTGCTCGATAGCCGACGGCAAGCGTTGCCGTCGGCTTTTTTTTGTGGGTTATTGCCGAATGATTGCAAGTGATGAATGTGTGTGTTGAAATTCGACATCGCGTAAATGATTGGATGGCTAAAAATAGATGTTATGGCTTTAATGTGCTCAAGCCGAAAATCTGCTGATTCCAAATCCGCTGACGGGCAATAGGGTGGGGTATATTGCAGAAAAGGCACCCTTCTTCGCGAAGGATGCCTTTCGGGCGCTTCAGGATGGGCTTGAACCAACGACCCCCTGATTAACAGTCAGGTGCTCTAACCAACTGAGCTACTGAAGCAGGTGTGTGCAGTTTTCCATTTCGTTTGTATCAGACCGGTTTGGTTGCGGGATCGCTCCCATGGCCTGGCCGACAGATAGCGGTTTGGAATACTGATGCTTATTTCAGTGTGTTTTCGCGCTTCAGGATGGGCTTGAACCAACGACCCCCTGATTAACAGTCAGGTGCTCTAACCAACTGAGCTACTGAAGCATTTGCGTTGCATCGCGATTATGCGATGTCGAGACCCCTCCGGGTTTTGCGATGCAAAATTACATCTCTTTTTCCAATTACGCAACTTTTGGACTGTTTTTTTGCCAATAAATTGTGAAATGGTGTGGTTTTAGAGTGTATTAAATTCAAACACCCTCCTGGATTGCCGCCGGGCTTTATGGAGCTATTGTATCTATGATAAATTGCCGAAATAATTACGTAATAGTTGTGAGGGTTTGGACTATTTGCTAATTTTGCGTATCGTTACGCTTTCTGTGCGGGTGCGTCATGTGGCGCTGCCTGGGGGGATGTGCGGGAAGCCTTGGTTCTGAAAAACAAACTACTAATATCTTATAACCTTAAAAACAAAACATTTATGTGGTTAACATCCTCATCCATAGGTAGGAAGGTGGTTATGTCGCTGACTGGCGCTTTCCTGATCCTATTCGTGACGTTTCACGCATTGATGAACGGAGTGGCACTGTTTTGGCCTACGGCCTATAACGAGGTGTGTCTCTTCCTGGGCGCCAATTGGTATGCTTTGGTGGGCACGCTCATCCTTGCCGCCGGTTGTGTGCTTCACATCCTTTATGCCTTTTGGCTGACCATCCAGAACCGCAAGGCCCGCGGTTCGGAGCGTTACGACGTTAATGCCCGCCAGCCGCAGGTTGAGTGGTCGTCGAAAAACATGCTCGTGCTGGGCATCGTGGTTGTCGCTTTCCTTGTGATCCACCTTATCCAGTTCTGGGCCAAGATGCAGCTTGCCGAGATCTGCGGTGATGAATATGTGACCGCCGGGGGTGAGACTGTTCCTGCCGCTGCCGGCACGTGGTTCCTGCAAATCGCTTTCAGCCAGCCCTGGACTCTGGTTGTCTATCTCATCGGCTTCGTTGCCTTGTGGTTCCACATGACCCACGGTTTCTGGTCGATGCTTCAGACTGTAGGCTGGAACAACGACACCTGGATGCGCCGCTGGAAATGCATCGGCAACACCTGGGCAACTGCTGTCATCGCCCTGTTTATCATCGAGGCCGTTGTGTTTACGGTTCAGGCAAACCGCGGCGTCTACACCGAATGCCCTGCTTTGATTGAGCAGTATGCCAACATGCACGCCGAGGGTGAAAGCACTTTCACCGAGGGCGCTTGCCCCCAGGCTGACTGCCCCCGTTCTGCTTGCGAAAAAGCTGAATGCCCCGCACAGGGTTGCCCTGAAGCCGGTTGCCCCAAGGCAGCATGTGGCGAAGGGTGCGCCCAGGCCAACTGCCGGCAGGGTGAATGTGTCAACCCCGACTGCGCTAACCCCGATTGCGTAAAGGCCGAGGTTGAGGAGATTGTAACCGAAACAATTAACGACTAAATCACATTTCAGATATGGCCGACTTAAAAAAACTTGAGGGAATGATCGACTCAACCCCGATTATGAAGGATTATGCCGATATCGAATCGTCGAAACTCCCCGAATTCCAGATTGACTCAAAGATACCCGAAGGTCCCGTAGCTGAAAAGTGGACCAATTATAAAGCCCATCAGAAACTGGTTAACCCCGCCAACAAGCGGCACCTCGACATTATCGTTGTGGGCACGGGCCTGGCAGGTGCATCTGCCGCTTCCACTCTTGGTGAACTCGGTTTCAATGTGCTGAACTTCTGCATCCAGGACAGCCCACGCCGCGCCCACTCAATTGCCGCACAGGGTGGTATCAACGCTGCCAAGGATTATCAGAACGACGGCGACTCGGTTTACCGTCTGTTCTACGACACTGTGAAGGGTGGTGACTTCCGCTCGCGTGAGGCCAACGTTTACCGTCTGGCAGAGGTTTCGAACAACATTATCGACCAGTGTGTTGCACAGGGTGTTCCTTTTGCCCGCGAATACGGAGGTCTTCTGGCAAACCGCTCATTCGGCGGCGCCCAGGTGAGCCGTACGTTCTATGCCAAAGGTCAGACCGGCCAGCAGCTGCTGTTGGGTGCATATGCATCTCTGAACCGCCAGATTAAAAAAGGTACTGTTAAGAGCTATAACCGCCGCGAGATGCTTGACATCGTGATGATCGACGGCCGCGCACGCGGTGTGATCATGCGCAACCTCATCACCGGTGAGCTGGAGCGTTATGCCGCCCATGCCGTTGTTCTTGCAACCGGCGGTTATGGCCGTGCGTTCTTCCTGAGCACTAACGCCATGGGCTGTAACGGCTCGGCTGCCGTTCAGGCGTTTAAGAAAGGTGCCTACCTGGCTAACCTGGCGTTCACCCAGATTCACCCCACCTGTATCCCCGTTCATGGCGAAGACCAGAGCAAGCTCACCCTTATGAGCGAATCTCTCCGTAACGACGGCCGCATCTGGGTGCCGAAGAAGAAAGAGGATGCCGAGGCTATCCGCGCCGGTAAGAAGAAGCCGACCGATATACCCGACGAAGACCGCGACTTCTATCTGGAGCGCCGTTATCCGGCTTTCGGAAACCTTTGCCCGCGCGACATCGCTTCGCGTGCCGCCAAGGAGCGCTGTGATGCAGGTTACGGAGTGGGTACGGGCAATGCCGTTTATCTCGACTTCAAATATGCCATCGAGCGCCTGGGTGAGGATGTTGTCCGTGACCGCTACGGCAACCTCTTCGACATGTATGAGATGATTTCCGATGACAATCCTTATAAGACCCCGATGATGATTTTCCCGGCCAGCCACTACACTATGGGCGGTATCTGGGTAGACTATGAGCTTCAGACCTCAATCAAAGGGCTGTTTGCCATCGGTGAATGCAACTTCTCAGACCACGGTGCAAACCGCCTGGGCGCATCGGCTCTGATGCAGGGTCTGGCCGACGGATATTTCGTGCTTCCCTACACGATGCAGAACTACCTGAGCGACCAGATCAAGGTTCCCCATTTCAAGACCGACGGCCCCGAATTCGACGCTGCCGAAAAGGGTGTGCGCGACCGTATCGCCAAGCTCATGGCCATCAAGGGCACGAAGTCGCCTGACCAGCTCCACAAGAAGCTCGGCCATGTGATGTGGAACCTCGTTGGTATGGGCCGCACTCTGCAGAGCCTTGTGAAAGCTGTTGATGAAATAGCGAAAGTGCGCGAGGAGTTCTATACCGACCTGCGCATCGTGGGCAATGCCGACGACTTGAACACCGAGCTTGAAAAGGCGCTCCGCCTGGAAGACTTCCTGGTAATCGCCAAGATGATGGCTATCGACGCACTGCACCGTAACGAATCGTGCGGCGCCCACTTCCGCGAGGAGTATCAGACCGCCGACGGCGAGGCAGCCCGTAACGACAAGGATTACATGTATGTTGGCTGCTGGAAGTATATGGGCGACAACGAGAAGCCCGTGCTGCTCAAAGAGCCCCTGAAATATGAGGCCATCCAGGTTCAGACCCGTAACTACAAATCGTAAACAACCACGTTGGCAGACTTCCGGGCGGTCTGGCGCAGCCGTTGCCGCCGGAAAAGTCTGCACCCAAATAAATCAGAGTAACAATTATGGAACATACAATTAGCGTAAACTTGAAGATTTGGCGTCAGCGTGGTCCCAAAGAACCCGGCCAGTTCGTCAAATACCGCGTTGAGAACGTGTCGACCGGCAGCTCTTTTCTTGAGATGCTCGACATGCTCAACCAGCAACTTATCGACAAGGGTGAAGAACCTGTTGTGTTCGACAGCGACTGCCGCGAAGGTATCTGCGGTATGTGCTCGCTTTATATCAACGGTCATCCCCACGGCCCTGTGCAGGGCATCACAACCTGCCAGCTGCATATGCGTAAATTCCACGACGGAGAGGAAATCACCATTGAGCCCTGGCGCTCGGCAGCTTTCCCCGTTGTGCGCGACCTGATGGTAAACCGCAATGCTTTCGACCAGATTCAGCAGGCTGGCGGATATGTGTCGTTCAATTGCGGCGGCGCTCCCGATGCCAACAACCTGCCTATCTCGAAAGAGGTTGCCGACGAGGCTATGGACTCGGCTACTTGCATCGGTTGCGGAGCTTGTGTGGCAGCATGTAAGAACGGTTCTGCCATGCTGTTTGTCAGTGCCAAGGTGAGCCAGTTCGCCCTGCTTCCCCAGGGTCAGGTTGAGCGCGCCCGCCGCGCCCGCGCCATGGTTCGCAAGATGGATGAACTCGGCTTCGGAAACTGCACCAACACTGGTGCTTGCGCTGCGGAATGCCCCAAAAACATTTCGCTCAGCAATATCGCCCGTCTGAACCGCGAGTTCATAAAGGCCAAGCTCGCCGACTAATCAGGCAGGCCATAAGGTTTGAAATAGACAAGGCGGTGTGTTCCTGAGATGAACACACCGCCTTGTCTATAATTATGGCTATTATAGCCATAATTATGTTAGTAACCTTTATGGCTGTGATGGTAGTGACGGCTTGGGCGATTCGTGGAAATTCTGTAACTTTACAACTCAAAACCAGATGGCCTTTTCAAAATAAAACGTATTAAATCAAGAGTGTAGATGGCAAAGAAGGTGGTGGAAACACCGTTGATGAAGCAGTATTTCGAGATGAAGCATAAGCATCCAGATGCGGTGCTTCTTTTCCGTGTTGGGGATTTCTATGAGACATTCTGCGACGATGCCATTACGGCTTCGGAGATTCTCGGTATCACACTGACCCGCCGTGCCAACGGGTCGGTCTCGTCGATAGAGCTTGCCGGTTTCCCCCATCATGCCCTTGATACTTATCTGCCGAAATTAGTGCGCGCGGGGAAGCGTGTGGCCATCTGCGAACAGCTTGAGGATCCTAAGCTGACGAAAAAACTGGTGAAAAGGGGGATAACCGAGCTGGTTACCCCCGGTGTGGCCATGAACGACAATGTGCTTGACCACCGGGAGAATAATTTCCTTGCTGCCGTGCATTTCTCCAAGGGGGGGGCGGTTGGAAAGGGGCTGGTGGGAGTGGCTTTCCTCGACATATCCACCGGGGAGTTCCTGACGGCTGAGGGCACTGCGGAGTATGTTGACAAACTGTTGGGGAATTTCGCCCCGAAGGAGGTGCTTGTGGAGCGTGGTAACAAGGGGCGGCTTGATGAATCGTTTACGGGCCGTTATCTCGCTTTTGAACTTGAGGATTGGATTTTCACCGACCAGTCGGCCAACGACAGGTTGTTGAAACAGTTTGAGACATCGTCGCTCAAGGGGTTCGGAATCAACAAGATGCCGGCGGCGATAGTGGCGTCGGGTGCCATATTGCACTATCTTGATATAACGAAACATACCCGGATCGGGCATATATCGCGGCTTAGCCGAATCGAGGAGGATACGTTTGTGCGCCTCGACAAATTCACCATCCGTAACCTTGAGTTGCTCTGCTCGTTGGGTGAGGATGGAAAGAGCCTGCTCGACGTGATAGACAAGACGGTCAGCCCGATGGGCGCGCGAATGCTGCGCCGATGGGTGACATTCCCGTTGAAAGACCCCCAACTCATCAATGACCGGCTTGACTGTGTGGAATATTTCTTCAAGAACCCCGGCGAGAGAGAGCTTCTGCGGGAGCAGCTTGAGCAGACCGGCGATCTGGAACGGCTGATATCCAAGGTGGCGGCAGGGCGCATCACACCCCGTGAGGTTGTGCAGCTACGCCATGCCCTGACGGCTATGGAGCCGGTCAAGGAGGCGTTGATGCAGGCCGGTTCAGAGCCGCTCCGGGCGATAGGCGAGCAGATTAACCCTTGCGCGATGATGCGCGACCGCATTGCCCGGGAGATAGTTGAGGACGCTCCCAACCAGCTCAACCGTGGGAATGTGATCAAGCCCGGTGTTGACCAGGAGCTTGATGAGTTGCGCGAGATGGCTTTCCAGGGGAAAGACTATCTGCTGAAAGTGCAGCGCCGCGAGGTGGAGGCCACAGGTATTCCGAGCCTTAAGATAGGATATAACAATGTGTTCGGCTATTATATAGAAGTCACCAATACACATAAGGATAAAGTCCCGGCGGAGTGGATACGCAAGCAGACTCTGGTCAATGCCGAGCGTTATATCACCCAGGAGCTGAAGGAATATGAGGAGAAGATTCTGACGGCGCAGGAGCGTATTGAAATAATAGAGACGCGGCTCTACAACAACCTTGTGGCGGCATTGGCCGGTTATGTCACGGCAATCCAGGCCGATGCACATCTGGTTGCGCGGCTCGACTGCCTGTTGTCGCTGACGAGGGTGGCTTTGGAGAACCGTTATAACAGGCCGGTGGTTGATGATTCGTTGAAAATAGAAATCATAGAGGGGCGTCATCCGGTTATTGAGAAAGAGCTGCCTGTAGGCACTCCGTATATCGCAAACACAGTGCGGCTTGATAACGACGACACCCAGGTGATGATGATTACCGGTCCGAACATGTCGGGTAAATCGGCGCTGCTGCGGTCGACTGCGCTGAATGTGCTTCTTGCCCAGATCGGGAGTTTCGTGGCTGCTGAATCCGCGCATATCGGTGTTGTTGACAAGATATTCACCCGTGTGGGGGCTTCAGACAATATTTCTTTGGGGGAATCGACCTTTATGGTCGAGATGAATGAGGCGGCATCTATTCTCAATAACATGAGCCGCCGCTCACTGATTCTGTTCGACGAGCTGGGACGGGGGACTTCGACCTACGACGGCATTTCCATTGCCTGGGCCATTGTGGAGCATATCAACCTCTCGCAGTTAAAACCCAAAACGCTTTTTGCCACGCACTACCATGAGCTTAACGAGATGGAGGAGGCATATCCCGGCGTTGTGAATTACAACGTGTCGGTGAAGGAAATAGACGGAAAGGTGGTGTTTATGCGGAAACTTGCACGTGGAGGGAGTGAACACAGTTTCGGCATACATGTGGCCAAACTGGCGGGGATGCCGCGAAAGATAGTGGAGCGTGCCGCGGAAGTTTTGCGGCAGCTTGAGGCTGCCAACCGCCGCAGTTCTACGGCAGCAGCCGTTGATTCCACCGGGGATAGTGCTGTGGCAAAAGCCCCGAAAGGGCAGCGGAGCGTTGCGATGCCTGCGATTGACGCTTCTTCGGGGATGCAACTGAGTTTTTTCCAGCTTGATGACCCGATCCTGTCGCAGATACGCGATGAAATCCTTAATCTCGACATCAACAACCTTTCCCCCTTGCAAGCCCTCAATAAGCTCAGCGACATACGCGCCATTCTCACGGGGAAGTGATTATGATGCCATGTGACGTAAGGATTGGGTGGAAAGAATTGAATTGTAATGAGTAAAGTCGGTTACTTATGCTTGCGATGAGCTATTTTGGCATGGTGTTTGTTGTATATACCATGGGGGATTGTGGAATTGATTATTAACGAAATATTTATTTGAATTATGGAAAGAATTGAACCGGGGAAATATGTTGAGCTGGGCTATGACCTTTATGCGGTTGAAGCCGACGGCAGCGAGAAGCTCGTGCATCAGACCGATGGCGAGGATCCTGAAAAGATTGTGTTCGGTGTCACACGGGGCATGATTGTACCTTTGGAGAAGGCCATAGAGGGTCTTGAAGCGGGTGGAAAGTTTAATGTGACCGCTACGGCAGAAGAGGCTTTCGGCCCATATGATCCCGAACAGGTTGTTGAACTCGACCGCGATATTTTCATGGTTGACGGCAAGTTTGACGAAGAGGTGGTTAAGGCCGGGGCACTTGTGCCGATGATGACTGCCGACGGCTATCGTATCAATGGCTTGGTCAAAGAGGTGTCAAACGGTAAAGTGAAGATGGATTTCAACCATCCGTTGGCCGGTAAGTCTGTGCGATTCGACGGCAAAATCCTCACAGTCCGCGATGCCACTCCTGAGGAAATACAGCCCGCACACGGATGTGGGTGCGGTTGCGACCACGACCATTGCGGCGATCATGACCATGACCACTGCGGTTGCGGCGACGGCTGCTGCCATTGATGCCGTAGGGCGACTCAAGATTCAGACAATCTCTTTAAGCAGCCTTAATTGATTTTTTGCTGTCGCGACAGGTCGCGACCCTACCAGCCACGGACAAGTGACGTCTGTGGCTGTTTGTGTTGAAGGGTACGGAAACTTTTGGAGGGTGGCGTGTGTTATGAAAGTGATGTGAAACCCATCGGAATATGTGTAACTAAAAATTTATGGATATGAAACTATTTGAGAATGCCGGACAGCGGGAAATCGAAGGATTGGTGAGGGTTGAAGATGAAATCCGCAGACATGAAAGACGCGAGCGGCTGCATATGGTGTTGATTGCCGGCCTTGGCATGATGGTGGTCGCTTCGTTCTTTGCCGGCCATTGCGCTAACCGTGCGGTCAGGCGTTATCGCCGTCTGCACCGGAAAGCCAAATAACCGCTCGTTAAGTGGTGGAATTTGCGTATTTTTGCGGCAGATATACTGCCAAATGAAAAAACGTAGTTTTAACATTGAAATTCTGATGCCATGCTTGCGCCTGTTTCTGGTTGCCGGCATGGCATTGCTGTGGCCTTTTACGGAATCCGGCGCACAGAGGGTGACATGGAGCATTGATTTCGGGTCAGTTTTTGATAACCGGGAGGGGGATCACAGCTATACACCGACGGAGACATATTTCTTCACCAATCTGGCGCCTGAAATAGGTCTGGAACTTGGGGAAAGGGACCGGATTGCCGGGGGGGTGGTGTGGAACCAGCCTATTGGGCGCGAATGGAAAGGGGCGCGGGTGTCGCCTACGCTTTATTGGCGCCATCATGCCAGGCGCTGGTCTATGTCGATGGGTATGTTTCCGCGAACCCAATTGCGCGAGGTGCTGCCCGGTTTTCTGTGGTGTGATTCGTTGACTTATTTCCAACGGAATATCCGTGGTGCGCTGGTGCAGTATCATTCCCGGTCGGCATTTATCGATTTCTATCTCGACTGGCGGCAGATGCAGACCGAAACTGAGAGAGAGGCGTTTAATATCGTGTTCCACGGGCAGTGGCATCCGGGGGCCGGACGTTTTTTCGTGGGCGGACATGCGATGATGAACCATTTCGCCCTTACGAAGCATTCTCCGGCCGACCAGCATATTGTTGATAATTTTCTTGTCAACCCTTATGTGGGTGTCGATTTCAGCGGGGCAACGGCGTTAGACAGTCTGAGGGTGCGCGCCGGGGCGGTGATGACCATCGAGCGTAACCGCGCGCATGATTATTGGTCGGCTCCCGGCGGTGGATGGTTTGATGTGGTGGCCGAATGGCGGTGGCTCGGTGTTAAGAACTCATTTTATATCGGCGGCAAGCTGTTGCCGAGCTATAGTGAGTTCGGGTCGCAGCTCTACCAGGGTGAACCGTTCTACAGTTCGCCGTTTTATAACCGCACGGATGTATATGCGCGGATAGTGAGCAACCGTTTGGTCGACCTTGAGGCTTCGCTCGATTTCAATGTGGCCAAAGGGAGCTTTATTTTCTACCAACGGTTGTTGCTTAGGGTTTATGTTGGAGGAGGAAAGAAGATAAGAATCAAGAAATAAGAAGTGGGAAAATCACCGGCTTCGGCGCCGAGGCCGGTGATTTTCCCACTTCTTATTTCTTGGTTCTTGGTTCTTGATTCTCGCGCCTCGTGCCTATTTGATTGCATCGTAGGCGGCGAGGGCTTGCTCGAAGCGGGCGGCGAGGTCGGCCATGCTGTAGAGTCCGTCGGCATTTTTTTCAAGACCTTTCAGGGTGAGTGGATAGATCATGGGGGGATTGTCGAGGCCGAGAAGTTCCATGTTGCGGAGCTGGTCGACAGACTGGTAGACGATGTTTATGTCGGCATATTCTTCGCCGTCGGGGCCGATGAATTTCTCGACCACTATCTTTGACCCGATGGGGGTTTTCTTCTCGATGGCATTGGGCAGTTCGTATTCTTCCACTCCCAGGGCGGTGGCTACGCTTGATAGGTTGCTGTCGTGGCCAACAAGGAATGTGAATTTGCGGTCGGGTGAGCGCAGTTCGTCATACATGTATTGAATCAGCGGGTTTGCCACGTTTACGGCCACAATCGGGGCTGTGAACAGCACATCCTGGTAGGTGTCTTTGATGTTGGCGATTTGCGCCCATTGGTCGCGTGTGAGGTTCTTGCCGAATGCTGCTTTCACGCTGTCGGGTTCCTCGTAATACTGGAGGATGAAGGCGTCTGATGCGCTGTTGAGCTCTTTCATTGCCGAGCCTGCTTTCATGTGTGGTTCAGCCCATTTCTCAAGCACTATTTCGGTGTTGTAGTTGTCGAGGGCTTTGAGTTTGGGGTCGTTCTCTTTTTTCATCGGGGAGTTGTCAACGTCGAGCACCTCGGTAATCAGGGCGTAGTCAGGCGCGATTTCCTCATTGATTCCCACGATTCCTTTTTTGCCACCCATGGCGTTGATCTGTGCCATTGCTTCGGCCACGAATTCGGGGCTTGCTTTGGTCAGCTGGGGGTTGAATAACGGATCCATTTTGCTGGGGGTGTAGCGGTGGTTGACGCGCACTCCTCCGACGGGCATGAATCCGGAGGTGAAGTATTGTGCCGTGGCTATGCAACGTTGCATTGAGTTTGCAATGACGTTGAGGTCGTCGGCAGTGGGGACGTAGTTTTCAGGGAACATGCCTGCGTCTACGAGCCATTTGCGGAAATACTGGCCCATCATGGTTTCCAATGCCCCTCCGCGCGAGGTGAGTTCGCTTTTCCCGGCGCTCCATTCGGTCCACTGGTGCGGGGTCATGCGCCCGAGGTCGCTTTTGCTGTCGGATAGCGGGGAGCGGATGTTGTGGCGGCTCAGCACTACTGCTTCCTTGAGTTTGTATTTGTTTTTGAAATCCTGGCTTCGCTGGGCTTGTGCCGATGCCAGCGACGGCGCCCCAAGGGAGAGAAGGGCGATTGCTGTGATGAGAATACCTTTCATATAAATGTTTGTGTGAAGGTTAGTTTTAAATGAGATTAGTTAAGGGATAGTCTTTTTCGCATGATTGTCATCGCAATATTCAAAACAGGTGCGGATTGAAAAAGTTTGCATGGTTGAAAGATTTATTTGCAAAAGTGTTAATGTTGCTGAACTAACCGGTCTGTTGCTATGTTGGAAATGCAGATAGTCTTTTTCAACACGACAGGGTCGACAGGCAACAGGAAGGCCGGCCGATATCGCTTTTTCAACTATTTACGTTGTTCTAAAAATTCTTCTACGTCATGAGAAACTTGACATTGGCAGCAGCCGCGGCGCTGTCTCTTGCATTTGGCGCATTCAGCGCCGAGGCCCAGGACGAGCCTAAATTTTCAGTTAAACCAACCGGGCGGGTATTGATGGACGGTGCGGTGTATATGCCAGATGGCAAAGGTTTTGCCGACGGGGTTGCTCTGCCGGATATCAGACTTGGCGCCAAGGCGAGTTACGGCAAATGGGCGGCCAAGATCGATATAGGCTTCGGTTTCGGCAAATTGAGCTTCAAGGATGTGTTCATGCAATATAATTTCAACCAATATAATTTTCTACGTCTGGGTTATTTCGTGCACCAGTTCGGATTGAATGCGGCCACTTCAAGCTCTATGAAGCCTGCTATGGAGGCGCCGATTACCGATACGTTCTTCAATGCCACGGGTAGGAATCTTGGTGTGATGTATGTCTACGACAAGGATAAGTTCTTCCTTGGTGTGAGTGGAATAGTCGGTGGCACATCAATGACTTCACCGTCTAATGAACAGGGAAAGGTGAGCATCGGCGCCTTGAACAGGTTTGTCTACCGCCCGTTCCATGGCGATGGCTTGATTACCCAGGTGGGTATTTCGCTGTGGTATCAGTCGGCTTTCCACAAACGGATTGAAAACGAGGATGGCGACATGGTTGTTTCGCCGGGATTTTTCGACTATTCGGCAGGTTTCCCTACGAGGGTGTGCAAGGTGAGCATGTTGGGTGCAGATGTAGACCATGCAAAGGGCGTTTTCAAGCTGTCGCCTGAGATTGTTGTGGCAAAAGACCGGGTGGCTCTTGAAGGGCAGTATTATTATATGAACATAGGCCGCTCAACGGGCTACTCCAACTACCGTGCGCAGGGTGTCTACGGATTGCTGCGCGGTCTGCTTATCGGTGACGGTTATGGCTATTCGCATGGCGACGCAGGATTGGCAACTCCTGCCCCTGGTTCGTTGGAGATGATTTTGGGATATAACTACACTGACGCCAATTGTGGCAAGGCCGGCATCTACGGCGGTCGCTCGAATGATTATTCGGTGACGTTGAACTATTATTTCAACAAGTATGTGCTTGCTCGTTTGCGCTACTCGTATACTGATGTGCATGACAGCGCTGTGATGCATAACCGCCATGTCAATACGATACAGGCCCGAATACAGTTCCTGTTTTAAGAAGGGCCGGTTTAACCAGTTGGCCTGGATAGACTGGTTTGCAAAAAAAGAGGGTGTGTCATAATGGCTCATCTGGGTCGTCGCCCGAGGGCTTCGGGTTCGGTCATTGACCTTAGTCAACTCCCTTCACCCTCACCCTCAGGCTCCTACCATCTGAACCATTCTGACAGCACCCTCTCCATCCGGATGCCAAAAAGGCGTTGGTCGAATTTCGACACAACGCCTTTTTTTGTTGGGTTGGAAATGGATCAGGCTTTGCCTGAGAGTTTCTCTTTGAGGGCTGCAAGGGCTTCGATGTCGCCGAGGGTTGTTTTCTCGACTGCGGGCTGCGCAATGGCGGGAGCTTCCTCTTTGCGAGGTGCGCGTTTGGCCTTGCGGGCTTCAGCTTTCTCTGCTTTTGCTTCATCTTCAAAGATGCGGCTGTGGCTGAGGATGATGCGCTTGCTGTCTTTGTTGAATTCGATTACCTTGAAGTCGAGTTTCTCGTCGACTTTGGCCTGTGAGCCGTCTTCCTTGACGAGGTGTTTTGGGGTAGCGAACCCTTCAACACCGTAGGGGAGCTGGATAACAGCGCCTTTGTCGAGCATTTCGACGATGGTTCCGGGATGAACAGAGCCGACGGTGAATACGGTCTCAAATACGTCCCAGGGATTCTCTTCGAGCTGTTTGTGACCCAAAGAGAGGCGACGGTTGTCTTTGTCGATTTCGAGAACGATAACTTCGATGTCTGCACCAATCTGGGTGAATTCAGAGGGGTGTTTGACTTTCTTGGTCCACGAGAGGTCGGAGATGTGGATGAGGCCGTCAACGCCTTCTTCGATTTCAACGAATACACCGAAGTTTGTGAAGTTGCGCACTTTGGCGGTGTGTTTCGAGCCGACGGGGTATTTCTCTTCGATATCCTGCCAGGGATCCTGTTTGAGCTGTTTGATGCCGAGGCTCATCTTGCGCTCGTCGCGGTCGAGAGTGAGCACAACGGCTTCCACTTCGTCGCCGACTTTCATGAAGTCCTGGGCGCTGCGGAGGTGCTGGCTCCACGACATTTCGCTTACGTGGATGAGACCTTCTACGCCGGGAGCGACTTCAACGAATGCACCGTAGTCAGCCATGACGACAACGCGGCCATTGACTTTGTCGCCCACTTTGATGTCGGCAGCGAGAGCATCCCAGGGATGGGGCTGGAGCTGCTTGAGACCGAGGGCGATACGTTTCTTCTCGTCGTCGAAGTCGAGGATAACCACGTTGAGCTTCTGGTCGAGGCTGACAACTTCTTCGGGGTGGTTTACGCGGCCCCAAGAAAGGTCTGTGATGTGTATGAGACCGTCGACACCACCCAGGTCGATGAATACACCGTAGGAAGTGATGTTTTTAACGGTTCCCTCAAGCACCTGGCCTTTTTCGAGTTTGGAGATGATTTCGCGTTTCTGCTGCTCGAGTTCGGCTTCGATGAGAGCTTTGTGGCTGACAACCACGTTTTTGAATTCGGGGTTGATTTTAACAACCTTGAATTCCATGGTCTTGCCAACGAAGATATCATAGTCGCGGATGGGTTTGACGTCGATTTGAGATCCGGGGAGGAAAGCCTCTATACCGAACACATCGACAATCATGCCGCCTTTTGTGCGGCATTTGATGAATCCTTTGATGATTTCGTCGTTTTCCAGAGCCTGGTTTACGCGCTCCCAAGAGCGAGATGCGCGGGCTTTGCGGTGAGAGAGGATGAGCTGGCCTTTCTTATCCTCCTGGTTTTCGATGAACACCTCGACAACGTCGCCGACTTTGATGTCGGGGTTGTAGCGGAATTCGTTCATCGGGATGATGCCGTCAGACTTGTAGCCGATGTTAACCACAGCTTCGCGTTTGTTGAGCGCGATGATGGTACCTTCGATTACATCTTTGTCTTTAACGGTGTTGAGCGATTCATCGTAGGTTTTGGTGAGTTCCTCACGCGATTTGTCGCTCTTGTTTTCGCCTTTTTCATAGGCATCCCAATCGAAATCGGCGATTGGAGAGTTTTTAACTTCTTCAGTCATTGAAAAAACAGGTTAATAAATATGTTAATTAAAGTCTCATACGCAGACGGTTACACCGACGTGGCGGCGCACTTCGCCCGAGTAGCCCCGAAAGGCGCTGCAAAGGTAGCTGTTTTTTATTGAATTTCAACGGAATCGGCGATTTTTTTGATGTGGCATGGATTTTTTTGATTTTTAGGGTGTGTTTCCGGTGATAATATGCGTATCTTTGTGAATATATGCATGTTGCATAGCCTGAGCATCTCCTGTGGCGTGAGCAATGGTGTCGGGGAGGCGCAAGAGGTTTCACAGTTAATCGAATTGCAATGAAAAGAGTTCTGAGTTCAGTCGTGGCTGCCATCGGTTTTGCCTCGGCAGCGTGGGGGTCGGCGGATACGGCCTATGCATGGGGAGTGGTGGTTGATGCCGATTCGTGGCATGCCCAGGAGCCAGCCCGGGGATTTTACCGGATTCCGCTTTCCGGCACTCCGTCTGAGCTGCCGTTGATAAGGACGTCGGGCTATGTTGACTGCAATGCCGGGTCGCTTTATTTTGATGGCAAATTTATGTCGGTGGTAGAGGAGTCGGACTACGGAGGGCGCTCGGTCAGCTATTTTATCATCGATCCGGCCACCGGAATCATGGCGGATATGGGTGTTCTCGACAGCAATTTTAAATCCTATTCCATGGTTTATGATGATGAGGCGAAGGTGGCGTATGGAAGTTTCGGCAATGCCAGAACCGGTGCCACTTATTTCGGCACTTTCAACCCGGCAACGAGGGGTG
The DNA here is from genome assembly GCA_910575545.1 of Bacteroidales bacterium. GTDB lineage: Bacteria > Bacteroidota > Bacteroidia > Bacteroidales > Muribaculaceae > UBA7173. The sequence continues at coordinate 19,345 of CAJTFH010000013.1, forward strand.
TTAGAAAGCTGGCAGATTATTCCGACGGACTTTCGTTTTTCGGTATGGGTCTGACAGCTGATGGCCTGCTTGTCGCAATCGACAAAAACGGAGCGTTTTATCATGTCGGTAAAACCGACGGCAAGGTGCAGAAGATTGCCGACACGGGTGTGTCGACTGCTTATCTTACATCCGGCGCAGTGAACCGCAAGACGGGAAAGTTCTATTATGCAACGAGCCTTGATTCGGGAAGTGCCCTTTATGAGATTGACCCGGAGACGGGGGCTGCGGAGAAGCTCTACGAGCTGCCCGACAACGAGGAAATCGTGTCGATGTTTTTCCCCGCCGATGCCATTGCCGATGACGCCCCGGGTGCGCCATCGGGTCTGAAAGTCGCTTTCGAGGGGGTGTCGCTTCAGGGGGAGATTCAGTTCGTTATGCCTGACAAGCTGGTCGACGGAACCGGTTTTTCGGGTGAGGCGGGTTACCGGGTCTATGTTGACGAGTCTGAAAAAGTGTCGGGTAATGCCCAAGCCGGAGCGTCGGTGACAGAGGCGATTGCCGTAGACAAACCTGGTGTTCACACATTCAGCGTGGTTGCCATAAATGCCGCGGGGGAAGGGGAAAGTAGCTCGGTGAGCGCCTATGCCGGAGCTGACATGCCGAAGCCGGTGGAACATGTGGAGCTGAGTTACAGTGACGGCGGTTTTATGCTCAGGTGGGATGTGCCCAAGGGGGTTAATGGCGGCGCTGTTGACGTTGATGCCGTTGCATATCGCATCGTGCGCTATCCCGACGAGGAGGTTGTTGCGGAAGCCCATAAGGGGAATTCGTTTGCCGAGGCGTATGCCGAACCAGCTTCCGGGCTGCTCCCGGTGAGCTATTCGGTGCAGGCGGTCTGCGGAGATGTGGCTACCGAGCCGGTTAAATCGAATACCGTCACCTTGGGATTTGTAACACCCCCTTATCGCCAGCAATTTTCATCGGCCGCGGATGTGGCCATGATGACGGTGTTGAATGCCAACAACGATAATAAGACCTGGGGATGGGATAAAAGGGGGTATATGGGATATTATTATCATATGCAGAACGATGCGAATGATTATCTTGTGTTGCCTCCGGTGAAACTCGAAGGGGGCAAGAGCTATACATTCAGTTTTGATGCCTGGAAATGGAATGCCAAATACCCTGATGAGACGGTGGCAGCTTATGTCGGCAGCGCTCCTGCGGCTGGGTCATTGACGACATGTGTTGTTGAACCATCGACGGTCGGGGCTATTGAGCCGTCGATGTTGTCGGGGCGCTATGAGGCTCCTGCCGACGGGTTGTATTATTTCGCAGTCAAAGCCTGCTCCAAGGCCAACAGTTTCGCTTTGTTTGTCGATAACGTATCTGTGTCTGAGCCGTTGTCGGCCGGGTCTCCGGCGGCGGTGTCGGATTTGGCTGTTACGCCGGATCTTTATGGTGCATTGAAAGCTACGGTTAGTTTCACTGCGCCCGATCTGGATATTACCGGCGGGAAGCTCGACGGAATAGGCCGGGTGGAGATTTACCGTGGCGATGATCTCGCTTTTACCTTGCAGGCCGAACCGGGGGAAAGAGATTTGGCCTGGACTGATGAAAAAGCCGCCGCAGGGATGAACGTCTATGGTGTTGTGGCATACGGTGCAGACGGTTCTGTGGGTGAAAAGGCTGTTGCCTCGGCTTTCGTTGGTCATGGGCTTCCGGTGTCGCCGACCGGTTTCGAGACCCTCAGGGGAAGCAATCCGGGTGAGGTGGTTATGCGATGGAATGCCGTTGATACGGATGTCAACGGTCTTCGGTTCAATCCCGGAGAAATATCCTATACTATCGTTGCATTGGTCAACCAGCAGCAGGAGACTGTGGCGGAGGGGGTGGCCAACCCTGAATATACATATCAGGCGCAGGATGCTGAAGATGAGCAGGTGTTTATGCAATATGCTGTTTTTGCCCTTGACAGAGAGGGGCGTGCAAGCGAGGGGGCGGTGTCGCGGGCGTTGGCAGTAGGTGCGCCTTATGGGTTGCCGCTACGGGAGTCTTTTGCCAACGGTATGCTGACGCATGAGATGGCGATGGAATCTGACGGAGCGGTATGGTGGGCGGCTACTGATGCGGAATATCCTGAGGTTGACAGTCAGGATGGCGACAACGGTTTTGCTGTAATGAGCGCCAATAATCTTGAGGAAGGTGCACGGTTGATTACCGGCCTGTTGGATCTTTCCGGAGCAGTGGAACCCCGTTTGTCATTCTGGTATTTCTGTCTGGATAATACGGATGAAAATACGTTGGCTGTCAGTGTGGATGATGGAAACGGGGTGTTGCCGCTTGGTGAAGCCTTGTCGATGGGGAAGGGGGAACGGCGCACCTGGATGAGAACCGTGATGCCGCTGACGGATTATGCGGGAAAACAGGTGCAGCTGCAGTTCGAGGGGCTGATTCTGAAATATTCCTTGCTGATGCTCGATAATATCGAGGTGGATGATGCCGCTGCAGGTATGGAGTCTTTAGCCGGTGGCGAAGTGGAAGCCGAAGTGAGGGTTGCCGGCGGTGAACTTGTTGTTGATGCTTCCGAGGGGGTGCCTGTAATGGTGGCCGATATGGCCGGGCGCGTTGTAGCCACCGGCAGGGGCGGTCTCAGAGTGTCTCTGCCGGTTGGGATTTATGTGGTTAAGGCTGGCGACTTCCGAAGGGTGATAAGTGTGGATTGAGGTTGTTTATAGCTTGAACCGGTATAAACCAAGAGCACTAGTCGAACTAGTTTTACTAGTAGGGCTAGTGCTCTTCTTTTGGGTTATTCCTTTTAGACTGGTGCTCTTTTCTTGTTTTGTAAAAGGGCTATCGCCTTTCAGGGTGACGGGTTACCGGATTACCATTTTCCGGTTGCCGACAACGTAGATGCCTGCGGGCAGGGTTTTGATCTGGGCTTCGGTTGCGTTGCGGAGCACGAGGGTGCCGGTTACGGTGTAGACGTCGGTGTTTGCATCAACGTTGCCGGTGCTTACTGATTCAACCCCTGACTGATTTTCCAGACGGACGCTGATGGTCTTGGATCCGTCGAGTGTCACATTGTAGATGCCGTCGGCATCGGCTTCGACTTTTGTGCCGGGAGTTTCTTCATCGTCGGCCTGGGGGGCTGTAGCTCCAGCTTCTGAGGTGAAGACTTCGATTGGCTTCTCAGAGTTGGTGTTTTTGAGTTTGATCAAAGTGCCTTCGAGTTCTGAAAGTGCGGCGGTTAAGTCGGTTACAGGAACAATAAGGTCTTTGGTAACCTCAACTTCGCAACCTTCGGCAACGTCGAATTTAGCTGTGTAGGTTTCGGGGTCCTTAGTGAGGAACATTTTCACTACATCGCCGTCGGCCAATGTTGCCTTGCAGCCATATTCATATGGGAGCAGTTCGTTGTTGAGGTAGATGTTGTGGGCGGTTACGATTTCTGCGGCATCGTATTTGGTGCTCCAGTTCATGATGTATTCTTTCATCAGTTCGCAGAAAGGGAATTCGTTGTAGCCTTCTGCAGGGTAGATGTTTTTCCGCTCGAAAGAGTCCTGGAATGTGAAGTAGTAGAAGTAGGGTGATTGCAGGTCATTCGGATTTTCGGGAGTGCTTTGGAACCGGATGTCTATGTCGGAATAGACAATGAATCTCCAGTCGAGTGTCATCGGTTCTACCTCAACGGTGATATGCATCCCTTCTTCAAGCGATGTGCTGGGGAAAAAGTCTTGGTGTGTTGTTGTGGATTCTCCGTTTACCACGGTGACTTTCTTAAGGAGATATCCGGGTTTACGGTTGATGTAGAGCTGGCAGGCTTGTTCGGTGAATTCAACATCGTTTTCACCTTCTTTGAGATTGAGTGTTGTTGAGTTTACCCTTGCTTCAATTCCTTCGGGGTCGTTGACCGTGATTTTCGCAGAGAAAGCCTGATATTTTTCGGATTTGACAACGAAGTGGTTGTTGCCGGTGATTTTGAGGTCAACGTAGCTGAATACGGAACCAAGATCCATCTCTTCTCCGTTTGACGTTATACCAATGAATTTGTAGAGGTTAGAGTCGAAGTTGAGTTTTATCTTTTTCCCGCAGTGCACTTTCATGGACTGCCAGTTTTCAACCGGTTCATCGTCGATTTCGACAGAAGTGATGAAAGGAAGGTTCTCAATGGGGTCGGAAGTGATGGTAACATCGTAGTCTTCATCGGGGTAGTCTACAGCCACGACAATGTTGTCGTCGGCAGAGATATCAGAGAGATAATAGCGTCCGTAACTGTCTTGTTGTTCTTTTCCGTTGACTTTCACAGAGTAAAGCTCCTGTCCGTAGGTGGAATGCCCGATGCTGACAGATGCCTTGGCTCCGTACATTTCGACTTTTCGCGGTTCGTTGTTAACGAACTCGGACATGTCGACGTCTTTATAGTCGACCGAGATGCCTACCTTCGCAGGGTCGCCGATGATTGTAACCAGGAATGTCGGAGTCTCGAATTCTGATGCGGGCACTATTGTGTAGCTGAAAATATCGCCGGAGACGATGTCGTAGCTTGATATGTTGCATTCTTTGAATGCGGTTACGTTATACTCTTTTTCGTCGGATACGCGCCATACTTTTGTGAGTTTGTAGTTCTCCGGGTCGTTCACGCATATATAAAGGCCTTGATATTGGCCGAGTGTGAATGTGTTAAGACCTTGGTCGGTTGGAATTTCATCTCCCCATGAGCCGCCTGCTTTAACGGTGATAAGGGTGGGGTCGGGGATGTTGAGCGACACTTTGGTCGGTTCATAAAGGTTGACCGAGATGGTCGAATTGTCTTGCAGGTCTGCTGTATTTAGTGTGCAGGTGTTTTCGGTAATGGTAGCGTTGTAATAGCTGTTGTAGACTACACTGCTGATGTTTTTTCCTTCGTCGATGAGCCTTATGAATACCGCTTCGCTATTGAATACCAATTCGGTGGATTCGCCTGTAAGGGTCATAAGAGTGCCTTCCGGGCCGCCGTCGCGCACTTCGATTGCGTCGGGATAGCCGCAGTAGATTGTGACTGTTTTTGCCGCATGTGCGGGATTCACCCCCGCTGCCATAAAGGCCATCAACAAAGTGATGAGGGAATAGAGTTTTTTCATAATTAATTTGTGATAGATGATTATTGCCGATTATTATCGGATGGTTAATTGGTTTTCGGTACTGAAAATACGTAAATATCGGTGTTAAGAGAATATGTTTGCCAAAGATAGAAATAAAAAATCACAATTATGAAATTTTATGCAACATTCATTAGAAAAAATGTTGAATATCTATTGGAAGGAGGCTGATGGGCTTACTGATGGTTAAATCCAGGTGTTCTCTTGTCGCGCGTTTTGTAATAGATGTTAAAATGAGTGTGTAAGATGTTGTTTATATAACCAAGGGTGTTATTATAAATGGAGGGGTATGCTTATCGCCTATATTGTTAACTCTCTTTTTCTTCTTTGCGAAATAATTGCACCGGCATAAAAAGGGGGTAATGGACAGCGTGTTTAATGGAAAATGAGTATTTTTGGATTCCGAAATATTAATTGAGCATAAGTAATATGGCAAAGAAAGCGCAGTTTGCAACGAAAATAGGCCTTGTGGCGGCTACGGTGGGGTCGGCTATCGGTCTGGGTAACGTGTGGCGTTTCCCTGCGGAAACACAGGAGAACGGAGGCGCGGCGTTTTTGTTGCTTTATGTGGTGTGTGTGTTGTTGCTTGGCATTCCGGTGATGTTGGGAGAGATGTCGCTTGGGCGAGGGGGGCGCAGCGATGCCGTCGGTGTGTTCAAAAGGCTGACGCCCGGTTCGAAATGGTGGATTATCGGAGGTTTGGCCATTCTTGCCGCATACTTGATAACGGTGTTTTATATGGTTGTTGCAGGTTGGACTCTGGAATATCTGTGTGAGTCGGTCACCGGGGCGTTGTATACGCGGCCGGCGCCGGATGTCGCACCTGACCGGGCGCAATATCTTGAGGCGATGAACAGCCTGATTTACGGATGGTGGCAACCTGTTGTTGCCACGGTTGTGGTTGTGTTGCTGAATATGGTTATTCTGCTGAGGGGTGTTCAGAAGGGTATCGAGAAACTTTCCAATGTGCTCATGCCAGTGTTGTTTGTGGTGCTTGTGTGTCTGGTGGTTGTGTCGCTGACGCTTCCTGATGCGCGGTCAGGTGTTATGTATTTCCTTTCGCCTGATTTCTCCAAGATTACTCCTGCGGTTTTTGTCAATGCCCTTGGCCAGACTTTTTTCTCGCTCAGCCTCGGGATGGGGATTCTTGTGACCTATGCGTCTTATTATCCGAAGAACACCGATCTGCCTCGCACGTCGATGATTGTGGCTTTCACAAGCCTGTTTGTGGCCGTTCTGGTGGGGCTGATCATATTCCCTGCGGTTAAGTCATTCGGACTTGAGAAGGAGGGGCTTGAGGGCGCCACTCTGATTTTTGTGACGTTGCCTGAGGTGTTCGGCCGGATTTCTTATTCCCCTTTGTGGTCGTCGCTGTTTTTCGTGCTCCTGCTTGTGGCGGCAATAACGTCGACGGTATCTATTTCAGAGGTTGCGATAGCGTTTCTGATTGACCGTTTCGGGATGAAGCGCCGCAATGCGGTTTTGACAACATTGTTGCCCCTGTTGGTGCTGAGCCCGCTTTGTTCGTTGTCGCTGGGCCCGCTGAAGGGGTTCACTTTGTTCGGCATGACGATATTCGATTTCCTTGACAATTTCGCCACCAATATATTGCTGCCGATAGTCTCGATAGGCACGTGCCTGTATGTGGGTTGGTTCGGGCCAAAACGGTTGCTCGACTGGCAGCTGACCAATTATGAGACGAAATGGTCGCCTTATACGGCTCCGGTGCTGTTTGTGCTGCGGTATGTTGCCCCGGTGCTGATTGTCGCGATACTTGTGTCACGATTTCTTTGAGGGCGTGTCATAACAGTCCGGATACGCTAATCTGTTATCGGTTTCATTAAATTCAGATATTATCGATTACCATCATTGAATCATATGAAAAGGAGTTTTTGCAGGGGGGTGGCGGCACTTGGAGCCGTGTCTGTGGTTATGACGGTTATGGCCGGGAATGCACCCCGGGGAGGGGAGATTATGTCTACGGCAGCTTACCGATGGGTCGGGGATACGATATTCCAAGGGCCGTTCAAGGCTTATGCCGCCGGGGCAGACCATATCGTTTCGGACTATTCTGCAGAGCCGGGATATTATATGGGGATAGATAAGGAATGGAAGTTGAAAAACGACATTTCGGCTTATCCGCGTCTGACCACCCCCAATAAATTGCATACTGCGATTTTCAATATGGGTCTCGACGAGATGGTGAACGCGGTTGAGCCTGACACTACCCTGCGGACGGGGCGCGAATGGCCGGGCGTGTGGACGCGGGATGTAAGCTATTCAATAATTCTGGCCATGGCTGCGCTTCAGCCTGAGGCGTCGCGCATCTCACTGGAGCATAAGATTTCACCGCGTGGACGGATTGTGCAGGATACAGGTTCCGGGGGTGCATGGCCTGTCAGCTCCGACCGCCAGATATGGGGAGTGGCGGCTTTCGAGGTTTACAAGACCACCGGCGACAAGGATTGGCTGCGCAAAATCTATCCGGTGATGAAGAATTCGCTTGAGGATGATTATAAGACCATCTATGACAAGGAGACGGGGCTGGTGCATGGTGAGACGTCGTTTATCGACTGGCGCGAGCAGAGCTATCCCCGCTGGATGCAGACTGCCGACATTTATCAGAGCGAAGCACTTGGCACTTCGGTGGTGCACGCACAGGCGTGGCGCACTTTGGCCGAAATCGCGCGGCTGCTGGGCGAGGGGAATGAGGCCAGGATCTATGACAAGCGGGCAGATGATCTGGCCGATGCCATAAACCGCCGGTTGTGGATGGATGACAAGGGGTATTATGCGATGTATCTCTACGGGCGCGACAACCTGATTGTGAATCCGCGGGCAGAGACGTTGGGAGAGGCTCTGGCGGTGCTCTACGATGTGGCGTCGCCGCAGCGGGCCAAAGCGGTGACCGAGAACAATCCGACAACTCCATTCGGCACTGCCATTTTCTATCCGCAGATTGCCGACCAGCCGCCATACCACAACAATGCCCTGTGGCCCTGGGTCGCCGCCTACTGGGGTCTGGCCAATGCCAAGGCGGGCAATGAAGAGGGTGTGGTGCAGGCCATCGGCTCTATCTTCAGGCCGGCGGCGCTGTTTGCCACCAATAAGGAGAATTTCGTGCTCGACAACGGAGATATAGCCACTGAGCTTAATTCGTCGAATATGTTATGGTGCCTGTCGGGGAACCTGGCTATGACGATGAAGGTGTTGTTCGGTATAGACTATGGGGTTGACGGCATCAGCTTCCATCCGTTTGTGCCCAAGGCATTGGCCGCAGAGCGGCGGCTCGACGGGCTGAAATACCGAGATGCGGTGTTTAACATCGCAATCAGCGGTTACGGATTGCAGATTGCTGAATTCTATCTCAACGGCAAAAAGCATAAACCGTTTATCCCGGCTACGGTGAAGGGTGTGAATGATATACGGATTGTGATGGCCGACAACGAGATTGCACCGATGAAGGTCAATGAGACAGTGAATGCGAAGGCTCCGCTGACACCTGTGGCGCGCCTGAGCCATTATCCGTTGTTCGCGGCGGAGAATGTGCCGGTGAATAACCGTCTGGAGTGGAATCCGATTGAATATATAGACCATTATGTGGTGTTACGAAACGGCAAGCCGGTGGCCACCACGCGGCGCACTTCATGGCCGGCCACTATTGCCGGTGAATATCAGGTTGTCGGTGTGGATAGTGACGGAATCGAGTCGTTTGCATCGCAGCCGTTGAGCAATGCGGATGTTGTTTATGCGGAATTTGCAGATAAAAAGAGAACCATTGAATCGCCTGAGGCGTTGAACCTCCCGGCTGCACCTGTGGAGGGATGGGAAGGTGGAGGTTTCGCTGAAGTAGACCATGGGTCAGATGCCGGAACCGAGGTTGAGATACCGGCTGACGGGTGGTATTCCGTGAGTGTTCGTTATGCCAATGGCAACGGACCGGTGAACACGGAAAACCGCTGCGCGATACGCACTTTGACAATTGACGGCAGCCCGGCAGGCACTATCGTAATGCCCCAGCGCGGGGCCGGGAACTGGAGCGACTGGGGTGAATCGAATTCGGTTGAGGTATTCCTCCCCGCCGGCAGGCATAGCGTAGGGGTGGTGTTTCTGCCTGAAAACGAGAATATGAATCTCAAGGTGAACCATGCGTTGTTAGATAAGCTGGTTCTCCGCAAATTGGCCCGTTGACAGCGGTTGCTGCGGAATCCAACAAGGCGTCTGCCGCCGGTTAACTGATGTTACAGGCGAGAATCGCATTATAGAGGTGTGATTTTCGCCTGTTTTTGCACTTTATTGGTGCAATTTTCGTAACTTCGTGTGTTATATAAGAGTATGGAAACAATAAAAGTCAAGATAATCAATAAGTCGCACCACGACCTTCCGGCTTATGCCACCCCCGGGTCGGCGGGAATGGATGTGCGTGCTTTTCTGCCGGATGGCCCGGTGGTTCTCGGCCCGCTTGAAAGGGCGCTGATTCCAACGGGGTTGTATATGGAGCTGCCTCATGGTTATGAGTGCCAGATACGCCCGCGTAGCGGCCTTGCCATAAAGCATGGCATATCGCTTGTGAACACTCCTGGGACGGTTGATTCCGATTACCGTGGAGAAATCGGGGTTATTCTTGTCAATCTTTCGAAGGAACCGTTTAGGGTCAATGACGGTGAGAGGGTGTGCCAGATGGTCATTACCCGCTACACACGTGTAGACTGGGAGGCGGCCGAGCGCCTCGACACCACAAAGCGTGGAGAGGGCGCTTTCGGACACACCGGAGTTGAATGACACACGGGATTATCCGGAAAATATGCCCGATTTATTAAACCAACGAATAACTGAGATATACGACTCTTGATTAAAAAGCGACAAATATCAATGCTGGCGGCTATGGCCATGGTTTTGGCCACCATCGTGCTTCCGGCCACTGCCCTTGGCAAGGGTGGGGGTAAAGGGCGCAGTGCTGCCTGGAGCGATGGCGCGGCCCAGCGCAAGGCCGATTATGTCTATATGGAGGCTATGCGGCAGAACGCTCTCGAAAATGACGATGCCTATTTTGAGCTTCTGCGCGGAAGCCGTGACCTTGATTCGACAGATACGCAACCAGGATTGACATTGGGCTATTTCTATATGGCACTCGGACAGGAGGACACACTTCTTGCCGCCAGGGGCTATGAGATGATGAGAAGGCACTTCAATGCCCACCCGTCGGATTATTACAGCTCGATTTTCTATGGAATGGTCAACAGCCAGCTGGGCAATACGGATGAGGCGATCCGCGTTTGGAGCGCTTTGAGCCGCCGTTATCCGGAGAAGCCCGATGTGGCGCTGAAGCTGGCGCAGTCTCTGCAGCAGTCGGCCGACAGCGCCAACCTGCGCAGGTCGGTTGTTGTGCTCGACAGCATTGAGCGCGCCGAGGGGAAAGACCTGGGGCTGACTTCGGCGAAAATCCACGCATTCATGTCGCTGCGCGACACCGCCGCGACTTATGGCGAACTGTCGTCGTTGCTTGAATCGTCGAAATCGAATGCCCCGAATAATCTCTATGCGGGGGATGTGTTCATGGTTATGGGCAAGCCTGACTCGGCGATAGCCTACTATAACCGTGCGTGTGATATCGACCCTACAAACGGGCTGGCCTATTACAAACGGGCTGAGTTTTACAGGGAACGCGGCGATTCGGTGGGATTCGACCGGGAGGTGTTCCAGGCGGTCAAGCAAGACGGGCTTGATATTGATGTGAAGCTGGAGATATTTTCGAGCTATATCAGGCAGCTCTATGCCGATTCGCTCCAGCAGCCCCGCATACAGAGCCTGTTTGATGCCCTGATACTACAGAACCCGCATGAACCGAAGGTTCGCGACCTCTATACATCATATCTTGTGGCTACGGAAGATTTCAAGGGAGCGGCCGAGCAGCAGGAGTATGCCCTCGACGGCGATTTGTCGAATGGCGACCGCTGGCGGTCGGCAATCAGCCTTTACGGCCGCTCGGGCGATTATGCCAAAGCCCTTGAGCTGGGGGAGCAGTCGCTGAAATACCTGCCTGATGATGCCACGTTGATGTTCTATACGTCGACAACGCTGTCGCAGCTCGACCGCAACGGCGAGGCGCTGGAATATCTGCAGAAAGCGCTCCGGGCGGCTCCTGAAAATGAAAAGCCTTTGCACTCCACGATTCTCTGTTCCATAGGCGATGTGCTTTATAAAGAGGGGCAGGCAGATTCGGCGTTTGTCTATTATGACCGTGCTTTGGAAATGGATCCCGACAATCTGCTGGCGCTCAACAACTGTGCATATTTCATGGCAGAGGAGGGCGTTGACCTCGACAAGGCTGAGCGTATGAGCGCTATATGCGTGCGCCAGCAGCCTGACAATGATACGGCTCTCGACACTTATGCATGGATATTCTTCAAGCAGAAGAAATATATGAAAGCCAAAGAGATGATTGACCGGGCACTGGCTATTGAGGCGGATGACCCACAGGCCGATGTGCTCCATCATGCCGGTGACATATATTATATGAACGGCGAACCGGAGGCCGCCCTGGAATTCTGGGAGGATGCATTGAAGCTCGATCCGGAAAATAAACTTCTGAAAAAGAAGGTCAGGAACCGGACACATTACTATGAATAGCGATTCGGAAATTAGGATACATTATTATGCGCAATAGGATTTTCTCGATCAATGGTCTGATTGTTCTGCTTGTGTGCGGACTTCAGATGTTATCGACAGGTTGCTCTTCGCAGCGGTCGGCCAATAAAAAAAACATAGAAACAGAAGTGCCTGCCGAGGTGGCGTTGCAGACCCCCGGGCAACGTTATTCCGAGCTTTGCCGCACATATGGCGACTGGCAGGATGTGGCGCTTCCGGTCAAAGTCAGCCTCAGGGCTCCGAAAAGCATTTCATTGTCGGCACGTGCTGAGATGAAGCGTGGGAGCTGGATATATATGTCGGTCAGGATGCTCGGTTTCGAGGTGGCGTCGCTGTGGGTCGACAATGATTCCGTTCATGCCATCGACCGTTACCACAAGGCGTATGTGTCGGAGGGGATGAACCGTGTTTTCGGCGGCAGGGGGGTGACTATCAACGATGTTCAGGATCTGTTGTTAGGCCGTGGCTTCGTGGTCGGTAGCGAGGGTGGCACATTTACCCGGAATATGGAGAGTGCTGTTAAGCTCACAGGTTCGCCCGAGGGGCTGATGGTGTTGCCGGTTGTGCAACCGGCAGGTTTTGAATATGGTTTTATGCTTCCGGCAGATGCTAACCGCATAGGTGCGGCTTCGGTGTCGGTAGGCGAGAAATATGCTGCCACGATTGCCTATGGCGGTTTTATAAACACCTCGCATTCCGGGGCTTTTGCTTCGGAGGCGGAGATTGAGATGGTCAAAGGGAAGAGGCTGGCGGCAGGGCTTGAATGGAATTTCCGCTCGGCGAAATGGAACACCGGCCTTGATCGGAAATGGAAACGGCCTTCGGGTTATGAGCGTATGTCGGCCGACAAGATACTGAAGGCTCTTACCAAGCTATAGGGTAGCTATCGGACTAATGAGGCTAATAAGGCTGATTGGTCTAATGGGGGAAGTAATTATCACATCAGGCAATGAAACGATTCATCCAATTGATATTTTTGGTGTGTGCTCTGCTGCTGGGGGCGGCTGTGCCGGAGGCATCCGCGCAGCAACGTAAGCAGACAACGGCGCAGACCTCAAATAAAACGGCAAAAAAGAACGGTACCCGGCAGAAAAGGACTACGAAAAGCTCGTCGGATAAAAAAAACTTATCAAGCAGCCGTAGCGGCAAACCGCGCACGGCATCCGACGTGAAACAAGCCAAGCAGCGCAATGCAAAGGAGCTGAAGGAGACCCGCCGCAGAATCCAGCTTAACACTAAGGAAACAGAGCAGAGGTTAAACCAGCTGGCTCTGTTAGAAGGTGAGATTTCTGACTGCAATGTTGAGATCGGGCGCCTGTCGCAGCGCCTCGATTCGATTAACCGGAGAATCGGGAGTGCCACAGATTCAATCGATGCCCTTGACTCACGTTTGAAAATCATCACTGAGAAGTATGTGAAATCGGTGCGCAAGACCCAGGGGCACCGCCAGAACATGAGTGAACTTGCGTTTATTTTTTCGTCGGAATCGTTTTCGCAGGCTTACCGCCGGGCGCGGTCGCTGAGGCAGTTTGACAAATGGCGCAAGCGGCGCTCGGCTGAAATCGGAGATATGCGTTCTGAACTGGAACAACGCAGACTGGCTCTGACCAGCCTGAAAGGGGAGGCGTCGAAATCGCTCACAGGCCTTAACCGCGAAAAAAGCACGTTGGTGAAAAAACAGGGTGAGACAAACGAACTTGTAGGCCGCTTGAAAAAAGAGGGAGGTGAGCTGAAGGAGATAATGTCGCGTCGCCAGCGAGAGGCTTCAGCCCTTGATGCCGAGCTAGACCGCATAATAGCTGAAGAGCAGCGCAGGATTGAGGAGCAGCGCAAGCGGGAAGAGGCCGAGCGCCAGGCTCGTCTTGAGGCAGAACGGAAGGCACGTGAAGCGGAGGCTGCCCGCAAGGCAGAGGCTGAGCGCCTGGAACGCGAGCGTCAGGAGGCGCAACGCGCGGCAGAACTGGCCGCCATGAATGAGGCTGACCGCAAGGCTGCCGAGAAGGCCGACAAAGAGCTGCGCAAACGTCAGCAAGCCGAGGCCAAGAAGGCTGAGAAGGAGCGTCAGAAAGCGGAGCGCGAGGCTGCAAAAAAAGCCAAAGAGGCCGCAAAGGCGGCAGAAAGGGAACGCACTAAAAAGGGGAAGCCTGTTAAGCATCAAGGGAAGAACAACGGCAGGGGTGACAGCGGGGCTGAGGTTTCAGCCGGTATCATCCCGACCTTGAAAGCCCCGACAGCGGCAGGCGCATCCGGGGTGGCTTCGGACAACCTGTCGGTTGACGGGAAGGATTTCGGGAGCTGCAAAGGGAAACTTCCGTTCCCGGTATCGGGCAAATACACAATAGTCAAGCGGTTCGGCCGCCATAAGCACCCGACGCTTCCGCATGTCGAAACCACAAATTCGGGTATTGACATGGCCACTGCTGCCGGAGCGTCTGTGCGTACGGTGTTCGATGGCGAAGTGTCGGCGGTGTTCCGCCCCGATGGTTATAACAATGTTGTTGTCATACGCCATGGGCGTTATATGACTGTCTATGCCAATCTCGGCTCGTTGTCGGTGTCGACTGGTCAGAAGGTCAAGGCGGGGCAGTCTATCGGTACGGTTTATACCGACCCTAACGATAACAACCGGAGTGTGCTGCATTTTGAAATCCGCAACCAACGCCAGAAGGAAGATCCTGAGCTGTGGCTCAGGAGGTGAGTGGCGGTTGGCACGGATGCGGGGGAATCCGGAATAAGGTAAACGCAGTGTATGGGTGCGACAGTTAGGCGTAACAGTTTGAATCTGGCGATATTGAAGCTCAGCGGACTTTTCGGTGGGCTGCAGGTGACCGGTATTCTCTGTTCGGTTGTGCGCTCCAAGCTTGTCGCGGTGTGGATAGGAGCCGCCGGGATGGGGCTGTTCGGCATTTTCAACACCGCCATCGAGATGATTTGCTCGTTGTCGATGTTCGGGCTGCGTGAGAGCGCGGTGCGCAATATAGCGCAGGCCGATGCCTCTTCATTGCCGAAAATCGTGAAAGTGGTGAGGCGGTGGGCTATGATGCTCGGAGTGGTAGGTATGTTGTTGACGCTTTGCTGCTCGGGGTTGCTGAGCCGGATTTCGTTTGACACTGCATCCTACACCTGGGCTTTCGCGCTTTTGTCGATAATTGTGTTTACAAATGTTATGAACGGTGGCGAAAGCGCGGTGTTCCAAGGGTTGAGGCGTTACCGTAAGCTGGCGTATTGCTCGATGGCCGGTACTATCGGGGGGCTGGCGGTGTCGGTGCCGATGTTCTACTACTGGCGTATCGATTCTGTTGTGCCTTCCATCATGGCCTATGGCATCATAACCTGGCTGGCGATGGGGGTGTATCGCGAGCGGGTTGACGGCCCGGATGAGGAGCTGTCGCTGAAAGCGACTGTCGACATAGGGCGCAAGATGCTTTCGCTGGGGTTTTATCTGACGGTGACGGGTTTCGTTGCGAATGCCATCTCATATGTAATGATGGCTTATCTTAACAATTATGCCGGAACAGACGCTGCAGGTTATTACCAGGCGGGCTTCACTCTGGTGAACCGTTATGTGGGGCTGGTGTTCACTGCCATTTCGATGGAGTATTACCCGAGGCTGTCGGCTGTGGCTGCGCACCGCCGTCGGGTGGCCACATATGTAACCAACCAGCTTTTCATTGCCATGGCTATGCTGGTGCCGGTTGTGACGGTTTTCATATGCTGTTCGGATTTTATTGTAAAGCTGCTTTACCGGTCTGATTTTGTGGTTATTGTCCCGTTTGTGATCTGGGCGGCGGCCGGCACGGTTTTTAGAGGGATTTCATGGTGCATGGCATTTGTGATTCTTGCCAAGGGTGACGGGAAGGCATATCTTGCCACCGAGACTTTGTCGGGGGTGATTTCCGTGGCTCTCAATATATTGCTTTTCAGGTCGCTCGGTTTTGCCGGTCTTGGATTGGCTTATGTGTTGTGGTATCTGTGTTATACCCTGATTGTGGGTGTGGTTTATTCCCGCCGTTACGGGATGCGCATCAGCCGTGAATTCTGGCCGTTTGGGGGTTACTCGTTGGCGATGTGCCTGGGTGCGGCCTGGACGGGGGTGGCTGTGTCGCCGTATCTGGCGCTGCCGTTTGCGGTTGTGTCGGCGGTTGTGTCGTTCCGGGTGTTGAGGCGTAAGCTGATGTGATGTCAGCTGATGAGAGGCCTGATGCCTTCGCGCAGGATTTCCGGAGACGATGAATCGGCGAGGTCTATTACGGCCGAAGGGAGGCCGGGGGAGCTGCCCCCGTCGATTATGGCATCAACGAGGTTTTCATATCTGAGCTGTAGCTCTTCGGCTGATTGCAGGGTGTCGGTGGCGGTATCTTCAATTTCTACCGATGCGCTCAGAAGCGGATTGCCTAAGGCCTGGGCCAGGCGCAGGGCTATGTTGTTGTCGGGCACCCTGACGCCTACCTCCCTACGTCCCTTGAATGCTTTTGCGAGTTTGTTTGATGCGGGCAGGATGAATGTGAACGGTCCCGGCAGGTTGGCTTTGAGCATACGGAATGCCTCGTTGTCGATGCGGGCGTATTCACTTGTCTGTGATATTCCGGAGCAGACCATTGATAGGCGTTGTTTGGCGGGATTGATGTTTTTTATGCGGCACACCCGCTCTACGGCGCGGTTGTTTAGTGCGTCGCATCCGATGGCATAAAGGGAGTCGGTGGGATAGATGACAAGTCCACCTTGTTTGAGCAGGTGGGTTATTTCATCGAGATACCGCTCGTTGATGCTTGTGGGATACATCCTGAATGTTTTCATGGCAGTGGATTTTTCTTCTGCAGGGATATTGGTTTTGTGATTCAGACCGGTTGTATTTATGGATGTGTCAGATGATGCGGGCTTTGAATCCCATTGCAGAGAGGGCGGCGAGCACTTCTTTGCGTTTGTCGCCTTGAATGAGGATTTCTCCTCCACGGGCTGAGCCTCCAGTGCCGAGCGATTGCTTGATTTTGGCTGAGACTGCTTCGATTTCGTTGTCGGCGATTGTGAATCCGGCTACGATTGTGGCCGCTTTCCCTTTGCGCCCTTTTTTGTCGAGGATGATGTCGAGGCGCGGTTGCCGGGTTGCGGCTGTGTTGCCGGTCGGCTCGTTGTTTGATTCCTGAGTGGGAGGTTCTTCCTGGGGAAGTGTTGCCTTCAGGGCTTCAAGTGAGGATTTCCAGTCCATATGGTTCAGCTGTTTGATTGTGCTGTCTGATTGTAGGCTGCTGCGCTGTCGCCGTCGTATAGGCTGTCTTTGTCGTATAGGTCGACCGGATGGTCGATTGATATCCCGATTCGGCGAAGCAACACGAAATGGCGCTCGTCTTCAGGGGGGAGTGATGCGGAGAATGCCGACAGGGAGTCTGTTGACATGCGATATGCATGGCGCAGGCATTCTATGGCGTCGGCAACGTTGTCGTATTCGCGTTGTTGTTCGGATAGTTTCATGAAAAGGATGCCCAGTCTGGCAGCCTGTTGCTCTGTCACTATCGTGGAGTCAGGGCCGGTGATTGTTTTCAGCAGGTGGTTGCATGTGGCCTGGGCGTGGTTCCAGTCGCCGTCTGTAATGGCGATGGCGGCATCGTTTATGCTTTCCTCTACTCCCTGGCTGCTGTTGTTGCAGCTTGTTGCAGCAACAAGCGTGAGGAGTGCTGCCATGACACCCCATAGCGGTCGGATGAGGTTTGCAGTTGATTGTTTGAAGGTCTTTTCCATAGGGGGGAGTGATGCGGGATTGGGACGGGGATGGATTGCCGGTTATTCGGTGCGACGGTGGTAGTCGTAGACGATGCCTCCACGGTTGATTCGCAACACGGTTTCGTCGTAACCCAATATGGGATAGGCGACACGGGAGGCTACGGTGCCCACAAGAGCCGGATCCCCTTCTTCGATGGTGATGCTTGATGCGTCGTTTTCGATAATAAGTGAGTCGTTGCGGACTTTCCATGTGCCGGTAACGAAAAACGACAGTTCTCCGGGACGGATGGCTCTGACCACGGCCCGGTTTTCGTTGTTTAACTCAATCATGGGGCGCGTGTCTGAAACCGCCGGTATATAATATTTCCCCACCATCTGTTTCTCGCGGTCAGTCATGCCGCCGCAACCGGTGAGCAAGGTTATGCAGGCAGCGATGGCTATGCCGTGGCTTGCTTTGCGGAATGAGGCTATGAATGGATGTTTTTTATCGGGCATGGCGTGGATGTTTAGATTGCCGGAATGGGCATGCGACGGTGCTTCCTGGCCTGATTCTGGCATACAAAGGTAACATTAACGGGTTTAATCTCCAAAAAAATCGCCTAAAGTGGATATAGACATCATAGAGGGTGTGTCAGAATGGCTCATCTGGGTCGTCGCCCGAGGGCTTCGGGTTCGGTCATTGACCTTAGTCAACTCCCTTCACCCTCACCCTCAGGCTCCTACCATCTGAACCATTCTGACAGCACCCTCTCCATCCGGATGCCACAAAGGCGTTGGTCGAATTTCGACACAACGCCGTGTTATGGATTCTTTTAAGCGGAAAATTCCTTATTCTGAAATATCAGAAATAGAAGTTGAGGGTGCGGGGGTAGAAAAGCATGGCGGAACCTACTTCCTGGGCCACGCTCTCTCCCATTGAATTAGCCACTATGGCAAGGGCGAAACGGAGTGCTGCCGACGGGCCGTTGGCGGTTATAAGACGGTCGAGGGCGATTACCTGGGCGTCGCGGTGGATTGCATTGGGCATCTGTTTCTCAAACCCGGGGTAGCATGTGGCCTCTTTGCCGTCGAGCAATCCCAAGGGGGCGAGCACAACTGCCGGTGAGGCGCATATGGCCGCGATTTTCCCTGACTGTGCCTGGTTTAGCAGCAGGCTGTTGAGCGGGGCGAATTTCGAAAGATGCTCGGCTCCGGGCATCCCGCCCGGCAGAATCAGCCATTCAGGGGTTATGAAGTCGGTTTTGTCATAAATGAGATCGGCTTTTACTGCGAGCCCGTGGGCGCCGACAACAGTGTGGTCTTCTGCGATTGACACGGTTTTGACATCCATTCCGGCGCGGCGCATCACATCTAACACGGTGAGGGCTTCAATTTCCTCGAAACCTGTAGCAAGGAAGATGTAAGAAGTGTTCATAACGGTCGGGTTGATAGGTTTTTAAGGGGTTAATTTCAGATAGAGCAAAGGGATTGGCGGGGGTTAGCCGGCAATCACCTGGTATGTTAATTAAGTTAATTGTGTCTGATGTGACTCTATGTAAACGCAAATATGGCATTATTTGTTCAGACTGCCAAATGATTTGTTGAAATATTTTTACGATTTCTTTTATTTAAGGCTTGTGGAGTTGATATGCGTCGGCTTTTTTCTGTGTGCTTTTACGATTTGGGATGCCTGGGGATGTTTTTGCTGATGGTGTCAGAGTTGGGCCTTTCTGCTCATGTCGGATAGTTGTTTGATTAATGCGCCTACATATGGGGTGGGGCGGGATGCGTAGGCGCGTTTAAGGTATTCGAGGGCTTTTACCGGTTGGCCGTTTTGCGCATACCAGTTGCCTAAGGCTGTGATAGCCTCATAGTCGTCGGGATGGGCTGAAAGGATTCTGTGGTATGTGTCGATTCCTGGGGATTCATTGCCAGAGAGGAGGTAGCCTGATGCTAAAGAGTGGAGGAAATCGAGGTTGTCGGGTGCCCCTTCGAGCATTATGAGGCTATAAGTGACCATTTCGGCTCCGTTGCGCCTGAAGGTGTAGTATTTGAGCAGGTTGCCGTTGATGGTGCGGCGCATCCAGGGATAGGCGTTACGGGTTTCTTTGAGGAAACTTTCGTAAAGGTGTGATTTGCCAAGGTGGAAACTCCATTGTTTCACCTGGGAGAATATGGAATCAAATGGGATGTGGTGGTCTAATGCCCCCTGCATCAGGCGCATCTGTGATGTGGTGTCATTGCGCATGGCGTTTGAAACTATTGCCATTCCGTAGGTTGAGGGTATGTCGGGTTTTTCCTCGAGCATAAGGTCGAGTATGGCCGCTGCTGACGCCCATTCGTTGTGGGTGAAGAAACGGTGGGCTTTCTCTTCAAGCTGTGGGTAAGGGTTTACCGCCTGGCAACATGCCGATGCTGCGCAAAACAGGATTATGATGGTTGTCAATCTGGATATCCGCATATTTCTGAGATTATGATGGCCACTGGTTTAAAAACGCTTTATCAGGTCAAATAGTGCATGGTAAAGGGGTTTTATCGTGGAAAATCATTAAATTTGCAATGAGAGCCGGGGATAGTGTTGTTGATTGTGCAAATGACACTGTCACAATAGCCTGGTGACAAGATTGATTATGTGGGGGCTTGTTGACTGCGATAATTTTTTCTGTTCGTGTGAGCGGGTGTTCAGGCCTGGTCTTGCGGGACGTCCGGTTGTTGTGCTGAGCAATAACGACGGGTGTGTCATTGCCCGTTCATCCGAGGCTAAGGCTATGGGCGTGAAGATGGGGATGCCTTATTATCAGATGCGTCAACAGTTCGGGGAAGAGGGGATTGAGGTCTGTTCAGGCAATCATGCTTTGTATGGCGACATGTCGGCACGTGTCATGTCGGTGTTGCGCAGCGAGGCTCCGATACTTTATCAGTATTCGGTTGATGAGGCGTTTGTGGATTTCGAGGGGATGGATATGTTCAATTTGAAGGAGTGGGGCGAAAGGGTGGTGAAGAAGGTGGCGCAGTGGACGGGTATCCCTGTGAGCATCGGCATTGCTCCTACGAAAACATTGGCTAAGTTGGCTGCTAATTTTGCCAAAAAGTATGCGGGGTATAATAAATGCTGCATGATTTCGTCTGACAGCCAGCGGCAGGAAGCTCTCAGGCTGACTGAAATACGTGATGTGTGGGGCATTGGCCGCAGGCTGGCAAAGTCGCTCATGGATTCGGGGGTTTCGACGGCGATGGATTTCGCTTCATGTCCCCGTGGGCTTGTGGCCGGTAGATACCATCTCCCCGGAGAGCGAATGTGGCTTGAACTGCATGGCATTGAGGCGGTGCCGACGGAACGCATGGGGGCTCCCAGGAAAAGCATAATGGTGAGTCGTACGCTTCACGATATGGTGGCGGATTTCACTGAACTTTCGGCATATGTGGCCGATTTTGCGGCGGCGTGTGCCGTGAAGTTGCGGCGTCAGGGCAGCGCGTGCGGTTTGTTGACTGTGTTTGTTGATTCAAACCGTTTCCGCACAGATTTGCCGCAGTATCATAACAGTGCAAATACGGCGTTTACAACTCCGACCTCGGCAACCACTGATATTGTCTCCGCTGCCACAGGGTTGCTGGCGGAGCTGTTCCGGGAGGGTGTATTGTTTAAGCGAGCCGGGGTTATGGTTTCGTATCTGTGCGACGATGAAGCCCGGCAGCCCGACCTGTTTGATTTCAATCCGGAACTTGACTGCAAGCGCCGGAACGTATCTGATGCTATCGACCGGCTGAATTGTGCCTATGGCCGAGGGTCGGTGGTTCTTGCCTCTCAGGAGAGATGTGATGTCGCGGTCAGGGATGGAGGCGGATATGTACCCTGATTGCGGCGATGGCTACCAAATTCAGCGGTAGGGATTGGTGTTTGGGAAATAAAAGGTAACTTAGCGGTATGAAGATGGAAACTATTAAGCTCGACTCGGTTGATAAATATAACAAGCTGTTTGGCCTGCCCACGTTGCATCCTCTTGCTGCGGTGGTGGATCTGAAGCAGTCAACCAAAAGATTGGGCCACGCAAGGATGACCTATGGCCTTTATGCCCTTTTCTTGAAAAACGGGTTGCATTGCACTCTCAGGTATGGGCGCAAGCCATATGATTACCAGGAAGGGTCGGTTGTGAGCTTTGCCCCGGGGCAGGTGGTTGATGTGGCTCCGATGGATGAGGATGCGGCGCCCGATGTGGTGGGGTTGCTTTTCCATCCCGACCTGATATGCGGAACTCCGCTTGCCGCGAAGATGCCGCAGTTCGGATTTTTCGATTATTCCCAATGCGAGTCTTTGCATCTTTCCATGCCGGAAAGGTCGCTGTTTCTGGATTCACTCGATAAAATCGACAGGGAGCTGAAGCACCCGGTCGACAAGCATTCCGCCGACCTGCTGTCGGCCAATATTCAGCTTCTTCTGGAGTATCTTCATCGATTCTATGACCGCCAGTTTATAACGCGCCATCATGTCAATTCATCCGTGGTGGCTAATTTCGAGAAATCGTTGAAAGACTGTTTTGCAGGTGGGAGGTTGCTCGATGAGGTTCCGAAAGTTGCCGATTTCGCCGACATGGCCAATCTTTCGCCGGGTTACTTCGGCGATCTTATCAAGCGGGAAACCGGCAGCACTCCCCAGGATCTTATCACGCTGCGCCTTGTTGCTGAGGCGAAGCACCGGCTTGCCGCGACTGATGCCGATATCAGTGAAATCGCATATGGACTCGGTTTCCAGTATCCGCAGCATTTCTCAAGGCTGTTTAAACGCGCCACGGGAAAAAGTCCGAGTATTTTCCGGACGGAACTGGAGTTGTTGAACTGACGGCATGCAGGCCTGTCGCTGGGCTATTCCTCCGGAAGGTCGACCCATTTGAAATCGTGGCCTGTGGCAGGGAGTATCCTTTCAAGCAGGTCGTCCAGGGATATGGCTATGCTTGCGGTGTTAACACAGGGATGGCAGGCGTAGCGACCTGAGTGGGAGGCGAGGTCGCGGTCGATTATGAGCTTGACATGATGGCTGGTATCGAAAATCAGGCCCATGGGCGACACTGCCCCGGGTTTTATATGGAGGTATTCTTCCATCGCCTCGGCAGAGGCAAACGACAGACGTGCGCATCCGAGCTGCGACGACAGGTGTTTTGTTTTGAATGGCTTGTCAGCCGGAAGGATCAACAGGAAAAACACAGTCTGTTGCCTATTGGTCAAGAAGAGGTTTTTGAACACAGGCACACCTAAGCCGTTGCGCACGGCTGCGCATTCTTCCATGGTAAATGCGGCCCGGTGGCAATATGTCACATAGTCAATGCCTAAACGGTCGAGGAAGTCATACACGCCCTGTTCCGCTGCTGAGCGGCAGTTATTGCCGTCGGTGGGCCGGCCGTGATATTTTACGGCCTGGATGTTGTTGTCGGGGTCTGTCATCGGGGGATAATAGCTATCGATTAGGAGGCTTTATTTAACGGAGCTGCTGGCTATGAAGCCTCCCTATGCCACGGCGTGGTTGTCCTCAGCCAGTTGTGGTCTGTTGTCAGTCAACGTGGTAAACGTAGTTGCTTTTTCGTGGAGCGGGTGTTGGCGTTTCTTGTGCGCTATAGCCGAGGATGCAGTTGCCTATACCCTCATAATCTCCGTCTATGCCCCATTGGCGCAGGAGATCTTTCCCTTCTTCGGTGTCAAACACTTCTTTAGCCCGGTGTATCCAGCAGCTTCCCAACCCGGCAGCGTGGGCTGCGTTAAGCAGGTTGCCCATTACCAAGGAGCCGTCGTAGATATATGTTGGGCAGTTTCTGTCGGCCAGAACCACCAAAACCACCGGGGCGCCGTAGAACGGGTCGCTTTCCGTTCCGGCAATGTCGGCATTGAGCTTTGAAAGGCGGTCGCGTACGGTCTTGTCTGTTATGGCTACAATGATGGGCGACTGCTTGCCCATGCCGGTAGGAGCATACGTGCCCGCTTCCACCACTTGGTCGATTAGGACTTTTTCCGGCATCCTTTCTTCATAGGCCCGGATTGAGCGGCGTGTTTTCAGAACTTCGATGGCAGGATTCATCTCAACTGAGATTTCGTTTTGTTTTTGTGAGCAGGCCGCCGTCAGTATCATAAAGGCTGCCGATATCACTATGCTTATTTTCATTGCTGTTCTCATTTCCGGGAATGTTGCCTTGCAACGTCTTGTTTCATTGTGCAAATTTAATCATATTTTTGAAGAATAAGAAACGGTTTTGTGTTCATGTGTGGAGGATAAAATGAGAAGCATCCATCGCAGGGCAAAGGGCTTATGAGTATTCTAACCCGAAGTTGCAGTTGCCAAACCTGCGTTGCTGTTTTCTCATCGAAGTCGCGATTCAGAAACTGGAGTTGCGGATTTCATATCGAAGTCGCGATTCCCAATAGGAGTGAAAAAAATCTCACTTTTGGCTTGTGAAATTCTCCCGAGCTATTGCTCAGTTCAAAAAAAACACCTACCTTTGCATCGCATTTCGAGGAATGACGCATTTAGACAACCTGATTGCCTGAAAATCCGCATTCCCACCACCATGACTCCGTAGCTCAGTTGGTAGAGCAACTGACTCTTAATCAGTGGGTCGAGAGTTCGAGCCTCTCCGGGGTCACTATTAAAGACCACAGAAAGTGGAAAACCGTTGAAAATCAGACATTTTCAACGGTTTTTATTTTTGCACAAACCGCAAAAATCGGCATATCTGAGCACTCTGCGGTGTAAGAATCGGGAATAGATTTTGAAAATTCAAAATTTACACCCGAAGACTTGCCAATCTTCTGACTGACGCATAGTTACAGACACACGACTACCCCGAATACACCCCAATTTTCGCCGATTTTCCATAAATGGGTTCGGGCACCACTCCATTTATAGGTAAATCATTGAAAACTACGGGTAAAGAATTTCAGACCCCACTAAAACGAGTCAGTATCTGCGCTCAAATGCAGGTGTAAATTCTGAGGAAATCTTTTTGCTGGTCTCGATTCTTACACCCGAAAAGATCATATTTCGCTGATATTCAAATTTCTGCACCATAAGAGCACGACATGAGATTATTAACTTTATGTCAAAAAAGACTCTTATGTATCAAGCGAATTATTACACGCTGACCTTTATGATACGAAAGGCTCAGCAGAAAAAATCCGGGGAAACTCCGATTTTTGCTCGCATAACCGTTTCCGGCCAGCGAGCCGAGTTCAACATCAACCGTAGTGTCGACCCTGACAACTGGAACGCCGCCAAAGGACTTTCCTTTGGAAAGTCCAAGAGAGATATTGAGCTCAACAAGTATTTGGACTCAATCCGTGTCCGCATAAGCGAGATTCATGCCTCGCTTGTGAAAGATGAAGAGGCAATCAATCCTCTCATCATCAAGCAGCACTTTCTCGGTAATGCCGAGGGGCCGAAGATGCTGTGTGCAGTGTTCAACTATGTCAACGAACAACACAAGGAGAGATTCGACCGTGGCGACATCTGCGATGGTACATACCTGCGCTGGAAACGCTGTGCCGAATATCTCGCTGAGTTTATTCAGAAGCGAGAAGGAAGGGACGATATTCCTATTAAAAAGTTGACAAGCGGCATGATTGACGACTTCGAGCACTTTCTGCGTGTCAACAAGGGTAACGGCAACAATGCCGCCATCCGATATGTCCGCTATCTAAAGAAGGTGACCCGTGTCGCTCTCGCCAACAAGTGGCTTGATGAAGACCCCTTCATCGACAAGCACTACTCCCGAACCGCCACAAACCGTGGTCATCTTGGCGAGGAAGAGGTAAAGCGAATCATGGCACTCAATCTGACGGAGTTTCCCCGCCTCGACCAAGTGCGCGACACCTTCGTCTTCTGTTGCTTCACAGGTCTGGCGTTTGCCGACATTTCCACCCTCTCAAAAGAATTCATTGTCGAAGATGACAATGGAGAGAAGTGGATACGCAAGCCTCGTCAGAAAACCGGCGAGATAAGCACCATCCCGCTCCTTGATATTCCGCAGCGTCTAATCAAGAAGTATGAAAATCATCCGACGGTCATAGCCAAGGGGATTGTTCTGCCGGTAATATCCAACCAGCGCATGAATTCCTATCTTGCCGAGATTGCGACTCTCGCCAAAATCCAGAAGCATCTGACAACACACATCGCGCGCCATACATTTGCGACTATGTCGCTCCGCAATCATGTCCCCATTGAGTCTATTTCAAAGATGCTCGGCCATTCCGACATTCAGACTACTCAAATCTACGCGAAAATGCTCGATGAAGCTGTGTCGGAAGATATGCAGAAGATGCGCTCAAAATTCGACGGCATAGACCACAACATCAATCCTCTCCCCGAAAAACCTACAACTTTTGAGCGTGAGCCGCTCAAAAAGCGTGGACGTCCGAGAAAAAATCCTCTTTGAGGAATGACAGAATTAATGAAGGGCGACAATCGAGCATGACACTCGGTTGTCGCCCTTCGGCCAGTTTATATGTATAACACAATCACGTCAGTATTTGGCGTGGAAGTTGGCGTTGAGCCATTCTTCTATCTCCGCTTCATCGTAGATGGTCTTGCCACCTATTTTATAATAGGGAATGATATTGGCATTGCGGAAGTTCTGGAGAGTACGGCGATGCAACGACAGCCGTTTTGACAATTCCTTGTCTTCGATGAAGAATCTCCCTGCCAACGGCGGTCGGATATTCGGGGCTATCGCCTCAAACATTTCAGCCAATTCCCTTGCCTGTGCATAGAATGTCATCACACCGGGATGGCGTTTGGTGATAATCTCATCTGTCATAGGCTTCCTCCGGCCTCCATCCGGTTGTCGTCAAGATAACGTCCTATCTCAGCTTCGCTGAACAGACAGTTCCCTCCCGGCTCTTGGAAGTAGCCTATCTTTCCGCTTGATTTCAGCGTCTGGAGCTGGCGGACGGTGATACACATGGCATTTGCCGCCGCGTATGGTGTGAGCCATTTTCCGGAACCGGCGGGTGGATGTAGCAGTTTCCACATACGGCTCACCATTGTGTGAAGAAACTGCATGGATTTCACCATGTCCTCAAACACCTCCTTGTCTATTTCGATTGTCTGCATAGGCAATTCTATTTTATGAATATATCTTGGCGGCTTTGGCGGAGAATGTCACGCCGAAACGGTTGTCGATTACCAGCGATTCGCAGAATTTGCGACCTCTGGTATTTGTAAAGCCGTAGATGGGCGATGTGTATTTGTATCGGACGAGTTGCTCGATGTCCTTGTCGGTCAGGTCGTAGCCGTGGAAGTGGAGCGGGATTGAGAATCCACAGCACTCACAGGCAACTGTAGCCGGGAACACGGTCAGTCCGTGGTTGCCGCATTTCGGACAGGTGTAGCCCGATACCTTGCTGACAAAGGATTTCTTGTCGGTGATGAGCGAGAGAATAAGGGGATGAATCCAGTTCTCATACTCCCGCATTACCGGCTTTGTTGGCTTGCGGTTCTCCGCGAGCGCGTCAACCTCGTCAATCTGGCTGATGTACTTGCCGATGTCGGAGAGTTCGAGATGGCCGACGTGTGAAAGAAGCACACGCGCCTTCTCCGTCGGCTCGATGTCTCCAAGCAGATATTTCACTAATCCGTTGTCGATGAGACGCTGGAGGCAGGCTCCGCAGTCGCGGTAACTGCCCACGGGAAGAAGTGAGGGGGTATCACCGTCAGTGTTGACCAGTTCATTGAGGTCGTGCAGGAAGGCTACGGCGGTCAGGGTTTCGGGCGTGCGATTCGAGAAAGAGAATATATTCACGCCTGAGACTGTAAATGCGATGCTCCCCGGAACACATTCCGCATTGTCGGGCAGTTCGGCTGTGCCGAAGATGTCGATACCCTCTATATTAGCCATGATACCGACCTCGATACATTTGGCAGAGTCAAATGCCATTTCGGTACGGGTGCTGATGAGTTCATACACACGCTGCTCGTCGTCGCTGAGAAAGAGAGGTGTACGCTCGGTAGTGATAATTCCGTGGCAGTAGGGTATCTGCTCTTCCGGACGGAACGGGAACGCCTTTGCCTCAGGGAAGCGACGCTCAACGTGACGCTTCAGATGATGAGGTAGTGATGACACCGAGGTGCGGGGCGACGAGATAAGCCCTTTCTCAAACAGAAGGTCTGCGGCCGCCATTGTACGAGCTGGCAGGAATCCCAGCTCCTCGATGGACACCTCCTGAAGGGTCGCCATGTTGAGCAACTCGTGGCACCACTCCACTTTCGGGTTGACCTCCACAACCTCAGCTGTGACAGTCTTGCCGTTCATTTTCATGAAATTCTCATAAACTTTCTGCGCGTCCGATTCCTTGCACCATATTTCCGTGGGTGCCAACTGTGCATCCTTTCCATCCCACTTGCCGGATATACCAACACCGTAGCGGGTCTTCTTGGGGAATTTGACTTTCATGTTGTCGTAGCTGTTGCAAAGGAGCCAGAGCGCGGCGATGTCCATGCGCTCCATCGGGAACGACTGCTTGCCATACATCTGGGCGAATGCCTGTTCCACATTGGCACGGAACAGAAAGTTCATTCCGTGGTGAACGAAACCGGAGCGGGCTATACGTGTGATGTTGCGGCCTGACTCGCGGTTACGGTAGGCGTAGGTTATCGACCGGTTGCTCAGTGTGGTCAGCCACATGCGGCTGGTACGGCATCCGGCCTTTGCCGCCTGACATAGAATAGCGAATAGAGCCTGAGCCTCACTTCCGTTGTTTGAGGCGAAGATAACCTCTGCGGCCTGCTCGACAAGAGCATGAAGTCTGATGACTGTGCTTTTATCCTCGTCGCTGACTTTGAATTTGCCGTTCTCGTTGTAAGCACGGATACCATACAGGTATCTCGTCGGGATGAAAGGGAGCGTCTTGATGAAGTCGCTGCCACCGGCGTAATACTGATACGGAGCCGGCTCGACGAGACTGGGCTCGACGGAGGTGATGACGATGCTGCCGGTGTCGTTGGTGTAGTCGCCGTTTTCGGTGCGGTCGGTGCAGTTGAGGGCGCGGGATACGGCGAAGGCGATTTGGGTGGAGTGTGCGATTACGAGATTCATAATATTACTTATTTTATTGATTATCACTTATTTTAATTATTAAAAGATATTTCGGAAAGACATGGGGAGGGCCTGCCTCCCCATGTCGGTGAAGAGGACAGCCATTCGGAAATGGCGGGAACTATGTCAGTCGGAGTTTATACTTTCGGTCCCTTCGGCTTGCGCTGTTGCGCCTGCTGCTGTTCGTTCTTGGGAGCCGTCTGACCCTTATGTAGCGGGTCGGTGATGTTTTTCGTAGCCTCGTTGGTCTTTCCCTGATTGTTCACGGCATACTGGGTCTTGCTCTCCTCGGCCACGCCGACAACCTTCTTGTTTTCGGCATAGTGATATTCAGTGACCGGACGCTGTTTCTCCTTGTTGAACTGTAGAAATACCGTGCAGGGCTGGCCTTGCTTGTCAGTGACATTTACCATCTCGATCTTTTTACCAGCCATATAGTCGGCAATCTGCTGTTCGTTGAACCGGGTATCCTTCCACTTGGTGATACGCTTGGGATTACCGTCGGCGTCAACCCATGAGTTGCGCTGCTGTTGCTGCTGCTTCTCACCGGACTGCTCCTGTTTGAGCGACTGGGTGCGGACGAACTCGACATCGCGCTTGTCGGCATTATACTGGAGGTCGCTGGTGAATTTGCGCCCGTTGTTCAGCTCGATTTCCTTGCCGTGTACCACACCGCCGTCTTTCAGGATACCTATCTCCTTCATCGAAAGCTCAGTCTTGCCGATGTGGTTCTTGATAAAGATTTTATCCACGGGCATCGCCTCGATTTCGTTGGTGAGGCGGTCAACGCTGACCAGACATTTCTTCATCTCCCCGGTCTTGGGGTCGGCAAGTTCAACGACCTTACCGAGATTGCCGGTTTTGAGAAGCTGCTCCTTGTCCTCCTTCGAGAACTCGTAGCCACGGAAGGGAACGTCAAGTCTTGGCTCGTTCTTGATGAAGTGAGGCGCGAGAGTGAAACTTCCGTCTGGCTGCTCCTTGAAGGATAGGCGGGCATCGAGAGTGAATTTCTCATCGCCGAACTGCGGCGTGACGGTAAAGAGCTGGGGCGACTTGTGGTTGTAGAGCATCGACTGGAGCGCGCCTGACTGTTCGAGTGTTTCGCGCTTTACGCCCCACTGCTGCTCGATGGTCGTCCAGTCTATCCTGTCGGGGTCAACGGGTGTCGCCTTTGTTGCGGTGGTTGTCGCTTCCGTCCGGCTCTGCGTGTTGTCCTGTTCGGGCTGAGGCTTTACTTCCGGTTTCTGCTGTACTTCCGCCGGGGTCTGCTCCTGCGCCGGGGCCTGTTCCTGAGTCTGTGCCACAGACTTCATATCGACCTCATAAGGCTTGAGCATCTCGCCGTTTGACTCAGTGTCTTGGATTAGGTCTGCCATTGCCGGAGCGATTGCATCATAGCGATCGGCGGGGAGTTTGAAGAATCCGAACAGCGTAGGGTTCTTCGCCTGACGGATGAAATTGGAGATGAACGCCTCGATGGGGTTCTGGTTTTTGTTGAACTTAACGAGGTCGCTCAACTTGGCAGTCTTGGCATCTGCCATCTTCGGGGTGCCGTCGGGATTCTGACCGACGACTGCGCCTACCTGTCCCGTCTCGTTATTACGGGCAATCAGCACTTCCTGTTCCTGGATATTTTCCATAAACTTATATAGGGGGATTTTATGGCACCTTAGCCGGTGCCGAGGTTATTGAATCTTTCATTGCGGAGCTTCCTTCGCTCCATCCCTTCCGGACTGCGGGAACTGACAAATGTGCGGTCGATATATTCCTGCACCTGATGCTCGTAGTGGAATACCACTGAGCCGTCCTTGCTGATCATATACTCGATTTCATCGTTGGCCCTGAGTTGCCGGATTTTTCTCACGCTGAAGCCGAGTAGTTTCATCACATGCTCGGTGAGATAAATCATGCTGCCGTTGATGGAGAGCACCGGAGGCTCTTTCTTCTTCATCATGCACTTTAGCATCTCAAGCATGATTCTTATCGCGGCCTTGGCGAATTTCGGGAAGGTTCCCACGTCGTTATAGTCAATTTCCGTTTTCTTCATTTTGCGTTTCGTTTTCGATTACGATGCAAAATTAGCGAGACCGTATCCCCCCGCCGGGAGAGTACCCCAAAGTAACCCTCTTGTAAATTTTACCTCATTGATAATCAGTGCTATAAAATTGTTAAAGTGCAAATTTTGGGGTACTAACCTTTTATAATTATTTGAAAGACAGGCGATTTATGTACTTCAAAAGTATGTCGGAACAGGGATTGAATGTAAAATGTCGCTTGTCGTGTCACATTGAGGCATTGCGAGGCTACCGAGTACCATAGTCCCCGGAAATGATGAATGCCTCCTTCATTATGGTTTTCTTTGCAGTGTGAAAGGATTCACGCCCTATAATTTCCCCCAACCTTTTTATGAAAAGAAAGAATGATGGCCGAGGCTACGACCTCGACTATTATAATCTGTATCTGCGCCGTTACCTGACGGTGCATCATTTCCCCGAAGCCGATGATGCCCTGCTTATTGCCGCACGCGCCGAAGCTGCGACTGACACTTATGTGGAATCAAGGCTGGCCGGGGATGAAGTCTATGTATCCTCTGAGAAAGCCATTGCCAGTCTGCTTGATGGCTTTGAGATTTCGCCGTACGATTTTGTAAGCGGCATACTTGCAGACGAATTTTCAGACCATATTTCTCTCGATGAACGCTCCATTGAGTTCTGGACTTATACACTGCTGGAAGAATTGCAGTCGGAGTTCAAGGATGTGGAATTGAGCGAGGAATATCTCAACACCAACGAAGGTGTGATTTTCAAACTGGTAATCTCCGGTCGGATTACCGAATATTTCGAGGAATATGGCCTTTAACCGATTACAGACCATGCGCGACAACATTGAGGCTATCAGGCTTGTCCTGAGCCTTGGTGTTGCCGGACGCACAGCGCAGACTCCCGAAGAGCGGGAAGTGCTGCGCAAGTATGCCGGATTCGGCGGGTTGAAGTGTATTCTCAACGATGCCAACGAGTTAGTGGATGCCGCCAAATGGAGCAAGTCGGATATTGAACTGTTTGCGCCTACGGTTGAGTTGCGTCGTCTGATTCACGACTATTCGCGTGACGACAAGGAGTTTAACCGATATATGGAGTCGTTGAAGGCGTCAACGCTGACCGCTTTCTATACTGACAGCCGTATTGTGGATGCGATCTCCGATGCACTGAAATATCAGGGAGTCGAGATAAAAAGTTTTCTTGAGCCCTCTGCCGGTCAGGGTGCTTTCATTGACTCTTTTCTGCGCAATGACAGATACCCCGGTGCCGAGGTAATGGCATACGAAAAGGATTTGCTGACAGGCAAAATTCTGTCGGCATTACACCCATCTATACTGACTCGCATAGAGGGGTTCGAGAAGATTGAGCGCGACTTCAATGGTTACTTCGATGTCGCCGCCTCGAATGTTCCTTTTGGCGACTTCGCGGTTGCAGACCCGGCGTATGCCGTAAGCAAGGAGATTGGCTACCGTCAGGCGGCAAAGTCGTTGCATAACTACTTCTTTCTCAAAGGTCTTGACCAAGTGAGAGAGGGAGGTCTGATTGCCTTTATTACATCGCAGGGTGTGATGAATGCCGCTTCGCCCTTTATAAGAATGGAGTTGGTTAAACAGGCTGACCTTGTGGCGGCTCTACGTTTATCCAACAATACTTTCAGCGACAATGCCGGAACTGATGTAGGCTCAGACCTTATCATCATGCAGAAGCACACTGGAAAGAAGTCATTATCGGCTGATGAAGAATTTTTCATTCAGTCAGTTGTTGACCGGGGTACGAAGGTGCCGGGCAATAAATTCTTTCAAGCGTTTCCGCAAAATGTTATCTGCACTGATGCTAAGGTTGGCACTGACCAGTATGGCAAACCGGCTATCGTGTACCACCATGACGGAGGTATCGACGGCATTGCCGGGGATTTGCGCAAGGCACTCGACGAGTCGCTACACATGCGTCTGAATCTGGAATTGTATAATTCCAACGGTATCAAACCTCCTACGCCAGACCCGGTTACACCAACTCCTACGCCTACACCCAGGCAGGAGGCGAAGGTGGAAAAGAAGTCAAGCCTTACCAATACGCCTCTGATGCAGCAGTATCAGGAGATGAAAAAGAAACATCCCGATGCTGTGTTGCTTTTCAGGGTTGGTGACTTCTATGAGATTTTCGGCAAGGATGCTGTCACAGCCTCGGAGATTTTAGGTATAACCCTGACCCGTCGCCAGACCGGTATTGACAGCCGAATAGAATTGGCTGGTTTCCCGCATCATGCCCTCGACACTTATCTGCCCAAACTTGTGCGGGCCGGTAAACGTGTGGCAATATGTGAGCAATTGGAAGACCCTAAGCTGAAAAAGACACCGAAGCAGAAGGTGGTAGAAACGGTTACCCCAAATCAGCTTCCAAAGGTAGAGCCAAAGCCTGAGCCTAAACCGGAGCCAAAATCTGCCCCCGCTCCCGTAGAGCCACCAAAGGCTGAACCAGCCAAGGAGATAGAGACCGACGGCAGTCCTGATTATACCGATAATCCTGACCCTCGCCTGTATGCCTACAATCTTTTTGGAGAGTTGGAACCAATCGGAAAGCCTCGCCGTCAGCCTAAACCTACGGAGGATGCTCCAAGGCCGAAGCCAAGTGTTGAGGTCAAGGACATTCCCGTAAAAAAGTTCCGTCCGCTCAATGAAAAGGAGCTGGAATTTTATGGTTCTCTGAACTGGGAGGATAATCCGCCCATCAATGGTTTCTATGAGACAATGATGTCTATTGCCCACCGTCAGTTGGAGGAAATGCGTCTGGAGCGTGAGGCGGAGGAAGCCGCCAAACAAGCCGCTGCCAGTGGCGAAACTATCCAAGAAGGTGGTACAACCATTCAGCGCACCGAAGGCGATTTTGTTCCCGGTCAACGCTCCACCATTAAGGCAGAGACAGTCGAGGTTGATATGTCGCCCCGTCCTTTCTCGGAGGACATTCAGTTCTTCCACCACAACGGCAGTATGGTGGTACAAGATGTTCTTGTGGGCTTCCTCTCGGAAGTCCGCAAGAACAGCGCGACATTCAATCCGTTGGAGTTGAAGCCGGAACAGGCGAAACGCGCTTTGCTCTATGTCACAATGTCGGAAACATACCAGCAACTCTACAACTATGAGGCTGAAACGCATGAGGCTTCGGCTGAACTGCGCGAACACCTTAATCAGTATTATGATGAGTTTGTGGAGAAGTACGGCTATCTCAACGAGAAACAGAATGTGAAATTCATTCTCATGGACGCCAATGGGCGTGACGCACTGGCTCTGGAACGCGGCGAGAATGGCAGGTTTGTCAAGGCTGACATCTTCGATCATCCTGTGTCATTCGCCATTGACGAAGTTACTTCAGTAGATACTCCGATGGAGGCGTTATCCGCATCGCTCAACAAATACGGTGAGGTCAATCTCGAATATATGTCGGGGCTGGTGGATATGGATAAGGATTCTTTGGTGGATAACCTCGAAGGACACATCTATTATAATCCATTAGTCGAAAACTACGAGATTAAAGACCGATTCATCGCCGGAAATGTCGTGGCTAAAGCCAATGACGTTAGGGCATGGATTGACCGGGAGGAAGAACGTATCAAGAATTTCCCCGGCTATGACGGCGTTGAACCGTTCATCGCCATGTCGAAAGACTCCCTCAAAGCATTGGAGGAAGCCCGGCCCCGCCGTATCGAGTTCGATGAGCTTGATTTCAACTTCGGTGAACGATGGATTCCCACGGGTATCTATTCGGCATATATGTCGTATCTGTTCCACACTGATGTAAAGATTGCATATTCTTCCTCAATGGATGAATACTCGGCAGAGGCGAGCCGCAAGAATATGACCATCTGGGAAGAGTTCTGCGTCAGAGGTTATTACCGTACCTACGACGGTATGAACCTGCTGAAACACGCACTTCACAACACTGTCCCCGACATCAAGAAGTCGGCGGGCAAAGATGAAGACGGACACGACATCAAGGTGCCGGACAACGAGGCGATTCAGCTTGCCAATACCAAAATCGACGAAATCCGCAACGGTTTTGCCGACTGGCTCGAAGCCCAGTCGCCTGAGTTCAAGGAGAAACTCGTTGACCTCTACAATGACAAGTTCAACTGTTTCGTCCGTCCGCAATATGACGGGTCACACCAGACGTTCCCGGATTTGAACATGAAACTCCTCGGAGACCGCTATGGAATCCGCTCCATTTATCAGTCACAGATGGACTGTATATGGATGCTGAAACAGAATGGCGGTGGCGTGTGCGACCATGAGGTGCTGCGCCCATAAGGGCATATAGTAAATGTAGGATTAGCAACCTACCCGGCAAGGGTTTTCAACGCCGGTCATTAGCCAACTTATCCACTCAGCCGAAAGGCGGTGGGGAGTGTCGCATGTTGGAAACGGCATAAGTCAGCTAACTATCGTGCTGCTACTGAATGTCTAAATGAAACGATAGATATGAGGATGAAGACTACACTGTTTGAACGACAGTCCGAGACGCTAAATGGTAAGCATCGACCGAAGATAGTTAATACGGTCGTTCTGCAATACTTCTGCCTACCGACTTCGGGCATGAGAGCCGAAAACCGATTGCAGGTCAGCCGCGATAAGCGGAAAAGGGCGAACGTCGCATCCGACAATCTATCATGCTATGTTGCTATATGTCTAAATGGGGATTACCTAAACCGAAACGCCTACAGAGGTAGGCTATGGGAATATCGTTCCCTGAATATTCGGCAAGGTAACAGAGTCTTCGTAGTAGTCCGAACGAGGGAAAGCCTCGTACATGGCGAAGGAAGACAGTGTTTATTATTTTAATATGTTTAACGAATGATGTGTGAGACATTATGAGAAATTCTGAGAATGTATTAAACAGTCTGGCTGGGCACAGCCAAAACCCAAACTACAAGTTTGAACGGCTTTACCGATTGTTGTTCAACGAGAATCTGTATGCGGATGCCTATCAGATGATGTCCCATAAAACGGGCAACATGACGAAAGGCACAGACGGTCAGACCATCAGTGGCATGAGCGTCAAACGCATAAAGTCCATCATTGCCAAGTTGCGGGATGAAAGTTATCAACCGCACCCTGCCAAAAGAATTTACATACCCAAGAAGAACGGCAAGCAACGCCCTCTCGGTATTCCTGCCTTTGAGGACAAGCTCGTTCAGAAAGTCGTGCAGATGATTCTTGAATCCATCTACGAGGGCAGTTTTGAAAAATGCTCCCACGGGTTCAGACCGCATCGCAGTTGTCATACGGCAATGGCTTCAATCATGGAAGGATTTGACGGTACGAGATGGTTCATAGAGGGCGACATCAAAGGATTCTTTGACAATATCGACCATGATATTATGATAGGGATTCTTTCGGAGCGCATCTCGGACGAGCGTTTCCTCCGTCTTATTCGTAAGTTCTTGAAAGCAGGATATTTGGAACAATGGACATTTCACCATACTTACAATGGTACTCCCCAAGGAGGTATCATCAGTCCTATACTGGCGAATATCTACCTTGATAAGCTGGATAAGTATATGGTGGAATATATCTCGAAGTTCAACAAGGGCAAGGCGCGGAAACGCAATCCTGAATACAAAAGGATAGCGAGCCGCAAGGACAAACGAGTAAGGAAACTTAAAGCCGAAAAGGATGAGCAGAAAAGGCGTACGCTCATGGAGGAAATAAAATTCTACCATAGGGAAATGCAAAAACTGCCTGCCACCCTTGATATGGATGAGGATTTCAGACGCATGAGGTATGTACGCTATGCTGATGACTTTCTTATCAGTGTCATTGGAAGCAAGGAAGACTGCGTAAGGATTAAGGAGGATATAAAAATCTTCCTGCTTGAACAGTTGAAACTGCAACTCTCGGATGAGAAGACACTGATAACTAACGGGCATGACGTAGCAAAGTTCCTTGGCTATGAGGTCACTATCCGTAACACGGAGAAGACAAGCACGGCTAAAGGTGCAAAGGGTCTTCCCAAACGCTCACTTGACCATAAGACAGTTGTCAGAATGCCTATGGAAGTTATGAGAAAGAAACTTCTTGAATACGGGGCAATGCAGATAACAGTCAAAAACGGCAAGGAAGTATGGGAATCCACCTCACGCCCCTATCTACGCAGTAATGATGATTTGGAAATTCTGAACAGATACAATTCTGAAATCAGAGGACTTTACAATTATTACTGTATTGCCAATAATGTCAATATCCTCGGCAAGTTTCATGGAATCATGAAAGAAAGCATGTGTAAGACTCTGTCGTCCAAGTACAATTCCACACTAAGAAAGATTATCCGCAAATATACGAGGGATAAAATCTTCAGAGTGGAGTACGAAGACAGCAAGGGCAAAGTGCATACACGCGAATTCTATCATGACGGGTTTAAGCGAAAGAAAGATGCACGCATCGATGATGCGCACATCGAGTCCAGCTACCGTGCCATGCAACCTACAAGCCTAATGGCAAGGTTGAAGGCAGGTAAGTGTGAATACTGCGGAGCGGAAGAAAACCTTAAAATGGTACATGTCCGTAAGCTCAAGGATTTGGAGGGCAAACAACCATGGGAAAAACTCATGATTGCCCGAAAAAGGAAAACAATGGCAGTATGTGAATGTTGTTATCGCAAAATTCATGCACACTAATAGACTGAGAATGAACATGGAGAGCCGTATACATGGAGACGTGTACGTACGGTTCGGTGGCGAGTATGTGGAAACCTGCCGTCTGAAAAGACGGCAAGGCGCTACGTGCTTAGCCTGTGGTACCGGCAAGACACTGATAATGTGCATAGCAGCACATGAAATGAAGCGTCTCGGACTGGCACACAAACCGATGATTATCGGTCTTAAAGCCAATGTAGCCGAGATTGCCATGACTTATCAGTCTGCCTATCCCAATGCCCGTATCTTGTTCGCCGATGAAAAGAGTTTCAAGGCTGACAACCGCGTGGCGTTCTTCAACCAGATCAAGAACAACGACTATGACTGTGTAATAATGTCGCACGACCAGTTCGGCAAGATACCGCAGTCGCCGGAGATGCAGCAGCAAATTCTTCAGGCTGAACTTGATACGGTTGAAGAAAACCTCGAAGTGCTGAAACAGCAGGGTCACGACGTAAGTCGTGGTATGTTGAAAGGTCTAATCAAGCGTAAGGAAAACCTGACCGCCAAGATTGCGACCATTCAGTACCAGATGGACCAAAACAGAGACGCTGTCGTTGACTTCAAGCAGATGGGTATCGACCACATTTTTGTTGACGAATCGCATCAGTTCAAGAACCTTATGTTCAATACCCGCCATGATAGAGTGGCGGGGTTGGGCAACTCGGAAGGCTCACAACGTGCGCTGAATCTTCTCTACGCAATCCGTACCATTCAAGAGAGAACAGGTAAGGATTTGGGAGCGACATTCCTGTCGGGTACTACAATCAGCAACTCGCTTACAGAGTTGTACCTGTTATTCAAGTATCTCCGCCCGAATGAGCTTGAAAGACAGGAGATTCGATGCTTCGACGCATGGGCGGCAATCTTCGCCAAGAAGACCACCGACTTCGAGTTCAATGTCACAAATCATATAGTGGCAAAGGAGCGTTTCCGCTACTTCATCAAGGTACCGGAGCTGGCTGCTTTCTACAATGAAATCACCGACTACCGCACTGCTGAAGATGTGGGAGTGGATAGACCTATGAAGAACGAGATTCTTCACAATATCCCGCCTACAACGCAGCAGGAAGCCTTTATTGAGAAACTGATGAAGTTTGCCGAGAGTGGCGACGCCACTATACTCGGCAGAGCGCCACTGTCTGAAACGGAGGAAAAGGCAAAGATGCTCATCGCCACTGACTATGCCCGCAAGATGGCTCTTGATATGCGTATGATAGACCCCAGTTATGAGGATGACCCGAACAACAAGGCCTCGTACTGTGCCAAGATGATTGCTGAGTATTACAAAAAATACGATGCTCAACGTGGTACACAGTTTGTTTTCAGCGATTTGGGAACTTATAAGCCCGGCGAGTGGAATGTCTATTCCGAAATCAAACGAAAACTGATAGAAGATTATGGTATTCCGGCTCATGAAATACGCTTCATTCAGGAGTGTAAGACAGAGAGGTCAAGGAAAGCGGTCATCGAGGCTATGAACAGCGGCGATGTGAGAGTATTGTTTGGCTCGACTTCAATGCTCGGAACAGGCGTAAATGCCCAACAGAGAGCGGTTTGTATTCATCATTTGGATACGCCGTGGCGTCCCTCTGACTTAACTCAGAGGGATGGCAGAGCCATACGAGCCGGAAACGAGATCGCCAAGTTATATGCTGATAATAAGGTTGATGTTATCATCTATGCGGTGGAGAAATCTCTGGACTCCTACAAGTTCAATCTTCTTCACTGTAAGGCGACATTCATCGACCAGCTCAAATCCGGCGCACTCGGAGCGCGTACCATCGACGAGGGTGCAATGGATGAGAAAAACGGTATGAACTTCTCGGAGTACATGGCTATCCTCAGTGGCAACACTGACCTTCTCGAAAAGGCTAAACTTGAAAAACGCATCGCGGCACTGGAGTCTGAGCGCAAAGCCCACAACAAGGGCATTTCCGATTCCAAGTTCAGGCTTCAGACCATAAGCCACGACATTGCCAACAACGAGGCGGCAATCAGTCGTATGAAGGGGGATGCTGCCCGGTATCAATCGGTAGTTAGACGAGACAAGGACGGCAACCCCGTCAACAATCTCACTATCGACACCTGCAACCTCCGTGACGAGCAGAACATGGGTATCCATCTGCAAGGTCTGGCTCTGAAAACTGACACTCACGGTCAGTACAAGCGCATCGGAGAAATCTATGGCTTTCCCATCAGCATTATCTCGGAGCGCACAGTTGTTGACGGCAAGGAATCCGTACAGAACCGATTTGTAGTCGAGGGCAACTACAAATATAAGTACAACAACGGCTTCATCGCAATGTCGGACACCCATGCCGCCTGTATGAACTTCGTCAACGCTCTGGAGAAGATACCCGGTATCATCGCTCAGTACGAGGAACGCACTGCCAAACTCAAAGCCGACGTACCCCAACTCGAATCCATCGTAGCCAAGCAGTGGGGCAAAGAGGACGAGTTGAAGCAACTCAAATCCGACCTCGCCGCCCTCGACCGCAAAATCACCGCAGAATTGACACCAAAGCAAGAGGAACAGGACGGCGAGGAAAACAGGCAAGGGAAGGAAGGGCATAAGGTTTCGGTTGATGAGACTACATCCAAGGGCAATAAGAAGTCTATGGTTGCAGAGCCACTCTCGATGTATCGCTCCGCCGTCCCAATTAATGGGATGAGAAATCCAAGACTATAATTATGAGTGTGAAAAATGGGGTCTGGCAGAAGCCAGGCTCCATTTTCACATTCATGCAATACAATACGGGCGTATTGTAAGTGGGTATTCTGAAGGCCGGAATCAACAGGGCTAAGATGCAATATAGATTCAAGGTCTGGAATCAGGCAGGATGCGCACATTGATTGAGAATACCATATATAACCCTTATAGTATGGATTAGATGTATTTATTTCAAGATATAGCCCGACTATTCGAGCGGTTTCTTAGGGGTGGAATGGGAATTGCAATAGGCTGATAGTTAAAAATCATTAAAATTAGCAAATTAAAGTTGAAATAATGATAAGCGTTATCTTTTTTCAATTATCTTTGCAACATGGTTCAGGCCAACAAGGTATTCGATTGCGGGCAACCTTGACATGTTCATCGCTCCCGCCGATTGGAACAGGCCTGACCTAAAGCAGATAAACCAAAAATTATAATATCCAATGTCTAACCCCCTAACATCACTTGCTTATGAAAAAAGTGCTACTCTTTTCAGGCCTGTGTGGTTTGTCTGCGCTGTTGCTCCTTGCCCGCTCTCCGGGCGGTGTCGAGGGAGTTGACGCATGGTTCAAGGCCGTACCGATAACGGACAACCTACAGGGACGCTACCAATGGCTCGACTTCTCGGGCGACTCGGTGGTGCAGTATGCCCAGAACAGGGTTTCCGGATCCTATGTGTTCACACAGGACAGGACCCTGCTCAAGTCACTGAATTTCAATCCGGCACTCGACTTCTCGAAGGGTGACACCCCGAAATGGAGCGAGCTGCGTCGTTCGTCACTCATCCAAGGCACGATTATCGGGGTGTTCGCGCCTTACACGTTCACAACCGAGGGAGTTGTATATGGGGTCGCAAGCGGTGACGGAGGCGGCAGTCTCGTCACCAGCGACCAGATTGTAAGACCCGGAAACATAGAGCCTCTTGACTACGGGGAGACCCACGGCGAGGATCTGCTCTACACGGGAAAAGACTCCATACCTGAAAACACATTCAAGGAACACGCCACAAAGGTGCTGACCTATTACCGCGCGGCCAATCCGAACACATCGGTATGGGGCGGTCCCGGCGGCACGTTGACAATCGGCGGCGCGTATTCACCCACAGACGAGCATTTCAACGGCCCGTTCGACACCTCCAATTTCGACAATAAGGGGTTTGAGGGGTATTCGCCTGAACTGTTGGTGTATAACCGCATCCTGACTCCCGGCGAAAGAAGGAAGGCGGAGAGCTATCTCGCGATGAAATACGGTATCACCCTCAATGACTCATATCTTGACGGAGACGGCAACCTTGTGTGGGACCGTGACGAAGCCGGGGTATATCACAACCGCGTCACGGCGATTTCAAGGAACAAGGCCGGTGATTTCCTCCAGCCCATGTCGGCCACCTCTTATGAGGAGGGCCCGTTATACACGTCGCTCCCCGAGAACGACAGCTATCACAAATCAAACTCATACGGTCTTCCGTCAGAGGCTCATCTCCTTGTCATGGGACGCGAATACGGGAATCCTATGCCGGACAAACTGTCGCTGTTCTGGGGCGACGACGGCGGCGCGTTGGATACCTACACCTCTCCCAACGATACCTTGTGGCACATCATGAACCGCACATGGCTGGTGAAGCCCAACATGCCGACGGTGGCCGACACCACCGCGGCGCGCTGGACCGGAACGGGCATGACGGTTACACCCGAAGGCTTCCTTGACGTGATAAGTCAGGACGAGAACAATGCGGGAAAGGCACTGACACCGGAACTGACCGACGGCACGGGACTCATCGAGTTCTCATGCCCCTCGTCACATCCCACGTTTGATGTCGGGTTTTCCAAATCGGGCGACAGCGGATGCACATACGGATTCCGCATCGGCAGTGACGGCAGTGTCAAGGCGATAGCCAACGGCGAGGCCGCGACTGCCAATGTCACAACCGATGTGAGCGGTGCGGATGTATCGGTCATGCTCTCCGACGGGGTTGTCTATCTCCGCATTGACGGCGAAGGAAGCGCGGCATATACCGTCGCCATTCCCGAAGACGCGAGAAATTCGACATATCGCGGAATAATCAGCGCGGAAGGCTCGGCCAATCCGCTGTACCTGACCTCCGTGCGCTCCAACGGCGCGGTGGAGACGGGATATTTCGCAGAACTGGCGCATAACTTGACACCCGACAAGGAGTTCTACCATTACAGCCGCAACCGTACCGTCATGCTGATTGACCCCACTGGGGAAGGTCAGTTCGACACCGACAACACGGTGATGGTACGTTGCTCACCTCCGGACATATCCCGTGGCAAGACCATGTTCCACAATATATTGTGGGATGCCGACGGCAGCGGTTCAGACGTGTTCACATTCGCGTATTTCGACGGCATTGATGCCGATGTGGATGTGGAGCCGACAACCTGTGTTGACGGAGTTCCCCAAAAAGACGGTGCAATCGACATAGGCATAAACATAGGCACTCCTATATACAGGTATTCGCTTACCGTTGACAGCGTGGCCGGTATGAAGAAAGACGACCTCGTGGCAAGCGGCAGTTTCATGGGCAAGACCCACAGGATTGAGAATCTCGCCACGGGATCATACACTCTTACGGTGACACAGGGCGGTGGAAACGACATCCACGGCAAGGGCAATCTTCTATACACTACATATTCCCATACCGACCGCAGGTTTACAGGCGGTGACGTGGAGTGGACAGTGACGGAGACCGGCTCGTGGTATCGCATCGGCGCGGAGCCTTCGGTAAAAGAGGACATAACCCAATGGGGATATGACGTGCGTGGCGACAAGGCCTATTTTATCATTGACGGCTATACGAGTCTGACACAGGGTGTCCCCATTAAGCCCGGTGACACTCTCGGTCTCAGAATCAGCGGCATATATGTACGCTGGTATCACAATGGCGAGGAAGTCCTCAAAAAGAGCGCGTGGACACTGCGCCTTTGGAGAATGTGCATCAAGTACGGTCG
The DNA here is from genome assembly GCA_910575545.1 of Bacteroidales bacterium. Lineage (GTDB taxonomy): Bacteria > Bacteroidota > Bacteroidia > Bacteroidales > Muribaculaceae > UBA7173. The sequence continues at coordinate 62,297 of CAJTFH010000013.1, forward strand.
CGGTGACACACATATCACCGGTCTTACAATCAACGGCACACCAGTCGAGGACTTTGAGATTTACGGCAATGTCCAGATTGAGACACCCAAGACCAATACCGTCACCTACACTGTCCATGTCGGCAACGGATGTGACCCGTCGATGCCCAACGGCATAGAGCCTAAGCAACCTGTTGTGATAGGTCAATCAGACCATCCCGGAGGCGATGAGCCCGGAGGCAATACCCGTAACAGCAGCCTTTCGGTTGATGCCGAGGATGGTACAGCCCATATCTTCAACGCCATTCTTGACCGCGAACAATCCGGGCCCGCCACCCTCATGGTATTCGACGCATCAGGCCGCCTCGTGTTCGAGGGAGAGATGGAGGGTTCCGACATCAAGACCAAGCGTTTCACAGTTCCGATGAACGGTGTGTATATCGTCAAGGCAATCACAGCCGAGGGCGAACATACCCAAAAGATTCTTGCGAAATAACCGGAAACAACACAGTAACAACATAATAAACCGATTATGAAACGGATATACAGCATAGCCGTTGCCACAGCTATACTCTCTGCGGTGGGTTTGTCGGGCGCGTGGTTCCTTTCGGGGCCTTCCGCCGGGGCGAACAATTCGCCGGGCAGCAGCGGCATAAACATAGAGGCTGACAGCCCTTCCTCCTCTCCGGGGACGGTGCTCAGCGAAAGCGGCAATTCCTCTCCGCAGCAGCAGGAAAAAGTAAAGGACGCCGGCATAGCGGCCACGCAGCCGGCAAAGACCAATGCCAGTAAGCAGGACGCGGACAAATATTCCCGCATACCTGACGGCGAGTCGGTAAAAGGGTCGTTCCGCAAGGGACAAGCTGACAGTCTCGCGGTGGCCGGCGGCGCAATCTCTTTCTCAGGAGGTACACTGCTGCGCGACACCGAGCTGTCGGTGTCGGTGCTTGCCGAGGATGATATGCCCGAACTTGATTTCGCCATGACGAATGTCACGGCACAGGGCGAGGGATACCGGTTCCTGCCTCACGGCACCCATTTCTCTGAGGAAGGCGCGACCGTAAGGCTCGGCTACGACCGCACGAGGATTCCGAGCGGTTACACGGAAGACGACATACGCACGTTCTATTACGATGTCGAGCAGGAGCACTGGGTGGCTCTCGACCGCATAGCCGTCAACAAGGAGCTGGCCTATGTGGAGTCAAAGACTACCCACTTCACCGACATGATCAACGGTGTCATTCAGGCTCCCGAATCACCCGAGACCGACGGTTTCGCGCCCACCATGATGAACGATATCAAGGCTGCGGACCCGACGGCGAAACTCAACATCATCACTCCTCCGACGGCTAACAACCGTGGCTCCGCCAACCTGCAATACGCCTTCGAGATGCCACCTGCCCGTAACGGCATGGCACCCTCATTAGCAATAAGCTACAATAGTGACGGTGGCAACGGCTGGCTCGGACAGGGCTGGGACCTTTCCGTCCCCTCGATAACGCTTGATACCCGCTGGGGTGTTCCGCGCTATGACCTGACCAATGAGACCGAGACATATTCGCTCTCCGGCTCGATGCTCTCGACGATGGATGACAACGGAGCGATGAGCGTCGCCCACCGTGGTGACAAGATTGCCCGTAAGTCCGACCGTCAGTTCTATACCCGTCAGGGCGGCGATTTCTCGCGCATAATCCGCAAGGGCAGCAGCCCGGCCGATTACTATTGGGAAGTTACCGACAAGCAGGGCGTGGTATATACCTACGGAGGCGAGGGCGCGGTGCTCAAAGGCACCATTACCGACCTCTCCGGCAATACCCGCGAGGTGATTTCAGAGTGGAAGCTCAAACGGGTTGTCGAGACCCACGGCGACTGGATAGAGTATGAATACACGGCTGTTGACGAGCCTGTGCGCGGCGGATTGGTTGCGAAGGCAATCTATCTTTCCAAGGTCAGCGCGGGCAATGCCGAGAGTGACGGACCTCACACGGTTGTCACCCTCACCGGCAACAAGACAAAACGTCAGAAGGCCAACAATGCCCGTTACGGCTACCTGACATCTTCCAACCGTCTGCTCGAAAACGTGCAGATTGACTTCATGGGCGGCAAGCTGCGCAGCTATTCGTTCTCGTATGTTGACGGCGCGTTTCACAAGGATATGCTTGAGAGTGTGCGCCAGTTCGATGACAAGGGCAACGAGTTCACTTTCCAGAAGTTCGACTATTACGATGACGTTCAGTCGGGCAACGGCTATGTGCCTTTCAAGTCCGAGTCAGAGACATGGAACACCCACAATGACGGCCTCGATGCCGATTTCATCAACCCGTTGCAGGGGATGGATATGTTCAGCGACAAGCCTTCCGCACTCGGCGGCACGACAAGTTCATCGGTTGGTGGCTCGTTCTATGCAGGTGTCGGCCCCGACGATCAGAGCACAACCACAACGACAACAGGCGGTGGCGGCTTTAACTATTCAAATGACAAATCAAAGGGATTGTCCACGTTTGTGGATTTGAACGGTGACGGTCTTCCCGATAAGGTTTACCGTGATGGTGGAGCGTTGTATTATCGCCCTCAGTTAAGGGATGCCAATTCCGGTGAAATTTCTTACGGAGAACCGATTAGAGTCAAGGGCATTTCCGGATTTTCTTCGTCCAGCAGCAACACATACTCCGGCGGTGCCGATGTTAAGGTAGGTTGGGGTCCGGTAGCTGCCACTGTCGGCGTTGATTTATCGAAAACCACAACAAAGACAAAGGAATATTTCTCTGACATCAACGGTGACGGTTTGATTGACCTCGTTTCAAATGGCAAGGTTTATTTCAACCATATCGAATTTGACGCACAGGGTAATGCCGTTCCGACATTCACATTGAGCAGTGCTGATACACCCAGCCCGATTATCTATGACCCCACCAACATAGACACATCCGTCGGTGCCATTGACCCGGAAGAACAGGCAGAGGTGCTGCGCATATCCCCGATGGAAGATGCTGTCCGCGTATGGGTTGCTCCGAGAGTGGGCGTAGTCAATATTTCGGGCACAGTTTCGCTTGTTACTCCGACCGGAGACTATGATGCCGATGAGTATGAAAAAGCGGATGGTGTCCGTGTGGCTATTCAAAAGGGCAGCTCAGAATTATGGAGTCAGTCCATAGCCAAGGGGGATGCCTCCGCTCACAATGCTGCGGCTACGGCTGTATCGGTCAACAAGGGAGACCGCATATATTTCCGAGTCCAGTCAGGTACAGAGGAAATGGGCAATGGTGCGTTTGACGAGGTTGTATGGCATCCTGTCATAACATATACCGGGGCTGAAGAAATAATGCCCAATGGATACTCGACAACAAAATATGAGCCGGAAGAGGGTGCGTTATATTTTGCAGCCACTTCATTGAGTATTGCGAAAAACAATCCAACGGTCGGCATATCCGGCAATTTCACAAAGCCTGAAACCACGGATGACGTCACGCTTACCATTGTTGGCTCTACGGACCGAAAGGACGTTAACGGCAATGACAATCCGGCTTATGTCGAGAAAACGGTATTTACTCGTACATTCCCGTGGAATGAAAGTTTTAATGACGATGTTTCAGTATCGTTGCAAAACAACGATGGTCTGACAAACTTCCGGTTTGTCGTAAGTTCGGAATCAAATGTGCGCTGGGATGCTGTCAAGTGGAGTCCTGTCGTGTCTTACGCGGATTCAACCGGGACACAGCAGAACCGCCCTGTCTGCCCGGACTATACGTTGTACGCCAATCACATAAAAAATGCCCCGTCTTATACAGCAACTACGGCGGATACAATTCTTTATGTAAAACCCGCTATAACTTTCTCAAATCCGTCTTATAACGGAAAAGTCACATTGACAGCGAAGACAACCGACAGACTGTTGGGCAAGAAATCCTTCGCCGTTATGGGTGGAATTGTGGCAAATGACTCTATTTCCATTCTGAAATCAGACATCGGCAGCGATAAGGTTTGGTTTGAATTGTTCTCGGATGATTGTCTTATAGGTGATGCCGTGTCAAATGTCGCTGTCCAGATTAAATCTCCGTCGGTGATTTTGCCTCAGACTGTTGATGCCAACCTGTATGCAGCCAATGACCCGTCTGGATTCGGACATCTATATCGAGGCTGGGGCGGTTTTGTGTATAACGCATCTGAAAACCGTTACTCCCGGCCTATTGATGAGTCTTTGCTGACATTGCCTGAAGATGAAAATGTCACTCTTGACCCATTGACAATGGCGTTTACGCCGTTGAGTACGGATTTGAATAAACTTGACCGTTGGAGCGGTCAGCGCGAGGAGATATTCATCACTGCCACAAACATGGGGTCGGCCCGTCTGACCGAACTGGATGTTGTCCTTACGAATCCGTTTGACAATATAGGAGCAGTGGCCGGCATTGCCGGTGAACATCTGCAAGGCACTGGTGCGGCTGCAATCTCTCAGGAGATGGTAAGCAACAGCCGTGTTGTCCAGACAGGTGTCATGCTCACCTATAATGATTCCAAGGGCAGCTCTACAACCAAGTCTATGATGATTGACCTCAACGGTGACGGTTATCCTGACATTGTAGCCGGAGGTAAAGTTCAATACACCAATACACTCGGCGGTATAAGCGGAGAGGTTCTCGGTGGCATAGGCACTGTTTCAAGTGAAAACCAGTCAAAGGGATTTGCCCTTAGCAGCGATGCGATAATGTCAGTCAGCAATACTGTCGGACACATTGCAGGTGGCAAGGCAAGCAATTCCAATCAGGAATCCAGCAGCAAGGCAAAAGGCGGTATTCCTGTATCTGCAAGTATCCATCCGTCTAATGAGGATTGGAGTACAGAGAGCTTCGTCGATGTAAACGGTGACGGTCTGCCCGACAAGATAGTCTCAGGTGGCAAAGTTCGCATCAATCTCGGTTATGCCTTTACAGAGCCGATAGACTGGGATATTGACCGCATACAGGGAGGCAAGGGTCAGTCTTTCTCGGCTGGGGCATCCTTCAATATCGGTTCAAGTAGTTTTGCCGGAGGATTTAATTTCGTAACCTCCAAAAACGGTGAGGAGTATAATCTTACGGATATAAACTCTGACGGACTGCCTGACAAGGTTTGGAAATCCGGCGATAATATTATGGTCGCCTTGAATACCGGTATTGGTTTTGACACCCCGTTTGTATGGAAAGGCGCAAAGGCTCTCAATGAGTCTGCATCCACATCTGAAGGTAGCAATGTAGCCTTCACGGTCAACATTACTCCTAAGATTATTCCGATTAAAATATCGGTTAACCCCGGTGTTTCATTGAGCCATAGCATCAACCGCACGAAATATTCCTTGCAGGATGTTGACGGTGACGGCTATCTGGATATAGTTGAGTCTGACAGCGAGAACGAGCTGAAGGTTACCCGCTCGGCTATCGGTCGTACCAATATGCTCAAATCAGTCACCAACTCTATCGGTGGTCGCTTTGAGGTGGACTATGCACATTCCACTCCTACCTACGGGCATCCCGGCGGCAAGTGGGTTATGTCGGAACTGACCATTGACGACGGTATCCATGACGACGGTCCGCTGATGATGTCGGCGTTTGAATACTCCGACGGTTTCCGTGACCGCCATGAGCGTGACTTCCTCGGTTTCGGTAAGGTTGTAACAAAGAGCCTTGACACCAATAGCGGCAACAGCGTATATCGCCAGGCCGTTCAGGAATTTGCGGTTGATAACTATTATGCCTCCGGCAACCTTGTGGCCTCCTACGTCACCGACGCATCGGGCAACAAGTTCACCGAGACTGTCAATGAGTATGACGCTTACAGCGTGACAGCCAATGCGGATAATTACTCATTCGTTCAGAAGAATGTCATTTACAGTGACCGTGCATCGGCATTTGTTCCCCTCCGCTACACTGCCAACAAGCAGTATGAGGGTGCATCGCAGGGTATGGTTATCTCCGAGGCATGGAACGAGTATTATCTCAACGGCTACCACGGAGAGTTGAAATCCTACCGTTACAGTGATAAGGGCAACCTCGGCAGCAACGGTGCAGGCGGTTATGACTACGCAACCAACATCCAGTACACATCCAACGACAGCAAGCACATCTTCGGTCTCCCCACCAATGTGACGGTTGTCGGAGGTGACGGATCGATGTATCACAGCGTGTCGGCAACTTACGACACCAAGTATCCCAATCATCTGACGCAGGTATCGCAGCAGCTCGGTTCGGGTGTTGCAGTCACCGATTACAAGTATGACCGCTACGGCAACATCACCCAGAAGACCCTCCCTGCAAACGGTACTGGTCAGCGTATGTGGTACAAGTACCGCTACGAGCCTGAGATGAATATGTATGTCGAGCGCATAGACGACGCATGGGGTTATCGCAGTGAGGCCGGTAATTTCGATTACCGCTATGGCATCGCCCTTGAACGCCGCGATCTAAACAATTTCTACTACGAGACTGAAATTGACAACATGGGCCGTGTAACCAAGGTTCGCGGACCCAACGAGCTGGCGACAGGCGTTGAGTACATTATCGCGTTTGAGTACAAGCCAATGGCAGAGTTCGGAGAGTCCGGCATATCCGCTCCGGCATACGCTGTCACCAAGCATTTCGACATCCAGCACCCCGGAGACGACCTTGAAACAGTTACATTCGTTGATGGTTTCGGCAGACCCGTACAGGTGAAGAAAGACGGTATTGTCACGACAGCATCCAAGGGTTCGGGCGCATCCGACCAGAATGTGATGATTGTCAGCGGTCGCAATGTCTATGATGCTTTCGGTCGTGTCGCTAAGGCTTATTACCCGACAACCGAGGGTATGGGTGGCAAGACTTCGTTCAGCACCACGTTTGATAATGTCAATCCGACAATCACGGCTTACGACGTTCTCGACCGTGCCTTGAGCGTGAAACTTCCCGACGATTCGGAGACAACTACCGAATATTCTCTTGACAATGGTTCCAACGCCCTTGTAACGACAGTTACCGATGCGCTCGGCAACAAGCAGGCAACGTATACCAACGGCAGTGGCAAGACGGTCAAGTCCGTTCAGCTCAGCGGTCCTGACGGTGAGATTGCAACATCGTTTGAGTATGACGGCATACAGCGTCTTGTCAAGGTTACTGACACCGAAGGCAATGTCACCACGTCGGTTTACGACATGGGAGACCGTCGCACGGAAGTCAACCACCCGGCAAGCGGCATCACGTCGTTCACCTATGACCCGCTCGGCAATGTCCTGACAAAGCAGACTGCGAACATGGCTGAGGAAGGAAAGATGATTACCTACACCTACGACTACCACCGTCTGACAGGTATCAACTATCCTGACCACCCCGAAAACAATGTCAAGTATTACTATGGCGGCCGCAACGCCTCCTACAACCGCATCGGTCGTCTGATGATGCGCGAGGACGGGACAGGCGCGATAGAATACTTCTACGGCAAGATGGGCGAGGTCACCAAGACACGCCGCACTCTCATCGTGCCAAATCAGGCGATTGCAACCTACGTCACCCAGTGGACTTACGACAGCCACAACCGACTCATCGAGATGATTTATCCCGACGAGGAAAAGGTTACTTACTCCTACAACCTCGGAGGTCTTCTTGAAAAGGTTCGCGGCGAGAAGTCCTACGGTTACGACTATATCACCAAACTGGGCTATGACAAGTTCGAGCAGCGCAGCTATCTGAAGTATTGCAACGGTGCGGAGACATTCTACACTTACGACGACCGTCGCCGCCTTAGCAATCTCGCGGTCAACAGCGGAGGCACCTCCATTATGGACAACGCCTATACGTTTGACGCGGTTAGCAATGTCCTCTCGGTAGCCAACAACGCATCGCTCCCCGCCAATGGTAACGCCGGCGGTCAGATGTCGCACACTTACACTTATGACGGTCTCTATCGTCTCGCCACCGCGACGGGTACATACACCGGAGCAGACAACAAGTCCGCATCCTATACCCTCGCTATGGGTTATGACAATATGCACCGCATCAAGTCAAAGAGTCAGCATCTCACTCAGGACAACGTGCAATTCAACGGCACACTCAATGTCGGTTATGACCTCACTTATACCTACGGCTCGGAAGCCGGAAAGAAATTCCAGCTCGAAAGTGTAAAGGATGTTAATTACCGCACTGAGGAGACTCCCAGCGACAACAATGTCGAGAACGGCCACGTTTACACCTACGACAAGAACGGAAATCTTGTCTATGTAAACACCAACCGGGTTATGACTGACGGACATAGGGACAACAGTGTCGGAGAGCGCAAGCTCATCTGGGATGAAGAGAATCGTCTGCTTGCAGTTGACGACAACGGCTTCGTGTCCAACTACTGGTACGATGCCGACGGAGAGCGCACTGTCAAGACTTCCGGAGAAAGCGATCAGGTATATGTCAACGGTGTATTTTCCGGTGGCTCGACCAACACCGCTAAATTCTCCCTCTATGTAAGCCCGTATCTCGTGGCAAATCAGGGAGGTCGCTACACCAAGCATATCTACGCCGGTAGCCAACGCATCGTGTCGAAGGTCGGCGATTTCGCCTCCTACGGCTCAGACCCGCGTCGTATAGAGTATGCCGGAGCTAACACTGACGGTCTTTCGGTTGATTACAAGTCGAAGTATGCAGCCCAGCAACAGGTAATCAAGGACAACTACAAGTTCTTCGATGTTCCCTACAACGGTACTGACAATGACAACTATGCCGATGGTGAAGGGTTCTGCTGCAACGACGGCTCTATGGAGGCGGCGGTGGCAGAGGCACGGAAGTCTCAGACCCGCGCGGTTTCGCGGTCGTTCAAAGACCCCGACAACTACGAGAACTTGCAGTTCTTCTATCATTCCGACCACCTCGGCAGCTCCAGCTTCATCACCAACCTTGACGGTGAAGTGGTTCAGCACATAGAGTATGTCCCCTTCGGAGAGGTCTTCATCGAGGAGCGAAACAACGTATGGAACACGCCTTATCTCTTCAACGCGAAGGAATTCGATGAGGAAACAGGTATGTACTACTACGGTGCTCGTTACTATGATCCACGTCTCAGTCTGTGGATGTCAACGGATCCAATGGAAGAAATTTCGCCCGATATATCCAGTTATACTTTTTGTCATAACAATCCGATAAATCGTGTTGACCCATTAGGATTAACTGACTATTTTAACGAAAATGGAGCATATATTCAAACCATAGATGATCAAAAAGATGTCAGGGTAATGGTTTTTATAACGAAGAAGGATAAGGATAAAGCTGCACTCGCAGTCAGCGAAGGTAAATGTATGGCTGTTCCATCAAGAGAAGTTGTAAAGACCATGAAAGAAACATATGATCTAACCGAGAAAACCGGCAATGAACATGGTTTCCGGGTTGGAAAAAACGGCACGATTTCCCCAATTGTTGAGGGAGAGGGCGATGTTGTTAACGATGCTCACTGGAAAGATGCAATTGACGCTCTTGTCAACGTTGGAGACAGGGTTTCCTATGATGTGCATTCTCACCCGCAGTTAATCTTCCATGAAGGTGATAGCAAGTTATTATACAATAATTTACCCTCTCAAACTGACATAGATAATACTGTTGGAGATAGTCCTAATGTAGTATTAGGTTATAAGATGGTTCAGCTTCCTAATAATCATAATACAATTGGTGGTTCACCAAATGTAACCGTTGAAAAACGAATACGATTCTATAACAGGACTGGGGCATTGAACTCTGACAATTACAAATTCTCATCATTTGAGAGAGCTGTAGATAAGATTCATAAATGGAAACCAAAGACAAAATAGCTATTAAATTAGCAATTAAGTTAATTGGTGTATGCACCCTGATTTCTTGTAAAGCAATTATCTCCCCCAACACGAATGGGGGAGATGATTACTCTCTCATAAAAGTATTAGGATATGCCTATGCCAATCCAAGTTCTGGTGATACAATTAATACCATACCATCATATTCTTTCAATTTGCCTAAAAAAATGGTAAAAAGGGTGGATTATGATATGGGGATAACTGTTGTAGAACTCAAAGATTATCAGTACATTTATATCATATATGAACCAAATAAGTTTTCGGATTATAGTGAACTTATTAGTCATCTTAAAGTTTATTTGGAAGAGTCGGACAATTCTCGATTAAATAAACTTAGCAATCACATTAATCTAAATAAAAACACTAAGCGTTTAAATCGTTTTTACAGAAAAGATAATTTTGAAATTGGCATACTCAATGTCCTTCCTCAAAATTACGAGGACCTTTTTAGTGTGATTGAAAACTCGTTTAATGTACAGTATCGAAGCCATAATTAGGTCATCACGAAATTCTCATATGAGTGTTTGGTGAGATACGATTGATAGATAAACAGAGTTCAATAAAATTCTCTTAGAATTGAGGCTGGAATCAGGTTTTTACTAAAACTGATTCCAGCCTCATAATATAAATGTTTGTCGTTAAGCGTGACGTTCAGAAAATTAAACTATGACAAAATCTTTTAGGTGAATTAAAATTGGAAAATCTATATGCGGGTAGAATTATAATTTTGTACATCAAAATTCGCCCCTTGAAATTAAATTCACAAAAATTATTCCTATGTTTTTAATATACCTTCGAAACATATCTATTTGGTATAATTCACAACATCGGTTATTTCGCTCATAGAATCAACCAATCAAGAAAGAACAATGTTATGGGATGTTTAACATTTCCAAAACAGAAAAAAGGCATATTTGTTTTGAGTATCGTTTTGTTGTTTAATATAGTGATTCAAGGAATATTACGCCCGCAGATTGAGCATATACTTTGCCTAAATCTATGTGAATTGCATTATTCCCCTTTATAATTTCGCTTATTTCTGCTATCTCGCGTTTAATCTCATTGCCAATTATCTGACAAAATCCCTTATAATGATTTTGAGCCTGAATAAGAATATTGAACAGACCTCTTGATGGATCATCGAGATTATAATTGGTTTTGAGGTCTAAATAAACCCGCTCAAAAGGGGTTTTATATATTGCAAAAAATGTCTGGGTAGAACAAGTACGAAGATGTTTTTTATCGGCTTGACTTAATTTGAATACCGGAAGAAACAGCTCATCAATCATATTGATAAACAAATCTTCCTTGTTCTTATTGAAATAGAAGATAGCCCCTCTTGTCTGGCTTATGTTTTTCTCCAGCATAGAAACGGATATGGCATCCCATGTTCCGGTTGCCATCAGACGGTAGCAGTTACGAAGGATTTCCAGTCGATTTTGTTCCGTTTTTAATTTGCCCATCTTCATAACAAAAGTGCGGGAGAACGCGCCATATGCGAAACCTGTGGAAGTGGTTGAAGAAATGACACAGCTCCCCCGCACCTATATACGGAGTGAGCAATCATATCCATCCTCTTTCTTCTTCAAAAACTTCCACATTTTCGCACAGAAAGATGGACTAATGACTCCTCTATTTTACAAATTTATTTTCTGCAAAGATAGTAAAAATTTACCGAATGAACGTTATCTACAAGTCAATAATGCTATCCCATATGAAAATCTCCCGCTTTCAGGAACCAAAAGCAATATCTGATCTCCTTTTTCGAGAGGTTTTGTTCTAATCAGTTCATCCAAGGCAGCAAAAGGAGCAACAGAACCGACATTGCCAACCCATGTAAGATTCGTATACCACTTGCTTGTTGGAAGACTAACGCCTTTCTTCTTTAGTTCCTCGTCAAGAATGTTGTAAAAGTACATTGAAGAAATATGCGGAATTACGTATCTAATACGATTTTCATCTGCTTTGTTCTTCAGAAGAGCATGTTGGGTAGCTTCGGCGAATAGCCGCATTATATGCTCGTTCAATAATTTCACATCCTGCTTAATGCACCAGATGGACTTGTTGGAGATGTCATCTGCGCTGAATTCCTTCCAACTTTTCAGATTTCCGTCCGGTGTTTTTTCACACCATTGGTACATGCACGCAGGAAGTCTGTTTGCATAGGAAATGACTTCTACCCATTCCACTTCAAGATTGATTTCGCCACTGGGTTGATTTTCCAGAAGTACCGCAGCGGCTCCATCAGAAATCATAAATCTCAGGAAATCTTTCTCGAAAGCAATATATGGTCTTTCAGTTATTTTTGCAATGTGAGCGTATTCTTCTTCAAAGAATTTCGACAACAAAGCAGGTGATGGCAATTCTGATGTAGTGCTTATTGCGTTTTGTGTATTACCGCATTTTACAGACATAAACGCTGCCTTAAATGCTTGTATTCCACTCAAACAAACACCTGCACACGATATTATCTCCATTGGTTGCTCAAATGCTGCGCCATGTATCATAGAGGCTTGAGAAGGCAACATTTGGTCAGGGGTGGATGTTCCACACGCCAAAAACTGAATAGACCTTTTATCTGCACTGTTGGGAAGGAGCTTGTCAATGGCTTCTTTGGCAAGTTCAGAATTGGAATGAGTGATGTTTTGGTTTTTATCTATGGCATAGTATCTTTTCTTTATACCATTCTGTCGCAGAATTATAGGCATTACACGTGACTTCTTGTCTCCTATTCTGCCCAGATATGCCTCAATTTCATCGTTCTCCACAGGATTGTTGGGAAAGAACGATGAGGTTTTTGTTATATAGACTTTATTGTCGGCCATAGTCACATAATGCTCGTTATGAAATCGACCGCAAAGATAATGAATAATCTGAAATTCTCCAAACAAAAGTTACTCAACCGCACTCAATCAGCCATTCTTGAGGGCAAACATGAACGAAAGGAGCATTGATACCCAAACCGCAGACGGCAGTCGTAAATGCAGGTTTGAAAGGTATGAAATCCTGTAATTCTTTCACAACAAACTAATAAACGAGACAAATAATCTACGGTATTGTTTCAACCCTTCAACAACAATTATACTTAATATCTATAAAAAGATAATCGTTAGAGCTTCAGTAATTTGTAGAGACTGATCATTTGGTTGCGAAGTTCAACCGTATTAAGCCCCATTGAAAGAGAGTCAAGGTATGCTTGACCATAAAAAATACAGATAAAATGTTTTGCGGTATTGACTATATCAATGTCATTCTTGATTTCATTATTTTCTATGGCTTTGCTAATCTGAGCTATCCATATCGCCAATTCCTTATTTCTATTTTCTAAGTATCTCTCGTGCAGATCCGGGAAATACGAACTTATTTCCAGTATTAGCGAAATATAATATCTGCTGACATTACACACCGGCATCTCCGACATAATGCTACAAATACCGGTCATCGTATGCTGGCATCCGTCCACATATTTGTTGATGAAATCCAATAGTGACTCAAACGACGGAGAAGTTATTTGATGTTTTAAATCTTGTTTGTCAACAAGGTAATGTTTAACAACTTCGTGGAACAGATTTAATTTACTGCCGGCATAATATGTTATAGCTCCCCTCGTCATGTTTGCTTCTTTTTCTATGTCACTGATGCTGACCGAGTCGTATTGACGGGTCAAGAAGAGCCTGAATGCGGCTTTATAGAGCTGTTCTCTTCTGTTGTTCTTATACATACGAAGACGCTTTTAATCCACAAAAATAGAAAAGATTTGGCAAATGCACAAATCTTTTCTTATCTTTGTAATTGCATTACAATCATAGAGTATTGTAGGTGACAGGCAGTCGTGAATGCGAAAATGTGGAAATTTTCTTGAAGAATCACACTGCCTGTTACCTTTATAATAACGATTATTATCCATATCTCATATTCAAGCAGATGATATTGAAATGTTGTGTCTATCCATTGATTATTAAACGTTTGAAAATTGTAGCCTTATCGCTATCCATTTATGTCACGGATAATCTGCATTGTCATATTGAGAAGTACGGCTTTCCGATGTGTTTTACATATAGAGTATTGAGGCTTATATCACGTCTGTAACCTAAACAGGCTTACATTCGGACAATCCATATTTTCTCAATCTCGAATAGAGGGTCGGGCGTGTTAGTCCCAATATTGAGGCGGCGACGGTTTTATTGTTTTTGGCCAATTTCATTGCCTCTATTATCTCTTGCCTGTCCTGACTGTTTTCACGGCATGTTCTGGACGGAGGTTCAAAGTGTAAATGCCGTGCCTTTATCAGAGGTGAGTCGCACGAAAATACGGCATTGTTGATGCAACAGCGCAGTTCGCGAATATTACCTTCCCATTTGTGGCTTGTCAGATGTCTTTTCGCTGATACTGAGAATCCTTTCGCTGATATTTGAGGATTATTCCGAGTAAGTTGTGAGACAAAGAATTCGGCGAACGATACGATTTCATCCCGGCATTCCCTCAATGAAGGGACATAGAGGGAATATTGCCGGATTATGTCATAAAACTCGCGGAGCAATATGCCGGATTTCATCATAGCGGAGAGATCTTTTGAAGACGAGGTTATTATCCGCGCGTTGAATCTTACAGGGTTCGATAAACCGACAGGATAATACACACCGTCTTCGATGGCATGGGACAATATTGCCTGCGCAGCCAATGGCATGTCTCCAATTTCGTCAAAAAACAATGTCCCGTTGAACGCCCGCTCAAATAACCCCGGACTCTTTCTGCTGCCTGTACCCACCAATTGTTCCGGAATCGACGCCACATCCATTAGAGAGCATTTTACAGAGACGAAAGCCTTGTTGAATCTACTGCTGTCATTGAATATGCGTCTTGCGATCACACTCTTTCCTACACCGGACTCACCGTATATAGTCAAAGGGGCAGTTAATGGTGCAAACAATCTTGCCTTACTGATGCACGCCTTATATAGTGTTCCCTGATATTCGTACAACTCCTCGCAGCTTTCTTTATCCGCGACAATCCGCGAAACAAGCATACAAAAGTCTTTGCGATTGATGAAGCGCTTGTCGATATAATCTATTGCGCCTTTCCGTATAAGACTAATGAGAAGTGCATTGTCATCTTTATCAAGAGCGCATAGGACAGGGGTGGCAGGGCTAAGCTCCAATATATCCGTTACAAGTCTCATACCATCACAAAGATGGCAAGACACATAAATGACGATAATGTCGAAAAGGCCGTTAACAATCATCCTTCTCGCAATCTTGTGATCGTCGAAATACCTCACTTCAAATTTATTTTTGTCTACCCATTCCGCCAACCGTAGGCAAAAGGTGCGGTCGTGGTCATAAATGAGAATCTTCTTCATTTATCAGGCAATATCGCAACTGTTTAGTTAAACCATACTCTGTCGGTGATCAATTCACGCAATACATGATACATAACAATTGTAATGTTTTGATTGTTCGAATCCAACGGTTTTTACTGTCGGAACTTTACATATGTAAAATCATTTTACATATATTTGTGATTTACTGGCACTTCTGAAAAGATGACAATACTTAACTCTCAATCCTGTTAATTAGGAACATAGCAAAAAATTCCATTAGAGACCGAACAAAAATAGTTCAAAAATATATGTTAATGTCACAACTCAAACAATGTAAAAAAATAGATACAATAAATGGATTTAATTTCACTTACCGAGACAGAGTTCTTCCGAAAGCTGACCGACGGAGAGAACGACAACCTACACATAGCCTACAAGGACTTTGTGCTTCAAGACAGCAAGAGCAGTTGGCCGACTCAATATGACTCTATATCAACAGTATATATAAATTAAACGTATCAGACCTATATGGTAAAAGATTCCACTCAATGCAATTGCGACGGAGTCGCGGAAGGTCATATCGAAACGACAATCGGTATGACCGGAAATAACAAGTCACTTGACAGCGAATCGCTCAATATCTTTATTCTGATTGAGCATGAGTTTTTCATCGGCGTGGAGACCGGGGAACTCGATAATCTCAAAGATACATACGCTACATTCACAAAGACGGTTGTCATGCTTTTTCACGGCAGCCACAACAAATCGGAGGTACATTCAGCACTAATTGTAGCCGAGGATCATCTGACAATCATCCTTGAAGATTCCACCCATCTTGACGAGAATTTTCTCCGCTTTGTAGAGCGTGCAATCAAATTCATCAAGCGTTATATTGACCGAATTGGGGAATGGGTGAAGAATAACCCCATGTACGACGGCGAAGTTGCAATCGTATCCGCAACCGTTTCAGAAGACAGCATTGCCGTTGAAGAAGTATCGTCTATCCAGTGGGAGGGTAAATTTACAGAATTGGTAGAGCTTGTTCTCGCGCTCCTGATTTCGGGGAAAATATCCGCTGAAACCGATGCCGAGTTTATCAGGACTATATTCCGTGTCTTCGGTGTCAAGAAGAGTCTGACCGAATACTATAAAGCCCTGAAAAAGATTGAAGAGAAGCATCCTAAGGATGATGACATGCCCGGTCGTTGCAAGGCACTTCGGCAGTTGCTCGAAGACACCGAGGAGGAACTTCAACGCAGGTACCTCGGCAGAAGGGCATGAAAAATCCGCAGCCATACGGATTTGCCGTACAACTGCGGATATGATAAGGATCAGTCGCTGTTAGCTTCCTGTGCCAGACGTACCTTCTCTCTAAGTACAATCTCTCTCACGTCCTGCTTCACTTGGTCGTAATTGTCCTGTATCGCTATCTCCATAGCCTCCTTTGTAGGAATGTCAGTCAGAATGGGGATAGGCTTGTAAGCCTTCTCTTCCCTCGCTACCGCTTTTGTGTCCACCACAATCTCGGCATGGAATATCTTCTGGTCGATACGCTCGTCGAAGTTGTCGCTCACCGCTCCGACGAACATTCCCTGCGTAAGCGTGGAAATCTTGCTTGCCGGAATAAGGCTGTCCATCTGCGTATTGATGGAGTGGCTCACGTCCTGACGGTTGATTGATATGGACTGACGTTTCTGGAGAACCTTGCCGAAACGCTCGGAGAGGGTCTTGGCGGTTTCACCGACAACCTGTCCGGAGAATATGTTGCCGACGGTGTTCATCACAACCGCCGCCTCCTTGTCGCCATAATCACGTTTCAACTGAGAGAAGTCCTGAAAGCCGAGGCAGACAGCAACCTTATTGCTTCGCGCCGTGGCGATGAGATTGTCGAGGCCCTTGAAATATATCGTCGGTAGCTCGTCTATGACCACACCCGATTTGAGCATATTTTTCTTGTTGATGAGCTTGACAATACGGGAATTGTATAGACCGAGGGCGGCACCGTAGATGTTCTGACGGTCAGGATTGTTTCCGACACACAGTATCTTCGGATGCTCCGGGTTGTTGATGTCGAGGGTGAAGTCGTTGCCTGTCATTACCCAGTAGAGTTGTGGCGAAATCATACGCGACAGCGGGATTTTAGCCGATGCTATCTGACCTTGGAGCTGGTCCTGCGCCCCGCCTTTCCATGCGTCCATAAACGGCGAGAGATAATTCTCCAGTTCACGGTATGATGTGAGTATCGGAAATATATCCTCATAGTTGCGGTTAAGAAACTCGATCGCGTGGGGGAAGGTGCAATACTTGCCACCCTCGTAAATTTTCAAAAACCAAATAATAGCGGCCAACAGGATAATAGGCGACTCCACAAAGAAATCACCCTGCTTCTGAATCCACGTCTTATTCAAATTTAAGAGGATGGTGTATGCCGATTCGTATGCGTCGGCAATATCGGTCATGAAATCCGGGTGTATCGGGTTGCATCTGTTGCTGCGCATAGGGTCATCGAAATTGATTACATAGAACTTTACCCCCTTCGGGTACTTGTCCTTGTTCTTCTTCAGATGATTATACACGATTGTGGAGAGATCCGGAAATTTGAAATCATAGCAATACAGCGCAAATCCTTTGTCTATCTGCTGTTTAAGAAAGTTGTTGACCACGGCAAACGACTTGCCTGAACCGGGAGTGCCAAGGACAATCGAGGCCCTAAACGGATTAACCACATTTATCCAGCCCGAGTGCCAACGCTTTTCGTAGTAGAACCTTGTGGGGATATTTATGGAATAGGGATTCTTTAACTGACGTGTCTCCTGCATGAACGATTCGTTCTCATCGTTGAAGCGGTCGTCCATCATGTTGTTCTTCAACATTCGGCTTATCCATATACCCGACATCAGCATACCGACATATCCAAGTATTGTGGATATGATGTAGGTATAGCGGTAGCCGAGAGGCAGAAGCCATGAGTTGAACAGAAACACCACGACACCAACGGCTCCCACAATTATTATATGGCGCCATGTTATAGCCTCGTCCTTGACACCTTTCGTGCCGAAGCACGAAAGGGCAAGCATAAGCATCGCGAACAGTTTTGAGTTGAACGTATTGGCGAAAAGCCCGCACTCATTGTTGAAATTATTCAGGATTTTATCGACCACCATGTAGAACTCATTGCTGTCAACGGTCTCCACACGGGTGAAAAAGTAGAGATTGGCCACCACCAGCACAATGCTGATGGCCCGAAGAAAATCCATTATCTTGGCCAATGCCCTGAGGTCATCTTCTTGCTGACTCATATATTATTAAGGTGTTAAGGTTTGCGTCCGCGACGGTGCTGACGCTTCATGCGGCGAATGAACGCCTCTTCATCCGGATTGTACGACTGCCCCTGTTGGAACAGGTCGAGTCCGGGTACCGAATTATCATCGAAATCATCAAACAGACTCTTCTGACTTACTGTCGGAGGAGTCTGTTGCTGTGTTCTGTTGTCAGGTCCAGTGTTACCCTCTGACTCTTGCATCGGTTCTTGTCTCGGCTCTTGACCAGAAGGCTCTGACGGCTGAGTGACAGGAACGGTCGGCGCCTGACGGGAATCCGGCTCTTGCGACGGACTGAATTTAGTTTCAAGCGCGTTGGCGGAGAACGCCTTGCCAAGACGGGAGCCGTTGAGGACATTGAACGTATCATGGTCGATGAACGTCACGCCATAAATCCCGCCTTCATCCGTGTACCTGAAAACGACATCAATATTCTTCTCCTTTAATCTTGCCATGAAATCATCCTTGCCGGAGCAATGGGCAAGTGCGTCAGCCACTCTTTGTTTTGTGGGAGTGACATTGATTTTCTCTTTCGCTCCCTCATACTTGCCGTCAATAGCCTCACGTCCGGCGAACTTGCCGAGACGTGAAGCCTTGAATGGAGCCGTTATCGGTTTGCCGTCATCTCCAAGGGCGAAATATACCAGTCCGTGATACTCACGACCGTTGATCCTGCCGTCGGTCTGCTCACATCTGATATTGAACAGGCCAAGCACCGCGTTATACTCGCCTATGGTCTGGAACCGGTAACGCATACCGATAATTTTCACCGCTGAGGCAACCTGTTTCTTCAGGTCGCCCGAAGGGTCTATCTTTAGCAATGGTGTTTCAGGCGTGACCTTCTCGCGCTCGGCGGTCTTCAGTCCATACTTGCTTTCAAGTTCACGGGTTATCTCCTTGCTGCGGTAGAAGTTGTTCCTATCTGAGATACAACTGCCGTCAGTCCGTATTCTCAGAGCCACGATGTGCATGTGGTGACGGTTGATGTCGGTGTGCTTATAGACCATATAGGGCTGGTCACCGAACCCCATCTTTTCCATATACTCGCGGGCGATTGCCGTCAGCTGTGCATCGGTCAGAACATCATCGGGATGCGGATTGAGGGAGATATGTACCATCGGCCGCTCTGTCTTTGTAGTGGATGGCATCCACTGCATGAAGTCGGCGAAGGCACGTCTGATGTCAACCGAGCCGGAGCCGTCATTGTAGATTTTGTTGGTGTCGAGTAACCGGCCCTTCTCCTTGTTGATCTTCTCGCCGTTGTAGCAGATGGCTCCGTAAAGCGAGTTGCCTAACGAGATTTTTGCAACCATTCCTCGTCGAATTTTTGTGCCAGAGCTGCGATGTCCTGACTGACGGAGATAAGCCGAATCATCAGTTTTCTGATTTCTTCGAGTGCCGCCGACGCTTTTTTCTCGGTGAAATTCTGATTGAGCGTTGCGACAAGATTGTCGTAAGATACACCGATTGTACGATAGAGGGCATTAAAACCGGAAAGTTTGTCGATGAAAATACGGGTATTCTCATCAACGTAGAAGACCTTAAAAGGCTTCTGAAAGAGGAAATGCTTGATGAAAGCCGCCTTGTTGTCGGCCTCCGATTGCTCGAACATGGCGAGAAATCGGGCATTTTCCTCGGCGTTGAACCGCACGACGTAGCGGTTCACGGAAGGGTCAACCTTAGGTCGCCGTCCTCCGTGGCTGGAGTTTTTACTCATATTATAGTGAAAAGGCATCGCGGATTGTCGTGCCGGAGCCGCCGCAGGCGTTGAAAGGTTCTCCAACTCTGGCGGAGAACCACACCCTCGGAGAGCAAGGGTTGTGAGGCACCGAATTTATTTCGAGTGCCCCGCAACATACCTTGCTCATCCATGTGGATGCTTGTGTATCAACGAATTTACAGGGAATAATCGAAGTTGAGTGCCAAGAGGTGCCGGTCAGACCTCTTTAAGCATGGAATCCATCGAAAAAAGCGTGGCTCCGGTGGCTGCGCCCTGCCTTGGGCGCGTGCGATTGCCTTATTAAAGTTACAAAAAATCTCTGACATGACCAAAAACCGGGGTTCCGGGTGTCGCTGAGAAGCGCGTGATAACCGAATCAAGAGCCACAAATGCCCCAGCCAGTTCCTCCATGACCCGAAAATCATGCAAAAAAGGTGTTATTCAAAATCGCGTCACTTTGAGGCAACGCGAGGCAACCGAGTACCGCATATCCCTGAAATTATGCCTGACGGACAGACATATAGTAACTTTGCAACGTGAACATAAGCCAACACGTCTGCCGTCACATTCAAGTTAATGTCTATAGGAATGCTCGACCGCATGAACGTAATGACAAATGTCTGCACAATCAGATTCATAATTGAATAATCAAATATTCGGGCATACGCCAATGCCTGTGTACGTCAAAGCATCCACGCTTTCAAGTTAATGTCTATAGGAATAGCCGTATGATAGTTTTGACATTCGCACGCTAATGTAAACGTCCGTGTAACGGTACATTCAATTACAGAATCAACCAAGTGCTAACAAGCACATTCACTTATCCGCTTGCACATATACTTATGCAAGTATATAAGTACATTTGGCTACGTCGCCAAATATCCCCGTATCCTTTCTGAACAGGCAATTCCCGGTTTTGTCGCTAAGACCGGTCGGCCGGTGGCGTGCCTTGTCGGAATCGGAGTGTGATAATCAACCCTATTGTTTAACCCTATTTTTCCCGCAATGAAAGATCCCGTATTCGTAGCCTTTTCCACCCAGAAGGGAGGAGCCGGCAAAACGACCCTGACTGTGCTTATGGCGAGTTATCTCTACTACGTCAGGGGGATGAAAGTCCTCGTTGTGGACTGCGACTATCCCCAGTACAGCATCAAAGAGATGCGCGACAGAGATGTGGAGATTCTGAAAATCAACAAGACATTTCTCAGAAATTTCAACGAACTGCGTCGGCGCACCCAGTGCGATCCTTATCCTATCCTCATTGCCAAGCCGGAAGATGCCCTCGCAAGGGTACAGGCGCGGATAGAAGCCGGACATGAATATGACATCGTTCTGTTCGACCTTCCCGGAACCATCAACAATCCAGGTGTGGCAAAGACGGTATCGCTCATGGATTACCTTTTCTGTCCGGTAGCCGCCGACAAGCTGATTCTTGAAAGCTCGCTTGCCTTCGCCATGAAGGTGCGCGACGAGATTATGACGCTCAACGGCAGTTCGGTCAAGGAGATGTATATGGTCTGGAACCTTGTGGATGCCCGCGAGAAGACCGACCTCTATGACCGCTATGAAGAAGTCTTTGAGGAACAGATGCTGCAAACTATCAAAACCAGACTCCCCGACACCAAACGCTACCGACGTGAGGGGTCGAAGGACGAGGCACGCGCCGTTTTCCGATCGACGCTGTTGCCGCCTGACAAGACTCTGCTGAAAGGCAGCAGGCTTGTGGAACTGGTCGATGAGATTCTCGGTATCATCAGACTGTAGCATGGCTTATGGCAAAAAGATATGACAATGATTTCGATGCCGAAGGTTTCGTTGAGAACTTTCGCGCCAAAGATGAGCCGCCCGCCCCCCGGACTCTTAAAGAGAAGCAGCCTGTAACGGAGGAACAGGACGGAGTTGCCAATAGGAAAGAGAAAACTGCAACTGAACGTAGCGAAAGGCAGAAACCGACTGACTCGGCTGATGACTACAAGGCCGCATATATCGACGACCTGAAATACCGGTTCCCGGAATATGGCTGGCCGCAGGTCAAGATAAATCCCGCTTTCTGTTCCCGGATTGCAAATCTCGAAATCCTGTGCGGCAACCGCAGGGCCAATCTCTCGACCTTCATCAACAATGTGCTGGAGCGGCACTTCCGTGACTGCGAGGCACAAATCAAGGAACTAAAGAAAAAGTATAACGATAATGAATAATTCCCCTTCCTCTCCATTCATGGAGAAAGTATCGGGAGCGGTGTCAGGCGCACTGTCTGACGCTCTCGACCGGCAGTCGCCGTCGCTGGCGGCAGCCAAGAACTATCAGGAGCGGTTCCTGTCGAAAAACCGCATCAACTCCAACTGTCGTGTCTATATCTCCGACGAAATGTTCGACCTGCTCAACCGCATGGTTGCGGCAGTCGGCAAGAACAAGGCTTCGGTCGGGAACTATGTCACCGAGATTGTACGCGAACATCTGGAGCGGCACCGCGAGTCAATCAACACCATCTACCTTACCAATACCCGGCCTCTGTTCTGATGGAAGTATTGCTGATTGTGGCGTTGCTGGCAAGCAACATCTATCTCATCGGGAAAGTGCTGAAGAAGCCGGCGGAAAAACATCCGCCAGCTCCGGCCACAAATTCCGAAGAAACACCTTCTCCGGCATCATCGGGACCAGACGATGATTCTCTCGTGGGTCGCAGTCACTATGACATGGACAGGCTCAACACCTTGATTGATGCCAAGGTCAATTCCAGAGTTGACGAGAAAGTGGATGAAATAGTGACAAGGATAAGAACAGAGCTGACCAGTCCGGAAGATGTAGGTCTTCCGCCTGAAGAGCCGGCACAGCCTGAACCGGAGAAGACTATCCCTCAGGAGAAACTCGACGAGGTTTTCACCCACCATACTGTGGGCGAGTCATTCGGCAACGCCCCTGAAATCACGGAACGTCAGACAGGCGGGCAGGACTTCAAGGCACTTGAAAGTGCGGTACGTGTGGCAAAGGATGAGCCCCACACTCCCGAAGAAGCAGCGGCCGCCAAGGAAACGCTCAAAGAGATTCAGGGAACCGTCATCGAAGAACGGCTGTCGCTTGATCCGAAAGTGCGCATGCGTATCCTCTCGATTATCTACGGCGACGAGGATGAACCGCTTACCAAAGAGGTCATCGCCAAGAAGAAAGTGGTCTATTCCAAGACCATCGACACTGTTGACATTGACCGGATCAATCTCAATATCTTAACTTGATTATTAACGAATCTGAAATGCGTATGAAGAAATTCCTCAATAAGATGTATAACCGTGTCGTAGCGTGGATGAACGCTCCACACATGCGCCGTACTATGGCGGCAATGCTCCTGCTCACCGCCGCTGTCCAGATGTGGGCCGCAGGTGACGGAATGTCAGGTATCAATCAGGCTACAAGCATGATAAGTGGATATTTTGACCCCGGCACCAAACTCATTTACGCCATCGGTGCTATGGTGGGTCTCATCGGCGGTGTCAAGGTCTATGGCAAGTTCGTGCGACGTGAAGTTGCGTAAGTGATTGTGTAACATTAAGATTACACCTCCAGTTCCGTCTGGAGTAGCCTACGGACACATGCATTAGGAGTAATTCTTTTGTATGAA
>CAJTFH010000014.1 GCA_910575545.1 Bacteroidales bacterium
GGGTGCAAAATTACGCATTCCAACTCTCACCTCCAAATTTTTCGAGCACTTTTTTCAGCCAATTTCCGCAACCATCAAACATAAAACACACCAAACAGACACATAAACCGCTGCAATACAACATATTGCCGCCAAAACTTCATTTCAAAAAAAGTCATCTTTCTGCCCGCATAGGATTCGATAAAAAATCCGCATAGGTAAGACGTATACCATCCAAAAGCTCGGTCTTATATGTCCAACCGAGAGCTGTGGCCTTTGACACATCAAGAAGTTTGCGCGGAGTGCCATTCGGCATATCCTTATCCCATTCAATCGCTCCTTTATATCCAACAACACCTGCAACAAGCTCGGTAAGTTCTTTTATACTCAGCTCCTTCCCGGTACCGGCATTGACGGTTTCATTCCCCGAATAGTTGTTCATCAGAAACACACAAAGATTGGCCAAATCATCAACATAAAGGAACTCCCGCAAAGGAGAACCGTCGCCCCAGCAGACCACAGAGGCAAGCCCCTGAATTTTGGCCTCATGGAAACGCCGTATCAAAGCCGGAAGAACGTGGGAATGCGATGGATGATAATTGTCATTCGGGCCATAAAGGTTGGTAGGCATCACAGAAATATAGTCGGTGCCATATTGCCGGTTAAGAAATTCGCAATATTTCAAGCCGGAAATTTTCGCCAAGGCATAAGCCTCATTGGTTTTTTCAAGTTCGGACGTCAACAAACATGACTCTGGCATAGGTTGAGGCGCCATCCGCGGATAAATACATGAAGAACCGAGGAATTCCAGCTTTTTCACACCATTTTTCCAAGCAGAATTGATAACATTCATTTCAAGCATCATGTTATCATACATAAAATCGGCCAACGCCATCCGGTTAGCCTCTATCCCCCCCACTTTAGCCGCAGCAAGAAACACATATTCAGGCTTTTCGGAAGCGAAAAAATCAGCCACCGCTTTCTGGTCGATAAGATCAAGCTGCTTATGGGTGCGTGTTATTATATTGGTATACCCCTGCCGGAGCAGTTCACGAACTATTGCAGAACCAACCATACCCCGATGGCCGGCCACATAGATTTTAGAATCCTTTTCCATCATTTCACAATACCCTTTTCGAGATATTCAACCAAATTCGTGCGCACACTTTCTCCGGCGCGTTCCACGGCGACTTTCGCCATATCGGCATAAGTCATTATCTTCACAAGCTCTTCAAAGGACGTTTTCTGCGGATTCCACCCCAGTTTGGCACGGGCTTTTGTCGGGTCGCCCCAAAGGTTAACCACATCTGTAGGGCGGTAGAAATCGGGCGACACCTCAATCAACACACGTCCGTCAGAAGCATCAATCCCTTTTTCCTCGGCCCCCTCACCTTCCCAACGCAATTCAATGCCTACATTGTGGAAAGCAAGTTGCGCGAACTCACGCACCGAATGCTGCTCGCCTGTGGCAATAACGAAATCCTCGGGAGTGTCATGCTGGAGAATCAGCCACATGCATTCAACATAATCTTTAGCATACCCCCAGTCGCGCAACGACGATAAATTGCCGAGATAGAGACGGTCTTGCTTTCCTTGGGCGATACGGGCCGCCGCCAGCGTTATCTTGCGTGTAACAAACGTTTCGCCACGGCGCTCCGACTCATGATTGAAAAGTATGCCCGAACAACAGAACATACCATATGCCTCCCTGTATTCCTTTACAATCCAATAGCCATATTGTTTCGCAACAGCATAAGGGCTGTAAGGATGGAACGGCGTGTTCTCATTCTGAGGCACCTCCTCAACTTTACCGTAAAGTTCCGAAGTGGATGCCTGGTAGATTCTGCAGCTGTCTTTCAATCCGGAGAGCCTGACGGCCTCAAGCACACGGAGCACCCCCAACGCATCAACGTCGGCGGTGAATTCCGGAGAATCAAACGACACCTGCACATGGCTCTGGGCTGCCAGATTATATATCTCATCAGGGCGCACCTTCCCTACCACCTGCAGAATCGACATTGAATCGCCGAGATCGGCATAATGGAGGTGGAAATTACGATGGCCTTCAAGATGGGCTATCCGCTCACGGAAATCAACCGACGACCTGCGTATAGTGCCATGCACATCATATCCTTTATCCAAAAGAAACTCGGCGAGATATGAACCATCCTGCCCTGTAATCCCAGTTATAAGTGCTGTTTTCATCAAAACGTATTTTTGTCTAAATCCAAAACCTGGAGCCATTCCGACAGGTATAAGTCGTTACAGACCATACCCGCGCAAAGCCCCCTGGCCTCTGCAAAATTAATGAAAATATCCAATCCCCGACTTATGGCAACGTTATTTTTGCCAAACGCCACCCGGCAATGCCCGCGCATTAAAATTCGTATCACGTAATTTTGCGAAAGCACGCAGATATTTACGCAATGCCGAAACCATCTCCTGGGTCTCCTGAAGGATATTCATATACACATACAACACCGTCATATTTCCGGTATCACCCTCGCGCAACTGGTCATGTATCCTATGATATGTGTCGGAAATCACATCTTTGATTTCATCGCAATGTCTGCGCAACATAGGCACCGTTGCCGTATCACCCGATTGCGACATCGCAACTATATCATCAAACACAACAGAGATACGTGTCCGTAGCAACTCAAGCTCCTCGGCTTGCGTCTGCGGCAAAGGCATGAAATTATTTCCCACATGCTCTTTACAAACCTCATCTATACGGCCAAGGTTATACAATACCGACATGCAGCTGTTATTGCTCAGATGAAACCATGCACTCTTCTCGATAGCGGTCTCGCGAGAAATCCGGCGCAGACACAGCGTCTCTTTCCTTCGCACGCTCTTCAACATATTCTTCCGGTCATTCAGAATCTTACCCATCTTATTCAGGGTGCGCACGTCTTCTTTTATGAATGCCTGCGTGACTGCGTTATAACTTTCTTCTGCAAAAACAAGGAACCGGCTCTGCTGCTCAGTCACAAACTGAAGCAACAAAGGCCAACGCTCGGTTTCATCATCCGATTGTAGAATCGCCTGGAACAGCACGTCACCTTTATCTTCAGCCTTCCTGGCTCTGAAGCGCCGGTTGCTGCGGATAATCAACCCGATGGTCAACACAGCAAACGCGAACATAACCCATTGTCCGCCCCAATGCATCAGGGCAACAATGATTCCCGCTCCGATAAAAGCGACCCCGGCCGTAAGAAACCAACCTCCAATAACCGATATAACACCTGTTATACGGAACACTGCGCTCTCACGCCCCCAGGCACGGTCGGCCAGCGACGTTCCCATCGCCACCATGAATGTAACGAATGTCGTAGACAGAGGCAGTTTCATCGACGTGCCAAGCGCTATCAATGCCCCGGCAAGCACAAGATTTACCGAACCTCTCACAAGATCGAAAGCCGCACCCTGCTCCATTATTGTCTCATCAACATTAAACCGCCTGTTGAACCAAGCCTTCACCCTGACTGGAGTAACTCTACGAACCCACTCTATCAGCGACAACGACCATCTGACAAGCCGACGGGCAATACGCGACGAACCGAACATTTCATCCCCTCCACCCTGGCTACCAAGGCCTATTTCTGTCTGGGCAACTTTCTGAGCCTTTTTTGAAGTGGCAAGCGACACCACCATTATCACACCCGCACCAATCAAGAAATATAACGGCGTATCCCCCTGCTCATTAAGGGAGCCCATCAGAAAGCCGCCGGCATCCCCTCCCCCATTCGCCGTGTAATCCTGAAAAGATGCCAGCCCGGCCAAAGGCACTCCGATGAAATTAACAAGGTCATTACCCGCGAAAGCCATGGCCAAAGCGAAGGTTCCCATAAGCACCACAACTTTCAGCACATTCACCCCCAGGATATGAAGCAACTGCATCAACAGTGTGAAAAAAAACATCGATCCGCCGATAATCAGCAATGTGTGGCCATCAATCCACCCTTTCACATCTGCTGTCATAAACGACATATCCTTAGCACCCTTAATCAGCAGGAAATAAACTATGGCCGTTGCACACAATCCTCCGAAAACACCGATTTTCCATTTCAGCCGGCTTTTATAATTAAACGTGAAAATCATGCGCGACAGAAACTGGACCAGTGTGCCGAACACAAACGCAATCGCAACCGACAGAAAAATGCCAATTATCACCGACAAGGCCTTTTCAGTGTTAAGCAGGTCATTTATGCCAAGGCCGGCCGTGTCTCCGGCGATTTTCAGCAGCGACACCACAAACGTGGCACCCAACAGCTCGAACACCATCGACACTGTGGTAGAGGTAGGCATCCCCAGCGAATTAAACACATCAAGCAGTATTATGTCGGTCACCATAACCGCCATAAAAATGCAGATCAACTCATAAAACGAAAAATGTTCGGGTCTGAAAATACCATGCCTCGCTATATCCATCATCCCGTTGCTCATCGCCGCCCCGATAAACACCCCTATGGCGGCTACAATCAGGATACGCCGGAACGAAGCGGCTTTTGAACCTATCGCTGAATTCAGAAAATTCACAGCATCATTACTTACGCCAACCGACAGGTCAAAAACTGCAAGCAGAAACAGGAACACAACAACACAAAGAAACAAAATATCCATAAATATAAGATTGATAAATATTAGTTTGCAATTTTAGTAATATCCACAACATGATTCAGAATTTATAACATCTGAAAACGCCCTATTTTTCATTTCACAACAACATTTTTTCATTGTGGAGAATACGGATATTGCACAAATAGATTTCACCAAAACGAACATCTCAAAAAAATGCATAATCAACATCCGATTATCAGCCCAGGGTCAAGAACAATTTCGTAATTTTGCACGTTATAAACGAAAGTACAGTGCCAATAGGCCATAATACACTATCACACATTATGTTTATCCCCATGCAGAAACGGGGTTCATCACTTTATAGCGACACTTATGAATATGAAAAAACTGCATCCTGTAATTTCCAGAAACATAAAGACCGCTGCTACCGGCTGCGCCACTAAATTTTCGCAAATGCCGTTACGCACACGCATCCTCATAATCGTGGGCGCCATAATAATTGCAGCCGCCATGGTAGCGGCCGTCATCATGCTCAGGCCGAAACCCGCCCAGACACCGCCTCCGGTGGTAGCGGTCGAGAAAGTAAAGACAGAAGATGTCAACATCTATGGCGAATATGTCGGGCGCGTGCGTGCCCAGCAATTCGTTGAAATACGCGCCCGTGTCGAAGGCTACCTCGAAAAAATGCTTTTCGCCGAAGGCACATTCATCGACAAAGGGCAGACACTTTTTATAATCGACCCGCGCATCTATCAGGCACGCGTAAACAAGGCTAAAGCACAGCTTAATAAAGCCAAAGCACAGGAGCTGAAAGCCAAACGCGACCTAAACCGCATCAAACCGCTATATGCCGAAAACGCGGCCAGCCAGCTCGACCTCGACAATGCCACTGCTGCCTATGAAAGCGCAGCTGCCGACGTGGTTGTATGCCAGGCCGACCTCACCCAAGCTGAGATGACCCTCGGCTACACCGCCGTCAAATCACCGATTGCAGGCTATATCTCGGAAAGGAATGCGGATATCGGAGCACTGGTAGGCCCCGGAGGGCAGTCCTTGCTCGCAACGGTGGTCAAAAGCGACACCGTCAGAATCGATTTCAGCATGACATCTCTCGACTACCTGCGCTCCAAAGAACGCAACGTGAATCTCGGCCAGCGTGATTCAACACGCCGCTGGAATCCGTTCATAACAGTCACTCTCGCCGACGGCTCCCAATACCCTTATCAGGGGCCGGTCGACTTTGCAGACCCTCAGGTCGACTCTAAAACCGGCACATTCTCCGTACGTGCCGAAATGCCAAACCCCGACCACACGCTCCTTCCAGGCCAGTTCACAAAAGTAAAACTTCTGATGGATGTCAGGGAAAAAGCTGTGGTAGTGCCTACAAAAGCGCTTGAAATCGAAAACGGAGGCGCATACATCTATGTGGTGCGGCCCGACAAAGTGGTTGAACGCCGATTCGTTGAGACCGGCCCCGAGACAGGCAACAACACAGTCATTGAACGCGGCCTTTCCGCCGGGGAAATGATTGTGGTCGAAGGGATGCACAAACTGTCACACGGCATGAAAGTCCGGTTGGCAGACATTCAACCCGCCTCATCCGCATCCGGCAACAACACCACAGAACCAGATAAATAACGACCATTATCCCTCCTGTTATGAAAAAGAACTTTTTCCTCGACCATCCGGTATTCTCCACCGTGATGTCAATCGTAATAGTGATTGTGGGGGCAATCGGTCTTATGATGCTTCCGATTGACCAATACCCCCAGATAGTCCCACCTGTGGTCAGAATCGCAGCCTCATATCCTGGGGCAAACGCTCAGACTGTAACACAGGCCGTGGCCACCCCCATCGAGCAGGAACTCAACGGCACACCCGGCATGATCTACATGGAATCGACCTGCACCAATTCAGGAGGGTTCTCTTGTGTGGTCACATTCGACATATCCGTCGATCCCGACCTCGCAGCCGTCGACATACAGAACCGCATAAAAAAAGCCGAATCCCGGCTTCCGACAGAAGTAGTGCAGAACGGACTGACGGTTGAAAAACAGGCCGCAAGCAAACTGTTGACAATCACTATCCAGTCGTCCGACCCTAAATACGACGAGATATACCTGTCAAACTATGCCACACTCAACGTGCTCGACCTCCTCCGGCGCGTGCCGGGTGTCGGCAGCGTGTCTAATGTCGGCAGCCGTTATTATGCAATGCGGATATGGGTAGAACCGGATAAGCTCGCAAATCTGGGATTAACGGTAAAAGACCTCCAGAACGTGCTCAAAGACCAGAACCGCGAATCCGCCGCCGGTGTTTTGGGCGACGCCCCCATAAACGGCATCGATGTGACCCTCCCGATAACAGCCCGCGGACGCCTGTCTTCGGTTGAGGAATTCGAACAGATAGTAGTACGCGCCAATCCCGACGGATCAATCATCCGTCTGAAAGATGTGGCACGCATATCACTCGAAGCATCGAGCTACTCAACCGAGAGCGGCATCGACGGAGGAAACGCCGCCGTGCTCAACATCAACATGCTCCCGGGTGCAAACGCCATAGAGGTGGCAGATGCTGTGAAGAAAACGATGGAGGAAATCAGCGCATCATTCCCTTCAGGCATCTCATATTCAGTGCCATTCGATGCCACTACTTATATAACAGCCTCTATCCACCATGTCTACCGAACTCTTTTTGAAGCTCTTGCGCTCGTCATACTGGTAGTCTACCTGTCGCTGCAAAGCTGGCGCGCCACACTGATCCCACTGGTTGCAGTGCCGATTTCTCTGATAGGCACTTTCGGTGTGATGCTGCTGTTCGGCTTCTCTCTCAACCTTATGACACTGCTGGGGCTCATCCTGGCCATCGGCATAGTGGTCGACGACGCCATTGTTGTGGTTGAGAATGTAGACCGGATAATGAACGAGGAACACCTCACCCCATACGAGGCAACCCGTAAAGCCATGAGCAACCTGTCGGGAGCGTTGATAGCAATGTCGCTGGTGCTCTGCGCCGTCTTTGTGCCGGTCAGCTTCCTCGGCGGCATAACCGGCCAGCTCTACCGACAGTTCACAGTCACCATCGCCGTGTCTGTGATAATCTCAACAATCGTAGCGCTCACACTCAGCCCCGTGATGTGTGCCAAATTCCTCAAACCCGACAGTGGAAAACGCAAGAACAAGCTGTTCCGCTCAATCAATTATGCCCTGCTCAGAAGCAACCGGTTCTATGGAGGCCTGGTACGTTGGACTTTCCGTCATTCACGCCGCATGCTTGCCGCTTTCGGCCTGGTATTGGTGGCCATCTACGTAATGAACCGCCTGGTACCCCAGAGCTTCATGCCACAGGAAGACCAAGGCTACTTCACTGTGGAGCTCGAACTTCCTGAGGGAGCCACCATTGAACGCACCCGCACCGTGACCGACCGCGCCATGGATTATCTCATTGCCCAGCCCGAAGTCGACCATGTGCTCAACGTCACCGGTTCAAGCCCCCGCGTGGGCAGCAGCCAGTCGCGCAGCCAGCTCACAGTGATTCTTAAACCATGGGGAGAACGCGAAAGCGGCAGCATCAATAACCTTATGGATCGCGTGCGCCAGGAATTCAGCCGCTATCCCGAATCCAAAGTCTACCTTTCAACCCCGCCGATTATTCCGGGTCTCGGCACATCAGGCGGATTTGAAATGGTGCTTGAAGCCCGTGGCGACGCCACATATGCCGACCTGCAGCATGCCGTCGACACCCTGATGTCCTATGCATCCAAACGTCCCGAATTCCTTCGGTTGTCATCAACGATGCAAGGAAACATCCCACAGCTCTACTACAATGTCGACCGCGACAAAGCACGCCTGCACGGAGTGCCGCTTTCCGACATATTCACAACGATGAAAGCGTTCACCGGCTCGCTTTATATCAACGACTTCAACATGTTCAACCGCATCTACCGAGTATATGTGCAGGCCGAAGCCCCCTACCGTGCCTACCAGGATAACCTAAACCTCTTTTTCGTAAGAGGTGCCGACGGCA
Organism: Bacteroidales bacterium; assembly: GCA_910575545.1. Lineage (GTDB taxonomy): Bacteria > Bacteroidota > Bacteroidia > Bacteroidales > Muribaculaceae > UBA7173. The sequence goes on from CAJTFH010000014.1 coordinate 8,590, forward strand.
CAATGGTTCCTGTCACCGCTCTCGGCAGCACAAGCTACACAACAGGCACCGGCACGATGAAACGCTTCAACATGTTCAACGCTGCAACAATCACCGGGGAAGCCCACAACGGTTACAGCTCCGGCCAGGCCATGGAGGCCTTGCAGAAAATAGTCGATGAAAAACTGCCCGACATAATCGGAGTGGAATGGAGCGGCCTGTCATATCAGGAAAAACATGAAAACGGCAAAACCGGTCTTGTGTTGTCGCTGGCATTCCTGTTCGTATTCCTGTTCCTTGCCGCCCAGTATGAAAGCTGGACTGTGCCTATGGCCGTAATCCTCTCATTACCCGTCGCCGGCATCGGCGCATACCTCGGCATCTGGATATGCGGGTTAGAAAACAACATCTACTTCCAGATCGGACTGGTAATGCTCGTAGGTCTTGTGGCCAAAAACGCAATTCTTATTGTAGAATTTGCCAAAGAAGCTGTCGATAAAGGTGAAAAGCCACAGACCGCCGCATTAAATGCCATGAAGCTCCGCTTCAGGCCTATAGTGATGACCTCGCTCGCATTCATGCTCGGCCTCATCCCGCTGGTGTTCGCCTCCGGCCCCGGATCGGCCAGCCGACAGGGAATCGGCACAGGTGTATTCTTCGGTATGCTGATAGCCATAACAATAGGCATAATATTCGTGCCGTTCTTCTTCGTATGGATCTACCGGCTTGTCAACAAAATCAAACTAAAAAAGAATCTGCCAAGATGAAAAAACTTCATATTCTATTATCCATGTTCCCGGCCATCCTGCTGGCCGCCTCCTGCTCGGGAGTGAGAGACTGCGCCCCCGCGCAGCTGAATCTCCCGGCTGAGATTGCGGAAAACGCCGGCGACACCCTCACTGCCGCCGACATTGAATGGTGGAAATTCTATGGCGACAGCGCCCTGTGCACCCTCATAAGCAGAACCCTTGAGCATAACAAAGACCTTCTCGCAGCCACAGCCCGCATCGAAGAGCTACAGCAGGTCTATCGCATCAACCGCAGCGCGCTCTTCCCCGAAGTGGGCATAAACATCGGCGCCAATCACGAAACCAACGATTACTACGGGAAATCATACATCCCCGACCCGCAATTCGACCTCAAAGCAACCCTGCGCTGGGAAGCTGACCTGTGGGGAAAACTGACCTGGGCCAAGCGTGAAGGCCACGCCATGTGGATGTCGACAGTTGAAGACCGGCGGGCAATGAAAATATCGCTCATTGCCGAAGTGGCCACCGCATATTTCAACCTGATTGCCCTCGACAACGAGCTGGCCATTGTCAGGCGCACTCTCGAAAACCGCAAAGAAGGTATGGCGAAAGCAAAACTACGTTTTGAAGGCGGATTGACTTCGGAACTCGTTTACCAACAGACGAAAGTGGAATATGCCACAGCCGCCGCGATGGTGCCGAATCTCGAAGCCCGCATAGGCATGACCGAAAATGCACTGTCCTTGCTGATGGGTGAATATCCCGGCTCAATCATCACACGTGCCGACACGATCGCCGCCATGGCAACATCATCAAACATCCCGATAGGCCTGCCGTCGACACTGCTGAAACGCCGCCCTGACCTCCGCTCGGCCCAGCTTAAGCTGAAAGCTGCCATGGCAAAGGTGGGTATTGCACATGCCGAGAGATTCCCCTCACTGACATTCTCGCTGCAAGGCGGCCTTGAAAACGACGACCTGACAAACCTGCTCAAATCCCCATTCTCATATGTTGCCGGAGCCATAGCCGGCCCTGTATTCCAGTTCGGCAAGAAAAAGGCCAGATACAAAGCCGCCATCGCCGCCTATGACCAGGCCCGGCTCGGATATGAGCAACGGGTGCTCGATGCTTTCCGTGAAACCAACGACGCAGTGGTCAACTATAACAATGCCCGAGAGACCACTTCTCTAAAAGCCGACTCACGCAATGCCGCTAAAAAATATGTGGAACTCGCCGAGCTTCAATACCGCGCCGGAAGCATAAACTACATCGAAGTGCTTGATGCCCAGCGCCGATATCTCGATGCCCAGATCGGACTGACCACCGCCCTGCGCAACCAGAACATAGCACTCGTAAATCTCTACAAAGCCATCGGAGGCGGATGGCAATAATCAACCCACAAAACAATAGGAACGGCGCCGTTCCGTTCTATTATCAGATAGTTATAAATTTAGTAGTGTACTGATGGTGTACTAATTAGTTGGATAAATCGAAAATGGGAGACCCGATTTTGGAATTTTTAAGTGGCGTTAGTTATATTTAAGTCGATTCTTTTTCGCAATATCACTCCAAATTTGAGGTTGTGAATAGCAAGACATTGAGAAAAATCGTTAATTTTGCAGTCGGATAGCCCTCGGGCTGTTCACGACATTTTGGAAAAATAATAAGCGTTATGCTTATCTTGTAGTTTGAGAACGTAGGAAATTCAAAAAACGCACAAGGATAGCATAGTGGTTCTCACGCGCATAGCGTGGGCTGCTATTGTTACATCTGTGCAAATGGTTTCCTACGACCTTCAAACTACGACGTGGCATAGTTGGCTCACGTTTTCTTTTTGTAACGAATCTCTCTTTTGAGCCGATGGAGATACTAATAAATAATATGAAGAATCTTCTTATTATTGTTTCTTTGATTCTCACGCAGTCGTGCATTGCGTTCGCACAGAATTACTGCGTGAACGACACCATTGTCCGCGAAATTCAGTTCCCTCTTACTCTGGACGACAAAACCGAATTCTTCTATTTCAATGATGAATGGATTCCGGGGGCACACCCCGGTCTGGTAGAGGTCGAAGCCATTCAAAAGGCGGAGGTAAAAAACGACGAGTATGGAAATCGCGCTATCTTTCTGACCGTATCGCCCGAAACTCTTGCACAAATAAAGGCGGAAGCGCGAAAAATCTGGGTAAACCTTGACACTCGCTGCGAGTTCCCTGGAGGCAACGGAAAGCTCAAAGAATGGATTGAGGAGAATATCCGTATTCCCGAAGGATTCAAGGGCAGTGAACGAGTATTTGTCAAATTCACCGTTCATCCCGACGGCTCAATCAGCGACCCGACGATTTTTCGACGCCCGAGCAAAAACGAAGCTGTCAACCAAGAGGCAATAAGGCTTGTAAATGCGCTACCCAAATTCCGCGTTAAATACTATACTCCCCAAAAGAAAAACTTTCATCTTACCCTTCCGATAACATTCAAAGAGCCGGGCGTGATATTTATAAGAGGAGGAGAAAGCTCTTTTATAAATCAGTTTTCCGAAATTGAACCCAAAATCAAGCAATTATATGAGAATTTGGTATTTGCCACTGCCAAAGACCCGGATTTCAATATTACTGACATTTGTACTGCCGATTTTATCGAGCGTCTGGAGAAAGCCAATGACTCCGATTCCAAAGGTTATGCAACGTGGCTTTTAAGGTCGGGTATGCAAGATGGTGACGACACCCCTTCTCGTATTATATCTATAGTCCCCAGCGCCGACAACACAGTAATAGTAAATTGGTCGGATATGGGACACAAAGGTTCTACAAACTTTACATTGGTTAAGTCCGATGGAGAGTGGAAAATCAATAATGCCACTGTTCCTGAGGGATATAATCCATTATAAAATTGTTCTAAACTTAATTCAGTATAAAGGAGCCACAAGTGATAAGCCTGTGGCTCCTTTTGTATCATCTAATTCCGAAGCCTCGTTTGACTGACTGTTTCAGTGCTTGCCACTTTTCTTTGAACCATTGGAACACTCTCTTGCCACCGAGATGAAGACGGAAATTGTTGTCATCGGTCGGGTCTTGCTTGATTTGCACCTCTACATTCCCAACATCTACATCTTTCTCCTTATCGGGGGCATACAGAGTTGCGCCGGACTTGAATGACCTTGGTTTTCCATCAAGTAACGTTGTTATAACATTGGAGAATGTAAGGGCCGAAACATCGCAGTAACGCAATCCTGTGAATCAGCAGAATATAAAAGCCCGCTGTACCTCCCGGAGCTCTCCTTCATAGCGAAATGTGGCAAGGCGGCTGATTTCTTTCGGGGTCAGGATTTCTTTCAATACCACGTTTGAGTAATAGACAATCCTTGCCATATGGTAGAAACCACATCGGCCTCTACACCATCAAACCCATCCATATCATGATAAGCCTATCTGTTGCAGTTGATGACTTTGCCGGTGCGACCATATGCCTTTTTCTTAAGTAAAGCTTTGAGATGCCCTCGAGGTATTCCACAATTATTACATGATACATGCTTTTTATATAAGACGTTTTTCGTAAATTTGAAAAGCGAAACAATAAACATTGGTCGCGAATCCATTACATCTCATTGATAACCAAAACAATATCCTAAATATCATTCAAAAACAACCCATGCCCATGAAAAAATTGATGACTGCGTCCATACTGGCCGCCGCCACGGTGTTGACATGCACTGCCGACAATCCGAAAGCCAATGATAAGGCAACGGTAACCCAAGGCAACGCTCGATTCACAGTGCTCACACCCGAAATGATACGCATTGAATACAGCCCCAGCGGGCAGTTTGAAGACCGCGCCACATTCTCGGTAATCAACCGTGAACTCCCTGTGCCGAAATTCTCTAAAACAGACGACGGAGAGTTTCTGACAATAACCACCGATGCCCTGTCGCTACGCTATCGCAAAGGCTCCAACCCCATGACAAATCCGGCCTCACCGGAAAATCTGACGGTAGTGCTTCCGGTAAACGGCAAACCTGTGACATGGTATCCCGGCCTGAAAGACCCTCTGAACCTCAAAGGCACCTACCGCACACTCGACGGCAATAACGGCGACAGCCACCGTCGAATGCTCGAAGACGGCACAATCTCACGCTCAGGATGGGCTGTCATAAACGACTCTCCATCGGCCACACGTCCCGACGGAAGCCGCTCACTGGCCCTGACAGCAGAACCCGACGGAATCGACTGGGTGGCAACACGTGCCGACAACGACGCCCTCGACCTCTACTTCCTCGGTTATGGCCATGACTACAAACGCGCCCTGAAAGACTTCACTCTGATAGCCGGAAAAATACCCCTGCCCCCCGATTATGTTTTCGGCTACTGGTATTCTAAATATGAAAACTATACCGCCGACGATTTCCGCAACATAGCCAAATCACTCAAAGACAACGACCTCAACACCGATGTGATGATCCTTGACATGGACTGGCACTGGAACGGCGAACAAGGTGTGTCAGGCGGTCGCGGAGGGTGGACAGGATGGAGCTGGAACACCAACCTGATTCCCGATCCCGATAAACTGCTGGCCGACATACACGACAGCAATCTGCATATCGCCCTGAATCTGCACCCGGCCGACGGGGTTGACCCTCATGAAGACATCTACCATGCCATGGCCGAAGACTTAGGCATCAATCCCGACAAAAAAGAGCGCATCGCATGGAACCTCGAAGACAAAAAGTTTGCCAAAGCATTCTTCAAAAACTTCATCCGTCCATTTGAAAAACAGGGTGTAGACTTCTGGTGGCTCGACTGGCAGCAATATCTCACAAGCCCGTTCATCGACGGCCTCGGTGAGACATTCTGGTGCAACCACGTGTTTTTCAATGAAATGAAACATAACCGGCCCGACCGCCGTCCGGTAATCTTCCACCGTTGGGGAGGATTGGGCAGCCACCGCTATCAAATCGGATTCTCCGGCGACACATTCATCAACTACCCCACTTTGGCATTCCTGCCTTATTTCACCGCCACAGCATCAAACGTGGGCTACGGCTATTGGGGACACGATGTCGGAGGCCACCAGTCTGACCACCGGCAAGACGTCAACGACCCCGAGCTCCTGCTCCGCTGGGTACAGGCCGGCGTTTTCACCCCGATTTTCCGCACCCATGCCACCAAAGGGACATACATCAACCGTATGCTCTGGACCTACGACAACTTCCCGATGATGAACCAGGCCGTAAAGCTACGCTACGCCATTTTCCCATACCTCTACACCATGGCACGCAAAGCCTACGACACAGGTATAAGCCTCTGCCGCCCCATGTATTACGAATATCCCGAACAGCAGGAAGCCTACGACCGTGAAGGCCAGTATTTCTTCGGCGACGACATACTTGTTGCCCCGGTTGTCGAGCCATCGGCCAACGGTATAAGCCGCAAAGAAATCTGGTTCCCAGAAGGAAACTGGTGGTCGGTGGCACACAACAAGCTCATCAAAGGCAATTCGGTACAGACTCTCGACTATACCCTCCAGCAGATTCCTTATTTTTATCGCGAAGGAGCGATTATCGTCAACAACCCAGCAACTGTGAAAAGCGTAACCGAGCGCCCCGACAACCTTATTATAAATGTTGTGGCAGCTCCTGAAGGGAGCACCGATTTCTATGAAGACTCAGGCGACAGCAACAACTACGACACCGAATATGCCACAACCGCAATAACACAGAAACACAGAGGTAACAAAGGCACCTACACTATCCAACCTCGAAAGGGCTCTTACGAAGGAATGCCGGCAAACCGCTCCTATACATTGAAAATCTTCAACACCCCGGCTCCTGTGCCAGGTAAACTCAACATCAACGGCAGTTCCGATGTCGTCCCGGGCTACGATGCAGCCACCCGCTGCACCATTGTGGAAATTCCCTCTTCAGCATGCGACAAACAAGTGAAAGTCTCCCTTGAATACGAGGCCGAATAACAACCTCACACCATCTCAATAATATGCAACCAGGCGGTATGTGGAATTCAGCATACCGCCTGTTCGCATACATTAAGCTTGTCACAAATTACCCTGAATCTGTTCCGATCCGACTAATTACGAGAAAAAATCAGACCATACAAACTCTGTTTGCCATTTTTTTCGTAATTTTGCGGTCAGTTTTTATCGGTGAAACACCGCTACATTCAAGTGAATAAGAATGGACTCCTATTGACCGGTCAATAGGATACAAGCCAACGGCTTGTATGCCAACAGGTAACAATTACAACTCTTCAGACAGTTATGAAGCTCTTACAAGAAAAGCTCGCCAAATACACCGCTCCGCAGGAAGCCAAAGCGGCAGGCGTCTACCCCTATTTCCGCGCAATATCTTCCGAGCAGGAGCCCGAGGTCATAATCAACGGCAAAAAAGTGCTGATGTTCGGCTCTAACTGCTATTCTGGCCTCGTTTCCGACCCAAGAATCAAAGAAGCCGCGATTGAAGCAATCAGGAAATATGGAACAGGATGCGCCGGTTCCCCTTTCCTCAACGGCACACTCGACCTACACAAGCAGCTTGAACACCGCATCGCCGAATACATCGGCAAAGAAGACGTGATGATTTACTCCACCGGCTTTGAGGTAAACCTCGGAGTTGTTTCCTGCCTCACCGGTCGCGAAGACTACATCCTTTGGGACGAGCAAGACCACGCATCCATTATCGAAGGGCGCCGTCTGAGCTTCTCGAACTCGCTAAAATACAAGCATAACGACATGGCTTCGCTGGAGAAACAACTCCAGAAATGCGCTCCAGACAAAGTCAAGCTAATCGTCACCGACGGAGTGTTCTCAATGGAAGGCGACGTGGCAAACCTCCCTGAGATTGTGCGCCTTGCAAAAAAATATGATGCACAGATAATGGTCGACGAAGCCCACGGAATAGGCGTATTCGGCAAAGGAGGCCGAGGCACATGTGACCATTATGGCGTGACCAATGATGTCGACCTCATAATGGGCACTTTCTCCAAATCGTTTGCATCACTCGGCGGCTTCATCGCCACCGACAAGGAAATCACCAACTTCCTGCGCCACCACTCTCGCTCCTATATATTCACAGCCTCAATCACACCCGCTTCAACCGCCGCTGCCCTCAAAGCAATCGACATAATGGAGCAGGAACCCGAGCGCCAGGAACACCTGTGGGAAATGACGAATTTCGCTCTTGAAGGCTTCCGCAACATGGGCTGTGAGATAGGCCACACATCAACACCCATCATCCCGCTCTTCATCCGCGACGACTTCAAGACATTTGCCATCACCCGCGACCTTTTCGAGGAAGGCATCTTCGTCAACCCCGTAGTGACACCAGCCGTAGCACCGCATGACACCCTGATCCGCTTCAGCCTCATGGCAACCCACACACGCGAACAGGTGCAACAGGCCCTCGACAAAATTCAGAAAGTATTCCGCGCCCACAACCTTATCCCGTAAGGTTGTTGCGCCGGCAACCAGACATATATCCATGAAAAAAACAACCACAAAAACCGTAGCCGCACTCTTTGTGCTGGCCACGGTTTTGTCATCTGCAGAAACCTCAGTTGCAGAGCAGACTCCACGTTACGCCACCCGGCTGATAGAATACCGCCCAGCCCCGGGGCAGTTCATGAATCTCGACATAACACTCGACTCCACTGCGGTGCTCGGTCCGGTCAACCCTGCCGCCACTGAAACACCCGGCGACGCCCAGACCTCCGGGCTGGTATCACTCGGCTCTTTCGGCGGATATATAATCCTCGGTTTCGACCGGCCCGTTGAAAACAACCCGCAGAATCCCTACGGAGTTGACTTCACCATCTTCGGAAACGCAATGGGCACAGGGTCATCGTGCGAACCCGCAGCCGTCCAGGTCATGAAAGACCTCAACGGCAACGGACTCCCCGACGACGGCCCCTGGCTTGAACTCGCCGGAAGCGACTATTGGCTCGAAACAACACGACGCAACATAGCAGCCACATATTCAAACCCCGGCTACAACACCTCACATGCCGTTGCTTTCAAAACCTCCGACGGCACATCAGGCGCAGTTCTACCCGTAGCGGCACACACTCAGCAATATTACCCCGACCCATACCTGTTTCCATCCATCCCACCCGACAATTACACCCTAACCGGCAACATAATAAAGGGCGCGATTGACCCACGGAATCCCAAAAACCTCTCCTTTTTCCGCACACCGGCATTCGGCTATGCTGATTCAAGGCTCACTCCTGCGGCAATAGCCACAACCTCACCACGCAACCCCTACCACACAGACAGCAATGGCACACCCGCCGACGGATTCGACATATCATGGGCCGTAGATGCCGAAGGAAACCATGTGGAACTCGACCAAATCGACTTCATCAGAATCTACACGGCCATGTCGGCCAATATGGGATGGCTCGGCGAGATATCCCCAGAAATCGCAGGTGTATCGGTAACAATTCCCGACCCTGACTATATCCCACGGGATTTTTATATCCATTACATCGGCGCGCAATCGCCACAGGTAATCGTCGGCACAACAACGCGGTTCCAGGGCATATTATTCAAAAACGGACATCCATGCAGCGAAGGGACGCCCCACTACACCATATCAGACCCGTCGATAGGCACTATCGACGCCAACGGCAACTTCACCGCCCTAAAAAACGGGAAAACAACCCTGAGCTACTCCCAAAGCGACAAAGCTGAACCCGACGAAATCGAAATATACGTCACAACCCTCACCGGAGTGGGCATAGACATTAACGCCACGGCTTCTGCAACAGCGTCAGCTAAATGCATCGTCGGCGAGAACCTGTTCATTCCGGTTGTCAGCCTCGACAATGGCAAAGAGGTCATCCCCGGAGTGAGCGGCAACAGGTTCGCCAACGACACATACAAGTGGTACAATTCAAATCCGAAAACAGGAATAGTCGACGACTGCGGCACTTTCACAGCCCTGGCCGCCGGAAACACAGTCTTGACAGTGGAGTCACAGACCGACCCATCACTATATGCCGAAATCAAAATCACGGTAGAAAACGCCGCCTCACCCACCCTACGAAACGAATCAATCAGCATCACACCCGACAACAAATCTGGCGTGTGGGCAAACACCAACCTGTTCCGCACAGCCGACCGGTCCACCGTGTTCATCAAACAGGCAACACCGCGTAATGGCAAACTCCCCGTCCTGCTCCAAGGCAACCGCATCATCTACGATTGCACAGGCCTTGAGCCATTCTCCGACATACTCGACCTTGAAATAACCCATCATGGCAACAATGCCACATTCTCCATCCCGGTGGATTTCTCAGGCGACACCTCCCTGCTCCCTTCCATTACGGAAAACGGCAACGCCGCAACAGACCAGTCCAATGCCCCCATCCTGATCTACAATCTCACAGGCACACCTGTAAATACCGGCCACCTGTCGCCCGGTATCTACATCATACGCCGTGGCTCCCGCACAACAAAAATCCACATCAACCAATGACCGGCCGAAAACCGCCCACAACTATCTGTAGGCGGTTTTTTAATTACAACACATTACTCCCCCCCCCATCATACTTGTTAAATCCGCACCACTTCAACAAAATATATTTTCATTTGTCACAAAAATCACTTATCTTTGCATATCATTTGAAAAGACACCTGTGAAAGCACCTGTGAAAGCATCCATGAAAACACTCAAGCATATGGCACCCAAACTCTTGAAGGCTTTGGGAATCACAATTCTTGCGTTCATACTTTCCACGGTGCTAATGCGGCCGTTTTCATTTTCAGCATCGGCTTTCCTATCAAATCCCGAAAAGAGCGACTTTGCAATCACCGACTTCTATAGCATCGTTGCCGACTCCCGTCCGGTGCGCACAATCGACGACGACATAGTTGTCATAAACCTCAACGGCCTCGACCGGGAAGGTATAGCACAGGTGCTTGAACTGATGCCGCTGCTCTCTCCGGCCGCCGTAGGCCTCGATGTGGCGTTTGTCGAGCCGCGCGACAACGATTCCCGTCTGCTTGCTGCAATAGCCGGTTGCCCCAACCTCGTGATGCCAGTAGCGCTAAACCAAAACAGCGGCAATGGGAAATTCTCTTTAGGGGAGATTTCATTTTTCGCCGATTCAACAGCACGCCACGTCCCGCTCGGAGCCACCAACCTCCCCGCCCGCTACGCAAAAAGCACAATCCGCGAGTTCCGCACATTCTTCCCAATCAACCATAGCATCGTCAACTACACCGACTCTATCCCGTCGTTTGTAGTAGCCGTTGCACAAACCGCCCGCCCTTCCCTCGCCGAAGTTCTGGCCAGACGCGGCAACACCCTGGAGATGATTAACTACCCTTCGCGCAGCTTCCGCATCTTCAACCCCGAGGAAATTGTCGGCAACGCCCATCTGATGGCCGGGAAGATACTGCTTCTGGGCGACACCGACGACCTTGCCGACATGCATGCAACCCCGGTCACCTCAACCATGTCCGGAGTCATGATTCATGCCCATGCCCTCTCCACCATTATACATAATGGGTATCTCGACTCATTCACCAAAGCCCAAAACCTAACTTTAGCATTCGCATTATGCCTCATCATCGTGCTCACAAGCGTGATGCTCCCCATAGGTATCAAAGGGCTGATAATGCGTATAACGCAGGTGGCCCTCCTCTACTTCGTAGTACGCCTTGGCTACTCGCTATTTCTCGACCACAACATGGTAATCGACTTTTCATATGCCTTGCTGATGCTCGCCTTCGGGTTATTTGCTTGCGACATATGGATAGGTCTGACGAACATATGGCTGGGTCTGCGCAGACGTTACCGCAAATTGGTTGCGGCACGCGCACAACTCTGAAACCTCTACATCAAACATCAAACCAAATCTTTAACCCCGCCCGTTAATCCAATCATTATGAAAAAATTGCTACTCGTTTCCATCATATCGGCACTGGGATCATTGGTTGCAGTCGCACAATATTCCATACACTCCCTTTCAGGCGATGTAAAGCTGAAAAAAGGTATGCAGTTTGTGCCCGTAGCCAAAGGCACGTCCCTGACGGCCGCCGACGTGCTCGAACTCGGAGAAGGGGCATCAATAGAAATTTTCAACACCACAAACTCTCAGACCTACAAATGCGTCAAACCCGGCCTGTCGAGTGTGTCAGGCATAATAATCAGCGCAACCTCCTTGGCCTCAAACAAAGGGAAAAGCATCCGCGACAACATGAATTTCTCACGCTCATCAGCATCAGGAACCGGCCATGTCTACGTTGAATCAGGCATGGTGAAACGCACCATGGCCACCTACGACCCCGAAGCACGTAACATCGAAGTCGACCCACGTGAGCTGTCGCGTTTCGTTGTCAACGCATTGCGTAACCCCGATGCAGTGAAGGATACTGAATGTCCGGCTGCTTTCACCCACACACCAAACCCACACGGAGGCCTCAGCTTCTCAATCGGCAACACCCTCTCATCACCGATTTATTTCAACGTAATCAAAGTGGCTGATAACGCCATATCGAAAGTCTGCATTTCCGAACTCGGCCAGCCCTCCGGCAGCTACGTTCTCCTCCCTGCCCAGACAATATCGCGCGAGCACCTGTCGCCCATGGCCGCTAACGAGCGCCATATCCTCATAATGACACATTTCAACTTCGATGTCGACAAACTGATCGAGCAAATCGAAACCACCGTTCAGTCTGGTGACAATTCAATCCCCGACAGCTCTCTCAACGTTTATTTCTCCATCCTTTAAAAACCACTGATGTACCGGCTTCCCTTAAAGACCTTTGCGACCTTAAAGCCCTTGGTGGCCTCCTCCCTCTTTTGAATTCAACCTGCCCCCAATAAGCCTTTTATAAACCATTCATATCTATTTTATGCACTTTAATTCTTTTTGCAAACAGAGCTTAATGGCAATCGCCGTTCTGGCCTTATGCTATTCAACCGCAGACGCACAACGCACTGATTACCACTACAAACGCACTAACACACCTGAAGGCATCGCTACCAAAGACATGATTATCTACGACTGGGCCGGCGATGGCGTGCAGACCCTGCGCGGCGAACATATGCTGAATCTCGGCAAAGCAATCCGCAAAGTCAAAATAAATCCTACCGGAACCAGTCTCATCGTCCTCGCCGATGAAAAGAAAGCCCCAGTGCTCGCGGTTTTCGCCACTGACGCAGTCAACCACCAACTCCACAAATTCAATAACAAAAAAGAAGGCATCCCCTCTGCCATGGCCTACACCGCAGATGCCCGCCGGTTGGTCGTTACTTCCGGCAACAATGCCAACGTCTACGACCCCCGTGCCTTCGTACGCCTCGACCAGTTCGAGCTCCCATACACCCCCACAGAAATAACCATAAGCTCAAACGGCTATTTCCTGGCAATCACCGACGGCCACAATGTCAATGTGTTCAACTTTGAAGGGCGCAACCAACGCAAAGCATGGAACTTCGACGCCAATGTGACCGACATGGCTTTCTCAGCTGATAACGACGAATTCGCCATACTCACCGACGACGGAGTTGTCAACATCTACGACACCCGCAGCTTCCTCACCAAAAAAGCTATCGACGACGCCGGCCAGGGTCTTTCAATGGCATATAACTTCGACGGAAAATATCTGGCAGTGGCAACATCGCCCGAAGTTGTCACAATCTACAACCTCCTCGACAACGAAGACCGCGACACTTTCGCCGTAGAAAACGGTGGCATGAGCCAACTGGCTTTCATCTCAGACATCCACTACAACACACTGTTGGCCTACAACACCCAAAACGCAGTACACGTTAAACGAATGACAAAACTCGCCCCATACTACGGCAAACTTATCAACGAGCAACTAAACGAGCGCATGGACGAATGGATGAAGATGCTCCCCGGCGAAACTCTCGAACAATACCAGACCCGTGTCAACGACACCACCCGCGACGCCCAGCGTAAACTCTTCGAAGCCGAAATTTCAACATCATTCGCCAACGACCTGGTAAACATGGCAACCGTGTCGCTCGGCAACTACGACCGCTCCAACGGAGTGCTCGCCGTAGCATTCGACAACATGCCGACCATCTTCCTAAACGTGCCCGAAACAGACCTGACATCATTCAACAATGCCGACGACCTCCAGTTCAAAAACGCCAAATACGGTGTGATGCCAAACGACCACTTCGAGATGATATATGCCGAAGTCCACAATAACGCCGACGGCAAAACATACATCTTCAGCAATCTCGACCGCGTCAACCTCAACTATATGACATCCGACGACAATGTAGTTTCGCTCGACATCATCCAGCAGCAGAAGATGGAAGAACTCCGCCTGCAGGAACTCCGCGAAAAAATCATAGCCGAGGCAAAAAGCAGCAACGTTATATCAGACCATACTAACATCACAGTCGACTCACGCGTAGTGCCCGATTATGATGCCGACGGCAACAAAATCCTAAACTACCTTGTGAGCTTCACCTACCAGGTCGAACCTGAATTCTCAGCCGTTGAAGACTTCGCCCCCGGAAAATACCGCATCTCTGAATCAGGCGCCGCAAGTGCCATGCTGAAAATCGTGAAAGAAGCCTTTGAAGGCGACTTCGCCCAATATTTCAAACCCGGCAAAAAACTGCTTGTGAAACTCTCCGGAACCGCCGACGCAACACCAATCCACCGTGGAATAGCCTACGATGGTGTTTACGGCGAATTTGAAAACGAACCGGTTTACCAGAACGGACGCCTTACCGGCATGACCGTCACCAGCAAAGACGGCATCAAGGAAAACGAACAGCTCGCTTTCATACGTGCATGTGCCGTTAAAGACTTCCTATCCAACAATGTGACCAACATCAACGACATGAACACCGAGTATTCCCACCATGTGGCTGTCAGCGAAGACAAAGGAAGCGAATTCCGCCGCATCACGGCTGAATTCACCTTCGTTGACGCCTTCTAACAGATTGTCTGAAACTGCTTTAGACAATCTTTAACCCCAAACATGAGGTATACAACATCAGATATGAAACGAAACATAAAAACACTGCTTCTACTCTCATTCGCAACTGCAGCTTCGCTCTGCAGCATAAACCTTTTAGCTGACGACGACATCTCCATGCCCGGCATGGAGATGCCTCTCGGCATTCCATCGCTGACACCTGTCAATGCAGCCTCGACAGACTCTCTGACTGCCACAGAAGAAAACACCGACAGCCTTATGGCTGTGCGACGCCAGCAAGCATTCGACCTGGCTGCTACCGATTATGAGAATGTAACACGTCTGCGGTCTCAAGGCGAACCGGAAGAAAGCTATTTTCCCGAAGTATACCGCTGCTTCAACCTTAGCGTCGAAGCCCTCAAACTCATCGAACCGGGGCAACCTGAATATGCTCGGCTTAAAGGGATTCTGCGTGACATCCACCGCTATCTCGAAGAGGGAGCCTTCTATTATTCCGGCAAAAACAACTCGGCCGGAATGGTGAAATTCGCACGCGCTTTCGTTGATATAAAAACCATGGATGAATTCGCCGACGACAACCTGCAGGTCAATGCCAACTACTATCCGTCGTTGGTTTATTGTGCAGCTTCCGGCGCATATAACGAAAAAGACTACGACGGGGCAATCAGATATTTCAAGGAATATTTCGCCACCGGCGACCCCCGCTACCGCGAACAGATCCACATCTTCATGGGACAGGCCTGCCTGAACTCCCAGAACTATAACCTCGCGGTCACAACCCTGAACGAGGGGGTCAAACAATTCCCCCAGAACTTCTCCATGCTCCAACTCGCCATACAGGCTTGTATCGACGGCGGCATGGCAGAATACATGCAAGACTTCCTCGACAAAGCCATCGCTCTGCGGCCCAACGACGAAACCCTTCTCAACATCCAGGGGAAACTATATGAAGACCGGGGCGAATACCAGAAGGCCCTCGACCTGTTCAGCCGTCTCGACATGCTCCACCCCAACAACCTGTCCGTGACCAAACACATCGCCCTGTGCTACTACAACATAGCCTCAAACTACTCGAACATGGCCGTCGGCGAAACCGACGAGAAAACCGAGAAGAAATACCGCCGACAGGCAAAAAATTATTTCTCCGACGCTGTGATGAAACTATCACAGGTCACAGCCTCAGACCCCACTGCGGTGAAATACCTGAAAGCATTGGCCGTAAGCCACCTATTCCTCGACAACAAAGACATGTTCAAAGAGGTGAACACCCGTCTGCAGGCACTCGGCGAAGACCCTCTCGACGAAATGTATATGCCCCCTACTGTCAGCTACAACGAAAAAGGCAACCGCAACTATGAAATGGCAGGAAACTCGGTGCTTGCAACCGAAGACACCCCGTCATATTCCCAGTTCGCCAAACCGTTTATAGAAGACAACCTCGCGAAATGGACCCGTCGCGGAGAATTTGAAAAACTCTCCGACTACCAGGTGCGCGTCAACGACCAGACTATCCAGGCCGAATATGAGCGTCTGAGCCAACAGGCACAGAAAGACTACCTCGACCTGTTCAGCCACAAACTACGCATCAACGACCTGCGTCTGCAGCCTTATGATGCCAACAACGAAGTCTACAAAATCGAATCGGCCTACGGCCCGATTCTTCTCAATGTGCCGCTGAAAAACAATGAGGCAGAACTATTCCGCGCCAACTGGAACAACGTGCGCTTCAAAGCCCCGCGCTACTACATCAAAAACGACAAGGTGCAGCTCTCGTCAATCACATTCGTGACACCGGCAAACAAAACCTACACCTACAACGTCAACGACGAGATAACCTACGCCAACACACGCGTGGACATCGACTTTGAAGCCATACTCCGAAAAGCCAACGCCGACATGGCCGGCAACTCCGCGCCAACCGATGGAGGAAAAGTGCGCATAACCCTGAAATCCGATGTCGACACCGACATTCCGGAAACCAACAAACGTGCGCCCAACACAGTGGCCGTAATCATCGCCAACGAAGATTATGCCAATGTGTCGCAAGTTAAATCGGCGCTCAACGATGGTGAAGCATTCCGCCTGTATTGCACCAGGACACTCGGCATTCCCGAGCAGAACGTCAGGTTCTACAGCAACGCCACCCTCGGTTCGATGCTACGCTCGATTGCCGACCTGCGCCACACCGTCGACGCTCTCGGACCCGACTCAGACGTAATTTTTTACTACGCCGGACATGGTATGCCAGATGAAAGCACCCACGACGCCTTCCTGCTTCCGGTCGATGCCGACGGCATGATCACCGAAAGCTGCTATCCCCTCAGCAGACTCTACAAAGAGCTCGCCGACCTGAAAGCATCTTCCGTGATGGTGTTCCTCGACGCATGTTTCAGCGGTGCACAACGCGACGGAGGCATGCTTATGGCCGCCCGTGGCGTGGCCATCAAGCCGAAAACCACCGCACCGGCAGGCAACATGTTCGTGCTCAGCGCGGCTTCCGACAAAGAGACTGCGCTCCCGTATGCAGAGAAGAACCACGGCATGTTCACCTACTTCCTGCTCAAAAAGCTCCAGGAAACAAAAGGAAACGCCACTCTGAAGGAAATCAGCGATTACGTAATCGACAAGGTAAAAGTGCAGTCTAACCTCGTGAACAAAAAGCCGCAGACACCGTCTGTGACAACATCTGGAACCATGACCCGCAACTATACCAAAAAGAAACTACGTCCCTGACAAAACATCCACCTACAAGAAACATAGAAAAGATGAAACTGAGGAAAATGATACTGGCCCTGGCAATCACGCTCACCCCTTTCAGCGGCTTCGCCCTGAAAGAGATGAGCGTCAATGGGGAATACACCTTCTATGGCGACGGATCCCATTCACGCGACGAATGTAAACGTCTCGCCCTTGAAGGAGCTCGTATTGAAGCCCTGAAATCTGCATTCGGCACAATCGTCTCTCAAGACATAGTGCAACACGACATGGTTAACGATGGCGGAGAATCAACCTATTTCTCTGCAATGAGCGCAACAGAAGTAAAAGGCGAATGGATTGCCGACGACGGAGAGCCACAGTTCACCTACTCTGTCGACAACGACGGCAACCTCGTTGTGAAATGCTCAATCAAAGGCCGCGCCAGGGAACTCTCAAACGAATCAACCGATTTCCAGACTCTAGTGCTGCGCAACGGCAATGAAGCCCGCTTCGCCGACACTACATTTGCCAACGGCGACGATCTGAAACTGCTGGTAAAAGCTCCCGTCGACGGATTCCTGGCAGTTTTCCTTGTGGGAGAAGACCGGCAGACATATGCGCTCCTCCCCTACCTCAACGACCCCGACGGTGAGGTGAAAATCAAACGCGGAAAAGAATACGTGTTTTTCGACACCGAAAAAGCCGACAGCAAACACGGCCCGGTCGACCAGCTCGTTTTAACATCGGAATCGCCAAGTGAATATAACCGAATCTACGTGGTGTTCTCACCCAACAAATTCTCACGGGCCGTCGACACCTACACCGACGAGCTTACACCTCGATCCCTCAGCTTCGACAGCTTCAACCGTTGGCTGGCGAAATGCCGGAAAATAGACCCCAAAATGGGAGTGAAAATCATCAACCTCCAGATTAAAGGATGACAACCAGCCCACCCGGCTCCGGTCTGTCATACATCTCTGACCCATCCACACCCCTCTCCGCCTAACCCTGATTTCATTAACCCCAAATTAAATCATATGATTATGAAAAAACTGATTATGCTAATCATGGCATGTGTGCTTATGGCGCCCGCCATCAACGCCAAAAACGACGTCAACAAAGAATTGCAGAAAGCCATCAAGAAAGAGAAAAAAGAAAAAATGAAAGAATACAAAAAAGAGGGCTGGAAGCTCTTCGGCTCCTCTCGTTCTCTTGAAGTGGCTCTGCTCACACACTACGACAAACTGGAAAAACTCGGCGAAGACGGCCGCGAAGTTGCCGGTGTAGCTTCTAAATTCAAATCGAAAAGCATCGGCCACCAGATGGCCATCAACGACGCCTGCCTCACATACTCACAGCAGGCCGGAAGCTCTCTCAAAGGCCGGGTAATCTCCGACATGTCTGGCGACGGAACAGATGCCGTGGCTGAATTCGACCACTTCTTTGCAGCCTACGAGCGCCTCGTAGAGAAAGAAATCAAAGGCGAAATGGAAGAATCATACTCCATAATACGCGATAAAGGCGACGGTACATCTGAGATGCAGACATTCTTCATCGTCAGCGAAAGCGCCGCATCGAAAGCACGCATACGCGCCCTTGAAGACGCAATGAAAGAAAGTGAAGCAGCCCAGCGCCATGCCGATAAAATCGCCTCTTTCGTGCGCGACGGCTTCGCCGAATAACTCCCCGACACCCTCTAAGACTTATAAATACTCCAGGTGGTTCTCCTCTCTTCTTTTCTCATTACTTCTTACTTCTTATTTCTCGCTTCTCACTTCTCTTCCACCGAATAACATGAAAATCTCAGGTCGATTTTTAGCTGCAGCAATCCTCATAGCGGCCATATGCCCTTCAACCGAAGCTCAATCAGAGTCCTTCGCAGACTTTCGCAATAAGGTGTTGAATGAATTCAACGAATTCCGCTCCTCTATTCTGGAAAACTACGATAAATTCCTTGAAGGAGCATGGAAAGACTACGACCAGATTAAAGGGGTAAAGAGTAACCCTGTGCCAAAACCACGCACCGCCCCAACTGTCAGCAACCCCGATGCACCTGTAACCAAGACCTCACCGGCAGTGTCAACTCCGGTGGCCTCAAAGCCGCAGGCAAACGTCTACCCCAACAAAACAAAGACACCGGAATCACAGACACAGGCGCAACCTGACAATTACACACAAAAAACACCGGTAGCCAAACCTACTACAGCTGCAGATGACCTGCCTGCATCCGCCAACGGAACCGACCGTTTCAACATGGCGGGCATACAACTTGAAGTTCCTCACATCGAATATAATATTTCCCGCCGACTGGCCAATACCCACGAATTCGGAGCCCATTGGCGCGGACTCGCAAAAACATCATTGGCCTCACAGTTGATACCAGAATTCCGCAACCTGGCTGAAAAACACGGATTCAACGACTATCTGACATTCATGGCTGTCAATGCCTATGTCGACAACCGTTTCCCCCAGGCCCACTCGTCAAGCCGGAAATCACTGGTGCACTTCCTGATGGCGAATATGGGCTATGATGTACGACTCGGAACAAACCAGACCGGCACCGCCATGCTTCTAATCCCATTCAACCAGATGGTTTTCGCACATCCCTACCTGAATATCAACGGCAAAAAATATTTCATTTTCGCCGATGAAAACGTCGACCTTACCAAACCCGACAACCTTCGGATAAGCACATGCGCCCTCCCCTCAGATGCCGATGCAGGAAAGCCTCTCGACCTTCTGCTGAAGGAATTACGCCTCCCGGAAAAGCCCTACCGCTATAACATCTCTTTCGGAAACATAACCTTGACAGGAGAACTCAACCAGGCCGTAATGCCTTTGCTCTACCGCTATCCGCAAATGCCAACAGCCGATTTTGCCAAATCTGCAATCCTGCCCGACGTGCGCCGCCAGATTGTCAGCCAACTCAAAACCCAACTGTCGGGAATGGAAGAAAAGACAGCCGTAAACACCCTGTTACAGTTCGTCCAAAAAGGCTTTGAATATTCAACCGATGAAGACTTCCACGGTTTTGAGAAGCCATATTTCCTCGAGGAAACCCTGTTCTACCCCAAAAACGACTGCGAGGACCGTGCAATTTTCTACACCTACCTGCTGTGGGAAGTGCTTGGCATACCAAACCAGCTCATATGCTATCCTGGCCACGAAAGCGCCTCAGTATCACTCTCCACACCCGTCAAAGGCATATCATATTCACATTCCGGAAAAACATTCTACATCTCTGATCCGACCTACATAGGCTCTGTAACCGGCCAATGTATGCCCGACTTCGAGCAGACCGCCCCCGAAATCGACTTCACCTACAAATAATCCGTTAGGATACATAACCCCGCTAAAACGGCCAACAAAATTAATCTACGCATAATACTGGTTAATTTTGTTGGCCGACCTGTATAAATACATCATCCCAGACACCACAAGCCCCGCCTTCCTGATAATACTATCTGACACTCTCTTTCCTTAGCCACTGCACCATACGTATCAGAGCCATCGTGCTCGCACGGTCAATCACTCGGCCACGGTCGCCGGGAAAACGGAACGTCTCCGTATGAACCCCCTCAGGCATGGCAAATGCCATACAGACCATCCCCACAGGCTTATCGGCACTTCCTCCGGAAGGCCCGGCTATGCCCGAAGTAGCCACCGCGCAATCAGCGCCCAACTTCCGACACGCTCCACTGGCCATCTGCGAGGCTACCTGTTCCGAAACAGCGCCATTAGCCTCTATAACAGACCTATCAACCCCCAGCACACCGGCTTTCACCTCATTTGAGTAACTGACAACCCCACCTTGGAAGACCTCCGACACACCCGCCAGCATTGTCATTCGGTGGGCTATATTCCCGCCGGTGCAGCTCTCGGCTGTGGCAAAAGTCCGGCCAAGCCGTTTCAACTCCCCGGTCAGCAACTGTTCCGGAGTAGAATCTTCTGTGGCAAGAACATGCACGTTTAAATTACGGCAAAGCCACTCCACGGCCTCATCGAGTTCCCGGCAAAGCGCACCACGGTCGCGTCCCATCCCGTCGATACGAAGCCTGATATATCCGGCCTGTGGCAGATAGGCAAGATGCAGATGTGCGGGCAGTGAATCTTCCCATGAAGCTATCCGCTCGGCAAGATCGCTTTCAGTGATGTCAACCAACACCAACGTGCGGTGTTCTATAACGCTGCGGTCGGCGAAGCGTTCCAATAAACGTGGCAGCACCTCATGGCGCATCGCATAACGTGTCTCGAAAGGCACACCGGGCATCGACACCAAAACCTTCCCGTCACGTTCAAACCACATCACTGGTGCCGTGCCAAGCTCATTATGAATAACCTTGCAGCTGTCGGGCACCATGGCCTGGCTCTCTGTGAGCCGGTTCATATTCAAACCCCTGCGCTTGAAAACATCTTTCACATGATTCAACACCCCCCGGTCAAGCACCATCTCTCCCCCGAAAATATCACGCAGGGTAGCTTTCGTAATGTCATCCTTCGTCGGGCCGAGGCCGCCGGTTGTCAGCACTATGTCAGCCTTTGACATGGCATCATCAATAGCCTCGCGTATCGCAGCGGCATCATCATGCACCGTAGTGACACATCTGACCGTCCATCCCGCAGGCGCCACCATCCGTGCTATATCCCCCGAATTCGTGTCAACCACCTGCCCTATAAGCAATTCATCGCCGATTACAACAACAGCTATCTCCATAAATAGTGCAAATCATTTATAACCATTAAATAAGTACGTAATTTTAATTTCCATCAAGCGGTTTCTGCTTTTTGAGAAGGCGTCTTTGCTTGCTCTCCAACCGCTTGATGCTTTCCGGAGTAGGCAAATCCTCTGGCATTGTTCCACCAAGTTCTGCGATAGTTTCTCTTACTTTCCTGCCTACATCAAAGTGAGTCCGATTTGCATTCGCTTTCCCCTTGATACCCTCGCGCCTGAGTTTATCCTCGGTCTGAGTAGCCCGGAAGAGATTTGCGGCAAGTTCCGTACTCCCCATATGGTCGAGTATCTCCTGATTTTTTGTCAATCCCTTGCGGTCATGGATGTCTTCCCGGTCAAGTCCTCCATACAGCCCTTTATAACCGGCATTTTGAAAAATCCCGTAATCTTTGTTTGTCACAACGCCGGCTTCCTTGGCTGCACTTGCAAGACGCTGGTTGTGCTTTTTCATTTCTCCACGAAGCATCAGGCGTTTTTCATCCTCTTCTGTAAACGGCGAATCAAGATATTTTTCCGCTCTGCGAACCTGAACAGCGAAATACGTCTGAGCTTGAGCTACAATTGTTTTGGATGGATTTGCGTTCTGCACGGCAAGATAACACGCATACCGCGACATTCTGACTGTATCTACCTGTCTTTCAGAGTTAGAACCAATGGGAACCATTTCGTTGTAAACAACAAAATGGTCTTTTGGATTTATGCCGCTGTTTCTACATGCCTCCCATGCCTTGTTGCCTACCTCTTTGAAATAGCGATAATCAGTGTAGCCCAACACCCGCGCCAAATCTCTCGACGACCACCATTCCTGTCCATTTTCATCAATCCGTTTGATTTTTTCGAATGTTTCCTTCGCTTTCTTTGTCAGTCTGGTACTCATAGCTCCATCAATTTATCACACCCCCACACGCGCATACGGTGCCAGGTCATAGGGGCAGAACTCCCCTTTAAGATACTTGAAATATCCGGCAATAGCCACCATAGCGGCATTGTCGGTAGTGAAAGCCCGCTCTGGTATAAACGCCTTCAGATTATGCCGTTCACAATAATCCGCCACGGCTGCACGAACCCCTGAATTGGCCGAAACACCCCCTCCGATAGCCACGGTTCTGACACCGGTCTGCTTCACAGCCTTATCGAGCTTGTCAAGGAGTATCTCTATTATGGTGCGCTGCAACGACGCTGCAAGGTCGGCCTTGTTTTCCTCAACAAAGTCGGGGTTTAATTTCACTTCATCACGCAACGTATAGAGAAATGACGTTTTCAATCCGCTGAAACTGTAATCAAGTCCCGGAATATGAGGCTTGGCGAACTTGAACCGTTTCGGGTCACCCTCACAAGCAAGCCTGTCGATATGCGGGCCGCCCGGATAAGGAAGCCCCATCACCTTGGCGCACTTGTCGAAAGCCTCCCCTGCGGCATCGTCGATGGTCTGACCCAATATCTCCATATCATCGTAGTTCCTCACCAGAATAAGCTGAGAGTTCCCACCGGAAATCAGCAGACAGAGAAACGGATATTGCGGCACTTCGTCATCTTCCTTCCTCCTCACGAAATGGCTCAATACATGGCCATGCAGGTGGTTGACATCAACAATCGGCACACGCAGCCCCAGCGACAGCCCTTTGGCAAACGATGTGCCCACCAACAGCGAACCCAACAGACCCGGCCCACGGGTAAAAGCGATTGCAGAAAGATCCTGCTTGTCAATCCCCGCCCTCTTTATTGCGGCATCAACCACAGGCACTATATTCTGCTGATGGGCACGTGACGCCAGTTCAGGCACCACCCCTCCGTATTCCTCATGCACCTTCTGCGATGCAATCACATTCGACAGCAGCAAACCATCGCATATCACAGCTGCAGACGTATCATCGCAACTCGACTCTATCCCCAGCACAACTATTGATTTTTTATCCATATTCTTCTCGATTTTCGATACAAAGATACAACATATTCACTGAAGCACATACCCTAAAAAACGGTTTAAACACCCACTAAAAATCCGAATTGTTCGGTTACGGGAATTTTAGTAATTTTGCTGTCAAAACACAAAATATCCATACATGAATATCGCAATAGTTGGAACAGGCTATGTCGGTCTGGTGTCGGGAACATGTTTCGCCGAAATGGGTGTTAACGTGACATGCGTCGACATCGACGAGAACAAAATTGAACGCCTCAAAAAAGGTGAGGTTCCAATCTATGAACCCGGACTCGACGAAATGGTGCTACGCAACAACCGCGAAGGCCGTTTGAATTTCACCACCGACCTTGCTCAAATCATCGACGATGTTGAAGTGGTATTCAGCGCCGTAGGAACCCCTCCCGACGAAGACGGCAGCGCCGACCTGCAATATGTTCTGGCCGTTGCACGCACTTTCGGCCGCAACATCAAGAAATACACCGTTCTGGTAACAAAATCTACCGTGCCGGTAGGAACGGCCGCAAAGGTCAAAGCCGCAATCACGGAAGAACTGGCCAAAAGGGGTGAGGAAATCCCATTCGACGTGGCCTCAAACCCCGAATTCCTCAAAGAAGGCGCCGCCATCAAAGACTTCATGAGCCCCGACCGGGTGGTCGTAGGCGTTGAAAGCGAAGAGGCCCGCCAGATTATGAGCCGCCTCTACCGCCCCTTCCTGCTCAACAATTTCCGCGTCATCTTCACCGACATCCCCTCGGCTGAAATGATCAAATATGCGGCAAACTCCATGTTGGCGACACGAATCTCGTTCATGAACGACATTGCCAACCTTTGCGAACTCGTCGGCGCCGACGTCAACATGGTGCGTAAAGGCATCGGTTCCGACTCCCGCATCGGCGCCAAGTTCCTCTATCCCGGCTGCGGCTATGGCGGAAGCTGTTTCCCGAAAGATGTGAAGGCGCTGATTAAGACCGCCGAAAAAAACGGCTACAAAATGAGAGTGCTCAAAGCTGTTGAAGAAGTAAACGAGCATCAGAAAACAGTGCTGTTTGAAAAACTATGCCGTTGCCTCGGAGGTGAAGAGAACCTTAAAGGCAAACACATAGCCATTTGGGGGCTTGCCTTCAAGCCTGAGACCGACGACATGCGCGAAGCCACATCTCTGGTAACAATCAAACTCCTCACAAATGCAGGGGCGACCGTCAAAGTCTTCGACCCGGTGGCAATGGACGAATGCCGCCGACGTGTCGGCGATGCCGTGGAATATGCAACAGACATGTACGATGCCGTGCTCGACGCCGATGCCCTGCTGATGCTCACAGAATGGAAACAGTTCCGTCTCCCCTCGTGGGGCGTCATAACCCGATCTATGAAAGCTCCGCTTGTCATTGACGGGCGCAATATATACGACCCCGAAGACCTCGCCCACCAAGGCATAGACTATCACTGCATCGGTCGGCGATAAAACCTCACATCGACATGACTCCACCCATTGTCATAATAGTGGCGGCAGGCTCCGGGACACGCTTCGGCTCGGAGTTGCCCAAACAGTTCCTGCCTCTATGCGGACAGCCGGTGCTGGCCCATGCTATCGACGCATTCCGTAAGGCGCTACCTGAAGCCCGCATAATCACGGTTCTTTCAAGTTCCATGACACCCCTTTGGAACAACCTGTGCCTAAGCCATGGAATAGAGCCTACGGAAATCGTAGCGGGAGGCGAGTCCAGGTGGGAGTCTGTAAAAAATGCCATCGAAGCCATCGCCGATGCTCCGCCTTCGTCAATAGTCCTTATCCACGACGGGGCGCGTCCACTCGTTGACAACGGCATAATAACGCGGGCTGTTGCCGCCGCACGCAACACTGACGGCGCAATACCAGCTATTCCTGTCACCGATTCCCTCCGCCGCCTCAACAGCGATGAAGTGCATTCCGAGCCGGTCGACCGCGCCCCGTTCCGCGCCGTCCAGACCCCACAGGCATTCTCCCTGTGGCGATTGCGCGAAGCCTACAAGCTCCCTTATCAGCCCGGATTCACCGACGATGCCTCAGTGCTCGCCGAAGCCGGATTCTCAAACATAGTGCTTGTAGAAGGCTCTCCGCGAAACATAAAAATCACAACTCCTGTCGACATGCTCCTGGCCGAAGCCATAATAAAGGCCTACGGCAGCGCAAATCCCACAACACTTCAGCGTTGAACAACCCTGAATTGAAATATATCAAAGGGGTCGGCCCCGCACGTGCGAAACTCCTCGAAGAGGAGCTTCACATAAAGTCGTGTGCCGACCTGATTCGGCATTACCCTTCCCACTACATCGACCGCTCACGCAGCTATCCGCTGGCCGAGCTATCGGGCGACATGCCCGCAGTTCAGGTGCGTGGCCGCTTCGTAACGTTCACAACCCAGGGCGAAGGGGCGAAAATGAGGCTCGTGGGTCTCTTTACCGACGGCACTGCCACCATCGAAGTCGTGTGGTTCCGGCGCATAAAAGCACTCAAGGAGCTCTACCAGACCGGCCGCGAATACATCCTTTTCGGCAAACCGCAGGCATTCAACAACCGGTGGAGCATGGTGCATCCTGAGGTTGACCCGCCAGATGCACCTGGCGCAGCCGAAGGCCTCCGGGGAGTTTACCCCCTCACTGAAAAACTGCGAAACCGGGGCGTCTCCTCCCGCAACATATTCACCTGGATACAAAACGCCCTCAAAATCGCAGGCCATCTTCCCGAAACCCTACCTGCATCGCTTATAAGCCGCTACAGGATGATGAGTGCCGACCAGGCCATGAGGGTCATACACAATCCTCCAGATAACGCCCGGTTGCAACAGGCCCGTCAACGATTGAAATTCGAGGAACTCTTCTACCTTCAGCTCAACATCCGACGCTACAGCAACAGACGCACTGCAGCCGTTCAAGGA
Organism: Bacteroidales bacterium; assembly: GCA_910575545.1. Classification (GTDB taxonomy): domain Bacteria; phylum Bacteroidota; class Bacteroidia; order Bacteroidales; family Muribaculaceae; genus UBA7173. Next base: position 35,526 of record CAJTFH010000014.1, read on the forward strand.
ATCAGGTTCCCTAAAATCGGACGATTCTTCAACACCTTCTATTCCGACATTCTGCCCTTTCCGCTGACCGGCGCCCAGAAGCGGGTGCTCCGCGAAATCCGCGCCGACGTCGGATCGGGCCGACAGATGAACCGGCTTCTCCAGGGAGATGTCGGCTCAGGGAAAACCATAGTGGCACTGATGTCTATGCTGATTGCTATCGACAACGGCAAACAGGCCTGTCTGATGGCTCCGACCGAAATCCTCGCCCAGCAGCACTATGAATCGCTACGCTCATTGGCGGCCCCCCTCGGCATCAACGTCAGGCTGCTAACCGGCTCTACACGGAAAAAAGATCGCGACGAAATCCACGCCCAGCTCTCCGACGGCTCACTCCATATCACCATCGGAACACACGCCCTGATTGAAAACTCCGTGCAGTTCCACGACCTCGGAATGGTAATAATCGACGAGCAACACCGGTTCGGCGTAATGCAACGCGCCAGGTTATGGAGCAAAAATGCGACTTTGCCACATGTGCTGGTCATGACGGCCACGCCCATACCCCGCACACTGGCCATGACCGTCTACGGCGACCTCGATGTGTCAGTCATTGACGAACTCCCTCCGGGTCGCAAGCCGATAACCACCCTACTGCGCTACGACGACCAGCGCATGCAGGTCTACCGTGCCATCGGTCGTGAACTCGCCCAAGGACGGCAGGTCTACATCGTCTACCCTCTGATTCAGGAAAGCGAAAAGCTCGACCTCAAAAGCCTTGAAGAAGGTTATGAACTGGTGCGCGACACCTTCCCTTCCTACCGCACGGCCTTCGTCCATGGGAAAATGAAACCTGCAGAAAAAGACCATCAGATGCACCTCTTCGCCAACCACGATGCCCACATCCTGGTGGCAACAACAGTCATAGAGGTCGGGGTCAATGTCCCCAACGCCTCTGTCATGGTCATTGAGAACGCTGAAAGGTTCGGTCTGTCGCAGCTCCACCAGCTCCGTGGCCGTGTAGGCCGTGGAGCAGCGCAAAGCTATTGCATACTCATGTCGAAACGGAAAATAGCTGCCGACACCCGCAAACGCCTCGAACTGATGACCACCACCACCGACGGATTCGCCATCGCAGAAGCCGACCTTAAAATGCGCGGCCCAGGCGACCTTGAAGGAACCCTGCAGAGCGGCATCCCTTTCGACCTTCATATCGCCAACCTCGCCACCGACGGCCAGCTCGTGCAGCTTGCCCGCAACTGCGCAGAAGAAATCCTCGATGCAGACCCCCCACTATCCCTACCCCAACACTCAATGCTCCTGCCCGAACTCCGCCGCCTCTATTACCGCCCGCTTGACCTATCCCGAATCTCCTGAAAATTTATCGCTTTTATCTTTATTCCTGTTAATCTATATAAACACATGCAAATGTTAATTTCGGAAAATGTTCAAAACATGCTTTAAAACACATTTTCATTATTCCGTCTGAATATCAGGCCATTGCGCCATATTCTCACTTCTACCATCAATCAGTTAGGATAATTTAATACAGCATAATTTCCTCAAAAGCGTTATTTTTCATATCTTTGAGCAACTGAACCGGACTGAGTTAAAGCCTTCTAATCAGCGTTTTCCTTATTCGGATTCCTTGAATCACAGGCCAACGCACTGTCCCGTTTATTGAAAAGCCAATTCTCCCGCTCCTTCCTATGCAGCTTGGGGTGATAAAATATTTGTTTGATGGAAACTACACTTGTACTCATAAAGCCCTCAGGCGTTCAACGCGGCCTTGCCGGTAAAATCATTGCCCGTTTTGAGCAGAAAGGCCTGATTATCGCTGGAACGAAAATGATGCAGCTCAACGATTCTATACTCCGCGAGCACTATGCCCATTTGGTCGACCGCCCGTTTTTCCCATCCCTCGAGCGCTCCATGCAGTCTTCTCCGATAATCGCACTCGCCCTGCGCGGTGTCGACGCTGTTGCTGTTGTCAGGGCGATGACAGGCGTAACCAACTCACGCAACGCCGCTCCAGGCACCATACGCGGCGATTTCGGCATGAGCGGACAAGAAAACATCGTTCACGCTTCAGATTCTCCAGAGAATGCAGCAATCGAAGTAGCCCGTTTCTTCAAGCCTGAAGAAGTTTTCGACTACAACCCCTGCACAATAGCCTCAATTTACGCGCCCGACGAGAAATAACTCCATAACAGCGCCACAACGCCTGATTAGCCCCGGCCAATCAGGCTTCAACAAAAACAGACCGATAATGTAAGTCGTCAAAACAACTTACTTAAAAATTAACCATAGCCATACTAACCACAGCGGCTTCTCAGGATAAGCGACTGTCCACCAGGCAAATCCGCCAATCTCTCCATGGAGCCACCCCAAATCTCTCTCCGGAGAAACAAAACATGCTTCAAAAAATATTTAAAACTCTATCACTCCTCTCAATAACGGCATTGTCAGCATTAAGCGCATCCGCCCAGACCTACCGTCTACCCGGCGCACACGCTGCCGAACACCAGGATCTCATTGCCAGACAGGAAAATATCGGAAACCAGATTTCTGTTAAAGACACCCAGGAATTCCTCGACAACCTCTTTAAAGACGAAGAAGAACCTGAACTCGACATCTACACCGAAGCCTGGAACTCAAAGAGCGTTAACGCCTATGCAGGAATGCAGATTCCTGACACCAAAACCATTGACGTCAGCGAATTTGCAATGCCTTGTCCTGGCTACGTTACATCACCCTACGGCTACCGTCCGCGGTTCCGCCGCGAACATAAAGGCATCGACCTAAAACTTCAGACCGGCGACACCGTCTATGCAGCATTCAGCGGTCGAGTACGCCTCACCAACTTCGAGCGCCGTGGATATGGCTACTACGTAATCCTACGCCATCCCAACGGCCTGGAAACAGTCTACGGCCACCTATCCAAATTCCTTGTCGAACCAGACCAGGATGTTAAAGTCGGCGACCCAATCGCCCTCGGCGGGAACACCGGACGCAGCTTCGGCTCCCATCTCCACTTTGAGACCCGCTTCATGGGCACACCAATCAACCCTGCGGCCATCTTCGACTTCGCAAACCAGACCGTCCACACTGACACATACACATTCGACAAACACACATATAAGAAAGCGCGCAACTTCGACCCGGCTGCAAACACCGAATATGCCCGCCAATACCGGGCAACCCATCCCGCTCGGCCCACTGCCTCAACAGGCTCATCGAAATCAGCCGCCGCTTCCTATACCATCCGCCGTGGCGACACCCTCAGCCGCATAGCCTCGCGCAACGGTGTCACCGTGCGCCAGCTCTGCCGCCTCAACGGTCTGACCACCAAATCGAAGCTCCAGCCCGGCAAAAAACTCCGCCTCCGCTAATCCAACAGCATAACAAATACAACAAAGGCGTTGTGTCGAAATTCGACCAACGCCTTTTTGGCATCCGGATGGAGAGGGTGCTGTCAGAATGGTTCAGATGGTAGGAGCCTGAGGGTGAGGGTGAAGGGAGTTGACTAAGGTCAATGACCGAACCCGAAGCCCTCGGGCGACGACCCAGATGAGCCATTATGACACACCCTCTTGTCATGCATCTCCCGCCCCACCATTCTTATCAACCTCACCATCCAATTTCCGGCCGCCCCTTCTGTGTTCCGATTCAAAATTGTAGACAAGCACATCACCTCGACATCACCTCGACATCACCTCGAGATAACGCCCGCCCTCCGGCAACATTCGGCACTACCACCTTGACAGTCCCGCTTACCGGCGATGCCGAAAAATCACTAATTATTTGCCGCCAAATTGATGCACGAGCGGTGCATCCCTACAATCCGGAGTTTTGCAACACCTACCCAACAAAACGATGTGCATTTATCAATGATGCCCAATTGTGACACGCCCTCACCACACCAGTGATTGCCCAGGTTCGATTTATATCGACACAAAAAAAGGCGCTGTGTCGAAATTCGACCAACGCCTTTTTTGCATCCGGATGGAGAGGGTGCTGTCAGAATGGTTCAGATGGTAGGAGCCTGAGGGTGAGGGTGAAGGGAGTTGACTAAGGTCAATGACCGAACCCGAAGCCCTCGGGCGACGACCCAGATGAGCCATTATGACACACCCTCGCATATATAACCTAATTGTTATTGCTGACCATTATTCCTCATACTTTTTCAAGATAACAGTGGCATTATGGCCGCCGAATCCGAAAGAGTTGCTCAGAGCTGCGCGCACCGGGCGTCTCTCAGCCTTGTTGAATGTGAAATTGAGGGTATAGTCAATTTCCTCATCCTCATCACCCTCTTCGTGGTTGATGGTCGGGGGAACGATGTCGTTCTGGATGGCCAATGTGCAGAACAGAGCCTCAAGAGCCGCTGTTGCACCCAGCAGATGACCTGTCATTGATTTGGTCGAGCTAATGTTGAGTTTCTTCACATCATCGCCAAACACCTTAACAATGGCCTTGACTTCTGAAACGTCGCCTACGGGAGTTGATGTGCCGTGAGTGTTGATATAGTCGATATCCGACGGCTTCATGCCCGCATCTTCAAGCGCACTCTCCATCGAGATGATTGCGCCCAGGCCTTCAGGATGGGTAGCCGTGAGGTGATAGGCATCAGCCGACATGCCGCCACCGGCAACCTCGGCATAAATCTTGGCGCCGCGTGCTTTTGCATGTTCCAGCTCCTCGAGAACCAGCACAACCGAACCCTCGCCGATAACGAAGCCGTCGCGGCTCTTGCTGAACGGACGTGATGCTGTGGCCGGAGAATCGTTGCGGGTCGAAAGGGCGTGCATCGAGTTGAAACCACCCACACCTGCGGGATAAACGGCTGCCTCAGCACCGCCTGTTAGAATAGCGTCGGCCTTACCCAGACGAATAAGGTTGAACGCATCAATAATAGCATTATTCGACGAAGCGCAAGCTGAAACCACACCGTAGTTGGGGCCATGGTAAGCATACTCCATCGAAATATGACCCGATGCGATGTCGGCAATCATCTTGGGGATGAAGAACGGGTTGTATTTCGGACCCTGCTCGGCATGCATCGCATAATATCCGGCTTCCTCCTCAAAAGTGTGAAGACCGCCGATACCGGCCGCCACAATCACTCCCACACGGTTACGGTTGAGATTGTCGGCTTTTTCAATACCGGAATCCTCAACTGCCTGACGGGCTGCCACCATGGCATATTGAGCATACAGGTCAAGCTGACGGAGCTTTTTGCGGTCAAAGTGATCTTCACCTTTAAAGTCTTTAACCTCGCAGGCAAATTGTGTCTTGAACAGCGACGCATCGAAATGCGTGATCGGTCCGGCTCCGCTGACCCCTTCCAATGCGTTTTTCCACGTTGTTTCAACGTCGTTGCCTATTGGGGTCACGGCTCCAAGACCGGTTATAACTACTCTTTTAAGTTCCATTTCTCTATTGCGTGATAAGAGTGATATCATCTCCGCCTACGCCCCCCGTTCATTCCTGCACACCTACATATGCTATAAGAGAGACTCACAAGAATGGACAATGGAGGAATCTTGTTGCGGAGAAGTTATAGGATTGTCGGTTTAGACCCGGCTGCAATAAGCGGGAAGCAACTGCAACACACAACCGCAGCCTCAGCTAATACTCTAAAAACCAACAAAATATACCTCCTATAAATGTTTAAATAGCCCCGGAAAATCCGGGGCTTTATGTCTCTTAAGTCCTAATTTGACTTAGGCCTGAGCTGCTTCGATATAAGAGATAGCATCGCCAACGGTTGCGATACCTTCAGCCTTGTCATCGGGAATTGTAATGCCGAACTCTTTCTCAAATTCCATGATAAGCTCCACAGTGTCAAGGCTATCTGCGCCGAGGTCGGTGGTGAAAGCGGCTGTTTCGGTCACTTGGTTTTCATCTACGCCCAGTTTGTCAACGATGATGGCTTTAACACGAGATGCAATTTCTGACATAATAATTTAGTTTTTGTGATTTTTGATTATTCTGATTTTGCGGTGCAAAGTTAAGCAATTCCTGAGAATCACATCGTCATTTGCGCCACAAAATTACAAAAACTATTTGGATATATTGGCATTAATTGGAGAAAAATTTCCTTATTCACCTTATATCCACTCCATATGCCCCTCATTCAACATACGGATATGTCACATCATGCAAGAACAATGGCCCCGCCGGCATCGACGTACCGGCCGCACAACGGTCTTTCTTTTCTATAATTTCCCGGAAACGGTCAATATCAATCTTCCCGCGCCCCACATCAACCAAGGTGCCCACTACAGCCCTTACCATATTACGCAAAAAACGGTCGGCCGTTATTTCAAACACCCATTCAGCCCCTCCGGGAAACGCCTCGCTTGACGGCAGACGCCTCCATTCAGCCTTGGTCACATGACATATATTGGTTTTCACATCAGTGTGGAGCTTGGAAAACGAAGTGAAGTCCTCTGTTTCGCATAACACCTGCGCAGCCTCGTTCATAGCCCCGAAATCGAGATTTTCGGGTGCTTTCCACGAAAGGCCTCCCGAAAACGGGTTCTTATTCGTATGGGCATAATAATGATATGTGCGGCTCGTGGCATCGAAACGGGCATGAGCACCATCATGCACCGGCCACACCCGGCGCACAGCTATCGTCGGGCCAAGAATCGAGTTAAGCGCCCTGACAACATGCCTGTCATCGTCTACGCACCAAGGCAAATCGAAATGCGCCACCATTTTGCTGGCGTTAACCCCCGCGTCAGTGCGCCCGGCACCGGTAATCGCCACCGGCACCCGCATCAGCGTTGAAAGCCCCCGTTCAACCGTCTCCTGCACACTAACCGCATTCGGCTGCGTCTGCCACCCGTGGTAAGGCCCGCCGATATACGCCAGCTCCATGAAATGCCTATTCATACCACCTTCCTTACGACTTACGACTTCTTACTTCTCAATTCCTACCTCTCACCCCATCAATTCTTCTCCAAATAAGTATATCCATACAATCCTGAGCGGTAATTACTCAGAAATTCCCGCCCTTCTTCAGGGGTTATTTTTCCATCTTTCATCGCTTTCGTAACCCAGGTCTCAACATTCCTGACAAGTTTCTTAGGATTGAATTGCACATAGTCGAGAACCTCTGCAACCGTTTCTCCATCGATAATCCTGTCAATCTCATAATGGTCTTTATAACATGAGATATGCACCGCGTTAGTATCGCCGAACAGATTATGCATATCACCGAGAATCTCCTGATATGCACCCACAAGGAACACACCTATATAGTAAGGTTCACCGGGTTTCAGCGGATGCACGGGCAACGACGACGATGTGCCGCCCGAAACTATGAAATTATCTATTTTCCCGTCTGAGTCACACGTCATATCCTGAAGAGTCGCCATGCGGGTCGGTTTCTCGTCAAGACGAGTGATAGGTATAACCGGAAACACCTGGTCAACAGCCCATGAATCCGGCAGGGACTGGAACAGCGAGAAGTTGCAGAAATATTTGTCGGGCAGCATTTTCGACACCTTCCGAAGCTCCTCAGGCGGATGCTTCATCTGCGCACCGATGTTGCCTACTTCGCGGGCTATCTCCCAGAACAGTTTCTCCGCCAACGCACGGTTGCGCAAATCTATTATTCCCAACGAGAACATGTCGAGCACTTCCTCTCGAATCTGAAGCGCATCATGCCAGCTCTCGAAAATGGTCTGTTGGTCAAGACGGTCCCATATCTCATAAAGTTCCTTCACCAGCTCATGCTCGTCACCCTTAAGGTCTTCACTATCCTTCCATGTAGGCAGCGAAGTGGTTTCAAGCACCTCGGTAATCAACACCGAATGATGGGCAGTCAGCGAGCGGCCGCTTTCAGTCACTATATTAGGTTGCCGCAAACCGTTCTTCTCACAGGCATCAACTATTGAATAGATGGCATCGTTGGCATATTCCTGTATTGAATAGTTCATCGAGCTTTCGCTGGCACTGGAACGGGTTCCGTCATAGTCCACCCCAAGACCTCCCCCTATGTCAACATAGTCAATCTCGAATCCAAGCTTGCTAAGCTGCACATAAAACTGCATAGCCTCGCGCAATGCGTTCTTTATGCGGCGGATTTTAGTAATCTGGCTGCCGATATGGAAATGGATAAGTTTGAGCCATCCGTTCATACCGTTCTTCCGCAGATAATCGAGAGCTTCGAGAAGCTCCGACGAATTGAGTCCGAACTTCGACGAATCACCACCCGATTCCTCCCATTTCCCCGAGCCGGAATTGGCCAGTTTTATGCGTATACCGATAGCAGGGGTTATTTTCAGTCTTGTAGCAACCTCATAGATGGTTCTCAGCTCGTTGAGTTTCTCTACCACCAGAATGATGCGACGCCCCATCTTGTGGGCCAGCAATGCCAGCTCAACATAATTCTCATCTTTATAGCCATTGCAGACTATCAGCGCATTCTCATCTATATTGGTGGCGAGCACGGCATGGAGTTCAGGTTTCGACCCAGCCTCCAGACCAATGTTGAATTTCTTCCCATGGCTGACAATCTCCTCGACCACAGGGCGCATCTGGTTGACCTTAATCGGATATACTATGAAATTCTTAGCCTCATAGCCATACTGCTCCGAAGCCTGTTTGAAACAATTTGAAATCTTCTCAACCCGGTTGTCGAGAATATCTGGAAAGCGCAGCAAAACCGGTGCCGTTATATCTTTCACCTGGAGTTCATCGAGAACTTCCCTGAGATCCACAGGAGCAAAACCCTCGCGGGGGGTCACCGTCACATTACCCTTATCATTGATGGAAAAATACTGACGACCCCAACCGCTTATATTATATAGCTCAGCGCTATCTTCCACTCTCCACTTTCTCATTCTTTAGCTGTTTTCAGTTCTGTTTTGTGGTTTACGCAATCTCTCGCCGAGATTTGCAACTCACAAAGATACGAAATATTAGCGTCATCAAAACCAAAATAGTTAACTTTGTGCCTTACAGGCCACATCAAACACATCAAACATCATACACATGAAGACAAGAATAAGCGCACTCCATACATCGCGCATAGAGGCAACAATCGCAGCCGTCATAATCGCAGCATCCATTTTCACCCCCTCGTGCCGCCGGTCAGACCACTGGCGCATCACAGAAGGCTCTGTGTGGCGAACAACCTACCGCATCGTCTACGACTCGCCCATAAACCTCGACGACTCCGTCATCATCGAACTTAACCGCATCGAGCAGTCCCTATCCCCCTTCAACCCCGAGTCACTCATATCGCGCATAAACGACAACCGCACCGACTTCACAGACTCACTTATCGACAGCGTTTTCGCAGTCTCAAGCCATGTCAGCGCCCAATCAAAAGGCCGCTTCGACCCAACCGTATCACCCCTCGTCAACATCTGGGGGTTCGGCACCGACGCTTCAGCGCGCCGGCGCGCTGAAGCAGACTCCGACACAGCACGGTTCACAGTCGCCCCCCAGCTCATCGACAGCGCAATGCAACTCGTGGGCATCAGCCAATGCCACATAACAGACGGTCGCATCATAAAAAAACATCCAGCCACCACTTTCAACTTCAGCGCAGTCACCAAAGGCTTCGCATGTGATATAATCAACTCAATGTTCCGCCGCAACTCAGTCTGCAATTTCATGGTGGAAATCGGAGGAGAAGTGGTCGCCTCAGGCCATAATCCCGATAACAAACCGTGGCGCATACAAATCGATGCCCCCGATTTGTCATCCCCGGCCACCCACAACGCACTTCGCATAATACCTTTGGACAACTGCGCTGTAGCCACCTCCGGCAACTACCGCAACTACCACAACACCCTGGCCTATGGCCGCGTCGGACACACAATCGACCCTGCAACAGGCCTCCCTTTCAACACCCCCACCCTCTCCGCAACCGTCATAGCCCCCACCGGCGCTCTTGCCGACGCATGGGCAACAGCCTGCATGGCCTCACACCCAGACTCCGCCATCGCCGCCATCTCCCGCCAACCCCACATCGAATGCCTCCTGGCAATCTCCACCCCCGACTCCATCCGGATAGCATCCACCCCACATTTCCCCCGATGATTAAAAAACCGTTTAAATTTGATTAAAATTCAAACAGTTTCTAAGCATAATAACGAATAAGGCTGTCTCACGACAGCCTTATCCTTTTATCTTTAACCTTAAATCTAATACCATGAAAAAACACAGTGCAAATATAGTAATTATACCTACTAAACATCCCCCACGGTTGTTTGTTCAGGGCAACATACACTTTAACACGCTTTAACATCTGTAACATTTCTATATCTCCCTAATAAATCGTACCTTTATATCCAAAATAAAAATAGTGAAAGATTACCATTAAAACATCACGAACTATTATGAGAATCCGCATTTTAGTCATCGACGACGAAGAATCTTATTGCGAAATACTGAAATACAACCTCGAAAAGGAAGGCTATGAAGTCGACACGGCCGACAGCGCCGAGACAGCCCTCGGCTACGACCTGTCGCTCTACCAGCTGATGATTGTCGACATCATGATGGAACGCCTCAGCGGATTCGATTTCGCAAAAAGGGTGCGCAACAATCCAGCCACCGAAACAACACCAATAATATTCTGCTCGGCTCTCAACGGAGAAGACGAAACCGTAATGGGACTTAACATCGGTGCCGATGACTATATCACCAAACCTTTCACCATCGGAGAGGTCATAGCCCGCGTGCGCGCAGTGCTCCGCCGCACCCACGCCCCACAGCAGGTTGTTTATAATGTGTCGAAAACAACCTATGAGCCCGACATAACCTTTAAGACAATGCGAATCAACCGCAACGAAAAAGCATGTTATATCAACGGCACAGAAATTCCTCTCAGCAGAAAGGAATTCGACCTGCTCCTATTCTTCCTGACACATCGCGAGCGAATCCACTCGCGCGATGAAATCATGAGCCAGGTGTGGGGTAACGTAGAAGTAACCAACCGCGCCATAGACACCAACATCACCCGTCTGCGCAAAAAAATCGCCCCTTACGGCGAAAACATAGTGACACGCCTCGGGTTCGGCTACGGATTCAAGGCCGACCTAAACTGACACACCCCTGGCTATAAACCGTAAACATCTGGACATACCAGCTCCACAAAACGATGGTGCTCTCTAAAACAAGAATCAAATACCAATATCGGATGTTCCTCATGGCAAGCTTGTGTATATGGTTTGTCATGGGGTGTGTCGGATATTTCGAGTATCAGAACAAAAAGCAATATCTCACCACACTAATAACCAACCGGGTGGAATTCGCGGTGGGCAACATATTCATGAACCATGAGAGAGGGCGCGACATAAAACCCTTCATGGACTTCATGGAATCAGCTTTTGTCAATACCGAGTTTGAAGACCTATGCATATCAATCTACAACGCAAACAACGGGAGACTACTCTATTCAATCGGAGAACTCCACAACACATTGCCTGAAGAATTCGACGAACTCGAATTCGACACCCTTTACGACGGCTCACGCACCCAGAGGAAACACTACGTCAAACTCCCCACAGGCGAAAAGATGTTTTTCTGTTCACGACGCATATCAACCGACGGGGAACTCGCCGCAAAAGTATACCTGCCGTTAAACTCAAGCGTTGAAAAACACCTGGATGTAGGCCTCCCTTTCTGGATTATCATTTTCGGAGCCGGAATATTCGGAACAATACTCGCCTTCATAATAACAGCACATCAGGCAAAAAATGTAGTACTGCTCCACGACTTCGCCCAACGCGCAGCCGAAGACCGCGACTTTATCCCAATGGGCGATTTTCCCGCCGACGAAATCGGAGACATTTCCCGCCAGATTGTGGCAATCTACAACGCACGTATGCAAGCCAACGTGCGCCGCGAGCGGGAGCACGTAATTGCCCTGAAAGCCACCGAAGAGAAAAACCGCACCAAAAGGATGCTGACCGATAACATCAGCCACGAGCTGAAAACCCCTATCGGAATCATCCGCGCCTACATCGACATGCTAATCAACCAGCCCGACATGCCAGAAGCCGACAGGCAGCATTTCCTGCAAAAAGCCCAGCAAAATGTTGAGCGCCTGGTGTCGATGCTCGCCGACCTCTCCACAATGACACGCCTTGAAGAATCGAAATCAAACATCCCCATGAAAGAAATCGATTTCCACAACATGGCTACCACATTCGTCGAGGAAACCCTCCTGTCAGGAATAACCAAAGAAATGCAGCTGATATGCAACATTCCCGATGACTGCGTCATATTCGGAAACGAAGGCCTGCTGAACTCCGTGCTAAATAACCTGGTGAAAAACAGCGTAGCCTACTCACAGGGCACTGAAATGGGAATCGAATTCATCGGACGCTCACCAAGCTACTACACCTTCTCATTCTACGACAACGGAAACGGCGTTGCCGAAGAGCACCTCCCGCGACTGTTCGACCGCTTCTACCGCATCGACACAGGCCGTTCTCGGAAAGCCGGAGGCACCGGCCTAGGCCTGCCAATCGTCAAAAGCTCAATCAACACAATGGGCGGTTCAATCAGCGTGCGCAACCGCCGCAGCGGCGGCCTCGAATTCATATTCACCCTCCCCCGTCCAAAAAAACAGGCGGAAGCAGAAGCGATAAGTAAGAAATAAGCAGTCGTTTAGACTGAGATAATAAGTTGACAAAGTAAACAAAAGAAGCCGTAAGTTGCCATACAATTTGCAATCTACGACTTCTTACGTTCTATTTCCTACTACACGACTTCTTATTTCGTACTACACGACTTCTTATTTCGTACTTCTTACTTCTATCAACCTTATATCATTCACCCTCAGGCGGGCTTCAAGATAGCGGACAAATTCCGTCTGCTGGGCCATATTCATCGGACGTCCGTATTGCACCAATGCAATATTAACCGTATCAAGGCCTCCCGTTGCAATATCACCGAACACAGCCTTGGTGATAGCTATCTCAGACACCTGCGGGAACACCACCTTCAATTCCGGCGCCAGACGCGATGCTATCGAATCATGCTCCTGACGGGTGGCAAGAATCTGCCGTAAAGAATCGATAGCCTCCTGTTTCTGCACAAGCGAGTTTTGTGCAATCTCATATATCTGCCTAACAGAATGTCCCACCATCTCGACACTATTGTCGAACCTTCCTCCGTCACCCTGCACAATGTTGAGCTTAGCCCCCTGCAAGCCATAAAAAGGCATCTTCGCACCAAGGGCAAGCTCCAATGAATCCTGCGGCAAAGTTTTCCCAATCAGCGTCACCGTAATGGTCTTAACCCCTTTCTGCACCGTAGCCGAATGGCTCAGAACCTGTGTCGACTGAAAACGGAACTCGTCATTGACAAACCTCGTCACATTCATTTCAAAACGTTCCTTGGTCAGCATATTATAAGTCAGATATATGCTTGGAAGAAGTGTAAGCACTGCAACAGTATATACAATCCGCTTCATTTTCTTTGCCCGCTGAGGCACAGCCGACTGTATCTTACTGAATTTCATCAGCTTCACACCAATAAAAGTAGCCAGGCAGATATATATCGAATTAATCAGAAACAGATAAAGCGCTCCGAAAAAATAACTCAGCTGCCATGTGGCAAGACCATAACCTACAGTGCAGAGCGGCGGCATAAGCGCCGTGGCTATCGCAACACCCGGAATCACATTCCCTTTGTTCTTCGACGCTATCGCAAAAATCCCCGCACCACCTCCGAAAAAGCCGATAAACACATCATAGATCGTAGGCGAAGTGCGGGCCAGAAGCTCACTATGACCCTCGCTGACTGGCGAAAGCAGGAAATAAAGACACGAGGCAAGCACCGAAAAAGCCGCAGCAACAGTCAGATTGCGCATCGACCTTTTCACAAGCTCGAAATCTTCAACTCCTATACCAAGCCCCAGCCCTATGATTGGCCCCATAAGAGGCGATATAAGCATCGCTCCTATAATCACAGCCGTTGAATTAGTGTTCAGACCAAGCGACGCAATCAAAATGGCAAACACCAGAATGATGATGTTAGTGCCTTTAAAAGTGACGCCCTCACGAATTGACTGCTCGGCCTCCTGCTCTGGCACCAGAAATCCCGACAGGGAAAAATAACCCTTCAGACCATCTCCTAAAACCTGAAAAAACTTATTAGAGTTTCCCATAAGTAAGTTGTCAAAATTATTTTATATTATCGGAGAGAGATTTCTTGAGGGATTTTAGCCTGAGGATGAAGGAGCGTAATTGTCTACACGAATGAAGATAACGGCCAAAAGCGCAGAAAAAGCTCCACCGATAATATAAAGTCTGAAGATTCATAATATGCGTAATAATTTTGATGACTTATTATACATAAAATTGCTCCTATATTCCCTTCTTAGCGGCCTCCAGCCTACTTATAACCTCCCCGGCAAGGTCTTCACAATGCGCGTCGAGCCATACCACCGAATCATCCTTCTTAAGCCATGTCAGTTGCTTTTTCGCAAAAACGCGAGTGTTTTTCTGCAACCGTGCCACAGCCGTAGCCAAATCCCACTCCCCGTCAAGATAGCGGAACATCTCCTTATATCCCACCGTATTAAGTGAATTCAGCCGGCGCTTTCCGATAACCGAGCGGGCCTCGTCAAGCAATCCATGTTCAACCATATCCTCAACCCTCACGTTAATCCGTCTGAAAAGCTCCTCCCTTTCATAAGCAATGGCGAATTTCATGACCTTGAACCCGCGCGTTTTCCTGGCTCCGGTTCGCAGTTCGGAATAAGGGCGCCCGGCCTCCAGGCATATTTCAACAGCATGAACCAGCCTTTTGTGGTTATTCTGGTCTACTTGCCCATAATAAACCGGATCGAGTTCTTCAAGCCGCTGTCTCACACCCTCAATCCCCTTTTTTTCAAGCAAACCGTAAGCCTCCTTCCTGACCTCTTCCGAAATTGTGGGAAGTTCATCAATCCCATTGGTCACAGCATCCACATAAAGCATCGATCCCCCGCAAAGAATCGCATAATCGCTCCGGCTGAACAGCTCCGGCAGCAACGCCATGACATCGGTCTCAAACCTGGCTGCACTATAATAGTCTTCCAGTTCCAGACACCCGACAAAATGATGCCTTGCCGCAGCAAGTTCGTCGGCATCAGGCGCAGCCGTGCCTATCGGCAATGCCTTGAATAGCTGGCGCGAATCGGCCGAGATGATTTCACATCCGAGCCGTCGCGCCAGATCTATGCTCAATTTGGTTTTGCCACTACCGGTCGGCCCGGTAACGACAATCAGTGTCTTCTCAGCCATTCATCTCCCCCGGCCTACAAGACGGACAATCTCAACAATAACACGCTCAGCCTTTTCCATCGACTGCACCGGCACAAACTCATAACGCCCGTGGAAATTAAGCCCACCTGCGAAGATATTGGGACAAGGAAGACCTTTAAACGAAAGCTGCGCACCGTCTGTACCCCCACGGATAGGCTGGACTTTCGGTTTCACACCCGCAAGTTTCATAGCCTCTTCGGCAACATCTATGATATGCATCACCGGCTCTATTTTCTCACGCATATTGAAATACTGGTCTTTGATTTCAATCGTGGCGCAACCGGGAAATTCATGATTGGTCTTGCGGGTCAGATGCTCCAGCTCCTTCTTTCTACGCTCGAAACGGTCGCGGTCATGGTCACGGATTATATACGTCAGCGTAGTCTCCTCAACACTCCCTTCGATATTGACCAAATGGTAGAAACCCTCATAACCTTCGGTATGCTCGGGCGTTTCCCAACGCGGAAGCATCAGGATGAACTGGTTTGCGATACGTATGGAATTGACCATCTTATGCTTGGCATAACCAGGATGCACGTTGCGCCCTTTAAATGTAACCTTGGCAACAGCGGCATTGAAATTCTCGAATTCCAGTTCACCGACCTCTCCGCCGTCCATTGTGTATCCCCAGTCGGCGCCGAAACGCTCAACATCAAATTTATGCGCTCCCTGCCCGATCTCCTCATCCGGATTAAACGCGATACGGATTTTTCCATGCTCGATTTCCGGATGAAGCTGAAGATACTCAACTGCTGTGATGATTTCTGCAACCCCGGCCTTATCGTCAGCACCAAGCAGCGTAGTGCCGTCGGTAACAATCAAGTCATCACCTATATAATTTAGCATCTCGGGGAACTCTGTAGGACGCAACACAATCCCATCCTTCTCGTTCAACACAATATCCCCGCCCTCATAATTCTTCACTATGCGGGGATTGACATTCCGCCCAGACATATCGGGCGATGTGTCGAGATGGGCAATGAAACCGACAGTAGGCACATCACGGTCGATATTGGCCGGCAATGTCGCCATCAGGTAGCCGTTTTCATCAAGAGTTATATCCTCAAGTCCCATTTCATGCAGTTCCTTTTCAAGAGCCTGCGCAAACACCATCTGACCGGGTGTAGACGGTGTCATATTCGTAAGTTCATCACTCTGAGTGTCAAACTTAACATATTTCAGAAATCTTTCAGTCAAATTCATCTTGCGTCAGTTTTTCGTGGTCAATATTTTTTTGTGAAATTTTTCTACAAAGTTAACGTTTCTCCCGCAAAATTACAGAAAGTCACTCCCACTTTCCTATCCTTAAAATCCGGAAAAAGCAATATTATCCCCCGCACATCGTTTTCCCTATAGGAAAAACGCTTTTTTTGAAGAGGTGCATCCACATATCAGCGATAGCAGCCTTGGCTCTGATAGCCATGGCAATATCTGCATGTTCTCCAAAGAAAAACAATGCGGCAACACGCAACTACCAAGCGTTCATAACCCGCTACAACATCCATTTCAACGGCGACACCCACTACAAAGAAACCCTCAAGGAGATGGAAACAGCCTATGAAGACGACTATTCCAGACTCCTTTTCATCCATCCGGCTGCTGCCAAAGCCGACGAAAAAGCCCCACAGCCATCAGGCAATTTCGACCGCTCAATTGAAAAAGCTCAGAAAGCCATTCAGCTCCGCTCCATAAAAAAGAAGCCTAAAAAGAAACCGGGGAAAAGTTCCGACCCGGCCTACAAAGCATGGCTCAAACGCGAGGAATACAATCCGTTCCTCCACAACTCATGGCTGATGATGGGGCGCAGCCAATATCTCAACGGCGACTTCTTAGGCGCCGCTTCAACCTTTTTCTACATTTCGAAGCACTTCCCATGGCTTGAGGCAACAGTAACAGAAGCAAAATTGTGGGAAGCCCGCGCATACTGCGCCATGGACTGGCTCTTCGAGGCAGAAAACATCCTTTCGCGCATAAAACCCGAACAGCTCTCTTCAAAAACACTTAAAGAGCTATATTTCACAACCTACGCCGACTTCAACATACGCTCGAAAGAATATGCCGATGCCATACCCCTTCTTGAAAAAGGACTGAAACTATCATCCGGCCCGCAGAAAACACGTCTCAATTTCCTGCTGGGGCAACTCTACACCCTGACCGGCAACAAAGAAGCCGCATATCTCGCCTACAAAAAAGCCGGAAGCAACTCAAACGCAACATACCGCACAAAATTCAACGCCCGCATCAAACAGAGCGAAGTCTACACCGGCGACGACATAACCCCGGAGGTCAACGCACTGCGTCGCATGGTGCGCTACGACCGCAACAAAGAATACCTCGACCAGGTCTATTATGCCATCGGCAACCTCTACCTATCCCGGCGCGACACCCTCAAAGCCATCGAGAACTACGAACTCGCAGCAGAGAAATCAACCCGCAACGGCATCGATAAAGCCATCTCGCAACTAACACTCGGAGGCCTCTACTACGACCTTCGGAAATATTCCAAAGCGCAGCCTTGCTACTCTGAAGCCGTTCCTCTGATTCCCGAAACATATCCCGACTACAAAAAACTGAAAAAGCGTAGCGACCTGCTCGATGAACTGGCTGTTTACTCCCAGAATGTCGAACTCCAGGATTCGCTTCTGCGCCTTGCCGCAATGACCCCGGAGCAGCAACTCGCCGCAGTCAACAAAATCATCGAAGAACTCAAGAAAAAAGAGAAAGAAGAAGCCGAAGCGGCAGCACGCGAAGAATTTCTCGCTAACCGCGACGCAATGGGCAACACCATGGGCGGATCATCTTCCAAAGCTCCCCAGACATTCGCAATGAACACCGGCGACGACTCATGGTACTTCTACAACACCGCCACCAAAAATGCCGGCCGGACCGAGTTCCAGAAACGCTGGGGTAACCGCAAGCTCGAAGACGATTGGCGTCGGCGGAATAAATCATCATTCAACTTCAACGACTTCGGAAGCTCATCGTCTGACGACGAATCTGAAGAACTTGCCGACGAATCTGAACCCACAGACTCCGTCGCCACGCCCGACGCCAAAGAAGCCGAAAAAGAAAACGACCCCCATTATCCCGAATATTATCTCAAACAGATCCCAAAAACCGACGCCGAAAAACAGACCGCTAACGACGTCATCCAGGAAGGCCTCTATAACATGGGGGTTATCCTCAAAGATAAGCTCGAAGACTTCCCTGCAGCCGAAACCGAATTTGAGACACTCCTCAACCGATACCCCGACAACATCTACCGCCTCGACGCCTACTATAACCTCTACCTGATGTTCACCCGCGCAGGCAACATGACCAAGGCCGAGCTTTACCGAAGCCTTATATTATCCGATTTCCCCGATTCGAAATACGGCATCGCAATGCGCGACCCCGACTATATCGGAAACCTCCGCCGGATGATGGAAATCGAAAACCGGCTCTACGACGATGCCCTCCAGGCTTATTTCGACAACGACAATGCACGTGTCCATTCGGTCTACAACACCGTAAGCACTGAATATCCACTTAGCAAACTGATGCCGAAATTCATGTTTCTTGAAGCCCTCGCCTACGTAACCGACCATAACTCCGAAAGTTTCAAAAACACCCTCATGCTCATGCTTGAGCGATACCCCGACACAGACCTCTCCCCCTATGCATCCTCCTATCTCAAAGGGATTGCCCAAGGTAAAAAGCTCAATGAAGGTGCTGCGAACATGCGCGGTATGCTTTGGGATACGCGCCTGTCAAACGACTCTACTGCCGTGGCATCCGACACCCCTGTCGAATTTGAAATAAATGCCGACGATGAGCAATACCTGATTCTGCTTTATCCGACCGACATCATTTCTCCAAACGGATTGCTCTACGACGTTGCCCGTCACAACTTCGCATCATTTGTCGTAAAGGATTTCGATCTCGAACAAATGAATTTCGGCCGTCTCGGGCTATTGATTATCAAGGGATTCGAAAATCTCAACGAAATAAACCACTATCGGAAGGTCATGGCCGCATCCCAGTCGATGAAACTCCCGCCGGAAATCAGGCCCGTAGTGATTTCCGCCAAAAACTTCGACACACTGCTTAAAAGCGGCCGGTCATTCGACGACTACTTCTCATTCATGCGCGATAAAACCTACCGCAACACCGAAGAGTCAGTTCTCCCGCCTGAATTCTTCGGACCCTCCGAAGGCCTCTCCCCAGAAGAAGCAGCCGAATCCCCTGTGGTTCCAGCTCCCCAACCATCGTCAACCTCTGACACGTCTGACATGCCTGACACGTCTGACATCTCGGATAAATCAGATAAAACCGCTCAGCCCGACAAAGCCGGCGTCTCGGATTCCCAAACCCAGCCTGTCGAAAAATCGCCAAAACCGAATCCGGCCTCAAAACCGGCATCGCCACCCACCCCGTCACTTCCCGAATTCGACCCAGGCTCTGAAGGCGACGACCCCCTTCTCGATTAAACCACCACTCTCCTTCAAAAACATATAAGCTAAGAACCGCCACAATGTCACCCTACTCAATTCTTTGGGCCGACGATGAAATCGACCTCCTGAAGCCCCACATCTTGTTTCTCCGCTCTAAAGGCTACGATCCCGTGACAGTCAACAACGGCCGCGACGCACTTGAACTTGTGGCCGCAAGGCATTTCGACCTCGTAATACTCGACGAAAACATGCCGGGTCTGACTGGCCTCGAAACCCTTCAGCGCATCAAAGAAATAGCCCCTCAGACACCGGTAATAATGATTACCAAAAGCGAAGAGGAAAACATTATGGATCAGGCTGTCGGCAACAACATCGCCGACTACCTGATCAAACCGGTGAATCCAAACCAGATTCTCCTATCCATCAAAAAAAATCTCCACAGCGACAAACTCGTATCGCAGACAGCGGCTGCCGACTACCAGCAGGATTTCTCCCGTTTGTCAATGCAAATCAACGATGCACGCACAATCACCGACTTCTACAGTGTCTACGAAAAACTCGTAAACTGGGAATTACGCCTGGCATCGACAGAGACCAACATGGATGAAATGCTGAAAATGCAGAAATCCGACGCTGACTCAACTTTTTATAAATTCATAAAACGGAACTACGAAGACTGGGTGGCGGCACTTCCATCGGCTCTCGTCCCCACACGCACTGCCAATCCCGGCAACCGGCCTTTGATGAGCCCCGAAGTCTTTCCAAAAACCGTATTTCCCCTCCTCGACCAAGGCGAGAAAATATTCTTCATACTCATTGACAACTTCCGCCTTGACCTGTGGCTATCAATAAAACCTCTTCTCGCCGACTATTTCACCTTCGAAGAGCAACTCTACACATCGATTCTTCCAACAGCAACCCAATATGCCCGCAACTCAATCTTCTCTGGCCTGATGCCGATCGACATCGCCAACCTCTTCCCTCATCTGTGGGTCGATGAAGATGAAGACGAAGGGAAAAACCTCAATGAAAGCGAACTGGTGCAAACCCTGTTCGAGCGCTTCCGCCGCCGGTGCAGATTCTCCTACAACAAAATCAACGATTCCAACGGCGGCGAACGCCTGTTGCGCGAGTTTGCCAACCTGGCTCAAAACGACCTGAACATCGTTGTGCTGAACTTCATCGACATGCTTTCACACGCCCGCACCGAAAGCCGCATGATTCGCGAACTCGCGCGCACCGATGCCGCCTACCGCTCTCTGGCCGAATCATGGTTCCGCCATAGTTCCGCCCTTGAACTTTTCCGCCGCATAGCTGAGACCGGAGCAAAGGTCATTGTAACAACCGACCACGGCACAATCCGCGTAGACAGCCCCGTGAAAGTTGTGGGCGACAAAAACACCAACACAAACCTGCGCTATAAAGTGGGCAAGAACCTCGGATATAACCCTCGTCAGGTCTACGAAATCAAACGCCCCCAGCAATTCGGGCTACCTGCGCCAAACGTATCTTCTACCTACATATTTGCAGGAAACAACGATTTCTTTGCATACCCCAACAACTACAACTACTACGTTCAATACTATACCGACACCTTCCAGCACGGCGGCATCTCCCTCGAAGAGATGCTGATTCCGCTGGTAACTTTAACCCCTAAAAAATAACAACGGAAATGACCCATACAATCAACATCCCCTCCATCGAATCCCTGCCTCAGGCAGCCAAGGAATTTGCAGCCCTGATGGGCGATGAAACCGTCTACGCTTTCCGGGGCGAGATGGGTGCGGGCAAAACCACATTCATCCGCGAGCTTTGCCGCGCACTCGGCGTCGAAGACGACCTCGCCAACTCACCATCATTCTCGATTATCAACGAATACCGTTCCGACAAAACCGCCGAACTCATCTATCATTTCGACCTCTACCGCCTCGAATCGGTCGATGACGCCCTCGAAATCGGTGTTGAGGACTATTTCGACTCAGGCGCACTCTGCCTGCTCGAATGGCCTGAACGGATTGAGCCTCTCCTCCCCGACGATACAGTTACCGTCAACGTCAACGTTAACCCAGACATGTCACGCACAATGACTGTCGACATCCCCGACTGAATGTCTTTCCCCATGAATCTGATAAAACTGCCTGAAACTGCCTCAACCAACACCTGGCTTAAAGAAAACTGCGCCACGCTGCCTCACGGCTCCGTGGCGCTGACCGACAACCAAACCGCCGGTCGCGGGCAGAGAGGAAACTCATGGGAAGCCGAACCGGGCAAAAACCTCACTTGCTCCATTCTCCTGAGGCCGGTTGCCCTCCACCCCTCCCGGCAGTTCCTCATATCCGAAATCGTATCCCTTGCGGTAGTCGAAACCCTTCGTGAACTCCTTTCTCCCCACATTTCACCCGACCGCATTAAAGTGAAATGGCCCAACGACATCTACGTGGATAACCTCAAAATCGCGGGCATACTCATCGAACACTCAATAAGCTCCGCCGAAATCATCCACACCATAGCCGGAATCGGGCTAAATGTCAATCAGACCCGTTTCCTCTCCCCGGCACCCAATCCGGTGAGCATGGCAAACCTTGCGTCACGCCCCTTCCCCATCCCCGACATACTCCGGTCTGTCGCCGGGCCGATAATCTCTCGCCTCTCCAACCCGATTGACGATGCCGCTGCCAATCAGATACATTCGGCCTACCTCTCTGCCCTATGGCGGGGCGACGGTCGGCAACACCCGTTTCAGACACCCGATGGTAGCAGTTTCCTCGCAGCCATCCACACCGTCAGCCCATCGGGTCTACTCACTCTCCGTCACTCCGACGGCTCTCTCTCAACCTATGCATTCAAAGAAATTTCATTTACACTTTAAAACCACAAACCAATTCACCCCCCATCAGTACCATTATCCCGATGAAAATACGCAATATCACATTTCTGCTGACCATCTTCATGGCTTCAATTGCCGCCATGTCTGCTCAAGATGCCGTTTTTAACGTGGCCACATACAATATCCGCCAGCTCAACGACGGCGACACCCGCGCCGGCAACGGATGGCAACAGCGCGCCCCGATAATCGCACAGCTCGCCCTCTTCCACGATTTCGACATTTTCGGCACTCAGGAAGGGTTCAAACAGCAGCTCGACGACCTCAAAGCTGCAATGCCCGGTTATGAATATATCGGACGCGGACGCGACGACGGCAAAGATGCAGGCGAACACTCAGCAATCTTCTACCGCACAGACCTGTTCTCGCTGCTCGACAGCGGCGATTTCTGGCTCTCCGAAACACCCGACCGCCCCGGCCTCGGATGGGATGCCGCATGTGTGCGCATCTGCACCTGGGGCAGATTCCTCCATAAACCCTCAGGCAAGCAATTCCTCTTCTATAACCTCCACATGGATCATGTAGGCACAACCGCACGCATAGAAAGCGCCAAACTCATCAAACAGAAAATCCATGACCTCGGCCGCGACCTACCCGTCTTCGTCACCGGCGACTTCAATGTCGATCAGTTCAGCCCATCATATGCCACAATTACAGAGGGGAACACTCTCGTTGATGCACACTCCGCAGCCTCACAAGTCTACGAGCTTAACGGAACATTCAACAACTACAGCACCGACGGCTACACCACCTCCCGCATCGACCACATCTTTGTCAGCCCGAATATCAAGGTAGAAAAATACGGAATCCTGACCGACACATACCGAACACCTGCCTCAACCGCCGACACACAGGATGCCCCCAATGCACCTTCCGAAATCGGGATAACAACCGTCATCCCCCGCACCCCCTCCGACCACTTCCCCGTCAAGACCCGCATACATCTCCCCTGATTATCCCTCCACCCCTCTCTCCTTCTCTAATCCCCTTCCTTTCTCCAACCTTTTCACTATCCCTCTGCTCCTCCATCTTCTCTTCCGACCCGTCCCGTCTCCCCCTACCCATGCCTCGAAGAGGCTTGATTGTGGTTAACCCCACGCTGAGCCGCGTCTGCGGCGGTGCGTGGGGCGTCTGCATCCCTCCCCCTCTCTAATTTACATCGAAGAGGTTAGCTCGTGGTAACAAATCCCGCCCTATAAATAAGGCTCCTCTGCTCTCCCCTCCTGCCTTACCTTAAACTCTCCTTCAAAGCTATACACCGGCACATCCAGCTCAATATACCCCATCGGCACATCCCCGCCTACATTCGACACCACAACCTTCACCACCCCGCTGCGTGGTTCTTTAGATAGATTCCTCACACATTCCAACTGATATATCCAGTCATAATACCATTTGCCAACCTGCAGGCTCTCGTTTCTGTTGATGCTAACCCATTCCGGTTTCTCCACAATCATAAAATAACACGGTGAAAAAGTCGTTATAATCTTCGGCCACTCATCCTCTGGAGTCAATCTGCTTCCATCGCTGTCAAACTCCATATCATGGAAATCAAACTCCACTCCAATCTCAAAATTCGGTTCTTCAAATATAAACTCAGGGTCGCCGCAGCCCCAAAGCCCCGCACAGGCAGCTACGCCAGACACCACACCAACAACAAATTTATATATCGATTTCATATCAATAAATACTAATCATATCATTTCAGTTTCATCGACTCCCACTGGTCTGACAGCTGCAACGACGCGCTGACCGCCGGCAGCTGGATCTTCCTGTTCACGACCACAGACTGCTGTGCCACATTCGTCGATAAATGTTCATAGAGGTCGCCCAATGTCACATCACCCTTAGTTTCCTGAAGTTTCTCAAGCAGATAATAGGTGAATATCCCGTGACCTTTCTCCTTATACGGATAAGCCGTCTGGTCACCAGACGCCGCCGAGAATACAACCATATTACCCTTCGGGCGAACCGAAGCGCTTTTGATTTTAACACCGCGCGCAGCCATCAGCATTCCTTCTCCGCGTTGAGAGCCACTGAAGCATGCATCAAGGAACACAACAACCGACCGCGCTCCAAGACCTCCCAGACGCTCGTAGAGTTTCGCCAGCGGGAAGCACACCTCGGTCATCGAGCCGTCTGCATCAACTGGCATCAGATAGGCAGACCGGTCACGCTCGTCAGGTATACCGTGGCCCGCATAATAAAACATGATGTCAACGTCACCGCCATATGCCTCCGTTATCGCCGTAATATCTTTCAGCGCTCCCAACATGTCGCCATATGTCGCATTCTCATAACGCCGGATATTGCTCTCCGGAAGCCCCAACGTGCGGTGACAGTAATCCGCAAACACCCGGGCATCCTTTGCAGCGAACTCAACCCCGGCAACTCCGTTGCGATAATCCTCATTGCCGATTATCACAGCAAAACGGTTACGGCTCTCCGTGGCCGACCTCGGTATGTTACGGTCAACTTCACACTCAGGCACCTCCTTGGCTTGCGGTTTCGTCCCGTCTGGTGCAGCAACCGGCGCCGAGCTTATTGCCGATGCTGCAGCCAGCAGCACCTCGTCGGGATTCGATGCTTCCAAAAACGGGATTTCAGCTGCAAACGGCACCTCGGGGCACTTCCTGAATGCCATGGTCAAGGCATACGCCGGATATTCAAGCCTGTTTCCCCTCACCTCGCGCAACTTAATACAACCCTTAAACGGCCCGTTCCCACCGAACCCATAATTCTCCACCGGAATATCAACCCTTGCCTGGTCAGGCAAAACAATACTCTCCAGGTTCTCACACCCCTCGAATGCATTCATCCCTATCCGCTTAACTGAATTCGGAAGCTTTACCGACTTCACATACTTTGCCCCTTTGAATCCGCGCCCTTCAACCGACGTAACCGAATAAGGTAATCCGTCAATCAAGACCTGTTCCACAACCTCGAGTTCTGCCAGCCCCTTATCGCGAGAATCCGCAATGCAGCAGCTTACTTCTGTATTTCCACGTGTGGTATATTTTACACCGTTTACAGTCACCGTTGCCCCATACACCGGAACAAGCATCACAGCGGCAAGCACCACCACAAATATCCGGTTTCTCATCTCTCTGAAAGTCTCCATTATTCCAGTCCTTTTAAAAATCAACTCCGATGCGCATCAAGAAGCCGAATGCATACTGCCTAACAAGAACCCGGCCATAATCATCTCTCCAACTGGAGTATGCCGATTTAATCCAATTACCAGTACCGGCCTCAACACGTCTAATTCTGACGCCGAGCGACACATTCAATCCTGTACGGCCTGTCAGATTGAATCGTACACCTCCGTTTATATTCCCATAAAAACCATTAGCCTTGGCAACCTGATAGCCGGCCCTCACATCAAAAAACGGAGTTATCTTTCTGCCGAAAAAATCCATACGCCACATGGCATACACCGGTATGCTACCCAGCTCTTCCCAATCTGAAATATCAAGTCGTCTACAGAATTCCGTCCCTATACCCACATAATGCTGCCTGCTCAACTGCACCCCATGCGTAGTTGACACCGCCATAGCAAATGCCACACCATCATACCCGTATGAGTCCATAGAGTTACCAGATGCATAAAACTCTTCCTGCAACTCCAATGCGGGAGCAACATCCACCATTCCCCTATAAGTCTGCGCCCTGCCGCTGACACATAACAGACTAATGCTAACAAGCAATAAACTCAACCTTTTCATTGCAACGGATGTCATATCTCAATCATATATTTTTTCATAGCAAATTATAACACACTCCTCCCAACCTGTAGTCGCAAAATTACATATATTTTCTCTACCCCCCCCCTTTAACACTATTTAACCCAAAAACAGGCTGTAACCATTCAAATCCAGGAACCAAACTCACGAATTATACTCAGTCTGAAGGGATGCCCCCCTACATCCGCTGCTAATTCAAATCATCATCTCCCGCAATCTTACGGCACCGTGGTTCACCCCACTAAGATAATGAGCACTTTATCGGCATTATACGCCTAAATTCCGCCATAAAGCAGCCCCCCTCCGGCATAAACCAAAGGGGGGCTGCTTTATGTTTTATCTACCGGCTGTTAGCCTATAAAAGCAAACATCGGGCTGTTGGCTGTGGCTTCGAGAATCGCATCGTAGAAGAAGCTTACAATACCCAAAGCAATCACACCGCCGACACAAATCCACAAACCAAGACGCTCGCTAAGTGCCGAGCGGAAAGTGGCAATCTGAGGCTCTTCGGGCGAAATATACATTGCCTTCACAACCAACAGATAGTAGTAGAGCGATGCGATGGTGTTGATCAAAGCGATAAGCACTAACACATATATCGCAATCGAACCCTGGTTGATGGCCGATGTGAAGATGAAGAATTTGCTGAAGAATCCGGCGAAGGGAGGAATACCTGCAAGCGAGAACATTGCAAGCATCATCGCACATGCAAGCCAGGGATTGGTTTTCGACAGACCGTTATAATCGGTCATATCAACTTTGCCGGTCTGGTTCTCAATAGCCCCGATAACGCCGAATGCTGCAAGGTTCGAGAAAATGTAAACAAGAATATAATACATCATGGCTGCAAGTCCCATCTCATTGCATCCCACAACGCCGAGCATGATATATCCGGCCTGTGAAATCGACGAGAACGCCAGGAAACGTTTCATGTTTTTCTGACGGATGGCAAACAGGTTACCTACCGTTATTGTCAGGATAATCAATGCATAGAGCATCCACTCCCAGGCTGCACTGTAGAACTGGCCGAAAGCCTGCACGAGGATTACAAGAAACGCAAACGCTGCGGCGCCCTTTGAGATTACCGACAGATATGATGTCACAGAAGTCGGAGCACCCTGATAAACATCTGCTGTCCACAAGTGGAACGGCACGAGCGACAGTTTGAAACCCACACCGGCAATCACAAACGCAAGAGCAACCACCAGCAAAGTGTCAACCTGACTGCCCAACTGCAGCGCGATGTCCTCAAAATAGAGCGAACCCGCAAGACCATACACAAACGACAGCCCCATCATGAAGATGGCCGATGAGAACACCGCCGTCAGAATATATTTGATAGCGGCCTCATGGCTTTCGTAGCGGTTCTTATCCATTGCCACCATCGCAGCCAAAGGAAGTGATGCCGATTCCAGACCGATGACAAACAACAGGAAATGGCGTGCCGAAATCATCAGATACATTCCGAAGAGCGTCACAAGCAACAACTCATAGAACTCTCCACGGCGCACAACCATCATATCCCCGTTAGTCCAACGCACCGACTGAATCAACACGATGACAACACCCACATTCAATATGTTTTTAATCATCGAGCACACCGGCGATGTGCTATACATCCCGGCAAATGCATCAACGGTGCCAACATTGCCCCAGACGAAGCTCGCCACGGTAAAAATCGAAAACAATATGGCCGTGAAACCGGCTGTAGCGTTTAGAGCCTTTTTGGGCATGAACGTGTCGTAAAGGAATACCAGCAGGAAAACGAGCAACACACCGATCTCCTGTCTCATTGCAAGAAATTGAGAATAATCCATCTTGTTCTGTTATTGGAAATTTAGAGACCTATGGCGCGGAAAAGCTCCGGGCTGAAGGTAAACTTGATTAACGACTCGAAGAAATTCGGGAAACAGCCTATGGCCGCAACGCTTACCACCAAGGTGATAACCGACAGACGCTCCCACCAGGTGGCATCCGTTAGCTGAAGATGGTGTTCATCCTGAACGGGGCCGAACAACAGCTTGCCGACAACGCGCAGGATATAGACTGCGGTAATAACAATCGAAGCACACGCAATGACAGTGAACACCAGTCGCAGAGAACCTGCCCCTGCAAGGAAATCCTTCATACCGGCCTCAAATGAGCCTACGAAGATGGTCATCTCCGCCACGAATCCGCTAAGACCGGGCAAGCCCAACGATGCCATACCGGCAATCACATAACCCACACCGAGGAAAGGCATAATCTTCATCAAACCTCCCATCAGGCGGATATCACGGGTATGGGTACGGCCGTAAATCATACCGATTAACGCAAAGAACAAAGCCGTCATCAGACCGTGCGACAGCATCTGCATGATGGCACCGGTCATAGCCGTGGTGTTGATCATCAGAATGGCAAACAGCACCATGCCGCAGTGCGAAACCGACGAATATGCATTGATATATTTCAAATCTGTCTGCACACATGCCGAGAACGCTCCGTAAACAACCGAGATACCTGTCAGGATCAGGAAAATCCAGGCCAGGTCATTAGCAGCCTGAGGCATCAGATACATGGCCACGCGGAAACACCCGTAACCTCCGAGTTTCATCAACACTCCGGCATGGAGCATCGAGACTGCAGTAGGAGCGCAAGCATGACCGTCAGGGCTCCATGTATGGAACGGGAACATGGCGCCCAAAACGCCGAATCCCACGAAACACATCGGGAAGAGGAAATACTGCCACCCCTGGCTGATTGCGTCGTTCTTGGCGATTTCAAGAATATTCCATGTCAGCTGGCCACCTTCAGGCGCTGAGTGGTAATATATGCCGATGAGACTGAGCATAAGGAAAGCTGAACCGCCCATAAGCATCAAGGTCAGCTTCATGGCCGAATATTCCTTGCGCCCCGTACCCCACACACCGATGAGAAGATACATCGGGATGAGAGCCACCTCATAGAACATGAACATCGTGAAAAGGTCTATCGAGATAAAGAAACCGAAAACCCCGGTTGAAAGCAGCAACAGCCACATGAAGAAATGGCGTGCATCATCAATCTTCCACGAAGCGAATGAGCCGGCAAACACTATAATCGACGACAGCAGAATCATTGCTATCGACACACCGTCAACACCCACCGCAAGGCAGATATTCAACGGCCCAAACCATTCCCATGAACCGGTGAAAAGCATCTCTGCCGTTTCCCCCGCCTGTCTGAGGGCGAGATAGTCAACAAGCAACCAAACCGACATGGCAATCAGAATCGTCGAACCGATAACTGCCACCGCGCGAATCTGCTTGTCATTGCGGCAGAGGGCGAACCCCGCAAGCATCAGCAACGGGATTATCACGAAATAAATCAGTATATTCGAAAACATTTCTGTTACTATATTTTTTCTGTGTTAAATTCAAACGCTCTCTAATGGCCGTCACATCAGGCAGATTGCAGTCACTGCGCCAAGAAGCAACGCTCCGATAAGATAAACCCACACATAGCGCTGGATATTGCCCGACTGCAACGAGCGGATTGCATACGACGACCGCTGTACCACATAAGCGATACCGTCCATCGTACCGTCAACGATATGGCGGTCAAACCATGCTATAGGTTTGCTGATGCAGCCGAAGATAATCTTATGTGTGATGAACATATAAAGTTCATCCCAGTAGAAGCGGTGATGGCACCAGCGCCACAATGCCGGGAGGGCGTTCTTCATCTTCGCAGGAAGCGGATTCTCTTTCTTATACATCGCTGTGGCGATAAGAATTGCCACCACGGCAACAGCGAGGCTTATTGATGCCACACTCCAGTCAAGCGCCTTGAAATTCGTAAAGAATGAAACGCTGTCAAACATCTCCTCACCATTCCATGTAACCAGGTTGCCGAAAGGCACAAAACCGGCAAAACAAGAAACCACTGCAAGAATCACCAGCGGAAGGGTCATTGTCCACGGCTGGTCATGAGGTGCATGATGGCCTTCGGGCACTTTGTGTTCTTTCCACCAGAATATCAGATAGTAGAGACGGAACATATAGAACGCTGT
Source organism: Bacteroidales bacterium (assembly GCA_910575545.1). GTDB lineage: Bacteria > Bacteroidota > Bacteroidia > Bacteroidales > Muribaculaceae > UBA7173. The sequence continues at coordinate 65,882 of CAJTFH010000014.1, forward strand.
CAGACCGGCCACAAGCGACATCCATACATACCACAGCATCGAATGCCCCATAGTCGCAGTCAGAATCTCATCTTTCGAGAAGAAACCTGCGAAAGGAATGATACCGGCAATGGCCAGGCAGCCGATAAGGAAGGTGATGTGCGTTATAGGCATATGCTTCCGCAATCCGTGCATCGCTGTATAGTCATTCGACCCTATCGCATGGATAAGCGCACCGGCACAAAGGAACAGCAACGCTTTGAACATGGCATGTGTGAACAGATGGAACATCGATGCCATATAACCAAGCCCATGGTGGAACTCAGGACGCGCAACGCCAAGCGACACCATCATAAAGGCTATCTGCGAAATGGTCGAGAATGCCAGCACTCGCTTGATATCTATCTGGGTGCACGCAACCATCGCGGCATAAAGTGCCGTCAGTGCGCCCACCACCACGATAATGTTCAGCGCAGCCTCCTCCATCAGATAGAGGGGGAACAGACGGGCAACCAGATACACTCCGGCAACAACCATCGTGGCGGCATGGATAAGAGCCGACACAGGGGTCGGACCTTCCATGGCATCAGGAAGCCAGATATGAAGCGGCATCATGGCCGATTTACCCATACCTCCCATGAAAATCAACACGAGAGCCCATGTCAGCACTGATGCCCCCATAAACATCGGGGCGGCACTGTTCTGAATCATGGCGCGGATACCCTCGGCAGTGCCTTCACTGACACGATAGACACCTTCTGCAACCTCTGTCGAGGTGAAATCGGTGAAGTTAAACGTGCCTGTATACGCACTGAGCACAAGGATGCCCAACAGGAAACCGAGGTCGGCGAAACGCGTAACGATAAACGCTTTCTTTGAAGCCGACACTGCCGACGGCTTCGTGTAATAGAATCCGATGAGAAGATACGACGAAGCCCCCACAAGCTCCCAGAAAATATACATCTGGAAAATATTAGTGGCGACAACCAGACCCAGCATAGAGAAGCTGAACAACGAAAGGAAGGCGTAGAAACGCTGGAAACCTTTCTCCCACACTCCGTGATGGTCGCGCATATAACCGTTGCTGTAGAGATGAACCATAAACGATATGGTGGTGATTACAACCAGCAGCAACGCCGAAATCGGATCGAGCAGGAAACCCAGGCGCAACACCAATGAATCGGTAAACGCCAGCCAGTCCACATTGAATATTATCGATTGCAGGCGCGTATGGGCGTCAGCATCGATAAATTCAGGATTGCCCGAAAAGAAATATGTGAAAGCGGTGATATAGGCAAGCACCATAGTGACGCCCATCCCCGCTGTGCCGAGCACACCCGCCAGCGGATGGCTCATCTTATGGCCGAACAAACCGAGAACCAAAAACATGGTCAACGGCAGGGCAAGGATAATTATAGGTATGACAGGTTCCATAATGGCGCTGTTAGAATTTCATTTTGTTTACGTCGCGCACGTCGATTTTCTCCGACACACGGAACACATTGATGATTATTGCAATTGCCAAAGCGGTCTCTGCTGCTGCGATTCCGATGGCGAAAAGCGTGAAAAACATACCTTCCAGCTCCCCGGGGAACAGGAAACGGTTGAAAACGGCGAAATTTATATCCACCGAGTTGAGCATCAGTTCCAGCGAAATGAGGATTGCAATCATATTACGGCGGGTAATGAAGCCATAAACACCGCAGCAAAACATGATGAGGCTCGGTATCAGGTAATAGAGCATTGTTATTTCCATGATTCTTTGCGTCCTCCGTTAACGTTTGCGGGCGATGACAACACCGCCGATGATACATGCGAGTAATAACACACTGATTGCCTCAAACGGGAGCAGATATTCCCCGTGGCCACTACCCATCAGCTTCATGCCTATCTCTTCCATGACGGGATTATCCCCCGATGCGGTAGCAGTCAGAAACGACGCACGGCTTATAAGCGAATATCCGGCCACAATTAACATGGCCAGACCGCCGGCAAGGCCGTAAAGGCGCTTTTTTGAAGCGAGTTTTGCGCTGTTGTCGCCCGGATGGCTCGTCAAGAGAATCGAGAACACGAACAACACCACGATACCTCCTGCATAAACCGCTATCTGCACAGCTCCCAGGAACTCATAATCGAGCTTGAAATAGAGGGCTGCGGTAGCAAATAGCGAAAACAGCAGATAGGTGGCAGCGCGCAGAATCTTGCGCGTGGTCACGGCAAGCACGGAGCAAACAACCAATGCCAGCGCAATCACCACATACACGATGATACTTCCTACTGATTCCATATAATGATTTGTTTATTTTTTCGTTTTATTTGGCTGCATCACCACCGGCTTTGGCTGCCTCTCGCTCTGCCTTCAATTTTGCGGCTTTTTCAAGGGCGGCTTTAATCTTAGCCTCTTTCTCAGGGTCACCTCCGGCAGCGGCAAGGGCTTTGGCGGCTTTGTCATCTGTTGCTGCCGGATCTTTGGCCGCAGGTCTACCTGCAGCCGCATCTCCCTGGGTAGCTGCTTTTTTTGCAGCTGCCGCCGCTTTCGCAGCCTCGATTTTTGCCTGTTTCTCCGCCTCCATCTTGGCAATCTGCTCCGGAGTAGGTTTCGGTTCTGGCTTTTCAGGCAGATAATTCAGTTTCTTTACGAGTTTCGAGCGGGTAAACACGGCCTGCTCGAAATCATTGCTGAACTGCAATGCATTTGTCGGACACGTAACAACACACAACTGGCAGAACGTGCAACTGCCGAGGTCATATACATACCTGTCGAGTTTCTTTTTCTTCTTTCCGTCCCAGGTGTCAACCATCTTTGACTCGATGGTTATGGTGCCGTTGGGACAGTTGCGCTCACATGTGCCACATGCTATGCAGCGATGATTGCCCTCCGCGTCATAAATCAGCTCAAGCGTGGCGCGGAAACGCTGCGCTATATGCATGTTGTCACGGTCTTCAGGGTATCTTTCAGTAATCTTAGGGGTGACAAATTCCTTGCCGGTCACCTCAAGCCCTTTGACGAGGCTCGCGACACCTTTCCCTAAGGATGAAAAATAATCTTTTACACTACCCATTTCTGTATATTCTGTTTTCCTTATTTCAGTTTCGGTTTACTTCACCTGCCCCCCGAGAATATCAAGCAGTTCTGTCGTTATTGCCTGTTGCCGCAGTTTGTTGAACTCAAGCTGCAACTGGTCGTGGAGCTTCTTGGCATTGTCGTTGGCACTCTGCATGGCCATAACCCTGGCGGCCTGTTCGCTGGCCCGGTTCTCTGTGAACACATCTTGAACCACCGAAAGGAGATACATCGGCAATATCCTGGTGAAAATAGCTTCAGGAGAAGGCTCGAATATATATGGCCTGTCAGTGGCCTTCCCTCCGCTATGGGCGAAAGCATCATAAGTGACAGGCAGCAATTCCGCTACCTCCAGACGCTGGCGGCTCACACTCTTGAACGACATATAAATCATATCGACCCGGTCATATTCCCCATTGAGGAACGCATCGCGGAGCACCCATGTGAAATCCCTCACTGCCTTGTCGCCACTTTTTGAATCAACATCAGCAGGAATCTTAACCGTCACATTCGGCAGATTTAGCTTCAATGCTGCTTTCGCCAGTTTTCCCCCTATAGGCAGAATCTCTATTATCGCATCACTGCCAAGCCTCTCCCTGTAGGCTGCAATCTGCTGCAAAAGCTGCTTAAAGATATTAACGTTATAGGCTCCGCAAAGACCATCGTCAGAACCCCACACGGCTACTGCAATCTTTCTCACATCACGCTGAGACATCAACGGTGATGAAAAAGCGGCATCCGAACTGAGCAAATTGGCGATAATCGTCTCAATCTGGTCCCTGAACGGCCTGAGCTGCCTCAAAGCCTGTTCGGCCTTGTGCATCTTTGCCGACGAAATCATCTTCATGGCGCCGGTTATCTTTTCCGACGACGCCACTGAGCCGATACGTCCCTTTAATTCTCTTAATGTTGCCATCTATCGAAAATATCTTTTGGAGGGCTGATAACAGATATTATCATAGCCCCTCCTATTCCCTGTCTTGGAATGTGCCGGATCTGGCACATTCATTATTATTCCACATTGCCCACTCTAATGAGTGAACGGCTTTCGCTCTCTGGCCCGGATTCTTTCAGAATAATCAAATATAACGGGCAGCTACCTCCTTAGCAGCCTCAGTGAGCTTGGTCGTGCAATCATCAGTCAGCTTACCCTGGCCTATGACATCAAGCACATCGCCCTGATATTTCGCATGAAGCAGCTGCAGAAGCGCATCCTCAAACTCAGCCACCTTCTCAACTGGCACATTGCTGAGCAATCCGTTGACACCGCAATAAATAACAGCCACCTCATCTTCAACAGCCCACGGCTTATACTGAGGCTGGATAAGCAAGCGTTCATTCTTGCGGCCACGGTCTATAACCCTGGCTGTAACAGGGTCGATATCGCCCCCAAACTTGGTAAACGATTCAAGCTCGCGGAACTGAGCCTGGTCGATTTTCAACGTTCCTGCAACCTTCTTCATCGACTTAATCTGGGCATTACCACCAACACGCGACACTGAGATACCCACGTTGATTGCCGGACGTATGCCTCGGTTAAACAACGCTGTTTCAAGATAAATCTGACCGTCGGTGATTGAAATCACGTTGGTAGGGATATAAGCCGACACGTCTCCAGCCTGGGTTTCGATAATCGGAAGTGCTGTCAGCGAACCTCCACCCTTCACCATCGGCTTCAGAACTTCCGGAAGGTCGTTCATGCTCGAAGCCACCTGTTGGTTATCGATAATCTTGGCGGCACGCTCCAAAAGACGCGAATGCAGATAGAATATATCACCGGGATAAGCCTCACGACCTGAAGGACGTTTCAGAATCAGCGAAATTTCGCGGTAAGCAACAGCCTGTTTCGACAAGTCGTCATAAACAATCAAAGCGTCGCGGCCGGTGTCGCGGATAAATTCGCCGATAGCCACACCCGCAAAAGGCGAGTAATAGCGCATCGCTGCCGAATCCGAAGCGGTGGCTGCCACCACACACGTATATTCAAGGGCACCATGCTGGCGGAGGGTTTCCACCAATGCTGCAACAGAAGATGCCTTCTGACCGATGGCCACATAAATGCAATACACCGGCTTGCCCTGTTCGAAATTCTTACGTTGGTTTATAATCGTGTCAATCGCAATGGCGGTCTTCCCAATCTGACGGTCGCCGATGATAAGCTCACGCTGACCTCGACCAATAGGCACCATCGAGTCAACAGCCTTTATACCGGTCTGCAATGGCTGGTTAACCGGCTGGCGGAATATTACACCGGGGGCTTTTCGCTCTAAAGGCATGAGATAGCGCTCTCCTTCAATGGGACCGCGACCGTCTATTGGCTCGCCCAAAATGTTTATGACACGGCCGAACACTCCCTCTCCAACGGGAATGGAAGCGATTTCGCCGGTGCGGCGAACTGCCATGTTCTCCGTAACCTTGTCAACATCATTGAGCAGGATAACGCCAACATTGCTTTCTTCAAGGTTGAGAGCCACGCCTTTCACGCCGTTTTCAAATTCAACCAGCTCATTGGCGCATACATTGTCCAGGCCATAGACGTGAGCCACGCCATCACCTACCTCAAGCACCGTGCCAACTTCCTCGAAAGCCACACTCTTGTTTACGCTTTCAAGCTGCTGTTTTAAAACTTCTGAAATCTCGCTTGGATTAATCATTCTATATGAAATAAAGAGAGTGTTACTATACTGTTCCTTTCCCAACCACACATCCCCCCTCAAATTTCTTTTTGTCCCCTGGCAAAATTCTTATGCTACCAGTTTTAGTCCGGGCCGTAACTGCGCAAAAAACAGCAACATGCCACAAAAACCTATCACTTGCCAAGCAACTTTATCCCCAACTGCTTCAGCTCATTCCTGACAGATGCATCAAGCTGCTCAGAGCCTATGTTGACAGTGAACCCTCCAATCAAATCCGGATCCACACGGGTCCCGTACTCCATTTTCGCCCCACTCAGATGCGACTCTATCAATTGTTTAAGGCGCTGCTCCTCCTTCTCCCCCATCGGGGCGGCTGATGTCACCTCAACTTTATAGATGTTGTTTGCAATCCTGTAATCACGAACATAGGCAAGGGCAATCTGCCGCGAAATAGGCAGACGGTTGTTCTGCCTGAGCAATTTCAGGAAATCGAGATACACCTCATCCTTGTCGGTCGCACCGGCGGCGGTAACCAACAGCTGTTGCTTCTGATCAGCCGCTATAAACGGATTGGCAACAGTGCTGTCGAGCGAAGGATACATTTCAAATCCGCGGCTTAGATTATTCATTATTTCATAAAGCCGCGCATCCTGATGCCTCTCCACCGCAAACTTCAGCAACGCCTTGGCATATCGCCTTGGTATCAAACCTTCATTCATGGCTAATATCCCGTTAATCAGTTTTTAGTCTCAATCTCATCAAGAAGCGAATTAACCAGACGTTTCTGCGCTTCTGCGTCTTTCAGCTGTTCCCTTGTAACCTGGCCGGCAATGGCAAGAGCATAACGGCTCACTTCATCGCGCAAGCTCTTCTCAGCTTCACGGCGGCTCTGCTCTATCGACACCTTGGCCTGATCCATAACCTTCTGCGCTTCTTTCTTGGCCTCCTCACGGGCTTCCTCTATAATCTGGGCCTTCATTTTGTTGGCCTCAGCGATAATGTCAGCCTGCTGATGGCGCGCATCACTCACATAGCGCTGCGCTTCGACATTGGCATTGTCAAGTTTTTCCTTCGCATTCTGGGCATATTCAACACCCTTGTCAATCAAATCGGCCCGGCTGTCAACACCTTTCATGATGGCCGGCCATGCAAATTTCCACAACAAAAACAGGAGGATCGCAAAAGCCACGAACATCCAGACGGTCAATCCGAAATCTACCTTAAACAATTCCATAAAACCTTTTTATAAAAGAGTTTTTAATAATCTGACTGACGGATAGCGGCAAATCAAGCCATAAACCCCGGGGTCAGCATACATCGATAAAGCGCAACGCGCATAAACAGCCCGAAGATAAATCAACTTTACCCGCGCGATTTTCCACCCCAATCTGACGGGGTGGAAAATCATGCCGGTTAACTTTTCCGGGCTGCCGCCTACGGTGGCGGCAACTTTTTTAAACGAACAGAGCGAGAACGCAAACGATAACGGCAAACAGAGCCACACCTTCCACCAGAGCCGCAATCACAATCATATTCGAGCGGATGTCACCGGCGGCTTCAGGCTGACGGGCAATGGCTTCCATGGCCGACGAACCAATCTTACCGATACCGATACCGGCTGCTATGGCTGCGATAGCGGCGCCGATAGATGCGCCAAGTCCAACGAGAGCTTCTGCTGCTAAAATCAATCCTAACATAGTGCTTAATTTTTGAGAGTTATTGTTTTGTTATTTTATTATCGATAATTTAATGTCATTTCGCGGCCGCATTCATTGCCACCTCATGCATATGCTCCTGTTTCACCTCCGATGCCTCATGGGCGTCTTCTTCCTTATGCTCGCCATGCTCCTCCTGAGCCAACGAAATGAAAATTGTTGAAAGCATCGTGAACACATATGCCTGGATAAAGCTGACCAACACATCAATCAACAGCATGAACACTGAGAAAAGTGTCGATACAACAGCCGTTCCCGATGCTACCGCATAGCCCATCGCCCCGAATATGAATATCAGCAATGTGAGCACAAGCACAATCATATGGCCCCCCATCATATTGGCAAACAGACGCACCGTCAATGCTGCCGGCTTCGTAAACATTCCGAAAATCTCAATCACCGGCATGATAGGAAGCGGGAACTTCAGCCACAACGGAACATCAGGCCATAGAATCTCCTTCCAATAATGCTTGTTCCCGAAGAAGTTTGTCATTACGAATGTCATAATGGCAAGCACCATAGTCACTGCTATATTGCCCGTCACATTCGCTCCGCCGGGAAACACCACTATAAGACCCAACAGGTTCATAAAGAATATGAAGAAAAACACCGTCAGAAGATAAGGTGCAAACTTAGGCGCTTTATCCTTCAGAGTGGCCTTTATAACCCCTACATAGATGAACTCGACCAGGAACTCAAAAGCTCCTACGAACCTGCGGGGCGCTTTAAAGGGATTCTTCCTATACCATTTTGCCAAAGTCAGGCAACACCACAACACGATGATACAGGCAATGAAAATGGCACATACATTCTTAGTTATCGAAAAATCCCACGGCTTGTATTCCTTACCGTCGACAATCTCAACAAGTTTTCCTTTATAATCGCCATCTTTGGCTATCATAAAAACGGCATTGCCGTCATGGTAAACATCCCCGTGGGTCACTTTCGACGAAGAGAACACATGCAAACCATCCTTACCCCAGATGATAATCGGCAAGGGGATACGTTTATGGTGATTAAACGGCACCTCCCAGCCATAGCCATCACCGAGATGCTCAAAAATCGTCTCCTTCAGATCTGGTTTCTCCTTTTCCGCAGCATCTTCAGTGGCCTTTAGTTCGGAGGTAACAGCCTGTTCAGCCGCAGCGCCCCCCTCTGCCACGCTGGCCCTGAGGCCGGCTGCAACAGAAATCACAAAGGTCAATATCAACAGTAATCGCTTCATTTCGGGACTGTTTTTATTTCGCCTGCTAACAACAGACTATTAATATATACACACCGACACAACATCCCGGTCAATATCGGCTATTCCGCCTCCCACCTCTATCTCATGCTCCTCACTTCCCGACATGTAACGTAGTTTTCCGGGCACAAGCGTGGATATCAGTGATGCATGATGTGGAAGCACGGTAAAACGCCCCTTTTCTCCCGGAAGAGTCACAACAGACGTCTCTCCTTCAAAAAGAATCCTTTCCGCAGATATTATTTTAAGTGTCATATATCAGATTTTATAGCTTTGCATCTTGCGTCTATCGGCCCCGGGTCAGGCGCCAACCTCTGCAAGCATCTTCTTACCTTTCTCGATAGCCTCGTCGATAGTGCCGACATTGAGAAACGCCTGTTCAGGATACTGATCCATTTCACCGGAAAGTATCATCTTGAAACCACGGATTGTCTCACTCAAAGGCACCATGACACCGGGCAGGCCGGTGAACTGCTCTGCAACATGGAACGGCTGGGAGAGGAAACGCTGAGCCCTGCGGGCACGTGCCACAACCAGCTTATCCTCATCACTCAACTCGTCAACACCGAGAATGGCAATGATATCCTGCAACTCATTGTACTTCTGAAGCAACTGCTTAACAGCCTGTGCAGTGTTATAATGCTCCTCGCCGATGATATTGGGATCCAGGATACGTGAAGTCGATTCCAACGGGTCAACAGCCGGATAAATACCAAGCTCTGAAATCTTACGGCTCAACACTGTCGTTGCATCAAGGAAGCTGAACGTTGTTGCAGGTGCAGGGTCGGTCAAGTCGTCGGCTGGCACATAGATTGCTTGCACTGAGGTAATCGAACCATTCTTAGTCGAAGTGATTCGCTCCTGGAGCATACCCATTTCAGATGCCAGCGTAGGCTGGTAACCCACAGCAGAAGGCATACGGCCGAGAAGGGCTGAAACCTCCGAACCGGCCTGGGTGAAACGGAATATATTGTCAATAAACAGAAGTATGTCTTTACCACCGCCATCCTGGTCGCGGAACTGCTCGGCAACGGTCAATCCCGACAAGGCGACACGCAGACGAGCACCTGGAGGTTCGTTCATCTGTCCGAACACCAGTGTAGCCTGTGAATCCTTCACCTGGTTCATATCCACATCGGCAAGGTTCCACTCCCCTTTCTCCATACCTTCGCGGAATTTCTCGCCATATTTCATAACACCGCTCTCAATCATCTCTCGCAAAAGGTCGTTACCCTCACGGGTACGTTCCCCGACACCGGTAAATACCGAGAAACCGTTGTGTCCCTTGGCGATATTGTTGATAAGCTCCATAATGAGCACGGTTTTGCCCACACCGGCACCGCCGAACAGACCGATTTTACCACCTTTGCTATACGGTTCCAACAAGTCGATAACCTTGATACCGGTATAGAGAATCTCCGTTCCGATAGTAAGGTCTTCAAACTCGGGAGCCGGCTGATGAATCGGGCGAAGGTTCCCGCGGTCGAGTTCCGGGAGGTGGTCAATCGCGTCGCCGATAACGTTGAGCAGACGCCCCTTCACCTGGTCACCGGTTGGAACGGCGATGGGACGCGCAAGGTTATCGACACGCATACCGCGCCGCAATCCGTCGGTGCTCTCCATGGCCACGCAGCGCACAGTATCCTCACCTATGTGCTGTTCCACCTCGAGAATCAACATTGATCCGTCACCACGGTCAACCTTCAAAGCGGTGTAAATCGGGGGGAGCATATTGGCATCACCTTCAAAGATAACGTCTACCACCGGTCCGATCACCTGGGCTATTTTTCCGAAATTTTCGCTCATTATATGATGAGAGTGTAGGTTATTATTTCTTTTTAGCTTATATCATATGAATCAGAAGTGCCATCCTGCAAAGATGATGACCACCATCAGAACAAGATTCACCAAGTTGATGGGCAGCAGGTATTTCCACTCCAACGAAAGCAACTGGTCGATACGCAGACGGGGATAAGTCCACTTAAACCAGATGATGACAAACGAAAGCACAAAGGCCTTCATCAGGAACCATACCACAGATGGTATATAGCCCATGATTTCATTGAATCCGTCCCATCCCTCGATACGGAACGGCATCCATCCGCCGAAAAACATCAGCGTTGCCACTCCGGAAACAACAAACAGGTTCAGATATTCTGCAAGATAGAAAAAGCCGAAATGTATACCTGAATACTCTGTGTGGTAACCGGCTGTCAGCTCACTCTCCGCCTCGGGCAGGTCAAACGGGCCACGGTTCGTCTCGGCAGTTCCGGCAATCATATAAATCACAAATGCGATAATCGCAGGCACATGCGCTGTGAAGATAAACCATCCGTCGGCCTGGGCCTCTACAATCTTGCCGACATCCATTGTGCCGGCAAATGCCACCATGGTCAGAATCGACAAACCGACTGAAAGCTCATAGCTCACCATCTGCGCGCCTGAACGGAGCGCACCTATAAGGGTGAATTTATTGTTCGACGACCATCCGGCAAGCAATATGCCAAGCACTCCGATTGAAGAACATGCTATGAGGAAGAAAATACCGATATTGAAATCGATTATCTGCAGACCATTGCCCCATGGGAGCACGGCAAAACAAAGCATCGACGCAATTATCACCAGATAAGGTGCGAGCGCAAACAGGAACTTGTCGATATGGTTAAGTGAGATAAGCTCCTTGATAAGCATCTTGACCGCATCGGCCATACTTTGGAACAATCCCCAGGGACCGACACGGTTCGGGCCTAAACGGCACTGGAAATACGCGCAGATCTTACGCTCATACAGAATGTAGAAAAGTGCCAGAAGAGCATACACCAAAAGCAGCCCCACACCAACCAGCAGACATTCAACAGTGGTAGCAAGCCATGATGGCATACAGCTGTTGAGCAGCTGGTCGATCCATTGTGTCAATGATTGGCTGTTATCAATCGTGTAATTATTCATAACGTGGTTTTGAATCATTTTCCAATTTATCTATCCATATCGGGCACGATATAGTCGAGCGAACCTCCGATTGTGATGAGGTCGGCAATTTTTTGGCCACGGGTAATATGGTCAACAACACCAGCGGCCGGCAAACTCGGGGTTGCGAGCTTCAAACGGTAAGGTTTAGTGCCTCCGTCGCTTTCGATATATACCCCGAACACTCCGCGGCACCCTTCGACCATCTGGAACCAATGCCCTACCGGCAATTTGAGAACCTTGGGCACTTTCGCCAGCCATTCTCCCGAAGGGATATTGTCAACGAGCTGCTCGAGAATATGGGCGCTCTGCTCGATTTCGTCGATACGGTTCTTGAAACGTGCCATTGAATCACCTTCGGTGCGCACTATCTCCTTGAAGTCGAGTTTATCATAACCGCTGTATGGATGGGTCTTGCGCACATCACATGCCCAGCCGGAAGCACGTCCCGAAGGCCCTGTGACACCATAAGAGATGGCATCCTCACGTGTCAGCACACCAACGCCGTTAAGACGGTTCTGTGCAATTACATTACCTGTAAACAGCTTGTTATACTCTTTTAGGTTCTTGGGAATCACTGCAAGCAACTCCTTGACATCCTTCACAAAATCTTCATGCAGGTCGGCAATCACACCGCCGATGCAGTCATAGTTGAATGTCATGCGGGCTCCGCACGTACGTTCCATAATATCGAGAATCTGTTCACGCACACGCAATGTGTAAAACAGCATCGTTGTTGCACCAAGATCCATGCAGAATGTTCCCAGGAAAAGGCAGTGCGATGCTATACGCGACAATTCATCCATCATCACACGGGCAACACGGGCACGCTCAGGCACCTCTATCCCCGCAGCTTTCTCTATGCATAGGCAAAGGCCGTGGTGGTAGTTATGAGCTGAGAAATAATCCAGACGATCCATGAAATGGAGGGTCTGCATATATCCGAGGTCTTCACAGAGCTTCTCCACACCCCGGTGGATATACCCCATGTAGACATCGATTTTCTTGATGGTTTCGCCATCGACCGACGTGCGGAAACGCAACACGCCATGGGTGGCCGGATGCTGCGGGCCGATATTGATAACAAACTCGTCCTCCTCGAAAATCGTGTGCTCACGCTTTTCAACTTTGCCGTCGGGCATCTCAACCCACTCGGTAGTAGTGTCGCTCTGGCGCTCGTTTTCAATGCTGACTGGGTTTAATTCGGGGTTGGAGTCGTAATCCTTGCGCAAAGGATAACCCACCCAGTCGATATTCAGGAACAGGCGGCGCATATCGGGGTTGCCGATAAACACTATGCCGTAGAAATCATAGACCTCACGCTCGTAAAGACCAGCCACCCGATACAGGTCGGCGATACTGTGGAGCATGGGGTTGTCGCGGTCGGTGGTCTGTGCCGACACCGACACGAGCCGTTGCGTCTTGGTCGATGCCAGATAATACACGCATCCCAACGCGGTCGTGCGGTCAAATCCGACGATTGTGACCAGATAGTCGAAACCGTGTTCGTCGCGAAGCGCCTTCACCAGGTCGTGGAGGCTGCTGTCGGCAATGTTGATGAGCAGCGTCTCACCTTCCTCGAAGGTCGCTCCGGGGAAACGTTTTGAGATCTTTTCCTGCAATTCAGCCATATGATTGGTTTAATGTCGTGATTCTTAATTTTTATCGCAATTGCTTATCGCGCATCCTGCCAGGTCAGCAATCTTCAATCGGATGCTCTGCAAGATATTTTTTCCTGTCTTCCTTCCGGTTTACACCTCCGAAAAAGCGCTCTACCTTCATTTTACGTGAAAGCTGCATGATGCCATAAATCATAGCCTCCGGGCGGGGCGGGCAACCCGGCACATACACATCCACCGGAATTATATCTTCTATGCCACGGGCCACATGGTATGATTTGCGGAACGGGCCGCCGGATATGGCACAGCTGCCACATGAAATCACATATTTCGGCTCTGCAAGCTGGTCATACAGACGACGCAGAACCGGAGCCATACGGTTCACTATTGTGCCCGCAACCATGATGAAGTCAGCCTGGCGGGGCGACGAGCGGGCAACTTCCCAACCGAAGCGCGCCATATCGAAACGCGCAGCCCCCAGCGACACGAACTCAATGCCGCAGCAGCTGGTAGCGAATGTCAGAGGCCAGATTGAATTGCTGCGCCCCCAGTTGATGAGATTGTCAAGAGCGCCTACAACCACATTGGCGCCGCTCTCTTGCAGCTCCGTCACGAGTTTCTCGATATATTCATTGTCTTTCCAAGCCTCGTATGGCATGGATTTGGTAGTCACTTTCTTCATTTCCATTCCAAAGCTCCTTTCCGCCAGGCATAAACAAGGCCCAGCACTAAGATTGCAAAGAACACGGCTACGGCTGCCACACCGGCACCGCCGAGGGCACGCAAGCAAACTGCCCACGGAAACAGGAACACGGTTTCCACATCAAACATCAAAAAGAGGATGGCAAAAAGATAATAGCCTACATGGAAACGTGTCATTGAGACACCTCGGGTCGGGATACCGCACTCATATGCTTCCCCTTTCTGGGGATTGAACGAGCGGGGGGAAATCAGCCCGGCAAGCCACAACGCCAAAGCCACAAGGGCAGCACCCGTCAAGAGCGCCACAATGGCCATCACGGCATTGTCAATACCAAAAATTCCAAGTGATATCATATGTTGTTTATCTGTATTTTTTCATGCTTCAAAACCCGCAGCCAAGTCGCAACAGGCTAAACTTCTGCAATCCAGCCAATAGCGGCGTTCTGTTCATGGCATACACGGTTTTCCGCCGCAAAGATAAGTTTTTTTTTCCATTCATAAGCCATTTTAACCATCAAAAACCTTCGCAAAGTTTTCAACACACATAGGCACACATAGGCCGGACCGCCATCTCCAAAGACCCGGCATAAAAAAAACAATCGAGTAGGTCGGGAAACGAAAGTTTTCTGACCTACTTTCGTTTCCTTTCCTCTCACACCACCGTACGTGCCGTTCGGCATACGGCGGTTTAATTTGTTTTCAAAGAGTGT